>NZ_CP083388.1:3012623-3760165 GCF_020042285.1 Ferruginibacter albus
TCCATCTCTGTATAAATCATAGTTCTCTCCTGCTTTTGGATTTTTATGCGTCTTACACCAATCTCTTAATTTATCTCCCAATACCATTCTGAAGTAAGGAGCAATGCCCATGTCCTCATCCAGCTTTCTATACTTGCTGATATCGATCGTGTCTTTTTTTAGTTTATCTGCCTCTGCTTCGGTTAAGTAGCTGGCTACTTTCATTTGATCAATTACCGTATTCTTTCTTGCGAATGCTTTTTCCGGATGACGAACAGGATCATAAATAAATCCTTTAAGCATACCCACTAAAACAGCAGACTCCGTAATGTTAAGATCTTTAGGTTCTTTTTGAAAATAAGTTCTGGATGCATTGCGGATGCCATAATTACTTCCCCATGCTGCACGATTAAGGTATAGTGTGATGATCTCTTCTTTGGTGAAATTGCGTTCCAGCTTTACTGCAACGATCCATTCTTTTAATTTTTGAATGCTGCGTGTTACTATATTACCATGCCCCTGCTTGAGCATCATCTTTGCCAATTGTTGTGTGATGGTGCTTCCTCCTCCTTGTAAACCTAATGTAAAAACTGCACGGGCTATAGCCTTGGCATCAATACCAGAATGCTCTTCAAAGCGAACATCTTCTGTTGCAACTAAAGCATGAATAACATTGGGAGAAATCTCATTGTATTTAACTTCACTGCGGTTTTCTGCATAATATTTTCCCATTAATTTTCCATCAACACTATACACTTCACTCGCCAGGTCTGCTTCCGGATTTTCTAATTTTTGCAGAGAAGGCATTTTGCCAAAAACACCAAAGTTGGCACATAACAGGATCAACACAAATAGCAATAAGCAACCGCCAAAAACTCTCCACAATATTTTTACTGAACGTTTCATGTTGTTTACAATTTACGAGGCACGATCTAAGATTATATGATCAGGGATCTTAAAACTTACCGGGATATATTGATTTCAATGCGTTCTTATACCCTGGTATGTCTTTATTGGTTTTTAATAACTGAAGATTGTCTTCACTAATAATATAGAACGAATATTTATTTGCCGGCAACCAAGAAATTTCGATTTGCGCTGCCTTTTTAAGACGATTGATATAGTCCATTGCTGCATCAGTATTGGTAAACATAGTTACTACCAACAGTGTTTGTCCGCCATCGAAAGGCGCTTTGCGTATAATATAACTTTGCCCGCTATACTTTTCCGCATTGTAACGATTCAACGCATTGACTGCTTCATTTACAAATGTAGGATCAACCTTATCCAACTGCATTATCACATTGGTGGTTTGTGTTGAATCGAATGAATAGCCATTTACAACTTTAACTGCCGGCGGTAATATCTTCTTTACAGAATCTGTTTTTACAACCGGAGGCGGTACGATCTTCTTTACAGAATCCTGCTTAATTGTTACAGGTGCTGTAACAGGTAATATTTTTTTAGCAGTATCAACCACGGGTTGTGTTTTTAATTTACTGCTATCCACTGTTACCGGTGCTGCTTTAATAGGTGCTGTTATTTTTGCAGGTTCATCTTCGATTATTACCACGTCATCATCTTTTGCACGGGTAACCTGCAGGTTTTTCAGGTAAGCTTCTATCTCTTTCCGCTTATTTAAAGCATTCAATAAATTTTCTGCTTTAGGTTTCATCGGTGATTGAGGATATAACTTTACTAAGTTGTTCAATTCAACTTTAGCGCTGCTGTCATCGTTACACACTTTTACATAATACATAGATTCTATGTATAACAATTGAGGACTCCAGTAATTATTGCCGTATAAGCTATCTGCTTTTTTCTTTTTTTCGATGGCTTTATCAAAATCACCCTCGATCATTAAAGTATAAATATCTTCATACTTTTTAGTCACGACAGGATCTTTTTTATCTGCTTTAAATGCGATAGGATTGTTTAATAACTGTGCCGAATGGCTATCGGCAAATTTTGAGTTCAGTAAATTTTTATAATAATCGGCTTTTGCGGTATTGCCCAGCCTGGTATAACAATAGTATAGATTCAAATACAGTTCTCCATTGTATAAGCTGTCAGGAAAACGAGATAATGATTCTTCGTATGTATTTACAGCCTGCTGGTAATCTTCGAGGTCATTTTGATAAATTTTTCCCAATGAAAACAAATTAACGGCAACCAATGAATTACTTTTTGCGAGTTTTTCAGAAGTTAAGGGAAGTTCAGACATGATGCCAACAAACGTAAAATCGTTGGGTTGATCTGCAGCGGTAGCAGGTTCTTTTGTTGCAGTTTGATCATTATTAGTTGCAGGCGGCGCTATTGTTGTTGTATCGTCCGGATTCATATTGCCCGGAGACATGTCTGCTAAAGAAGGTGCTGTTAATGCAGCATCCAGCGCAGATTTTCTACGCCAGTTATCGGAATTGGCCCGTTTGCCCCATTTGGTTTTAAAATCGGCATTTCCTTTTGTGCGTAATGATGAGTTATAAAAATACCATTCACCTTTTGTATTCTCCGTAAATAAAGGTGTTTGCGTTTGTGAAGCAAAAGGATTAATATCAACCAAGCCGGCATCATTGCCATCATCCGAAATTTTATCTCCCTGCGCTTTCATTAATTTCCTGGAAAGTTTTTTTACATACGCCTCTCTATCTGGCTGCGGCATTGCGGCAATTCTCTGCAAGCTATCCTCCCGCTCAATTATGGTAAGCTTTTCAACGATCTTAGCTAAAACGGTTCTTCTCTTTTGTATTTCCGGAAGTTTATCTGTTAATGATGTATCATCCGATTTTAAGCTATCGTAATTGGAAAATGCCGTCCTGTAATCTTTTTGATTGAACGCTATTTCTGCCAGCTGTAAAAAAGCTTTGTTCTTATAACTTACATTTGCTTCGTTATATTTTACACTTTCTTTATAATAACCGATCGCTTCGTTCGTATCAGGTTTTTGCATGGCTAATTGCCCTGCGGAATAATATAAAATATCACGATAACTTTCGAACCTGTCTTTTTTAGCCATGCTTACCAGGTTCTTAATGCTTTTATCCAACTCGGCAGAATCGGTGCTACGCATCATTTTCGCATTGTTCAACTGTGCATGAATATCCATTAATGGACTTGCCGTTTGCTTGGAGGCCTTTTCATAATATTCAGAAGCTTTTCCAAACTGGTGCGTCATTTCATATAACTGTGCCAGTAAAAACTCCCATCTTGCTTTATATTCTAAGTCAGGTGCATTGGTCAATGCCTTTTCTAAGTGGGCGGCTGCACTGTCGTAGATCTGTTGTTGAAAAAACCAGTAAGCAGTAACTTCTTCAAGGTCATCATGCAAACGTAAAGGAAGGTTTGGATCGGCATGTAATGTATTGATCAATCCTGCGGCATCTCCAAATTCTTTCTGCTCTACCTGGGTTCTTACCATCCAGATCAATGCATCGTTTCTACTTGGCGGCAATGAAGTTAATTTTTCAAGAATATTCCTTTTTTCTTTGTTGGCAATACTGATGGTGCTATTGGCAGCAGCAGCATTGGTACCCACTACCCGTTCGTCATCCTCTCCTTTTTCTCGCGGAAATAAATTATAATTAATGAATTGAAAAGTTGCTGCAGCTGAATCAAAATCTTTTCGGAAAAAATACGCTTTGCCAATTAGGAAATACATATTATCGATCCAGTCATTTCTTAGATCGTGTAATAGAATACCGGCGGTGCTTTTAATGATCACCGAATCCAGGTCTGTTTTTTGCGCAGCAGTGTTATCTAATGAGTAAGGATAAAAAGTAAGCAGCTTGGTATAATCATCTTTATTCGCCATTATCGCTTTTTCAACAACGGCATTTACTTTATTATTAGCGTTATAATAATAGTTGTAATGCGTAATTAAGTTTTGCTTGAATTTTCTAAAAGTGGTGAATTTTTTTTCTGTAGAAGTTTCGGAACCTAATTTCCTGTCTTCAAACTGTGTAGGTTTTTTTTCTACACTATCCCGCAGGCGAATGCTCCAGATAGGTTGCGCACAAATGCTGCCGGCAAACAAAATAAATAAACAGGATAAAAAGAATATAATGGAGATACGCTTTTGCATGTATCGTAAACGGTTAGAAAAAATACGGCTCAATATCGGTTATTTTTGCCAATTAATGGATATATAGTGCCCCGAGTTTATTAATTTTAACACCGATAAATTTATTATGGCAAAAATTGATGCCGATAGCACGCTAAAACGCCTTCGAAATCGTTACCGTTTAGTAGTAATGAACGAAGATACGTATGAAGAAGTGGTCAAGTTCCGGTTAAGCCGGTTAAGCGTTTATATTGTTTTAAGCAGTGTTTTTGTGCTGCTTACCATTTTTACTGTGGCGTTGATAGTATTTACACCTGTAAAATATTATTTGCCCGGCGTTGGCTACGGCAACATAAAACAGGTAAAAGAATACAAGCAATTAAAAATACGCACCGATTCAATGGAAAACGCACTTCATAACGAACAACGCTATTTAGATAATATTAAGAAAGTATTGGAAGGCTCTATACCAAAATTAGACACTACCAAATTGAGTTTGCCGAAAGAAGATAAGTCTGACGATTGATAGAATCGGCTTAGTAAATTTCAAAACCATTTTACACAATGGAAGAACATTTTACATTTAATGAACGCCTAAAAAGATTTGAACCCATTGAAAAAAAATGCAGGTATTGTGGTAAAGATGACTCCTGCGAATCAACTACCAATCATTTTCAAAAAATTTATAAAGAAAACGACAGAACTAATTTGCTCGTTTATCGCTCTGTAAAATTTAATATTGTAACCATAGGTATACCAAGGTGTGCATTGTGCAGAGATATACATGAAAGTGCTAAAGAAAAAGCTTTATTAATAAGCTTTGGCGCTTCATTACTTACCATTGTTCTTGGCTTTATTTTATTCGGCATTTTTGGTTTTTTTGCAATTTTTGCCGCCATTTTTGTGGGAGTTTTTGGGTATTTTTACCTCGTTAAAAAACTGGTGGAAAGAAAAGGGATCGAAACAAGTGTTAACGGAGCCAAACAGGATAAAACAGTTGAATACCTTTTAAATACCGGCTGGACCACCAATCGCCCATCGGCTTAAATAGATTGTGTAAAACGAGCTCTAATTATAAATCTTAAAATCCAGAAATATGTTTAACTCAAAAAACCAACCTCAGAACCCAACCTTTGGCAGTACTACCATTATTGGCGCCGGCACCATTATTACCGGTGATATTGAAAGTAATAATGACATCAGGATCGATGGCGCTGTTTCAGGTAATGTGATCTCGAAAGCAAAAATTTTAATTGGCAAGGAAGGTATTGTAAATGGAGATATTCAATGCCAGCAGGCGGATATTTCAGGGAGAGTTGCCGGTAAAATTCAAGTAAGCGAACTATTGCAATTGCGTGATAAAGCCAACGTTAACGGTGATATTTATGCGAGCCAATTACAAATAGAACCAACCGCTACATTCAACGGTCAATGTCACATGGGTGCTAATATTGTTGATATGAAAGCAGAGATCAGCAATGCCATCAACCAATAAAGACAATAACAGAATTTTATTGCGATATGCAGGATTAGCCACGCAATTAATAGTGCTGATGGCAATTACCGTATGGGCAGGTATTCGTTTGGATGAGCGTTTTCATGTTAAAAGACCTTTATTGGTTTGGTTATTACCTTTGCTGGCGATCATATCTTTAATTGTAAAAATCATTAAAGACACTTCTAAAAAGAAATAACTCGAATGAACAGCTTCCGCCGGTTTATCAGCATCTTCACTTTAATTTTTTTCGTATTCAGCATTATTTTTTTAGGAGTCAGAGCTACCTTATTCTGGACGATTGATTCCACTCTTTTGTTTAAAGGAAATGCATTGCTGTTTTTAATGACAGTCGGTATTTTTTTGATGCAGCGAAAAGCGTTACAGAGCAGCAATCCTAATGTTTTTGTAAGAAGCGTAATGCTAGGCATGATGATAAAAATGCTGACAGTTGCGATTACTATATTAGTATATGTAAAAACCCACCCGCTTTTTAACCGAACAACTGTATTTATTTTTTTGTTTGTATATCTCGTCTATCTTATAGCAGAAGTTTCTGCCATAGTGAAGCTGAATAAGAAATAGAATGTCTAAACAGGAAGCACCTTTACAACAATTAAAAACCTATTTGCCGGAAGAAAGCTTTGATGCTGTTGTTCACTATCTGCAACATTATAAAGTACACCTCACCATTACCCGTGAACGGGCAACTGTATTAGGTGATTACCGGCATTCACATTTAGATAAAAATCATCGCATTAGTGTAAACGGGAATCTTAATAAATATTCTTTCTTAATTACTTTATTACATGAGTTAGCTCATTTGTTTACGTATGAACGTTTTGGTCACCGTGTGCAGGCACATGGTGCTGAGTGGAAGAATGAATACAGCAAGATACTAGCTCAATTCCTGCTTAAAAAAATATTTCCTGCAGATATTGAAAAGGTTTTATTAAAGACCTTGCAAAACCCTGCAGCCAGCAGTTGTGCTGATGAATCGTTATTAAGAGTATTACATAAGTACGATGAAAAAAAAGAAGGGGTACAGTTAATTGAACTATTAACACCAGGAACTTTATTTAAAATAAAAGGAGACAGAATTTTCAGACGAGAAGAACAGGTACGAAAACGCATTCGATGTGTGGAAATAAAAACCGGAAAAGTTTATTTATTTAGTCCTGTGTATGAGGTAATACTGTTGAGTTGATCACTTTTTTTGTCCAAAGCGTATCACATTTCCATTATTATCTACAATAGAAAACTCCCTGGTTCCCCATGGCGTGTCCTGTAACATTCTTTCGGGGTGCAAAATCTCTTTTATTGAAAAGCTGGCATACAGATCTTCCACATTGTCTACCTGCAAATAACAGCTGCTTTTAAGCGTTTTATCTTTCGTATAAAAAAAATGAAGCTCTGCTGCTTTTTTATACTGCAGCATTAAATAGGTGCCGTAATTATGGGCTGTAAATCCTAATTTATATTCATAAAAATCGATCGTTTTATTAATATTAAATGTAGGCAACAAAGGAATGGACCGTAGCAGCATAAAAACCTTTTAGTGAATAATAACGTTAATATCTGCAAAAAATTCTATTTTCGGTAGGCGAATTTTGAATCAACCGTTTGTCTCCAATAAAAACATATACAGAAGAGGAGTTGGTTTTTTTGCTGAAGCAAAGAGATCAAAGCGCATTTTCGTACCTGTACGATAATTACGCTCCTGCATTAAACGGCGTCATTCAAAAGATGGTGGAAGATACAGCCCTGGCAGAAGATATCCTACAGGAAGCTTTTGTTAAAGTGTGGAATAATTTTTCAGCTTACGACAGCAGCAAAGGGCGCTTATTTACCTGGCTGCTTAATCTTACCAGAAATCTTACTATTGATACATTGCGAAGCAAAGGCTATAAAAAGCAAACTAAAATCTCGGCAGATGAAAATTCCGTAAATAATGTGTCTGATGGTTTTGGTGCTGATAAATTAGATACCATAGGGCTTAGAAACCAACTCTCTAGCCTAAAACCCGAACAGCGCATATTGATAGAATTGGCTTATTTTAATGGCTATACACAGGATGAAATATCCAAACAAACCGGCATTCCTTTAGGAACGATAAAAACAAGATTACGTTCGGCTATTTTTGAACTTAGAAAAATGTTACAATACTCAGAGTGAGCGCACAAGAGATCATATCGTCAGGGCTATTAGAGCTATACGCTGCAGGACTTACTTCTCAGGAAGAATCCCTGCAGGTAGCACAATGGATAAAACAATTTCCTGAAGTAGCCGCTGAGTTCAATGAAATTCAGTTAAGTATTGAAACTTTAGCTAAAGCCAATGCAATAGAGCCATCCCCTTCTGCAAAAGAAAAAATATTCCGACAGATTCAGCAGAGCAAACCGGCAGAGATCATTTCTTTAAACACATCAAAAGCAAGAACTGCAGCTATCCCTTCTTATTGGAAATGGGTAGCCGCGGCTTCCATCATTTTATTGTTAGGAAGTGTTGCCTTAAATATAATGTTGTATGGCAAATACGATGTTGCCGATAATAAATTACAACAAACACAGCAGGAATTGGCGGGTGCTATGAAGGAAGATCATGAAATGGATAAAGAGATGAGCATTGTTCACAATAAATTTTGCCAGCCCGTTGCTTTGCACAGTACACAAGCTCAATACGATGCTGCTGCAAAAATATTCTGGATAAAAAATACCGGCGATGTTTATATCGATCCCTGTAATTTACCTGCAGCTCCTGATGGTAAACAATATCAATTATGGGGAATTGTAGATGGCAAGCCCGTAGATGCAGGTGTGATAATTTATACAGGCAAACAGGCTGCAGCCAACAAATATCATATTCAAAAGATGAAGAGCTTTGGCAAAGCCGATGCATTTGCCATTACTATTGAAAAAGCAGGCGGTAACCCAACTCCCACAATGGATAATATGGTGGTGATGGGAAAATTATAAAACAAATAAAAACTTTCATACAAAAAAATGGCTTCTTTAGAGAAGCCATTTTTTATTTAATAAAAGAAATTATTTTGGCAACGTAGCCAATATATCTCCATTGTTATTATATACTGTTATATTACCCGTTTTATCATCCTGTGCTCCCACATACGCCACCCGTTGATTGTTGCCATTATAAACCCCTACTCTTCCTCCGGCAGAATTGGTTGATAAACGAATGACCTGCTGATCTCCGCTTGACAAAGAAAAATAACCGCCGCCACCATCTGTATTAGATATAAGACCCAATGTTTTTGCATATTTGTTATTGGTACGAATATACCCTGCCTGATCGGTGGTAGCGCCCATTTCTGCTATCTCGTACGAATTTTTGTTAAGTACTGCCAGGTAACCGCCGCCACCTTCAGTTTTAGTAACCTTAAAGATCAGGTTCTCATCTTCATCATAAGAACTTATTCCGCCACCGCCGCCATTGGTTGTTATGAGCGATACTAATTTTTTTCCATTGCTGGAGAAAGTAGTAAGTTTTCCACCTCCATCTTCTTTTTTAATAGAGACCACTACATTTCCAAAATTATCTACTACCTGGAATTCTTTTGCCTGTACCAGATCAGGTACTGTTTGCTGCGTTTTGTGCGACATTAATACAATAGACACCGCCACTATAACTGAAAGCCCGAAAAAGTAACGATATAATTTTACGCTTTTTTCTAATTTCAAAAGTCGTTGTTCTAACTGGTTCATATAAAAGATTTTAAGATGATTATATAGTGCGACAAAATAAAAAGAATTATCGGCAGTTCAAATACCCGCTAAAAGGTATTGTTCCATGAAAATCATTAGGTTCAAATAAGTTAAATTTGCGTTTCTTAATTGAAAACGAAAAGAATAAATGAATATCGGCTTACAGCAATTAGCACAACAACTAGAGGGTGATCTGTATTTTGACGTAACCATGCGTACATTGTACGCTACCGATGCATCGGCATACCGTGAAATGCCTTTAGCTGTTGCTATTCCAAAATCGATTGGTGATATTAAAAAGCTGATTGCATTTGCACGATCCAACAAAACATCCTTAATACCCCGTACTGCGGGTACATCATTGGCAGGACAAGTGGTAGGCAACGGTATTATTGTAGATGTATCAAAAAACTTTACACAAATTCTTGAATTAAATAAAGAAGAGAACTGGGTACGGGTGCAACCCGGTGTTGTACGTGATGAATTGAATATATATTTAAAACCTCATGGCTTGTTTTTCGGACCCGAAACTTCTACCGCCAATCGTGCCATGATCGGCGGAATGGTGGGCAACAATTCCTGCGGATCAAATTCAGTTATATATAGAAGCACAAGAGAACATTTATTGGAAGTAAAAGCTTTATTGAGCGATGGAACAGAAACAACGTTTAAAGCGCTGAACATTGATGAGTTTCATGAAAAATGCGAAGGGGATACGTTAGAAGCAAAAGTGTATAAGAGCATTCGTTCTATATTAAGCAATTACGACAACCAGGTTGAGATAAGAAAAGAGTTTCCTAAAAAAAGTATTGAAAGAAGGAACACCGGCTATGCGATGGATGTATTGTTGGATACAGCGCCGTTTACAGCAGGTACGGAAGATTTTAATTTCTGTAAGCTGATAGCAGGTTCAGAAGGAACGCTTGCTTTTATTACAGAGATAAAATTAAATGTAGACCCTCTTCCACCAAAAACAACCGGCTTGCTTTGTATTCATTTTAATTCTGTTGACGAAGCCTTACATGCAAATCTGATTGCATTAAAATATCATCCAAGAGCAAGTGAATTGATCGATCATTATATTTTAGAATGCACCAAAGCAAATGCAGAGCAAAGTAAAAACCGGTTCTTTGTTCAAGGCGATCCCGGTGCTATTTTGGTTGTTGAATATGCAGGTGGAGATAGAGAATCAATAACTTTACTTGCCAAACAAGTAGAAGAAGAAATGCGTAGCCAAAACTTAGGTTATCATTTTCCGTTATTGTTTGGTGATGACACAAAGAAAATATGGAACCTCCGCAAAGCCGGTCTGGGCTTGCTTAGTAATTTGCCCGGTGATGAAAAAGCTGTTCCTGTAATTGAAGACACAGCTATTGATGTAAACGATCTGCCTGCGTACATACAAGAATTCAATGAAATTTTAAAGAAGCATAATTTATACTCTGTTCACTACGCTCATGCCGGCAGCGGTGAATTGCACTTACGCCCCATCATCAATTTAAAAACAAAAGAAGGCAACCGGCTTTTCAGAACGATTGCAGAAGAAATTGCAACGCTGGTAAAAAAATACAATGGTTCTTTAAGTGGCGAACATGGCGATGGAAGATTACGCGGCGAGTTTATTCAACAGATGGTAGGTGAAAAAAATTATCAGCTATTCCGGCAAATAAAATACACCTGGGATCCCGATAATATTTTTAATCCGAATAAGATCGTTGATACGCCATCCATGAATACCATGCTGCGTTATACACCTGGACAGCAAACGCCAACCTTCAATTCGGTATTTCGTTTTTATAACCAGGATGTATTGCAACATGCGGAACAATGCAATGGCAGCGGCGATTGCAGGAAAACGCATTTAAGCGGTGGAACTATGTGTCCTTCGTTCATGGCTACCCGAAATGAAAAAGATACAACAAGAGCAAGAGCAAATATTCTACGTGAATTTTTAACCAATTCCGATAAATTGAATCGCTTTGATCATAAAGAAATTTATGAAGTGATGGATTTGTGCTTGAGCTGTAAAGCGTGTAAATCAGAATGCCCGTCGAACGTTGATATGGCAAAGCTGAAGGCAGAATTCATGCAACATTATTATGATGCCAATGGCGTTCCTTTTCGCTCTAAGCTAATAGCCAACTTTAGCAAATCATCCAAATTAGGAAGTATTGCTCCGGCATTGTACAACTTTGCTGCGACAGCTCCAGGCATCAGCAATTTAGTAAAATCATTTTCAGGTTTTGCGCAACAACGTTCTATGCCCACTCTTTATAAGACTACCTTGTTGAAGTGGTACAATAAGCATACATCCCAAAATAAAAATTCCAAATCCCAAAATGGAAAAGTGTATTTGTTTTGCGATGAGTTCACTAATTATAACGACACTGAGATCGGCATTACAGCAATCTCATTATTAGAGAAATTAGGTTATGAAGTAATTATTCCTGATCATATAGAAAGTGGAAGAACTTATTTATCAAAAGGATTGATCCGTGAAGGAAAAAGAATTGCTAATAAGAATATTGAACTTCTAAATAAACTTATTTCCGATCAAACTCCATTGATTGGCATCGAACCTTCTGCCATCCTTACTTTCAGAGATGAATACATTGACCTGGCAACGGATGAAAATTTTGAGGCTGCCAAACAACTTTCAAAAAATGTTTTCTTTATTGATGAATTTATTGCGAAAGAAATGGAGAAAGGAAACATTACCAGGGAACAATTCACTAAAGAAAAAAGATCAATAAAATTACACGGGCATTGCCAGCAAAAAGCATGGGATGCAGTTAGCCCTTCAGTAAAAGCATTGTCATTTCCTGAAAATTATACTGTTGAAACAATACCCTCAGGCTGTTGCGGCATGGCAGGCTCTTTTGGGTTTGAAAAAGAACATTATGATATTTCGATGAAGATCGGCGAATTGGTTTTATTACCCACTGTACGTAATGCGGCAGACGATGTAATCATTGCTGCACCGGGCACTAGTTGCCGTCATCAAATAAAAGACGGAACGAAAAAACATGCATTGCATACCGTAGAAATATTATACAATGCCTTAGCATAATTTCATGGCGTTTTTTCCACGTGCAGGTTATTGATGCCGTTTTCAATAAACACTCTATCAATGGTAAAATGCGAAGCAAGTTTTATATAAGCCGGTTTTGCAGAGACCAATGTGGACCGAATGGTTGACAACATTTCTTTTATGAACGTGTTACTCTTATTTCCCTGGTCCGGCAATGGAATAGAGCCAGGACCAACATTATACCTGCAGTTAAGGATACCATAATCAACAGTATCAGATATCAACTTGTAAAAATTATTGGTAGAATCTGTCCAGCTAAGCGTTCCCAATAATAACATTTTTGCTTTTCCTGAAGGATTATTAAAGCTGGTAGTTTTATTAGGCGTGTTATAAATTGCTTCAGCAATTACCGCTTTGCCGGAGAAACTATCAATAGCTATTACGGGCAATTTTTCTTTGGAAGCTGCGGCAATCTTTGCTCCGTTCATATAAAATTCTCCTTTATCTTTTAATGTAATAAAATTAGTTCCTCCCCCATTTTCAAACCATTGGTCGTACACCAGCATCTTTTTATTATCATTTACCTGGTACGAATATTTATTATTAATAGAAGCAGCGCCAAAAATTTTTAATAAAGAGGAGTATTGTGATGCCGATCCACTCATCTGCACCGAAACAGCATTACAATAATTATGTTGCAAATTTTCAAACCTAAGATCAGTATTTGTAATATTATTGATAAGCAGGTTTGATCTTATTGCGGCATAAGTAAGCAACTCATTTGCATAGATAGTGTTACCGGTTTTATTATTATCATATACTAAAATACCATCTGCTTTTTTGCTGCAGCTTACTTTCACGTTTTTAATAATTGCCTGTCTTGCATTATTAACTTGTATTACAGCTTTCCCCGAATCTCCCATCCACTTCAATATCGTTGAAAAGCCATCTCCGCAAAATAGTACAGAAGAGTTTTCAGAGATGGTCAATGTTTTTGAAATATTATAAACGCCATATTTAAAATGAATCAATGCTGTTGCATTTTTAGATGCTTTATTAATTATTGCCTGGATCGCATCTGCATTCATTGTATTATTTACTTCATACAACTTATATTTAATTAATGGAGCAAAAGCTTTAGGCAGCGGCTTGATCTGTTTAGGTACAGGTACACCATATTTATTATCAATATCAATAAAGCTCCGGGTTGTTTGCTTTATTATTTTTTGTTTTGCGGTAAATGAATTGCCGATCATTGTCAGATCCGGCAACGTATTTTTATAAGCATCTTCATAATGGATCACAAAATTTTTATTTGAATCCGGAGTGATAAATGTGTTATCTAAAAAAAGCACATTGCCTTTTGTGTACATGTCAACCATTATTTTACCGGCTGTTGAAAAGATAGTATTATGCTGTATTGTTATGGGAGATGTATTACTAAATTGACTTGCAATAAAAAAAGCATTGGAATTATAAGACAGGTTATCTCTAAAAGAAAAATAATTAGAATTACCTAACGAGATGTCAGCATGTGTTGAATGGTTGAAAACACTTCTATACACATGAAAATTTCCGGCTCCATTCCCAGGCACATTATTTGAAACACCTGTATAACAATTTTCAAAATAAGCGTCCCATATCCACCAATCCAACGCATTGGGGCCACCTAAAAAAATGCCGGCTGATGAACAATTGTAAAAACGACAACGACGTATACTAAACTCCGCATCCATATTGGGCCCTGATTTTAAGCCAACTGCTACATTCTTAAATATCTCATCACAATGTTGTGTACCAGAATTAGCATATTGCACTTTTCTATCCCACTCGTGTGCCACTGCAGCTAATGCTTTGTTGTTTCCATCCCATGTTATTCTTGCATATTCACTATAAGCCACCCCATTTAAAGAAAGCATTTTCATTTTTTCTTCACCGTCCCATTTAATAATAGTGTTTAAAGGGTCTTCACCAATTATAACAATGTTATTTTTAGATTGCATTGTTAGAGTAGCTGTAATACGATAAACTCCTTTTGGAATATACAATACAGGCGAGTGCCCATTGCTGCCTAATTCGTCCAATGCCTGTTGCATTGCTTTTGTATCATCGGCAATTCCGTTGCCTGCAGCATGATAGGCTATTTTCAGATCTGTCCAGCTTGAAAAATAGCCATAAAACTCTTCTGCCTGTGCAGAAACAAAAAATGGCAACAGGCATTTTACAAAAAGAAACAAACAAGACTTACGCATCTTCATTAATTAATAAAACAAAGTTACTTGCATTGCTCACAACCGACTTTATTCATTTGTTAAGATTAAAGTAGCGTTGTAACTTTCATTATATTTTAAATTATGGAAGACATTATCAACAATACAGAAGCTGAACGTTTTGAGCTTACTATTGACGGAAAAACCTCAATAGTTCAATACGGGTTATTTGATGGCGGCATTGCTTTTTTGCATACAGAAGTACCGCCGGAACTGGAAGGCAAAGGCATCGCCTCTTCTTTGGCAAAACATGTTTTGGAATATTCAAAAACGAATAATTTAAAAGTATTACCACTTTGCCCTTATATCAATACATACATTAAAAGGCACCAAGAATATGAATCACTCGTAGTTAAACATTCATGATCTCTATTATTTAAGAAATATAATCAGTTCAGGCATAAAAAAACTCCCGACTAAAAAGCCGGGAGTTTTTTTATAGTTACTATATCATTATCGCATCAGGTACATTTTACCGTAACCGCTGTTAAAATATTTACTTGCATCACCCAAACCATTTGTTACCTGGTTTTTATTAGCGTCGGTACCGGTATACTTATCAATTGATTTTCCATTTAAATTAGTAAGCACCCTGTATAAATAAACGCCATTGGCAAGCTTTTGTCCATACATATCAGTGCCATCCCATTTATACTCTGTGATGTTGTTTCCGATATGTAAAGGTCCTAACTCGCTTTGCATGATCTCTTTCACCACTTTACCTGTAATAGTTAATATCTGTATGCGCATATTCTGCGGCAATTGGCTGCCGGTAAGTGTAAACACAAAAGCAGTTGAGGTAGTAAATGGATTCGGGTAATTGAACAATTCAGAGATCATTGTTTTATTAATAACGGTAAAGCTTACCCTATACTCCAGGTTGCCGGCAGTATTACCCTGAACATCTTTACCCGAAACGATCAATTCATATGTCCCATCTACCGGGAAGCTTGGCATTAAATTAATAGAAGCCGTATTTTCTCCTTTGCTGAGATCTGCAGGAATGAACTGCATCGTATCTCCGAATACAAATGGAGGACGTGGTACCGATGGTATGGTAGGATTAGAAGGATCAGGGTATAACACCTGCACTTTTAATAACGACGTGTCATTTAAAGAAAGGAATTTATTTTCATCCTTTAATTTAATGGTGATATGTGGCTTGGATGAAACAATGTCTTCATTAAGTATATGCACTCCATCAAACGTAACATCCAGTAAAGGATTGTATTTATCAGCTATTACAAAGAAGTTCTTATAAATGGAGTTGTTAAATAAATATTGTTCCGGCTGATCGTTATCAGGGTTAACGATTACGTATAGTGTATTTAAGCCGGCATACAATTTTGTATCAATAGTATCTCTGATCACCAACGTATCGCCTGACAATAATGCTTTGCCTTTAGGTATTGCGATATCAGTGGTATTGTTGCTGGCATCCGTAATTCTGAACCTTATCTTTAAACTATCAAATTGAACGGGGCTTATATTTTTAAATGCCAATGCAAAAGGAATTTTTGCGCCTTGTACTACAGTATCCTGCATGTTAAACAATATATTAGGCGCTACTGCACCTTCCGGTACATAATCTGCATTTATTCTCCAATAGTTTAGCTGGTTTGGCGTAAGGAAATTATTATCCTTGTTTACCATGTTTAATTGTACAAAAGGATATGTGGTGGCATTTACAAAGCTTAGAGATAAAGTATCGATAGCCGATGGCATAAACGACGTAAGCAATACTTTATTATTGTTTGCGTCAATTCCATATACTTGTATTTGAACCGTATCTCCAACAGCTTTATCTAATGATCTTCCACTCCAATGAAGGCTTGTCCATTTTTTAGCCGGGCCAAATACCGGTGATTGTACAAAGCCTGAATCAACAATTGTTGATAATGGGAATATGGCTTCCAATGAATCGCTCTCAGTACGACCTACAAATTGCTGTGGTGCATAGCTCCTGTTTTTGCGGAAGAAATAAATAAATGGAATATTATGCGTAAAGCTATCGATCTGTGTAAAACCAATATTCTTTAGCTTGTTGTACAAAGAATTTCCGGCGCCTAATGTAAGCGTATCTTTTTTCCAATCATCAATAAAAGAAGCGTTTGGTGGTTCATTATAAATATTATTACCTACTCCCAGGTTAGTAAGCGAAATATACATTCCATCCGGTATGCTATCAAAAAAGTTTATTAAATTTTTGCGATAAGCAGGATCTGCGTAAGGAAACTCAAAGAAATTACGATAAGGTTTTACCGGTGATTGTCCGCAGGCAGGCTTGCTACCAAATCGCCCAATTCCTCCCAGGTCATAATTATTCCATGGCATTAAGGTTGCACTATCAAAAACCTCTACCTGTATAGAATTATAATTACAACCGTAAAATTCCAACTGAGTAAAATCCAGATAGGTATTTATCTGATCCCAATTATAATAAGGGAATAATCCTGTTTTAATTTTAAGACTTGCCGGTGTAGTAACAAACTTTAGTAACCTATCAACAGAATCAAGACGAATATCCGTATAAGTGCTATTCAACTCTTGATAGTAATGCGATTGATTAAAGCCCGTACTGCTGTTAGGCAAGTACACAAAAGAAGATGGATTCCAGATTATCGGTGTAGAAGATGATAATGGTTGAATAGCTGTACGCCAATAATACACAGTGCTATCGGTATAATTGATAGCAGGCTGACCGAATGTAATTACACCACCCACTCCTGTATTGTTGTAAGATTTTTTAAAAGGAGAATTAAATAATGCAGTGGTATCTAATTCCATAAAATATTGCCGTTGTCCACCTAAAGGATTAGCGGTACTTGCTACATAATTTATATTAGATTGATTAACGATAGAATAATTGTAGGGATAGATAGGTTTCAGTTCATCTTCAAAAATGGTAAAGTCTTTTGATACAGAATTATTTGTTTCGGAAGATTCTGTAATATGTGAATCCGCATCCAATACCACCATTAATTTATTATCCCCTTTGTCTGTTGCCGGATTAATTTGCACCGTAAAGTTTAATGAATCAGTATTTTTTGTAGCTGCTATTTTTTGATCAAACAATATCTTAAAAGAACCATCCGGCAATTGACGTTTTACAGTAACTCTCATTGAATCAGTAATAGCCCTGCCCAAATTTTTTATAGCGATACTAACATTGAAATTATTATCTGCTACAGAAATAATAGAGGGTGAGATTTTCACTAACGATTCATCGATCGCATAATCAGGTAAAGTAAAATTGCTTAGTTTGATAGCAGGATCGCCATCTAAATTGATCTGCTCCAAATGTAAACGCATATACACTCCGCCGTTCACGCCTAATAATTGCGATGTTCCTCCTGTTGCTTGTATCACTTCTTTTATCTGGTTACCTATCGTATTACCATACATGTCGTTACTGAACAAACTATACAGTTCTGTATTATACGTGTTAAGGTATGTAGGTATACCTAAAGATGTGCTTGCTAAAAAGCCAATGCAACCTCTTTCGTTTGCCAATGTCCATTTTTCTGAAATAGAAAGATTTCCATTTAGTCGGGTTGAATCAAAACCAAAATAATTACCGGCGCTGCAACCACTCACATTAAAGAAAGGATACCTGCC
Source organism: Ferruginibacter albus (assembly GCF_020042285.1). Classification (NCBI taxonomy): domain Bacteria; kingdom Pseudomonadati; phylum Bacteroidota; class Chitinophagia; order Chitinophagales; family Chitinophagaceae; genus Ferruginibacter; species Ferruginibacter albus. Next base: position 3,030,799 of record NZ_CP083388.1, read on the forward strand.
CTGGTTAGTATAATCTGTTGGCTCGCTTAAATTGAAGGCAAGTGTATTGGCAGAAGAGTGCCCCAAATAGCCAATAAAACCTAGTCCGTTATTTATTAATTGCTGTATAGCAGATCCGCTTATTTGTTCTACGTAAGCGGTAGATGATTTTTTAAAGGTCTGTACATTCGCCCCAAGCAAGGTATCTTCTGCTATGCGTTTATATCCATCTAACAGACTTGCAAAATAAGCAGTCTCGGCTGAGTCTGCTCCACCTGCAATGTGAACGAAGTTCTTCATCCAGCTCATATCACTTATTGAGCCATCCGGCGAGGCCTGTTTCATTTCGTATTCCTGTACTTTGTTAAGGTAAGTACCTATCTCTTTACCATTGATAGCAGGTATCCTTCCGGTAGGTGCTAAAGGCACGATCTGCATGGGATCGCAAGCTAACAATACATCAGATGCGGGCCATCCAAAGCTAGGCACAAGATCTAATTTACCTGCAGCAGGACTGCTTTGATTTTGTTCATAGTCCATGTAGCTTATGCCATGCCCCATAAATAAAACATATTTTGGTTTTACGGTCCATGACTGTGCAAATCTTATAAAATCTCTTATAGAAGTTGGATGCTTGCGAATACCTAATCCAAATTGATCTTCCAGCTCATCAATAGAATATATTTTAGCATTAAAGCTGCCGCCTGCCAATGAGCTGCGGTATTGACGGTATGCCTCTACATTATTGACCCCATTTCCATCATCATATAAAGATGGATGAGAAATGATAATATAATCACCCTGGTTATCGGGTATATTAAAATCTATGAACTTTCTTGATTTTAGGTTATTGATAGCCGTTAGGTTGGAGGCTGCTTCACTTACCAGCATAAAATTCCGAATATTATCCAACGAACCGGGTAAGGCAAATTTTACTTTCCCGGGGGTAGAGATATCTCCTGTATAACGACTACCGCTGTTCATATCATATAACACCGGCGCTACACCACCATTATTGAAGTTATCGATCACTAAATAATTACCATTAACAGAAGGTGCTAGACGGAAATAAAAATTAGTTTGATCATTAAAATTAAATTTTGAAGGATAGGTGATCGATAAAGAGCCTACTACTATTCTATCATTCAAACTATCAGTGCTGTTATGTATGCTCATATAAGCAGGCAAATAATCAGGGCTTTGCAAATACGATAACGGGAGATTATCTTTTTGAATTTTCAATGTAGCAAACAAGCTAACGGAAGTATCTATAATGGTATTATTAAACAGTTTTACATTGAATTTTCTGTTATTAGGAGCATTACCGAATACAGATACTGAAAATGACACATTATTGGCAGGTCCTCCGGTATACACATTCATTCCATTAAATTGTTTTGTAAGCGGACAACAAGGATTGGTACCAAAATCGCTGCTTGTCCAACCTTCTCCCATATCATACGAAGAAGACCACAAATACTCTACAGCCAACACTGCATAACCACGATTCAACTGATCTTTGTATGAGTGATTTAACGTTTGCATGAAATAAGCATCGGGTTGCAATGTATTATTCGCAACATCGTTTATCACATTTGAATACCTGAGATTATTACCATTAGTATTCACTGTAAGATAATAAGCCACTGTATCGGTTTGCAAACTAAAGCTGTCTGTCATTTGATTATTGGGATCGAGATATAATGTCTTGTCAGGCTTACCATCGTTCGACTTGCCCCAAAATTCTATATAATCACTACCGGTTAATGCACCATTGGCGGCAGATGTATAAATACGAACCTGCTCTCCATTACGCCATAATTGAAACTGCTCTGCAGGCACATTGCTTAATCCTGCAGCAGCCAATGCCGGTTGATTAATGCGGCACAGCCCGGATTTTCCCAGGTAAAACTTATAATAGGTTTTACTGTAATCAATCCAACTGTTATTTAATTGCGCCTTTGCAATAACAGCACACAGCAGCAGTATCGGGATTAATATTTTTTTCATCTTATTATTTATTAAAGACTATTACTCTTTTTCGTTATTGGTCAAATGTTTTTTATTATCAATCAAATCTAATTTAAGAGAAAAGACATTCGTATATAATGAACTTGTTTGATTGGCAAGATTAGAAAGCGCATAATCTATTGTTACATTCCCTAACTTAATGCCGGCACCTAAACTTGGCTGATATATCCACACTTTTTTCTGGTTCAATGTATCGCCATCTGCCAGCGCCTGCTGAAAATTTGTTACACCTGCACGAACAAAAAATACTTTATTAATACCCAATTCTACCCCAATATGAGGATCTACACTTACGGCACTGCTACTTATCAATGTATTTCTTCTGCTACCAAATGTCAGATCGGCATTAGCTTCGGCCAGTAGGCTCAATGTTTTATTTATTCTGAAATCATAGCCGCCGCCAAGTATTAAACGAGGTGCTGTTAATTCGGTTGATTTTACAGGAATATCATTATTGGTTAAATAGAGTACTTGTTTTTCCTGGTCAGTAAAGCTAAAGGTCCATGCGTTGAAGGTGGTAGTAATATCCCTTGCCACTGCACCAATACGCCATCTTCCCTTTTGCATTTGAAACGCTGCATCCAACCCAAAACCCCATGCATTTGCAAACGAACCTACCACCCGACGAATGATCTTTGCATTAAATCCAAAGCTGATCTTCTCATTTTCAGTTTGTTTCAGGTATTGACCATAAGACAATAACAGGGCATAGTCTGCCGAAGAAAAAGTTTGGATATTATTATAGTTTATAGTTCCATCGGGCTGCACTAAAAATAATGTATTCGGAATATCATCTACCGCAAATCGTAAAAGAGAGACTCCTAATGTTCTTTTATTGTCCTGTATGGGTATTGCAACTGAAGTATAGATATAATTACCGATGCCTGAAAAGTAGTCGGAATACATCAGGTTAATGTTAGGATGATCTTTTACAGCAGCCAATCCTGCAGGATTCCAATAACCGGCAGTACCATCACTTACCGAAGCTACCTGTGCATTTCCCATTGCCATGCCTCTTGCGCCGGCACCAATGTTCAAAAATTCATTGGAATACTCTCTGAACTGTGCATGGGACAATACAGGAAGCAATAAACCACTTAATAAAAAAACAAGCAGGTTTTTAGTCATATAGATATACCAGTTAGTTTATGATTGCACTTATGAAGGGCAAAGACGATTCAATATTTAAAACGCATTAATGATAAGTAAAGTTGCGCTTCTACATAGGCGAAAGAAATAATGGAACAAATGTAATTAATAAACCTTTTTAAACAACACTTTGATGTAAAAATCAATTTTCAACATATCTGAATATCCTTAATAAACGCACTAATGGTCCTTTCATTGTGGTGATTTATGTTAAAAAAGATTCTTTACAAGTAAAAAAGGCTGCATTGCTGCAGCCCTTAATTTATTATTTAGGATTACCTTTTACATCAAGGTTAAATCCAACATTTATTGTAATTGTAGATCCCGGAGAAGCACTGATGCTTCTGCAAACAGAATTACTTTTTACTACCGGATAATTGGTTAAGCCTGTTTTGATCACTACATCGGTATTGGCATCCGGCAAAATCCCGCAACTCCAGTTTCCGGTTGTTTCCCAGGCTGTATCTACAGCACCTGTCCAATAGGTAACAAATTGCAGGTATGAATCTTTACTGTAGCTAATATTGCCATTTTTAATAGTTGCACAACGGTAACGATAACCATACATGTTACTTGGAGGCGCATGCAACAGTAAGGTGCTGCTGTTAACTCCGGAATAAACAGCGTCGTTATTAAGATTAGTATAGCCGCTGCCATTGTTTACCTGCCATTGGTAACTGCTTCCTAAAATGCTGGCACCTACAGTAAAAGACACGTCTCCGCCGGGGCAAATAGGATTAGAAACATAGAATGATCGGTACAGAATATTATTAAAATGAATTTGCTCAGGCTGTGCATTGGCAGGATTTACTTCCAGCATCCATTGATTTTGTCCCGAATACTGTAACAAAGGAATGGCATAATAAATAATAGCTGTATCGCCGGGTTGCAGTGGTTTAACACGTGCCCCGTTATTAAGATTAGTATAAACATGCGTTGTCAATGTTTTGTCTGTAACAACCAATCGTAAAGAAAGACTGTCGAAAGCAACATTGCTGACGTTTTTAAATGCTACTCTTAAGCGAAGCGTATCATTAATGGTCAATGAATCCTGTGTACTAAAATAAAGATTAGGAGAAACCGCACCTTCCGGAACCTTGTCTGCTGTCAGCATCCAGTATTTTAATTGCATTGGTTGCGCATGTACATCATCTTCATTATACATCTGCAATTTTAAATTAGGATAAGCAGCTGCACTTATATAAGAGATATCTGTATCCTTTGCATTATAGATGCTTTTGAGAACTATCTCCGTTCCACTTACATTTTTTCCAATTATATCAAATCGTTTGTATAAGGATTGGGGGGTGTCAGATGATAAAAGACTATTCCATTTAAATCGCTTCCATGCTTTAACAGGTCCCAGCCACGGCGATTGCATCGTTCCTTGCACCTGCTTACCGGGCAAAATAAAGGATTGATTGATATATGAACTCACTAAAGGACCGACCTGTTGATAAGAATGATAGGAAGCGTCTCCTTTTCTGAAAAAGAACAAGAAAGGAAGATTATTTGTAAATGAGTCAATATCATTTAATCCCAACTGGTGAAATTTATTCCATAATGATTTTCCGCTTCCTAAAGTAGCTGTATCAGCTTTCCATGCATCAATAAATGTAGTATTGCCTTCGTAGCTAAAATTGGTGATAGAAACATAATAGCCGTCAGGAATACTGTCAAAAAACTGTATCGCATTTTTCCGGTAAGCAGGATCATCGTAAGGAAATTCGAAAAAATTTCGGGTGGTTGCAGGAGCCAAAACACAAACCGGTTTGCTTCCAAAGCGGCCTGAACCATTGGTATTATAATTTTGCCATGGTAAAAGTGTATATGGATCGTATACTAATATCTGCAGCTCATTAAAATTACATGCCCAGTACTCTACACGGTCATCATCAAGGTTTACATTTACTTGATCCCAATCGTAATATCCATACAGACCCGTTCTTATAGATAAATTCTTCGCTTTATCAGTAAAGCTAAACTTACGGGTTATACTATCGATACCAAGTGTACTAAACGTATTGTCTTTGTATTGAAAATAATGTCCCTGGCTATAGCCTTCTGCACTTGCTCCAATATAAGTGAACGAACTGCTTAACCACCTTGTATTGGCTGTTACCGGACCAACTGCTACTCTCCAGTAATACACCGTACTATCAACAAAACTAACACCCGGTGTAAATTGTATAGCGCCACCTGAATCAGTAACGTTTCTTGTTACCATAGATGGAGAATTAAATAGAAGCGTTGTATCTATTTGTAAAACGTATTGTTTTTTCGCCGCCGTTGGGTTGGCTGTTGAACCATATATCTTAACATTCGGATCGCCTACTATTGCATATTTATATGGCCAGATAGGGCGTATCTCATCTGCTATAATAGTAAATGTATTACTGGCTGTGTTATTGTTTTCGGATAATTCCGATATAATATTATTGGGGTCGATAATAACCGTTATTTTATTTAAACCAGTATCAGTTAATGGATTAATAGGAAATGTAAATGTCATAGTACCCTTATTAGGAACTGCTTTTATTTTTCCATCAAAAACAGTTTCTACAGAATCGGAGGCAAACGTATGCTTCACCACTACCGGAATGGAATCGGATGTTGCTTTGCCATAATTGCTGATCTGAACGGTAACAGTTATCAAACTATCTGCAATGCTAACGGGTGTTGGCGCAAAGCTGATAGAGGAATCCTGTAACGTATAGTCAGGTTTAGGTAACGGGTTGAGACGAATAGCAGGATCACCATGTAAATTAATTTCTTCGATATGCGTCAACGCAATGTAATCGTTATAATAAGTATTATATACGTTGGTCATTGTAGCCTGTAAAATAGCCCCCAAAGGTTGGCCATACATGGCTTTACAGAAGTTGCGGTAAAATTCACTATTAACAAAATTAAGTTCCGTTGGCAATCCAAAATGTGAACTTGATATAAAGGCGATACTTCCTTTTTTATCAGCAAACGTAAACTTCTCTGAAAGGCTACCACCTGTAAACGCCCGTAATGTATCAAACGTAAAAAGATTACCTGCCAAACAACCATTAATTATAATGGCAGGATACTTTCCTGTATTATTATAATTCTGAGGATCATCTAAATTAAATTCAATTGAGTTGGGAGATGAGTGTCCGAAATAGGTCAGCAATGTCATTCCTTTTGAAAAAACATCCTGCATGGTGGTATTGGTACCGGTAGCTGTAGTAGTGCTGATGTTCTCATTAAAATCATACACATTTGCTCCAAACAAAGTGTCCATGGCAATGTTCCGATATCCCTGCATGTAACCACCGATCAAAGCTGATAAACTTGGATCACTCAATCCGCCGGTGAGCTGTGCAATATTTTTCATCCACGCATTTTGATCAGGAGATACAGTGGCTTTCTGCACCTGTTCAAACTCCTTTACCTTATCAAGATATTCGCCGATCTCACTTCCTTTTATGGCAGAAAGGCGTCCAATAGGAATAGTTGTAGTTTCCCCTGTACGCGTTGCCGTTAGTAAGTTATCAGAAGCCGGTGCTCCAAAAGTTGGTATTAATGCTTGTGGTAAAATTTTAGGATTTGATTCATTTGTTCTATATTCAACATAATCCAAACCTTTACCAATTAAAAGTAAAAACTTAGGCTTTATACTGAATTTGTCATTCGCATAGGCCGAAAAATTTCTTATAGAAGAAGGATGATGTTTTACTCCAAATGCAAACTGATCTATCAATTGCTGTATATCATATACTTTGGTATTATAACTTCCTCCGTCTGCCGAACTTCTGTAGTCCCGATAATTGGCAACATTATTATTTCCCGAACCATCGTTAAACAAAGATGAATCACTAATGATCATGTAATCACCCTGGTTGGGGGTAGTGCTGTAATCAATAAAATGGCGTGTTTGAAAACTATTGACACTATAAGAAGCTGAAGGATCTGTACTTAATAAAACAAAATCTCTTGTTGTAGCAGAAGGTGGTAAAACAAAACGAACGGTATCTGAGCTAACAATGCCGGTTAAACGAAGTCCGTTGGTAAGATCGTATAGTACAGGATTAGCGCTGCCATAATTAAAATTACCAATGGCAAGGTAGCTGCCTGCATTATTAGCCGGCAATTGAAAAGAAAACTGCGACTGCCCGTCAAAATCAAACTTCCTCGGATAAGTAAGCACATAATTAGCTACTACCATCCTATCTGTGGCAGATCCGTTGTTTTGAAAAAACACATTGGCAAGATCGCCATTGAATGCAGTAAGCGCAATATTATCGGTATGCACCCGCAGTATATTAAAATCATCTAAAGAATAGGTGCCAAAGCTGGTAGTATTTGCTCCCCATGAAACACTATGTCCATCGAAAGTGGTGCCTGCTATAACAGCATCTGCACTTGCAGGAGGCCCTGCTGTGTATATTTTTAATTTAGTATTCGATTCCAATATAATAGACCCTCCTGAAAATTCTCTGCTACACCACCCTTCGGCTGTTTCATAAGCAGAAGCATGTACAATTTCTCCAAGGTCATACCCAAAGCCAGGACTCAGGTTATCTTTATAATATTTCTTGAACTTATAAATACAAAAGGGTTCTGCAGGTAAAGTATTTCCAGATATACTGTTTAAAACGTTAATGGTTCTTTTATTTAAGGAAGAAGTATTTACAGTTAAAAAATAGGCAGAAGTATCAGTATACAAACTCCACTGATTGTTCATTTGCAGTGAATCGTATTTATATAATTTAGTATCCGTTTTACCGTCGTTGATCAATCCGTAAAATTCTATATAATCACCATTGCCCAAAGCACCAGTTAACGCAGAAGTATAAATAGGCTGTTCCACACCATTTCGCCAGAGTTGAAAATTTTCTGCAGCAACGCTTCCCAACCCTGCGGCTGCCAATGCAGACTGTGGAATACGATACAGTCCGGTTGCACCTACCTTAAATTTGTAGTAGGTTTTGCTGTAATCGATCCACTCATTGTTATAGGTTTGGCAATACGAAGCTATACTTATAGTGATAAGGATAAGCGCTAATGATAATTTCTTCATGAGAAGTGATGTAGTAGTTAATTGCAACGATAATTCACAAAGAATATTTTATGAATTATTAAAAATAGTTTTTAACAATAAGAAAGGGAATAATTAAGAGGCAGACAAATATAGACATATTTTATCAGTTTTTATAAGCATTTTTGCAAAAATAACAGGCTGATAAAACGGCTTGATTTAAGACAAATAATTTGATAATGAACTCTTTAATTGAAGAATTGAAATGGAGAGGGATGATACAGGACATCATGCCCGGCACAGAAGAACAACTGAATAAAGAAATGACAAACGGCTATATCGGCTTTGATCCTACTGCCGACAGCCTGCACATTGGAAGCCTTGTTCCTATTATATTATTGATACACCTTCAACAAAATGGTCATAAGCCTATTGCGTTGGTAGGTGGAGCTACAGGCATGGTAGGCGACCCGAGCGGTAAAAGCGAAGAACGAAATTTATTAAGTGAAGAAGTGCTCAATCATAATCTTGCCTGCGTAAAAAAACAGTTAGAACATTTTTTAAATTTTGATAGTACACTTCCTAATGCGGCAGAGATTGTAAATAATTACGATTGGTTTAAAGAGATCAGCTTTTTACATTTTATCCGGGATATAGGTAAGCACATCACCGTAAACTATATGATGAGCAAAGACAGTGTAAAAAAAAGACTGGAAGGCGACAATGGAATGAGCTTTACGGAATTTACGTATCAACTGGTACAGGGTTATGATTTTTACTGGTTACATCAAAATAAAAATTGCAAACTGCAAATGGGCGGTAGCGATCAATGGGGAAATATCGTTACCGGAACAGAATTAATTCGCAGAAAAAGTGCCGGCGAAGCATTTGCATTTACCTGCCCATTAATGACAAAAGCTGATGGCGGCAAGTTTGGTAAAACCGAAAAAGGAAATGTGTGGCTGGATGCAAAGAAAACATCGCCTTACCAGTTCTACCAATTTTGGTTAAATGCTGCGGATGCAGATGCTGAGCGTTACATCAAAATATTTACTTTCTTATCAAAAGAAGAAATAGAAATCTTATTGGCACAACACAAAGGCAACGAACATCAACGTTTATTACAAAAAAGATTGGCAGAAGAGATCACTTGTTTTGTACATAGCAGGGATGATTATGAATTTGCCGTAAAAGCATCTGAAATATTATTTAATAACGATACTGCTGAAATATTAAAACAATTAACCGAAGATCAATTACTGCAGGTGATGGAAGGCGTGCCCACCGTTACCTTTTCAAAAGATGAATTGAATAACGGAGTAGACATTGTATCGCTTTTTGCGAATGCCAATATTTTTACAAGTAAAGGCGATGCAAGAAAGAATATACAAGGTGGCGCAGTAAGTATTAATAAAGTAAAAGAAAGCGATATAACAACGATCATAAATAACACACACCTTCTGAACGAAAAATACTTATTACTACAAAAAGGAAAGAAGAATTATTATTTAGTGGTGGCTTCTTAAGTATATATTGTTTTTGTAGTAAGCTTATTATTGCAAGTTTAAAACTTCGTATATATTTGAATTCGTTCATCAACAAAATCAACCTTCATGAAATATATTTTTGTTGTATTGACTTTGATTACCGCAGTTTCCAAAGCTCAAACAGGACTTACTTTTGATAAATATTTTGTAGAAAGCGAAGACAAATGGGTTGCCTTTTCAATGAATGAAGATAGCTCCTATTCTTACGGTTTTATTTATATTGATGAGCAGGCTGGTCTCACTTTTAATTATGAAGGAAGATTCAAAGTAGCTCTAGATGGGCATTTTATTCCAAAAAAGATGGATACTGTAAGCCTTAAATACAGGTTGCAACCGAACAATGTTAAAGTAGCATTCATTCCTCAAAACAGGTTTCAGGAACTTCAAATACAAGCAACTCCTGACTGGTTAAAATATTATAAAACGGACACCAATTCTGTTGAAAGGCTTTATCGTTGGGGCTTTATGTACAATGGCTGGAACCAATGTGCAAAAGCATTGACATACCTCGAAAAAGCGAACACTATTAATTCTAACTACAAAGGGCTACAGGTAGAGCTGGCTTTTTCTTATAATTGCCTGGAACTATTCGACAAAGCAATTGCTGCATTACAATTGGCATTGAAACAAGATCCAACAGATGCTTATACTAATAAAGAATTAGTCTATGCTCAATTAGAGTCCGGTGATGTGGACAAAGCAGCTGAAAGTTGTAAACATGCTATAGCCACCTGCACAGATAAAAGTTACAATGGTGAAAATTGCTATAATTTATTACATACTTTTTTTATAAAAAAAGATAAAAAGAATTTTTATCTATGGCTGGATGAAACAAAGAAATGGACCGCAGATAAACCAAACCTTATTAAGAGTATAAAAACGATGGAAGATGAAATGAAAAAATAAATGTGTGCTTCAATTCATTTTTCATATCTCTTTACTCATTCAAACAACCGTCCCGATAACGTTTGCGTAAAAAAATCAATTTCTTAATTCACTAGTAATTGTAATACTCGCTATCTTTTCTTTACAAAACGATTGTGCTGCTACCTTTTAAGCACTCTTCAACACCTATTCATAACCAAAAACGATTGTATGAAAAACATGCCTAAAGCATCGTGGATACTGCTTATCCTGATGTTGTCTTTCTCGTCAACATTCTCTCAGGACCAATGTAAAGCTGTCGGATGGGCTACTCAAAACGGAGGAACAACCGGTGGTGGTTCTGCTACGCCCGTAACCGTTAGTACTCTTGCTGATCTGCAAATGCAAGCTAAAGCTTCCGGTGCAAAAGTTATTTACGTGTCTGGTACTATGGGCGCCGGTGTAAGCACCCGTGTTTCTGTCGCTGCTAATAAAACAATTATCGGTTTACCCGGAGCAAAATTGTTTGGCGGCTTTGATGTCAAGGCAAATAACATTATCATTCGCAACATGATAGTGCAAGGCCCCGGTGCCGTGGATGTGGACGGCGTAGATTGTATTACAATTGAAGGAGCCAGCAATATATGGATAGACCATTGTGAACTATATGATGGACAGGATGGAAATATGGATATCACCAATGAAGCCAATTATGTTTCTGTAACCTGGTGTAAATTTTATTACACCTCCGCTTCAAAGAATCACCAGTTCTGTGATCTGATTGGCAGCAGCGATTCAAAAACCTCTGATCGCGGAAAACTTAAAATAACTTTTATGTACAACTGGTGGGCACAAGGTTGTAAAGAAAGAATGCCAAGGGTTCGCTTTGGGCAGGTACATGTAGTAAATAATTATTTTGGATGCACCGGCAACAATCATTGCGTACGTGCAGGTTTGGAAGCAGACCTATTAGTAGAGAGCAATTATTTTGATAATGTAAAATTACCCATCGATCTATATGAAAATAATTTCACTGCAGTAACATCCCGCAATAACACATTTGTAAATACCAGCGGAAATACGGCAGGTAGCGGAACCGCATTTACACCACCGTATACGTTAAGCATTGCACCTTCGGCCAACGTAAAATCATTGGTAACGGCTGCTTGCGGTGCAGGTGCCACCATGTCGTCTCCTACTGCGTGTGCTTGCGGAACAACTACGCCGCCACCAAGCAAGTTTACATTAACAACCACTGTCACTCCTTCCGGAGCCGGCTCAGTTGCTAACAGCCCAACCGGCAGCAGTTTTGATTCTGCCACAATGGTAACACTAACGGCTACGGTTAACTCAGGTTATCAATTTATTGGGTGGAGTGGAGGTGCAAGTGGCACGTCAACATCAACAACTGTTACAATGAATAGTAATAAAGCTGTAACAGCCAATTTCAGGGCGATACCTAAATATAATGTTACTACCACAGTTGCGCCAAGCGGTGGTGGAACTGTTGCTGTTACACCAAGTGCAACTACCTATGATTCAGGTACTGTTATTACAGTTAAAGCTACTCCTGCATCCGGTTATTCATTTACAAACTGGAATGGTGATGCAAGTGGTACGGTAACTTCTGTTTCTGTAACAGTGAACAGTAATAAAAATATAACGGCCAACTTCCAGGTAGTGCAGGTAACAGCCTATACATTAACTACCAGCAGTAATCCTGCAGTTGGCGGAACTATATCTAAAAATCCTAATGCAGCAAGCTACAATAGCGGAACATCCGTTGCACTAACGGTAACTCCCGCCAGTGGTTATATGTTTACAGGTTGGAGTGGTGATGCCAGTGGCACCTCAACATCTGTAAATGTAATAATGACTGCTAACAAAACTGTTACAGCTAATTTTAGAGCAATACCTAAATATACCATTACTACAAGCGTATTACCTGCAGGCGGTGGCACAGTTTCATTAAGCCCAAGTGCCGCTACATATGATTCAGGAACGGTAGTAACGGCTACGGCTATCCCGGCAAGCGGTTATTCATTTGTAAACTGGAGCGGCGATGCAAGTGGTACCGCTGCTGCAACTACTATAACGGCCAATGGTAATAAAAATATAACTGCTAACTTCCAGGTTGTTCAAAGCGGTGGCAGCTCTACTATTCGTATTGAACAAAGCGCAACGCCATCCACCGGTTTATGCAGCTATGATGGAATCATCAGTAGCAATAGTGGAGCCAACGATAGTAAAGTGATCAATCTTACCAACTCAAGTGGCAAGGGAATTACATGGAGAGTAAATGTTCCATCGAACGGAACATATACATTGGTGTGGCGTTATACCAACAGTGGTTCGGGTAATGCAACTACTGCTAAATTTTTAGTGAATGGCGCTACTATAAATTCAGCAATATCTTTTCCTAAAACAAATGGCAGCACTACGTTTTCTACTGTAACTGCTACCGTTAGTTTTAGCGCAGGAATAAATGTTATCCGCCTGGAAACAACGGTATCAAGCGCTTTTGCAGATATAGATTGGCTGGAAATTACCGGAGATTCTCCTACGCCTGGTAATTGCCTTGCTTCAAGACCAACGATCGATGAAAGCAATGCTGCAGTATTCCCTAACCCTGCGAAAGACAATGTGACCATTCATTACAATATGATCTCAAGCAATAAGGTGAGCATTAAAATATTTGATTCCTTTGGAAGATTAGTAGAGGATCTGGGAAGTAAATCAGTAACAGCCGGTGATCAACAATTACAATATAATGTTGCCGGTAAAGCTCCGGGTGTTTATAATATTGTTTTAACCGGATCGGCAGAAACCAAGATTTTAAAACTCGTAGTTAACTAAACATATTTTCCTATGTAAGACCGAACCGGGCGAGTGCCCGGTTTTTTTGTGTTTATGAATTAGGTCATTTCATAATTGAAAAATAATTCGCAAAAAAAATCTCTACAAAAAACAAAAGTCCGATTCTATAAAGAACCGGACTTGTTTTTCAGAAAAAATAATCAATCCAAATCAACAAACTATTGTATTCTTGTATTGAAGCTATAACTCGCAACGTATGACGTTGCATCATCAGCCTTCAATTCAATATTAATATTTCCGGAGCCTGCAACTTCTGTGATCCATTTACACGTAGTGCCAACAGGAACATTAGAACTATCGGTATTCAAATCAATAACAGCAATACTGGAATTGCCGGATGGAGTGTAATAAAAACGTTCATTGGCAGCTGCAACATTAATCGGCGTATTTCTTTTATCAAATAGCTTTACCGATACATTATATGCCTTGCCTTGTTTTAATACAATAGCGGCAGTATCTGTAACAGTTGCTTTTTTGTATACAACTTCCTTATTACTTCCTGCTTCAATAGTAGTTATTTCAATAGCAGGACGACCTTGTAACGTAACAGTAGAATCCGTACTTGCAGCGGTAGTGCTATTCGTATCATCTTTTTTGCAGGATGTAACAGCAACAACAGCTACGATCAAGGCGGATGTCAACACTTTAGAGAATTTCATATCAATAATTTTATTTTGGTTAGAAATTTTAGTTTATGAATTTTATTGTTCTGTAATAGTAAAGCCTGATATATAATTCCACAGAACAGTTGACTTAATAGAGATAGTAACAGTTCCTTTTGAATCAGCTACTACGTCCGTAAATTTTGCTTCTGTTGTGGCATTATAATCTGTATTGATGGTAGTGGATGCATTCCCGATTTTGAAAATAGTTCCTTGTCCATCAAATGCACGACTGGCATATAATTCAAAAGTATATTTAGCATTCGCTTTTAACCCCTGTATCACAACAGTTCTATCTATACAATGTAAAGAAGTGAATCGTAAAACTTCCGGGGGGCAAACTGTCGCAGTGGATGCATAACCGGCACCGTTATCTCCCGTTCTTGCTTGTGAGCTTAACGTTGCTTTTACGGTACTTGCAGTTCCATCATCGTATTTAAATGTATTACTAACCAAATTCAACAATACAGTAGTAATGTTCCAGTTATTCCATTGTGAATTGTTATACGGCGTATTTGCATCGTACATGTTCACACGGATCTTTTTGCCCGTTGCAGCGGTAGTTGTAGTAGTTGCAGCATTTACTGTAACAATTATATCATCATATCCTGTTGCATTACTATTGTCTGTTGTTGTTAAACGGAAAGTATATACACCTGCAATCAAACTGTTGATCACCGTTGTTGCTGCAGATGGCGAAGCAATCGTTCCTGATGATGGACCCGAAACTTTTGTCCATGCATATGTTTTAATAGTTCCGTCCGCATCGGTAGCGCTACCTTTTAATGTTACACTATTAGCAGGCAATGTAATCGTTTGATCTGCTCCTGCATTGGCAACCGGCGCTTTATTAGTTGTAGCGGCAGCATTTACCGTCACAACCACATCATCATAACCTGTAGCATTGCTGTTATCAGTTGCAGTTAAGCGGAAAGTGTATGTGCCTGCTGCCAAACTATTGATCGCTGTTGTTGCTGCAGATGGTGAAGCAATTGTTCCCGAAGAAGGGCCTGAAACTTTTGTCCAAGCATATGTTTTAATTGTTCCGTCTGCATCAGTAGCACTGCCTTTTAATGTTACACTGTTAGTGGGCAATGTAATTGTTTGATCTGCTCCTGCGCTGGCAACCGGTGCCTTATTAGCTGCGGCAGCATTTACTGTAATATTTACATCATCTGATTTTGTTAAACCGGCATTATCTGTAACCGTTAAACGAAATGTATATGTACCCGCTGTAGTAAGATTGCTGATAGTAGTGGCTGCAGTGGCGGGTGTAAGAATAGTAGCTGTTGCAGGACCAGAAACCTGTGTCCATGCATATTTTGCAATCGAACCATCATCGGATGCAGTACCTGTTACCACGGCATTATTGACAGGAGAGGTAATGGCAATATCGCCTCCGGCATTAACCGTTGGAGCCTGGTTCGTTGTTGTAGTGCCTCCACTTGTTGAACGTTTGAACTGTAACATCCATTCATATACATTCAATCCATTTTCACGAAAATTGAAATCATATGTTTGTGTCCATGCATCATGAACACTTGCATTAAAGATGGTCATCTTAGCCAATGGATTTGGTTTGATGGGAGCATTATTAATGTTATTCACATATCCTGTAGTATTGGATGATGCAACCGTTGGATCATTATTATTGTGTGTGGCCCATACGGCAATATTTGCTGCTGCAATAATATTTGCCCTTCCAACATCAGGATAAGATGCACCCGATATTGGAACCATTGCGGCAACACGATTTGCATAACCGGCATTGTTTCCTGCATATTCCCAAACAACACCACCGCCCATGCTTAAGCCGGTCAAATAGATACGACTTTGATCGACACGATAATGTTGAATAGCGTAATTGATGATATTTTCAATATCACCCGGCGCAGGCCAGTTAATAAACTGAGGCGATAGAACAATGAACTTAAATGATTGTCCACCGACTGTAAATGAAGTAGGGAATATTCCCTGGCTGATCTGTTTAGGAGTACCGTTCGCTAATACTTTTGATAATTGCGAAGAGCTTCCATCTCCCAGTTCTCCAATGCCATGCACAAAGATCAATAAAGGGTATTTATCACTGCCGGTATTATATCCTTGCGGCAGATACTCATAATACCCATTTGATTGTGATGTCATGGAGGTGTTGTAACGTGGAGTTTGTACTTGTGCGAAAATTTTTGTCGAGAACAAGCACATCAATAACATGGCAATCCCTGCCAAACGGAGTTTGTTTTTCATAATTGATTTTCTTCAATTAAAGGTTAACAATAAATGTATGTTAGCAGGTGGTTTGGTTTCAGAGTTCTAAGAGAAAGCATTGGGTGTACTGCAATAGTCAAACGCTATGCCAGTTTGCTATTATAATTATGCAATCCAATTACATAATTATTAGATTAATCTTAAAAGCTTGTTAAAGGGAACTCCTCTGTAGTATAATAACTACGCGGCTTTCAGACGATAATGCAATTATAGTTTTACTTGCAATGTTGTATAGAAGCTTCTTCCATCGGCAGGTATAATGCCAGGGCCAGGATAACTATCTGCACGCCGAGTAAAGTACATATTATTAGTTATGTTATTGATGCTGGCATAAACAGAAAATGTTTTGTTTATTTTATAATCAGCAGAAATATCCATTATGTAATAAGCCGGAACCAATCCATCAATTGCATTGGTTGTTTTTAACGCATTGGTAGCATCTGTAAACTGGTCGCCGGTATAAGAGAACTGGTATGAAATAGCAAGTTTATTTCTTCTGTATGCAACACCGGTTTTAAATAATACTTGCGGTACAAACTCTACCCGCTTATTATTGAACGCTGCTTCCTGGCTTTTATATTTTGCATTGATCAAAGACAGATTGGAGAAAATCGAAATACTCATTTTTGCTTTATCACCTTTTATCAATTTCCATATATCTGTTTCAATGTATGATTCTATGCCATAGTGATATGATTGTGATATGTTCGTTCTATAATTATAAGTAAGCGTAGCAGAAGAATCTGTTATTGGAATTGTTCCTATCTTATTATTATAGTTTAAAATAAAAATATTAACATCATAATTAATGATGCCATTGCTTTTTCTAATCCCCAGGTCTGCAGAATAACCACTTTCATCTTTTAATGAACTATCTACAATAAGCCCTGGGTTTAATGTACGCAGATCATTAAAATTAATAGCCTTATAATTTTGCGAAAAATTAAAATAAGCCTGCAAAGAAGGGCTTACCGCATAGGTTGCGCCAATTCCGCCTATTACAAAGCTTCTGTTATTTAGCTTATGATCTATGGTATGGTTGGTAGCAATGATATCACCATTTAACCTAAAGATGGGGGCATTGTAAGCGCCGTTTGCTCTTGTAATGATATTTTCAAATCGAACACCCGGTATGATGCTTAGCTTTGGTGTAATGCGAAAGATATTCTCTGCAAAAACGGCAATATTTTCATTGGGGAATTGATAATCGGAATAATAAAGTGTGTCCTTTGGTGCAACAGGATTAAATGTAAAATCATCCGCATTTCCACTTGCTTTGTTATTTCCATAACCCTGCTGACGGTCGGTATGTCCATGATAATAACGGAAACCTATTAACGCTGTGGCTTCCATTTTATTTATTTTGTAGGTATATAAAGATCTTGTTTCATTGCCCCAGTTCTTATAATTATCTATATACAAATTTCTATCGGCAGTTCCATCATCTGTTCTGCTGATATCAGTAAGGATACCTAACGCATCACGCTCTGCTATCAATCCAAAAAATCTTGTATCAAAATGAAGATGATCAGAGATTTTATAATCGATCAATGCTGCTGCTAAATTCCAATTTACTTTAAACCAATTACGATTGCGTACAGACTGGCGTGGATCTTTGTTGAAGTCATCATCCGTGAGTCCTCCGGGTTGATGCTCCAGGTATTGCATAAAAGTATACTGCAGCGTTATAGAAAGCTTCTCTATAGCCTTATATACTGCACTTGCATAAGCAATGTTTGAATTAAAATCGGCATTAGGCCGCCAGCCATCACCTGATTTATGCTGAAAGAAAGCATAGTAATTAAGCTTACTAGCGGTTCCGCCTATGCTGGTAGAAGAATTTAAAAAATTCCATGAACCACCTGTTAAACGAGAAATGACTTCTACTTTTTGTGTATCTGAACCCTTGTTTAATCTAAAATTTATCATGCCCCCAAACTGTGTTCCATATTGCAGGGATGCAGCACCACGAACAATCTCAATTCTATCTGTCATTTCAGCCGGTGGCGTATAATAGCTTTCAGGGTATCCCAATGCATCGGCGCTAATATCATAACCATTTTGACGAACATTAAAATTAGCTACACGATTAGGATCGAGCCCTCTGCCACCAATTGCCAGTTGGATACCGGCGCCACCATCATTTTCAAAAATGTTCAACCCTGCTACTTTGGAATATATCTGGCGACTGTTATTGGTAGCTTTATTGCCAACCACATCTTTCATAACAATGACCTCTGTTTTCTTCCCGGCATAAATGGAAGTTCCTTCTACATCTTTCAATCTTGTAAAGTCGGATATTTTAGTATTGCCGGATTTCACTGTAACAGAATCCAATTGCTTTACCTGGGCTGTTGCAATTGATAAAAAAAATAAAGAAACAATAAACGTTATAAATAATTTCATACAAATATTTTTTGTACAAGCATTTGTTCTATGATCAAACATCGTGGCGCCTGTCCTGAGGAACGAAGGATTACTCACTTGTACTGTATTTCTTTAGTGAACAACTTTATATTATGGCAATATCCATTTCTTATTGCCAAACCAACTCTCTTGCTCATTTGCAAGATTAATAGTACTATCTATATACAATCGATTCCCTGTACCATTAAGTGAAACATAACATTCCACAGTTACTACAGGATATGTAATTCCTTGCTTTTTATATTCACTATTCAGTATGTGTGCATATTGCAACATCATATCCGGTTGTGTTTCCATCATTCTTTCCTGGTAACCGGTTAGAAACTTTGAATTGTTTACTTCCAATCGTTTACCTGTTTCAGGATTGGTGATATAAAAAAAAGTAGTGCCGGCTTTCTCCATCAACATTACCCGCCAGGAGAAACGATAACCTTGTTCTGTCCATAATAATTTGCCGGGATATAGTAAAAAACGTAACGGTACTAATACCTGTATCAAAAAATAAATGGAGAGCAAAAGTAATATTGTTTTTTTGCGGACAATATTTAAATCTTGTGCATATAAAATATCCTTTTCGTTAGTAGTTTTTTTGAATATGCTTTGCAATTGCCGAATAATTTTTTTGTGAAAAGCTTCAGAGAAGAAAATAGTAGCAGCAGCAATCATTATATAGGGAAACATGCCAATTTGAAAAAGCATGGTAGTAATCAAATGAAAAATGATCACAAAAACATAAGCAATTTTTCTCGTGCTTTTATTCCAAAGCAAAAATACAATGGACAGATCAAACAAAGCACCAAACCAGCTAAAAAGATAGGCTACCCATTGTTTACTTAATAAGTGCCCGATAATTGGCAATGAATCGTTTGCCCGTAACCATATTTTTAAAGGCATTGCATTAAACAACCAATCAGGAATTAATTTAGATAAGCCTGCATAAAAATAAATTATAAAAAGCTGTAGCTTAAAAACAGTAATACACCATGCAGGTATGTAAGCTGCTTTTAGAGAAGGCTTGCGAAGTGCATCAATCGAAAAATATTTATTTGCCGGTGTTAATATCAGTAGAAAAACTAAAATACTAACGAGGTAATAATGATTGAGATAATATGTTTTATCTATTAATTCGGCATAGCAAAAGCAAACAAAAAAAACAATTGTAGCTATACGATAAAACAAGCCGACAATGATGAAGAAGGCTGTAACTAAGAGTAAGGCGTACAAAGTGTACATTCCTGTACTACTTAAGGGATGGATCCATTCAAAGCCATAAAACGGGAAATGGAATTTTGGCTTTACGTAGAATTCGGTTATCCAGCCTTTGCAAATAAAACGCAGTGTACTTATAAATAATACAATACCAAATATAATTCTGAATACAACTAACGGAGCTATATGCGCCGGGTTGAAAAAGTATTTATTGATTATATTTTTTATTTTTTGATTCAATCGTGTTGAATAAATATATGCTGTTGCAGTGAGTGATCCTTCGTTCCTCAGGACAGGCTCTACAATGTTTAAAGCGATACCAATGCTCATTAAATAAAAAAAGCAAAACCTTATTGTCTTGCTTTTTTTGTCAGAGATTATTAATCTCCATCATCGTCGCTAAATGAAATTCGCACACCTAATGCAGAACTCATATCCACTTTTAACAACACTACCAGCTTTGTAATTTCTGTATAAGCGTCATTAACAGGTGTAATATTATTTTGTATAGCAGATGAAAGGGGACCATTAATAGCCTGCAGTTTTGTGATTATAGTTGTTATCTCATCTTTAATAACATCATTCAATGGTGAGCCATTTTTTACAGCGCCGCTTGCAATTACTTTTTGATCGATACCTGCCAAATATAAACTTTGAATAGATTGTATCTGCGTTATCATTAAGGGAATCGATTGTCCGCTGTAATAAGCTTCTACCGATGTTGGATCTATTGGAAGCGTTGATGTACCATACTTTCCAATAGGAATGCCGATTTTATAATTTTTTAAAACTACATCGTATTCCTGTACAATAGCATTAGCCAATAAGCTTAATGAGCTTCCGGCATTTACGCCTGTTGCTGTAGTAAACTGATGGATATAATTTCCTCCACTTACAGTCCATGCATTGTATAAAGCTGTTGCTTTTGTTTGTAATGAATTGGTGATTGCCGCTAAGTATTGTTTTGCAGCAGCTGCATGCACATCAGTTGTAAATTTTGCCAATACGGTTGCATCATCTCCATTGTATAGCAAATAGTCTATTGCAGGAAACCCTTCTGCATTCAAATTGCCGATAGCTCCGATAGTATAACTGCCTGAATTTATATTGTTATCTATCAGCGTGCTGTTTGTAGGAAAAAGATTTGCTGTATTGGTAACAAATAATTGGCTGGTTGCAGGACCAAACTGAAATTCGCTGCAGGTTTCCCAGGCATTATATGCTGCTAAAAAATTTGTTCTAAGTGCTGCAAGATTAGGGGCTGTTGGATTTGTGTTGAACGTTGTAACAGCATTATCCAAATTAGTAACGGTTTCATTTAATTGTTGGTAAGCCGGAACAATAACATTGTTGCCAATTTTAACGAGGGTAGAATCCGTATCGGTAGAACCTCCGTTACCATTGTTGCCGGTATCTGATTTACTACATGAGAAAAAAATAATGGTAGAGCATATACCGACAATACCTGCAACTAATAAAAAACGTGATTTCATATTTTTAATTTAAACAACAAAACTGATAAGTTTGAAAGCTCATCAGTTTTGCAAAATTGTAGTTAATAATTCTTTTTACAAATTTCCTTTAACGGCATCCCAACCATAAATAGCGCTGATAGCATTAATAATATTATCCAGGTCTTGTTGTGTAGCATTCCAAAAATTAGACGGATACAAAGCAATGATTGAATTTATTTGTGCATCGCTGGCAATAGTTCTATGCGTATTCAACTTAAGTGCAGTGATGAAGCCAAACGATTCAGATAAGTTACCGCAAACAGTAGCAGCACCATTTATAATATTTCCTTTTGCTTCATTTATTTCATGTAATGTAGCCGCCGCTTCCATAATTTCAAATTTAGCAATGATGATAGCAGCCTGTGCTTTCGCAGTTACTAGATCATTATTTGCCAATGCTGCACGTCCTTTCAAAAATGCGTTCATTAATGTTGGATTTGCATTGATGCCTGTCAGGCTGGCAACAGGTTTAGCAATCCCGGAATCTATCTGGCTGGTATAAGAACCCCAGTATTTTACCTTAGCTCTGTTAGCAGGGAAGTTAGAGGGAACACACCATAAAAAGAATGCCTGGTCCCATGCGTGTGCTTTAGCCGCCATACTGATATTGCTGTTCAATGAATCTCCTAAATATACATCGCAGGTTAAATGACCGATCACAGCGCCCATCAATGTTTTAGTAAAGTATTGTCTTAAGTAAACGCCATTCGCAGTCAATAAGGTTTTTTTACTGCTTACGCCTGCAATACCGCTGCTTGCAGCTGATGTTGATTGGCTTGCAACCGCAACACTATCTAATATACCAGCAACAATAGCTTGTGCATTTGATGAAGTTTGACCGTATAAACTTACGCCCGATGTATTAAGGTTGATTGTTGTACCATTGAATATAGTATCAGTAAAATAGCTGCCTGTATTTGCATACATGCCGCCTAATTTAGCGCTGCTTACTACGGTATTGGCAGTATTCCCTGTATTGATCAGATTTTCCATTTCTGTAAACATGGAAAGCGTAGTCTTTGCAGGAAGGGAATCTACATTATCAAATGTATATGTTGTAGGAACTGTGTAAGTTGGTGTGGTGTTTTCATCTTTTGAACAACTTGCAAAAACAAAAATTGAAGCGATGCATGCAAGTTGAAGAATGTTGAAACGGTGTTTCATCATAAAAGTTTAATGTTAGTTGTGATTATTAATGAGGTTGCAAAGGAAGCCTATTAACACTTGTTAACGCTTACGCAAAAAGGAAATGCATTTATAAAATCGGGAAAAACGACAGCAGAAATTAAAAAATTATACCATCTGTTTAGACTGAAGCCATCTTATTATATTTATTTCGATATTCAATAGGCGTTAAGCCGGTTATTTTTTTAAAGATGGTGCGGAAGGATTTCGTATCGGTATAACCAATGTCATACATTACCTCGTTAATATTTTTACGGCTCGTTTCAAAGCTGCGCTTTGCAGATTCGATTTTTACACGCTGCATATATTCCAATACGGTATTGTTGGTAGCTTTTTTAAAACGGCGTTCAAAGCTTCTTCTTCCCACAGCAACTTTATCAGCTAATACATCCACGCTTATTTTTTCTTCAACATTATTTTCAATGTAATCCTGCGCTATTTTAATGGCATCATCGTTGTGATCTTTCTGTCCTTTAAACATAGCAAAAGCAGACTGACTGTCTCTATCTATATCAATCGCAAAATATTTGGAAGCAAGAATAGCGGTTTCTCTATCTGTATATTTTTCTACCAAATGCAATAATAGATTCCAGTAAGAGTTAGCGCCGCCGCTTGAATACAAGCCGCTTTCCTCTGTTATAATACTTCCGTCAACAACTTCCACATCCGGAAACATTTCTCTAAATTCGTTGGTAAATCCCCAATGTGTTGAACATTTTTTTCCATTCAATAATCCGGTTGATGCTAATAAAAATGCACCCACACAAAGTGATGCTACTTCAGC
This sequence comes from Ferruginibacter albus, assembly GCF_020042285.1. Lineage (NCBI taxonomy): Bacteria > Pseudomonadati > Bacteroidota > Chitinophagia > Chitinophagales > Chitinophagaceae > Ferruginibacter > Ferruginibacter albus. Next base: position 3,054,303 of record NZ_CP083388.1, read on the forward strand.
GCCTTTACAATATTGATCAGTGATCCAGGGAATTAATTCTTTGTTTGCATTTAATGCTGTGCTGATATCTCCAAATAATGCCGGTACAAAAACCAAATCGGCTATTGTATCATCTTTTAATTGCTTGTCAGTATGAATAGAAAATTGCCCATCGCTTAATTGCACTTCTTTTTTGAAACCTACCAGCTGTACATTAAATAAAGGCTCTTTTCCTGCGGCAATTAAAAACTGATTAACGGTAGTAAATAAATAACGTGGATCAACTATTGCCTGCATTACGCTGTGCTCAGGAACCAGTATGGAAATATTTTTCATTTACCAAAGATAAAAAATTGTGTTGTCGCAAAACACCCTTTATTTGTCTGTACAACACAACCTTCTTTTTGGATAAGAAGTCTAAGTTTGTGTTATCAAATCATCTAAAACAATTAAAATAAATAAAAATGGAAACAGCAACTAAAACAGCCATAACAATTGAAGCTACGGTGAATGCGCCTATTGAAAAAGTATGGAAATATTGGACAGAAGCCGAACATGTAAAAAACTGGAACACTGCTTCCCCTGATTGGCATTGCCCGAAAGCAGAGAATGATTTGCGTGTAGGCGGAAATTTTTCGTTTACAATGGCAGCAAAAGACGGCAGCTTTTCTTTTGATTTTGGCGGCGTGTACGATGAAGTAAAAACAAACCAAAAAATTGCCTACACTTTGGGCGATGGAAGAAAAGTAGATACGATTTTCACCGACAATGGCAACGAAACAAAAATCGTTTCAACTTTTGAAGCAGAAAATCAAAACCCTGTAGAGATGCAGAAGAATGGCTGGCAGGCAATATTGAATAACTTTAAAAAGTATACAGAAGAAAGCTAATTTTAAAATTTCACACAAAGGACCAACGAAGACAAAGTAAACAAAGCGTGGTTTCTTGATTGTCTTTGTCTCTTTGTGTGAAATGAATTATTAATTCCCAATTTTTAATTATTAATTAAATCATCATGGCAACAATAGCAAAACAACAAAAAATAAAACCTTGTCTTTGGTTCGATGGCAATGCAGAAGAAGCTACAAAATTTTATACATCAGTTTTTAAAAATTCTAAAATATTATCCGTCTCTCGTTATGGCGATGGAGCACCTTTTCCTAAAGGCACTGCATTGATGGTAAGCTTTAAAATTGCAGGACAGGAATTTTTAGCATTGAATGGCGGACCGCATTTCAAATTCAATGAATCAATTTCATTTACAGTGAACTGTGCCAATCAAAAAGAAATAGATTATTTCTGGGACATCTTAACTAAAAAAGGCGGACAAGAATCCATGTGCGGCTGGTTAAAAGATAAATACGGTTTATCATGGCAGATCGTTCCTGCTAATTTAGGAGAACTCATATCCAGCAAGACAGATAAAGCCAAAGCCGGCAGAACAATGCAGGCATTAATGCAAATGAAAAAGCTGGATATAAAAACATTGAAGAACGCATAATGGCAACTATTTTTTCATACCTAACATTCAATGGTAATTGTCGGGATGCAATGCAATTTTATAAAAGCTGTTTAGGCGGCGAGCTGGTTTTCCAAACCGTTGGTGAATCGCCGCTTTCAGAAAAGATGCCGGCGCAAATGAAAGACTGCGTGCTTCATTCAACGTTAACAAAAGGTGCTCTTACTTTAATGGCATCGGATATGGTTGGGGATAAAGGCTGGGAGCAAGGTAATTCTGTTTCATTAGTATTATATTGTGATAGCGAAGAACAGATCCGGCAATATTATGCATTGCTTTCTAATGAAGGAAAACAAACGCACCCGATAGAAAATACTTTTTGGGGCGCTTTATTTGGCGGCTTAACGGATAAGTTCGGCAATCATTGGTTGTTGCATTTTCAGCAAAACAATTAAAATTGGATGATAGAAGTGTTCAAAACAAATATCACCTGTAAAGAAACTGCTGCTGCAATAGTAATACAGTTGCAGTCTAAATTACCACATGCAAAAATCAACTTCGACCTGCACGATTGTGATAATATTTTACGTGTAGATGCTCCGCATGATATGGTGCAGCTGGTTACTGCGCATTTGGCAGATGCCGGATTTTATTGCGAAGTGCTGCAATAAACCATACAATGCATAATTAAGGATGATAAAAGAAAGATAGCTGAACGGAGCGTCGCCAATTCAGTAGAATAGAGATCCAAATGCTTGTAACAAAAATTATCCAATACTCTTCTTTAACCCAATGATACCAATTAAAATAAACGCCATGTAAATAAACTGGGAAAATTGGTACGGCTCTTTAAATAAAGTAATATCGATAATCTTTATTCCGATGATCACAACTCCCATCCACACCGCTAATGCAACAGAAGCGGGCATTTGTTTCATAGCAATAGAGAAAAAATAAATATTGCTTAAACCAAAAACAATGTAGCCTAATAAAGGAAGTACAATAAACAGGTTTTGTTTTTGGCTGAAAAGATGATGCCAGTCGACTTGTTTGAACTTTCGCAGATCAAGATATTTTAGCGAATAGGTCCAGCCGATCTCAAATATGGAAGCAATGAAAAGATAAATCCAGGCCATGGTTTGTGTTTTAATTTTGATACTCTACTTTGTCGAGGTTTATCATTGTTTCTTTATTACTATCCTCTGCTGTGATCTTTTTACCTGTAGCTATTTTGAATGTGCGTGTTAACCATTTGATCAATCTTGGCCTCAATTCATAATAATCTTTAACAGGTTTTTTCTCCAACAATTTATTTTCGTCAAAACGCTTTACAGCAAAAGCATGTTGCGCAAAATAATCTTTCGGATATTCATAATACAATCCAAACTCCGACGGTTTCTCTTCTTTAGGTAGAAAAGCCGTGCCAAAGATCCAATCCCACACAGCAAATTTTGTAGAATAATTTGCCCAGAACACCCGGCGATCATTTGCATGATGCCACTGGTGCATTTCAGGACCATTAATAACATACTGTAATTTGCCTGATTTTACATTGATATTAGAGTGAATGTACATTCCCCAAACGGCGTCAATTAAGGCTTTTATAGGAACCACCAATGGATTCGCTCCTAATAAAATAATTGGCGCAAATTCAATGGTCTGGTTAATGATAATTTCAATGGTATGTGAACGGGAGCCTGCTAACCAATCAACTTTTTTATTGGAGTGATGTGCTTCATGCGTACGCCAGAAAAATTTAGAAGTATGTTGCAGGCGATGAAACCAATAAATATAAAAATCATGCGTAACTAAAAAGAATAAGATCTGCATTGCTAAGGGCCACGAAGTAACCAAATGCGATGACCAATGAAACTTTACATCCAATGGTTGAATGATATAATCAAAGATCAGGATCTTTAAAAAATAGCTTTGGATGAATGTATACCAAACAAGATCCAGCCAAAAGCCTTCCCTAAAAAAAGAAAGCCCCTTGGTGTAAGGAAATTTTCTTTCCAGGAAAATAAAGAGTGCTACGAAGGCTAATAAAATTCCTGTGGTATAATAAACAATAGTCCCCATTTATTATTGCGCAGATTTTTCCGCTTTAGGTGTTATCACTTTTCTTAAACGCTTCATTGGCGCTAATTCGCTATCATAAACTCTTTTAATACCGTCACCCATTGCCTGTTCTACATCACGAATATCTTTTACCAAACGTTGCATGCCTTGTGGTTCTACAGATGCAGCCTGGTCAGATCCCCACATGGCTCTGTCTAATGTAAAATGACGTTCAACCAAACAAGCCCCCATTGCCACTGCCGCAACAGTAGTAGCCAAGCCGGTTTCATGACCTGAGTAACCTACGGGTACATCAGGATACATATCTTGTAATGTGTGGATCATTTTTAAATTCAATTGCTCAGGCGGGCAAGGATATGCTGATGTTGAATGTGCAATGATCAAATTCTCTGTCCCGAATTTTTCAACGGCATCTTTGATCTCGTTCATTGTTGACATGCCTGTAGATAAAATATATGGCTTGTTCAATGATTTTACTTTTGCGATCAGATCATGATCCGTTAATGATGCCGATGCAAATTTGTACACACCGGGATTGAACTGTTCCATAAAATCTACAGCTTCTTCATCCCAGCAGGAAACAAACCAATCAATTTTCTTCTCTTTACAATATTCATCAATGGCTTTGTATTCATCAAAACCAAACTCGATCAGCTTGCGATAATTAATGTACGTCATACGTCCCCATGGCGTATCACGTTCAATATGCCATTGGTCTTTCGGAGTGCATATCTCAGGTGTACGTTTTTGAAATTTTACCGCATCGCAGCCTGCCGCAGCCGCTTCATCAATCAGTTTCTTAGCAATGTCCAAAGAGCCATTATGGTTAATGCCAATTTCTGCAATGATGTATGCAGGTTGTCCGTAACCGATAGAGCGTTGTCCGCTTACTTTAAACGATTTCATAAATAGTAGTTTTCTGTTTTAGTTTTATTATTTTTTAGTCAGCATTTGTCTTTTTCTCAACATCGTTGTGTCACTCACTTGTACGACTACCGCTATTCAGCTTACTCAAATTAAATAGCTGTCCACCCACCATCCACCACCAAATTAGCTCCTGTCATATAACCGGATGCATCACTCGCTAAAAATACAATAGCGCCCCTGTAATCTTCCTTCGATGCCATCCTGTTCAACAACGTTTTATTGCTATAGTTCGATTTAAAAAATTCATCCTGGCTGTTTTCAACACCGCCGGGCGATAACGTATTCACACGAATATTTTTCTTACCCCAATACGATGCTAAAAACTTAGTAAACCCGATCACTGCTGATTTGGTTACAGGATAAGCAGGTGATTTATAAAAAGCCTGCTCACCTTTTTCATTTTTATAAATATTCTGATCAGGAGCAACAATGCCATAGGTTGATGCTATATTAATAATAGAGCCGCCCCCTTGTTCCAGCATTGCTGTTCCAAATACCTGCGAGCAAAGAAATACACCGCTCACATTTACGTTCCAGCTTTTGTTCCACATTTCCAGCGGGTAATTCTCAAACATGGATTGAGTACCTGCCAACAACGGATTTTCGAACATATCATTAATAGCAGCATTATTCACCAATATATCAATACGGCCATATTTTTTTAATATCGCATCTTTTGCTGCGTTCAAAGAATCTTTACTGGTGACGTCAACGGCTATACCCAAATGTTCGCTGCCTAATTCAGCAGCTACTTTTTCAGATTGTTCTTTATTAATATCAGCTGTAACAACAAAAGCGCCTGCTTCTGCTAAAGCGCTGCAATGTTCTTTTCCAATCAAACCACAAGCGCCCGTAACAATAGCTACTTTACCTTTCAACGAAAACATGTTCTTATCCATTAACCGCTTTTGTTTTAGGTTTAGTGTTGAAGTTGCTTACTTTTCTAAACACAGCTTCTACCGGTTTGCCACGTAATGAACTTGCTACAGTATTATTTGCAATTGCATCTTTCAATAATGGCAATACTTCACGATATACTTTTAATGTATAATCAATATCAGCATCAGTGTGACTAAAGCTCATATTGTGGAAACCACCCCACAAGATCCCTCTCTTGATCATTTCTTGCTGAACAAAAGATTTTACTTCCAATCCGTTGCCTGCGCTTGCATCAAACGTAACCATTGAACGGCAATCATAACCAACACATTTAGTGTATTGTGCTACGCCAACTTCTTCCGCAATTTTATTATAACCGTCTTTTAATAATTTTCCTTTGGTTGCTAAATATGCAGGAACGTTTTGATCGATCATTTCCTGGATAGTAGTAACAGCCGCTGCTAAAGACAATGCTTCACCACCAAATGTGGTAAAGAAAAACACTTCTTCATTGAAAAGATTCATGATGTCTTTTCTTCCTGTCAACAAAGAAATAGGCATACCATTCGCAAATGCTTTTGAGTAACAAGCCAGATCAGCCTTTACATCGAAATACTCCTGTGCACCACCAACAGCTACACGAAAACCTGTCCACATTTCATCGAATATCAACAACGTTCCGTTTGCTTCGCAAACAGCTTTCAATTCTTTTAAGAAATCATTTTTTGGAGCCTCAAATACAAAAGGTTCCAATATCACGCAAGCCGTATCTTCATCCAATGCATTCTTTACTGATTCAATATCGTTGTAATCAAAAGTTGAAGTCAGTTCTTTTATTTCTTCGGGAATACCGCTGTTGCGGCTTGTTACAGAAATATACCAATCGTGCCAGCCATGATAACCGCAGCACAAAACTTTCTTTCTTCCTGTATATGCTCTCGCTACACGAATAGCAGCGCTGGTAACATCTGCACCGGTTTTGCTGATACGGATCGATTCTGCATTCGGAATAATTTTATGTATCAATTCTGCAAACACCACTTCCAGTTCGTGCATCATTGAAAAAGTAATGCCATCTTTTAATTGCTCGATAATCGCATTATCAACTTTATCATAACCATAACCTAATGACAAAGGACCGATCGCCATATTGTAATCGATATATTCATTGCCATCAACATCCCACACACGGGCGCCTTTACCTTTCTTTAAATATTTTGGAGCTACGCCGTTGATATATTGTCCCGGGCCTTTCGCCAATGTTTGTGTAACAGGTGTCATTATATTCACTGCACGGTCGTACAATTTATTCGACTCAACTATTGATGGATAATTTTCATTAAAAGCAACTTTGTTTGCCATAATTATTTTATTGATGTTGATTGTAATTGATTCTTAATTTTTGCTGCAATTTTTTCAGGAGTAAATCCTTCGTATTCCAACACATGATTTAATAAAGCCGGTTTAAACCATTTATCCTGTAACGATAATGGCAGCACATTAGCAGTTAATTTTTTGCTTAATAATAGTTCTGCCAAGATTGAATATAAACCTCCGGTTAAAAAATGGTCTTCTACTGTTACAATAAGCTCACTATTCAATACAGCTTTGATGATCGCTTCTTCATCAATTGGTTTTAATGAACGTAAGTTGATCAATCCAACTGATAAACCTTCTTTCTCCAGCAATTCTTTTGCTTTCAATGCATTTTCAAATAAAAAGCCATACACTAAAATGGTTATATCTTTTCCTTCGCTGATTGTTTCTGCTTTACCGGGAACATAAGGTGCGTGTGTATACGAAGATGGTTTGTGATTGATACGAACATATGCCGGAGAAGGTGATAACCAAACATCAGGCAACATCTTTACCAGGTCATCTTCATCAGCAGGCGCATACACTTCCATACCTGGAATACCACGCATGATGGCAACGTCTTCAATAGCCTGGTGTGTAGGTCCGTTTCCATCGGATAAAAAACCCGGAATAAAGCCACTCAATTTAACAGGTAAATTCGCAATACCCACATCGGTACGAATAAACTCATACGCACGCATGGTTAAAAAAGGTGCCAAGGCATGAATTACAGGTATGCGTCCCCGTGAGGCAAGTCCTGCAGCCATGCCTACCATTGTTTGTTCGGTAATACCTGTATCTATAAAACGACTGCCCAATGTTTTCGGCATGTTGCGAACCAACGCCCTGTTTTCGGCAGTCATCACAATAAAACGCTCATCTTCCAATGCCATTTTCGTCAATAGTTCTTCGTAGTTCATTTATCTTACTATTAAAGTTTCTGATTCTAATAATGCTTTTGCAGTTCCGTGTAGTTCATTTAGCAATTGGCTTGCTTCATCTTTTGTAAATGAGCAGAACCAGCGATCAGCACGGGCTTCAATGCTTGGCAGCCCTTTACCACGAACAGTATCGGCAATTACCACATTTACATTTTTGCCATAAGGCAATGAGGTAAACACTTCTTCCAATGCATTAAAATCGTGACCGTTTATTCTTTTTACGTTGCAACCAAAAGCTGCAAATTTATCATCCAATGATTCCAACGGAATTAATTCTTCTGTACGAATGTTTGCCTGGAACTGGTTCCTGTCAACCAAGATGGTTAAGTTATTTAAGTTGTAGGCATTGGCTACTAATAATGTTTCCCAAACGCTTCCTTCATTTAACTCTCCATCACCGGTGATCACTACAATATGATTGTCTTGATTTTTCAATTTGCAATCCAATGCAATACCCGCAGCTACGGCAGGTAAATGCCCTAACGAACCTGAATGGAATTCAACACCAGGAATATTCCTGTTCGGATGCCAGTAAATAGAATCGTTCGTTAATAAATGATTATCCAATCTTGCTTTATCAATAAACCCTAATTCTGCTAATGTACCGTACATTGCAGGTACATCATGCCCTTTTGATAAGAACAAGTAATTGCGATTAGGATCTTTTAATGTTTCTGGTTCTAAGTCTAAAAATTCGCTGTATAAATAAGTCATCAGTTCCACACAGGAAAGAGAAGCGCCGATAAAGCACCCGCCGGTGGCAGACATGGCAATGATATGCTCTCTTACTTTTAATGACAACTCTTGAAGTGATTGCAGTTTTTCTTCTGTCATAATTATTTTTCTAAGATCTTAGTTTGAGATTGATTAACGGTTTTTAATTCATCCAAATGATTGCGATACCAGTTTACACCGGCAAAATCTTTGTTGATATTGTAAATGTCTTTGCGTTCATCGAGCAATTTTAAAATGTCTTCTATGGTAAAAAGCGGATTGCGGGGAAATAATTCCGCAAAGATAGCCTTAATAAATAAATAGTCTTCCTTGTAATCGATAGTAAAACGGTGTGTCATGGAATAGTCAATACCCCCATCCATTTCCACATTTCCGATGCGAAATTGTTCCGGACGTTCCCAAATATAAGGAGTAGTATGTTCCCGCTCCAGTTGCTTATCAGCCTTTTCCCATGCGGTTTTCAGCACAGCCATCGTCATTATTTCCACATCATTTCCATCCGGGTAAGTAGCAGGATGCAGGTTGCTCACAAAATCATACTTATCCATATTGTTAAGAAAAAATGAAATTACTTTATCGATCACTTTTAGATCGATCAATGGGCAGTCACTTGGGATTTTTATTGCTACATCAGCGTTATATTTTAAAGCTGCCTGGTAATGCCTGTCCAACAGATCATTCATATCGCCACGATAGCATTCAATATTTTCCTTTTGACAAATTTCTTCGATCAGGTCATCGCTTGTATCTGTTGTTGTTGCAACAACAACAGTTCCGCTCAATTCTGCCGCTTTAACTCTTTCTACCTGGCGTACAAAAAGCGACTTGCCTTCCAGCAACATGGTTACTTTATCGGGCAGACGAGATGAGCTTCTGCGTGTTTGAATGATGGTTACTATGTTTGTTGCTTTCACTTTTATATTTTTTTCTCACAAAGTACACTAAGGTTTCCTTGTGATCACTGCGTCTCTGTGAGACATTTATGCGTACTGCATCTTCGACGACCTATACTTATCTAAAAACTCCTTTTTGCTGCCTTCAAATTCAATATAACTCCTGCAAATATCTGCTATGTTGGCAGCAGATTTTCCTGCATTTTGAACGGGCGCTAACTGTTTCAATTTCTCCACATCAAAATAAGAATGTACTTTTTTACCCAAGGCAATACCAATATATACAACAGTTGAATATTGCGTAATTAATTCATCACAATTAGCGATCATATGATCTGTATTGCCATCCGTAAATATCAACGTATTTGCCGGGGCATTCTCTTTAATTTCAGCAATCGCTCTTTCCTTATTTTCGTTTGGATGAAGTTTGAATAATAACTGTCGTCCATTGGCAACCTGCACACAATCACGAATAAACTTAGGGCGATCTTCTTTCTTAAATGTTTCTCTGATATCTGAAGTTGCCACCATCACATATCCATGATGCGGAAAATCATTTTGCAACAATGCCTGGCAGTTATCGTAATTAGGCATTCCTGTAATAAGTATTTTACCGGCATTGGTGCCTAACTCTGTAAATTGCTTTTTATATCCTTCCGATGCTGCGCAATAAATATCACAGATATTAGCACTACCGTTAAATGCAGTACTTGCTGCAAAATATCCGGGCAAATTAAGCGCATGGGTTATTTTGCCCCAGGTTGTAATAGGGTCAGTCATTCCTTCCTGTACCCAGATCGTTTTTAATTTTCTCAATTCTTTGGTTACGATAAGATCTGAACAAAGCACTACCAGGTCGTATTGGTTATTAAAAACAGATGCGGCATAATCGTTGGGTAAATGATGTTCTGTAAGATAAGCATCCGCTTTTCTTCTAAATTCCCCCGCTAAGATGGTTGTATCTAAAAATCCTTTTTTTACTGCAAAATTTACAATAGGATGTTTGCTGTATATCTGACTGTAATAGCAATCATATTCCGAAAGTTCAGATGCGATTTTGTGCATCTGGGAGGTCTGGTTGGGCGAACCAATGATAAAAAGGATCTTTTTTTTCGACATAAAAAACTTTGCAAAGGTAGAACCTAAAACGATTAAAGCGAAGGAATGTTTTAAAATGTCGATAATTCGTAAAATGCCTGCCTATCAGCGTTTTGCGATGAATTTCGTACGAAACAGTTGGGTTTAAATATAATTTCTATACATTCGCACCGCATTTGGTTCTTAATCGCTGCAAAGCGATGGATTAAAAGGGAATTCCGGTGTAAGTCCGGAGCTATCCCCGTAGCTGTAATGCCGCAGTTTTATAACAACTTTTGAATAACTGCATTCCACTGTCTGTATTTAAGCAAGATGGGAAGGAAATTCAAAAGGCGGCAAAGCCAGAAGACCTGCCAGGCGCAAATTTTATTCAACGAGCTTTCGGGTGAAAAGCCGGGATGAAACAAGTCTGCTGCAGAGGCTTTCTTTCATTTCACATCTTTCATTTTTGAAGGTTCATTCTTTAACTTTTAAACTCAAAAAGAATGAGCAGAAAAATTTTAACACTAGTTGCAATGTTTGCAACAGTTCAATCATTTGCACAAACAGACACTTTGCCCCTTAAAAACCTGGATGAAGTGATCTTTACCGCTAATAAGGTAGAGCAAAAGCAGAATACCACCGGTAAAGTGGTAACTGTTATTACTAAAGATCAGATTGACAAAAGCACAGGAAAATCTGTTGCGGAAGTATTGAATGAACAAGCCGGAGTAGTAATTAACGGCGCTTACAGCTCTCCCGGAACTGTACAAAATGTTTATATGCGTGGCGCTTCTACCGGACGTGTATTGATATTGATGGATGGCATCCCGGTGAATGATCCATCGCAGATCAATAATGATTTTGATCTAAATTTATTTTCTATCAACGATGTAGAACGCATTGAAATTTGTAAAGGCGCTCAATCAACTTTATACGGTAGCGATGCCATTGCCGGTGTGATCAACATTATCACCATAAAGAAAAATGTAGATAAGCCATTTAACGTAAATGCAACGGCAGCAGGTGGTTCTTACAATACATGGAAAGGCAATTTGCAACTGTATGGTAAAGCGGGCAAACTCAGTTATACTGCACGTTATGCTAAATTAAAAACAGATGGATTTTCGGCTGCCTTAGATACTGCGGCTGTTAAAACGTTTGATAAAGACGGATACAATGGAGATGCCATGAATGGCGCTGTTCAATTCCAGGCTACAAAAAATCTATTGCTTAAATCGTATGTTTTATACAGCCAATATAAAACCGATTTGGATGCAAGCGGTTTTGTGGATGACAAATTTTATTATGTAAAAAATGACCTGTTATCAACAGGGGGTGGTTTCCAATTTAAAAATGATGTGGTAACGCTTACAGGTAATTATCAATTCACGCAAACCAACCGTAAGTTTAACAGGGATAGTTTGGATAAAAATGTATTTGGTTATTTTATCGATAATAAATATTTCGCAAAAACAAATTTTGTTGAATTGTATGCAAGCATAAAATTAGGCGGAGGATTTACATTGTTACAAGGAGCAGATTATCGTTATGGTTCTATGAATAACGATTACTATTCTGTAAGCTCCTACGGACCTTATTCCAGTTCATTCAGCGATACTTCCATGAGTCAGGGCTCTATGTACGCTTCATTGTTGTATAATTCTAATAAATTGAATGTTGAGCTGGGCGGAAGGTTAAATGTGCATTCACGTTATGGAACCAACTACACATATACTTTCAATCCATCTTATGCAATTGATCAGCATAACAGGATTTTTGGAAGTATTGCCAGCGGATTTAAAGCACCAAGCTTGTATCAACTGTTTGTAGCTTATTATGGCAATCCTTTGTTACAGCCAGAAAAATCGGTTAACTATGAATTGGGCTTTGAACAGCAATATAAAAAGTTCAATCACCGCATTGGATTTTTCTATAGGGATATTGATAATGGTATTGATTTCAATAATGTTACTTCACAATATTTTAATTATGTAGGACAGATAGTAAGAGGACTTGAATATGAAGTGAACGTTCATCCTACAAAACAATTAAGCATTTCAGGAAATTATACGTATACAAGCGGTACGGAAAACTCTCAAAGTAGATTAACGAATAATGATACTTCATATAGCTATTTATTGAAACGCCCAAAGAACACCTTTAATATCAATGTAGGTTATCAGTTATTAAATGGCTTATATGCAAGCATCAACGGTAAATATACCGGCAGCGCTTTTGATCTGGGAGGATACCAGGTGCCTGATGTGCAATTGAACAATTATTTCTTACTAAGCTTTTACGCAGAGTATAAATTTAAAAAATACCTTACTGTTTTCGGCAATCTGAAAAACATCACAGATGCTAAATTTTCAGAAGTGTATGGATACGGTACACAAGGATTTAATTTCCTGGTAGGAGTTAAGTTCAGCTATTAATTACTTTCATTTTTTAGTTGTCCCCGGGCACAATAACCCGGGGATTTTTATTGCCTTTTTTACGGGAACGTTGCCGTAGCTTATCTTTTGCAGAAATGCGATTTTATCTATATTCGCTCCATAAATTACTTGACAATGAAAAAACTTTTGCTTCCCGTATTCGGATTACTATGTGTTGCTTACTATGGTTGTGATAAAGATGATACAACCACCAAACCTACAGCTTGTGTTAATGTAGATGTTGTTGATTCTGTGAAATTAATTCCGGTTATTTCTACATACATCACTGCGCAATTAGATTCATTAGCAGATCAATCTCAAAGAGCTGATGATAGCGTTTATTTGTATAGCAAATCAGATTCTATAGCAAAGATTGTTATTAATAACGCGGTTGCAGTAAACGATCTTACTCTTTTCAGAAGTCTCGGCGATTTAGAAGCAGTATATAATCAACCCATCTATTTTACTTATTGCGGAAGCGCTTCTAATTACAAAAGTATTTACACAGGCGATGCAGGACATATATATGCTGATACTCTTAATCAACCCAATGCAGGAACGGGCGTAAGCTTTCAGGGAAGCATCTATCCTTATGCTTATGGCTTACCTGATACATTCCGTGTAGCTGTTGTAGCTACTAATGTTAGCGATATTGGCTCGCAAGTATTGCAAAGTGTAGATGAAAAATCGTTTATCTTAAAATAGACTATAAAAATATTTGATATTTCAAAGGCTGATTCTTCAAAATCAGCCTTTTTTATTTTGTCACATTTGTCAACAACTTCTATTGAATTTGAAAACTCAGGCGGGCAGAGACTTCCGAAAAATTCAATGGTTTTTTTCAACATTTCGTTAATAAGTCCTTCACGAAAATTTAATATTGTATTGTAACGTTGTAGTGCATTTATGGTTGCGGCAAGTTTTTCAAACAAAGCCGTATTAAAAGGGAATCCGGTCGTACTCCGGAACTGTCCCCGCAGCTGTGAGTTCTTGGTAAAAGAAGGATCGTTGCAAAACAAATCTTTTACAACTTTTAATCAACAAGCCACTGTTTATGGTAGTGAGAGCTTGGTAAACGGGAAGGCAATTAAAAGATAGAATAAGTCAGAAGACCTGCCATAAATTCAAAAATCAAGAGTCATAATGCTTTCGGGTGAAGGGCAATGTACTGATACATGTCTAAGGGACTTTTTCTCTTTTGTATTCAGTGGTTTTTCTTCAAGAGCAGTTAGTTTGTTCAAGTATAAATAATTGTGCTATGCAGTACGAAAATGAGATCTTATTGAAAGAAAACAAAGACCGCTTTGTAATTCTTCCTATCAACTATCCCAAAGTGTGGGAGTTGTATAAAAAACATGAAGCGAGTTTTTGGACTGCCGAAGAAATTGATCTAAGTGCAGATCTAAAAGACTGGGCAAGCTTGAATGATGGCGAGCGTCATTTCATTTCGCATGTACTTGCTTTTTTTGCTGCAAGTGATGGAATAGTGAATGAGAACCTGGCAGTGAACTTTATGAGTGAAGTACAGTTACCTGAAGCAAGATGTTTCTATGGCTTTCAGATAATGATGGAAAATATTCATAGCGAAACCTATGCGTTGCTGATCGATACATATATTAAGAATCCCGATGAAAAGCATAAGCTGTTTCATGCTATAGATACCGTGCCCGCAGTAAAAAAGAAAGCCGAATGGGCTTTACGCTGGATCGAGAACGGAAGCTTTGCAGAAAGATTGGTAGCGTTTGCTGCAGTAGAAGGTATTTTCTTCAGTGGAAGCTTTTGTTCTATTTTCTGGTTGAAGAAAAGAGGCTTAATGCCGGGATTGACTTTCAGTAATGAATTAATAAGCAGGGACGAAGGGTTGCATTGTGAATTTGCGTGCTTATTATACAGCATGCTGCAAAATAAAATGACGCAGGACGAAGTGTATTCTATTATTAAAGATGCTGTAACGATAGAAAAAGAATTCATCACCGAAGCATTACCGGTTGACCTGATCGGAATGAATGCTAAGCTGATGCAACAATATATTGAGTTTGTTGCTGATCGTTGGTTAAGTGAATTGGGGTATGCTAAGATATACAACACTACTAACCCGTTCGATTTTATGGAGATGATCTCATTACAAGGCAAAACCAACTTTTTTGAAAAAAGAGTGGGCGATTACCAAAAAGCCGGAGTGATGAATACCACGGAAACGCAGACGTTCTCATTGGATGAAGAATTTTAGAAGTGAATAGTGAATGGTGAAAACAAAGATTTCTCCATTCGCTATTCACCATTAATATATACTAAACCATTAAACCCCATTGCTATGCATGTAATTAAAAGAAACGGTAAAACCGAGTCCGTAAAATTTGACAAAGTAACTGCACGTATAGAGAAACTTTCCTACGGCTTAAGCCCGATGGTGAATGTAATTGATGTTGCCAAAAAAACAATTGAAGGTATTTATGAAGGTGTACCTACAACGGAGCTGGATAATCTTGCGGCAGAAACAGCAGCATCATTAACGATTACACATCCTGACTACGCAATCCTGGCTTCACGTATTGCCATTAGCAACCTGCATAAAAATACAGTAAAATCGTTTTCAGCAACCATGCGTAAGCTGCATAATTATACCGATGATAAAACCGGTAAGCTTATGCCATTGATTGCAGATGATGTAATGCAAATAATAGAAGACAATGCTGACTTATTAGACAGCACTATTATATACGATCGTGATTTTGGTTTTGATTATTTTGGTTTTAAAACCATAGAAAAATCCTACCTCTTACGCATCAACGGAAAAATTGCTGAACGCCCGCAACAAATGTATATGCGTGTAGCGATCGGTATTCATAAAGCAGACATTGAAAGTGCCATCAAAACCTATCATTTGATGAGCGAACGTTGGTTTACACATGCAACACCAACATTGTTCAACGCAGGTACACCTAAACCACAGATGAGTTCTTGTTTCTTATTAACAATGAAAGAAGACAGCATTGATGGTATTTACGATACATTAAAACAGACGGCAAAAATTTCGCAAAGCGCCGGTGGTATCGGTTTAGCTATTCATAACATTCGTGCAACGGGAAGCTATATTGGCGGCACTAACGGAACAAGCAATGGCATCATTCCAATGTTGCGTGTTTTCAATGATACGGCTCGTTATGTAGATCAAGGCGGCGGTAAACGCAAAGGTGCATTCGCCGTTTATTTAGAGCCATGGCATGCAGATGTGTTCGAATTTTTGGATCTGAGAAAAAATCATGGTAAAGAAGAATTAAGAGCAAGAGATTTATTTTATGCACTATGGATCTGTGATCTGTTTATGAAGCGTGTAGAAGGAAATGGAGAATGGAGTTTGTTCTGTCCGAATGAAGCACCGGGCTTGAGCGAATGTTGGGGCAAAGAATTTGAAGACCTCTATACCAAATACGAAAAAGAAGGACGTGCAAGAAAAACAATTAAAGCACAAGAGCTTTGGTTTAAAATATTAGAATCTCAAATTGAAACAGGAACACCTTATTTGTTGTATAAAGATGCTGCCAACAGCAAAAGCAACCAGCAAAATTTAGGAACAATTAAAAGCAGCAATCTTTGTACAGAGATCATCGAATACACTTCTCCTGATGAAGTAGCGGTTTGTAATTTAGCATCTCTGGCATTACCTCGTTTTGTAATTGATGGGAAATTCGATCATCAAAAATTGTATGATGTTACATACCAGGTTACAAAAAATTTGAACGCTGTTATTGACAATAATTATTACCCTGTTGAAGAAGCAAGAAACTCCAACTTGCGCCATCGCCCGGTTGGACTGGGTGTGCAAGGTTTAGCGGATGTATTCATCTTATTGCGTTTGCCATTTGAAAGTGACCTGGCAAAGATGTTGAATAAGAACATTTTTGAAACCATTTATTTCGCTGCAATGACAGCAAGTAAAGACCTGGCAAAAATTGATGGCGCTTATGAAACGTTTAAAGGATCACCAACCTCACAAGGCATCTTCCAGTTTGATATGTGGGGTGTAACACCAAGCGACCGTTGGGATTGGGAAACACTGCGTGAAGAAGTTAAAACACATGGTGTAAGAAATTCTTTATTGGTAGCCCCAATGCCTACTGCATCTACATCGCAGATATTAGGCAACAACGAATGTTTTGAACCATATACTTCTAACATCTATACCAGAAGAGTATTGAGTGGCGAATTTATTATCGTAAACAAGCACCTGTTAAAAGACCTGGTTAGCCTTGGTTTATGGAATAATACAATGAAAAATAAGATCATTGCTGCGAATGGCTCTGTTCAAAACATCGATGAAATACCTTCAGATATTAAAGAGTTATATAAAACTGTTTGGGAGATCAAACAACGCAATATCATTGATATGGCCGCAGACAGAGGTGCTTATATCTGTCAATCGCAATCGTTGAATTTGTTTGTTGATAGTCCATCAACATCTAAATTAACTTCTATGCATTTTTACGCATGGAAAAAAGGATTGAAAACCGGTATGTATTACCTGCGTTCACAAGCAGCAACACAAGCAGTACAGTTTACGGTTGAAAAGCAAGCGAACATACAAGTAGAAATCCCAACAGCAAAAGTTAGTGCTCAGACTGAAACAACCAATGATGTAGAACCTACACAAGCTGATGGTCCGGTTTGTACCATGCAGGACGGATGTATCAGTTGTGGTTCTTAATTTATTTTTATCGATAATGAAAAAGGCTGTTCAAATGAACAGCCTTTTTGTTAGAATAACTTTTTTCCATCATTTAGACTATAGCTTCTCTTTTAATATTTTTTGCAACGAATATGGAACTTCAGAATTATGAGTTTTTCCATTCCAAATATCATATTCAAAAGAAAGATTGGGGTATTTCTTTGTATCGAAGAACTCTTTTGCCTGTTTAGTACTGTTTACTATTTTATTGAACTTTTCTTTCGATCCTGCTGTGAAATAGATATATATATTGTTAGTAAAACCGTCGTGGATTTTATTGAATTTATAAATGGAATAATTGTCAACCCACAAAGCAGGGCTCAATGCAAAATATTTTGAGAATAAATTATCATCTTTAAATAAACAGTAAAAAGCAAATAACCCACCTAATGAATGCCCGATAATAGAATTGCTATCAGTATAGGTTTTAAACTTTTTATTGATGGAAGGCACCAACTCTTCTTTTAAAAAAGAATAAAATTTTTCAGCTTGCCCATAATTTTTATTGCCTCGGACTATATTATTTTCTTTTATTGAAGGAAATATAAAATCTCTACGACGTAAAACATGATAATTGCCTATGTGTCCTATTCCAACAAAAATAGTAGCTTTTAAGCTCTCATTAAATTCGGATCCCGCAATAAGCCGTCTTAGATACTTTCCTGATTTTAAACCTGCATCGCAATAATAGACTACTTTATAAGCATTGTTAGTGTTGAAATTTTGAGGTAGTGATACATAGATATTAAAGCTATCTCCTGCATTTTTGGAGTATATTGTCTCCTTTTGAGTATTAAACTGCCCAAATGAAACCGAAGCTAAAAGCAAGTTGAAAAATAAAATAGAAATGAATTTCATCAAGGCTATATTAATTAAATTTACCTGAACTTTTTTATTGTTTTATTAATATTCAACTTTTACCAAAAACAGTGCCTGTGGCGGAACAGAAAAATCTGCTTTAGTTGAATCTTTGCTTTCAATAACTGAAATAAATTCCTCTAAGGATAATTTGCCGGTTCCTACTTTCAGCATGGTTCCTGCCAATCCACGAACCATTCCGCGTAAAAAACGATTAGCTTTTACATTATAAACGATCGTATCTTTTTCAATTAGCCATTCACTTTTAATAATGCTGCACAAAAAAGTTTTTACTTGCGTATTGCGTTTGGAGAAAGAAGTAAAATCATTATAATCAGTAAGGATATTTGCGGCTTCCTGTAATAATTCAATATCCAATTTATACGGAAAGTAAAATGCCCTGTCTGCTAAAAATGGCTCTTTATGCTGGTAAACAAAATATTTGTATTCACGACTGATCGCATCAAAACGGCAATGAGCATCCACCTTTGCTTCGTAAATTCTTTTTATTACAATATCTTCAGGAAGAATTGCATTTAAGTTATAAATGCTGTTTTCCAAAACAGATTCTTCAGGAAGATTATCTGCATCAAAATGAAAAAAATTCTGCAACGCATGCACGCCTGCATCGGTGCGTGAAGAGCCCGTCAGTTCAAAGCTTTCACGAAAAAATATTTGTAACGCCTTCTCTATTTCTGCCTGTATGGAGTTAGCATTTTGTTGGATCTGGAAGCCTGAATAATTAGTTCCTTTATAAGACAGTTCTATAAAATAACGAGGCATTTCTTATTGATTTACCAATGCTTTAAACTGGTTGATATAAGAGGATTCTGTTAACTGAGACTGCAAAGAACCAAAATTTTGCAGATCGGAAGTAAATGAATATGCCACCGTAAAGAACTTATATCTGCCGGCATCATTCAAAAATAAAACGCTTAGGTTTTTGATCTGCACGGTGTTAAAGCATTTTGTCTTAAAGACTTTTCTTGCCTGATTGATCATATCTTCATCATTCATTTCTGTTGCCATCTTCTTGCGTAGCTTATAAAAGTCTTCGTCCGATGCAATGTTTTTACAATCATTGCCTGTTATTTTATCGGTAACAACTGTTTTATCGATAGGTTTTGCAGCAGGAGTTAACGTATCTGTTTTTGCTTTCGCAACAGGAACTTCGATATCAGTAATAAACTTTTTATCCTGAGTAACAACAGAAGCTTTTGTCGCCGTTGTATCTTTTTGCTGAACTGTTTCTTCAACTTTAGTAAGGGGTTTTGGTTCTTCTTTCTTAACTATTTCTGTTGTTGGTTGAGATGGAGTAACGGCAATGCTTTTATCAGCGGGAATAAATACACGTACAGTATCTTTTTTATTATCATCCGTCACTACAAATACCATTTCGGTTCCTTCTGCAGTAGTTCTGTTCAATAATCTTTTAACCGTTGATCGTGTAACAATCGTTTGCGACTTGGGGGTTGGTGTTACTGCTATAGTTTCTTTCACTTCTTTTGGTGCAGGAACTGTATCCTTTACTGCTACGGTGGCAGTAGTTATTTCTTCTTTAACCGGCTCTTCTTTTTTAATTATTTCTTCCTGCTTGATCCTGGGATCATTCACAACCGTTGCCAGCATATTCGAAAAAGAATCCGTTCTTTCCTGTACCAACACATTGCTTTTAGGCGCAGGCTTATTTGCCATTACCATATCCAAAGTTTGCAAATTGAACAATCCCCAGCCTTTCTCGCCAAAATCTTTTAATAAAAATCCAAGGTCTTTTTTACTAACAGTGATGGTAAAATTTTGTTGAGGCGCAGTGTTTCCCGGGAAACCAATAGAAAAATTATAGGTACTGTCTACCAGCTTACCAAGAATAACATAACCCGATGCTGTAGAACTATAAATAGTTTTATCCGTCCGTACATAGAATGGCTGTTTATTGTCAGTTTGTATGTAAACAAAATGGGGCTGTTGTGCGGTAGCTCTAAAAACCAAAAAAAGAGAGAAAATCAGCAATGCAGGTTTCAATAACTTCATCAGCTTATAACTTTGGTCACAAATCTACTCATTAAAATCATCGGTTTACCATTTATCCAAAAAATGGTCTCTATTAATTGTACTAGTCTTATTTTTACACCTTATAAATTTTCCGATATGAAAAAAAATCTCGTAGTAGCATTCCTGGTATTTTCCAGTGTATCATTTGCGCAACCGGCAATGGATATTTACCGGGCAAGCGCCACCAAGATCAACGACCTGGTACATACCAAACTGGATGTAAGGTTTGATTATGCCAAAGCCTACATGTACGGCAAAGCATGGATAACATTAAAGCCTCATTTTTATCCAACGGATTCATTAACATTGGATGCAAAAGGCATGGACATTAAGGAAGTAAGCATGGTAAACGGCACTTCACAAAGTCCTTTAAAATACACGTACGACAGTACACAACTGCACATTAATCTTGGCAGGCTATACACTAACGGAGATAAATACACTATTTATATTGATTATACTTCCAAGCCAAATGAACGCAAAACTCACGGCAGTGCTGCTATAACAGAGGATAGAGGCTTATATTTTATTAATCCGACAGGAGAAGATAAAACCAAGCCTATTCAAATATGGACACAAGGCGAAACCGAAGCTAACAGCGTGTGGATGCCAACCATTGATAAACCCAACCAAAAATCAACAGACGAAATTTATATGACAGTGCCTGATAAATATGTTACGCTTAGTAACGGTTTATTGGTAAGTCAAAAGAAAAATGCAGACGGTACAAGAACGGATTACTGGAAAATGGATCTGCCACATGCCCCCTATTTATTCTTTATGGGTGTAGGCGATTATGCTATTGTAAAAGACAGCTATAAAGGCAAAGAAGTAAATTACTACGTAACCAAGGATTATGCACCTTATGCAAAAGGCATTTTTGGCAACACACCCGAAATGATTGGTTTTTATGAGAAGATACTGGGTGTTCCTTATCCCTGGGCTAAGTACGATCAGATAGTTGGTAAGGATTATGTTAGCGGAGCGATGGAAAACACAACTGCTACTTTGCACCAGGAAAGTGCTTATCAAAATGCAAGAGAACTAAAAGATGGCAATAGCTGGGAAACCGTTATTGCGCACGAATTATTTCACCAATGGTTTGGTGATCTCGTTACTACTGAAAGTTGGAGTAACATCACTGTAAATGAATCAATGGCGGATTACAGCCAAACGCTTTGGCAGGAATATAAATATGGTAAAGATGCGGGTGATGAAGAAAACCAGGACGGGTTAAGACAGTATTTATCAGATCCTGAATCTGACACGAAAGATTTGGTTCGCTTTCATTATAGTGATAAAGAAGATGTGTTCGATTTAGTAAGCTATCAAAAAGGTGGTCGCGTATTGAACATGTTGCGTAATTATGTTGGCGATAGTGCTTTCTTTAAAGCATTGAATTTGTATTTAACCACTAATAAATTTAAAACCGGCGAAGCGCATCAGTTGCGTTTGGCATTTGAAGAAGTAACCGGACAAGACCTGAATTGGTTCTGGAACCAATGGTATTACGGAGACGGACATCCTAAATTGACAATTGATTATACTTATGATGATGCGATGGGCAAAGCATGGGTAATTGTTAAGCAAACGCAGGACATGGACAAAGTATTCAAATTGCCTGTTGCTATTGACGTTTACAACGGCTCTAACAAAGTGCGTTATAATGTTTGGTTAAACAATCGTTCAGATACTTTTGCATTTGCTTACAGCAAACATCCCGACCTAATAAATGTAGATGCCGATAAAGTTTTATTATGTGAAAAAACAGACAATAAATCTTTCCTTAATTATGTGCATCAAATAAAATATGCGCCTAAATATTTAGACAGGAAAGAAGCATTGGATTACTTTAAGAAACAAGGTTTCCAGGAATTATCATTAGGATTGAATGATAGTTATGCGCCTTTGCGTACTTATGCAATTGAAGGGTTGGCAAATTCTAAATTTGTAACAGATGAATTTGTAATTAAACGAATTGAAAGTATTGCAGCCACTGAACAGAATAAAAAAACACTGGCAGCCGCATTAAGTTTTCTAGCTAAAAGAAATGACGAAAAATACCTGCCGTTGTTTACCAAGAATGTAGATGACTCATCGTATTCTGTTGCCGGTGCGGCTTTAGCAGGATTGGCAGCGTTACAACCTGATAAAGCTTACGAGTTGGCAAAAAAATACAGCAACGATGCCAAAGGCGATCTGGGTTTGGCTGTAGTAGAGATCATTGTTGACAAAGGTAGTGATGCAGATTATGATTACGTGGTAAACACTTTTGATGAATTGCCTGTGGGACAAGCCAAATTTGACATGGTATATGCATTGAGCGAGTTCTTAAGCAAATTGAACGATAATGCTAAAGTCAAAGCCGGTGTTGATGCTATTGTGAAATTCAAAAAACAATTACCGGATAGATATTCCAATTATTTTATGGGAGCTTTGGAAAAAGTTGGTAATGCAAAAGGAAAAGAAATACAGGATTATATTTCCGATAACGTTAAATAATTCAATCAAACAATTATTTAAAACACCTGCCGTATGGCGGGTGTTTTAATTTTAGGTATGTACGATTGCATGATGCTATGTTAGCGATTGTTATCTTTGATTTTATTAGAATCATTGTTGAAACATTCTATTATGCTTAGATATTCAATTACTATCGTTCTTTTAATGGCATTCGCCAATAATTTTTTATTTGCACAGGCACTTCCTCTTACCCAACAAACTACTATTTGCAATCCGCTCAACTTGAATTACCGGTTTTGTTTAGATACTCCTTCCAGGAGAGAAGCAGCAGATCCCACTATAATAAATTTTAAAAACGACTACTTTTTATTCGCATCAAAATCAGGCGGGTATTGGCAATCATCCGACCTGGTACAATGGAAATTTATAGCAACAAGGGATTTGCCTTTAGAAGACTACGCTCCTACTGCAGTGGTAGTTGGGGATACTGTTTATTTCATGGCATCTTCGGGAAAAGATGGAAGCAAAATTTATAAAACTGCTGATCCTGCAAGTGGCAAATGGCAGATCGCTAATAATAATTTCCCTATCGGCCTGATTGATCCTTGCTTATTTTTGGATGATGATGGAAGGCTTTATTTGTACTACGGTTGTTCCAACATCAATCCTATTTACGGTATTGAATTAGATAGAAAAACACTAATGCCAATTGGAAAACCAACTGAATGTTTTAATAGCCACAAAGAAGAATATGGTTGGGAACGTTCCGGCGATTACAATGAAAAGCCCGATGCCCCCTGGATTGAAGGATCGTGGATGACAAAGCATAATGGCAGATATTATTTACAATATGCAGCTCCGGGAACACAATTCAAAAGCTATTGCGATGGAATGTATGTTTCAACAAATCCGCTTGGGCCATTTACATTAGCCAACAATAATCCGTTTTCATATAAACCCGAAGGTTTTATTGCAGGCGCAGGGCATAGCAGCACATTCAAAGATAAATATGGTAATTACTGGCAGGCTTCTACTATGACAATTTCTGTAAAGCATATGTTTGAACGTCGTATCGGGCTATTTCCTGTAACTTTTGATACGACTTATAATGCTTATGTAAATACAAGGTTTGGAGATTATCCTTTCTACATGCCAACCGGCATATCAACACAATGGATGTTGCTATCCTACAACAAACTTGTATCTGCTTCATCTTTTAAGCAAGAACATCCTCCTTTAAATGCTGTAGATGAAAACATACGAACTTATTGGAGTGCTAAAACAGGCAATAACAAGGAATGGATGATCGTAGATCTGTATAAAGCCTCTACTGTAAATGCAATTCAATTAAATTTTGCAGAAGATAATACTAAAATACCTGGACGCAGTATAGATATCTATTATCAATATAAAATAGAATGCAGCAATGATAATAAAACGTGGCAATTGGCTATAGATAAATCATTGAATAAAGAAGATGCCCCACATGATTATATGCAATTTATCAAACCTATAAAAGCCCGTTATTGGCGGATAAAGAATATTCACGTACCTGATGGGAATTTTGCCATCTCGGACTTCAGGATATTTGGCAACGGTGGTGGTACTCTTCCTTTGAAAGCAGAAGAAGTAGAAATTGTTCGGGATAGCGTCGATAGATGCACTGTTTATTTAAAATGGAGATTAGCCAAAACTCCTACTAATTATTATGTACGATACGGAACAGCAAAGAATAAATTATACCTTAATTATGAAGTATTGAATTCAAATGAGGTAACTATTCATTCTTTAAATAAAGAACAAAGCTATTATTTCACTATTGATAGCTTTAATGAAAATGGTGTACAATATGGGACAAAGACCATTTATGTAAAATAAAAAAGCCTGTAAAATTTTACTCTTACAGGCTTGTAATTATAATACTTTCTTAAGCTATACTCTCCGTTATCTTTTTTGCCGCTTCAACTGATATTGATTTTCCGGCAATAATAAATGTATGACTTGTTTTATTAGAAGCTGCGGCAACAACCTCAACAGTAGATTGTGTAATAGTTATTGCAAACCTATCTCCTTTATAGATCAGGTTAAATGTAAGCTGGTTCCATTTTTTGTATAAACGAGGATTGATGTTTACATGTGTTGCTGTAGCCTGCACACCTGCAAAGCCAAACACCGCCGTCATCCATGCGCCACCGTTAGCAGCCGGATGCGAACCTCCCATAAAGATCGTTCCTACATATACTTTATACTTCGCTTCAATATCGATCTTAGCTGTACGCAAAAAATAATCATACGCAAAATCCAGGTTACCAAATTCTGTGGCGACCATTGCATACGCACAAGCGCTTAAGCTGGAACCGTGTTCTGTACGAGGCTCATAATATTCCCAGTTGGCTTTCTTAATGTCTTTGCTGTAGCGGTCTTTAAACATATTCAACATCATCACTACATCCGCCTGCTTAATAACTTTTGTTGGAACTGCCAAGCCTTGTCCTGCTCCCAGGTATTCATTCGGATGGATCATCTTGGCCTTTAATTCTTTAATTCCGATATCTTTTAATTTGAAATAAGTATCAAATTGCTCAATTACTTTTTCATTGTTAGGTTGAGGAATGTATAAGAGTTTTTCTGCTTCAACAAACAATGGCAATTCGTTTCCAATATTTATCTTCTTCACCAACGTATCTAATGCAGCAGGATAATGTTGCTTAAAATGATGCACTACAGCATTCGCAATTTCAAATGTAGCTTTTGCTACCATATTGGTAAACGCATTGTTGTTTACCCGCTCATGGTATTCATCCGGGCCAATTACATCTAAAATCTCATACTGATTTTTATTTTTATTGAAATACGCATAAGAGAAATAAAAACGAGCACATTCTAAAATAACTTCGGCGCCACCTTCCAATAATAAGCTATCATCTCCGGTTAATTTAAAATATTCCCACATAGCAATGGCAACATCGCCACTGATGTGAACTTGTTTATCTCTAAAGTGCGTACGCAGATCTCTTCCCGTATTCGGATCGCCGATGTTAAAGTAAGTACAAGCATCATCTCCATCATCCTGGCTTTCCCATGCATAAAATGCTCCTTCAAAACCTACGCTTTCTGTTTTAGCTTTTCTGCGGGCTCCATCCAATGTTTTAATACGATACCGCATTAATTCCACTGCTTTTTCAGGATAGGTATACAAGAAGAACGGGAACATGAACATTTCTGTATCCCAGAATATCGCTCCTTTGTAAACCTGTCCGGACAAGGCTCTTGCAGGAATAGAATTAGCGCTTCCATTCACCGGCGCTACGATCAATAACTGAAAAATACTGTAACGCAATGCTTGCTGCGCCTCTTCATCGCCATCAATAATTACATCGCAGTATTCCCATTTTGTTTTCCATTGTCTGTTATGTGCTGCTAAATTATTTTCATATCCTACAGCTTTTGCATCTTCTACTATTTTAGCAGCAGCATCTTTAACAGAATCTACTTTATCATTCTCAGTAACTACAGAAAAGTATTTGTAGAAAGTGTATGTTTTACCTGCTTCTGTATCCAATTCAATTATATGCAAATTTTTATTCGCTTCAATTGAATGATTGTGTTTCCCGAAATCAATAGCAATAGTTTCTACAGCTGCTACTTTTTTTCCTAATTCATTCGTAACAGCATGAACCAATAAAGCATCATTATTTTTTTCTAACTGAAGATCTACTAAATGCTTTCCATTCAGGTCCCAGATATTACAGTCAATACCGGTTTTGATCTTTACAGATGCTGCTTTATCTGTAACAATACTATACTTTATTACACCCAAATTAGGAACAGCAGCACTTAAAAAGCGGGTAGAGCTGACCGTTAGTATCTTTCCGCTTGCTTCATATTGAGTGGTACGCTCAAACAAAGCATTTTCCAAATACAATGTTTGCGAATGCTCTTTTATTGGAGTTGTTAATGCAGAAACTTCCTTTCCATCAACTGCCACCGAAGTGTAGCCCCCGTTCGGCGCATTCACAGGCTCTCTCCATGAATCGCCTACCCTATCAAAAATTCCGGCAATAGTTATCCCTACTAATTCATCAGGACCAAATTCATCCAATGTTCCTCTATAACCCATATAACCATTGGCAATCTGATAAACATTGCCCATGCGCATGATCGTTTCCTTATCGTTTACAAACTTGTCTGCGCTTACCTTCCAGAGATTACTCATAAAAATTAAACTTTATCTTTTTCGTCTTTAACAAATAACATTAATATACCCGCAATGATCATTGAGATACCACCTAATACCAACGCATAAATAGAATTACCGTTAAATGCAGTACGTACCAACAATCCTAATATAGCCGCCGCCAATATTTGTGGTATTACTACAAAATAATTGAACATACCCATATACACTCCCATCTTTTTTTGCGGAACAACACTACTTAAAATAGCATAAGGGAATGTCAGCAAACCTGCCCATGCGATACCAATACCGATCATGGATATGATCAATAGCTTAGGACTTCCAAAGAAGTAGATAGATATAAAACCAAGTCCACCTAAAAGAAGGCACACAAAATGAGTTTTTACTCTTGTCATTCTTCTGGCGATCACAGGAAGTAAAAATGCAATTAATGCTGCAACGCCATTGTACACCGAGTTTAATACACCCACCCAATCAGCACCGTCGTTGTATTCCTTCTGTACCCGCTTTAACTCCATTTTATTAGTGGCAGAAAAAACAGTATTGGTGCTATCAGCATAATGGTTTGATAAGTTGACAGAAATTCTTACCGGGTTATCATTAGGTCTGTATTTATCTATTTCTTTTATATCCTCTTGCAAAGTTTCAAATTGTTTTTTTGTGCTATCGGCAATAGCAGGCCTACTTAACACAGATTGGATATTACTCCTCATTGTATCTACTACCGCTTTATCCACCTTCATATTGTATTTAGTACTTGTTATTGCGCTGGTGCTGTAGATCCACATAGCAAACAATGCAAACCAGGTCAAAACGGTTATTAGAGATAATTGTTTCATTGCGCCCGGCATATTATCCATATCGTATATAATTTCAACCAAGCCCGTTCTGCTACCGCCAACATAAAACTGAGCAGTTACTAATTTTAAAATACCATATGCCCCCACTCCGATTGAAAGAATATATAATGCTTTATCCCAGCTGCCATAATAGATAATAATAGTTGCTATGATTCCTGCAATGAGATAGATAAAGCCGGAAGTATAATATTTTTTAGTGTTAAGAATTAATTCATCGCCTTCTTTTGCAGCAGCTTCAGTTTCATGTCCTTCAAATGCAGCTTGCTCTTCAGGCGAATATTCTTTTACGGTAAAGATCGTCCACAATACAGCGCATATATAAATTATACCGCCGGTATAAAAAGCAAAACGTACCGATGGAGGAATGATACCTTCGGGAGCTGTATTAGATATACCTGCTATATTGGTAATAAGATAAGGCAACATCGATCCTACAATGGAAGCAGCGCCGATAAAAAAGGTCTGCATAGCAAAACCTTGCGTTCTTTGTTCATCAGACAACATATCGCCAACAAATGCACGCATGGGTTCCATCGTTATATTAATGGAAGCATCCAACATCCATAACATACCTGCTGCAACCCATAAAGCCGGCGAGTTGGGCAATATTAATAATGCTGATGATGCCAAAATAGCCCCGGTTAAAAAGTATGGCTTACGACGACCCAAACGGTTCCAGGTTCTATCGCTCATGTAACCGATAATAGGCTGTATGATCAAGCCTGATAGTGGCGCAGCGATCCATAGGGCCGGGATTTCATCCTGCTTGGCACCTAATGTTTCAAATATGCGACTTAAATTACTATTCTGTAAGGCAAAACCAAATTGGATACCGATGTATCCAAAACTCATATTCCATAACTGCCAGAAACTTAATAAGGGCTTCTTTTTCATATAGCTGTTTTAGTTAGAAAAATATATTTGCAATCGTTAACTCGTTACTTTTTTGGCGGCAATAAGCTTATTAATTTCGTCTATGCTTAACTGTGAGAGATCTTCTACCACGATATCTGCACCATTATCTTTTAATTCATCGGCATTATGCTCCCTTGCTATTCCTATTACTAAACCAAAGTTTCCTTTAGCTCCTGCCTGTACCCCGGATACTGCATCTTCTACGATCACTGCACGATCGTAAGCTACTTCTAAATTATCGGCAGCTGTAGTAAAAATATCCGGTTCAGGTTTTCCTTTTAATCCAAGGTTTGCAGAAACCACCCCATCAACCTGTGTTTGAAATAAGTTTTGTATACCTGCTTTTCCTAAAATAATATCGCAGTTTTTGCTGGAAGTTGCGACTCCTACTTTTATTCCTTTAGCAAGCAATTCATTTACCAATGCAATAGTTGAATCGTATAACTCCACTCCATCTTCCTCCAATATCTTATTAAAAAATTCATTTTTACGATTGCCTAAACCGCAAACTGTTTCTGCATCGGGTGCATCATTGGCATCGCCAAATGGAATATCTATGTTTCTTGATTTTAAAAAACGGTCAACACCCTGGTATCTTGGTCTGCCATCAACGTAAGGAAGATAGTCGTTAACGTGAGTAAACTCTTTAAAAGGTTCTTTGTATTTTTTTTCTCTCGATTGAAGATACTCGTTAAACATTTTTGTCCAGGCTAGAGAATGAACGGTTGCTGTTTTAGTAATTACACCGTCCATATCAAAAATCACAGCATCAAAATTCAACATTGGGGAAGTCTTTAAATATATATAAAATGCAATCTTATTGATTATAATTAATCATCGGCAGAAACAAATATAAATAAAAGAAAAGCTATGGTAAGTAATATTTAAAATACCTAACAAATATCAGCTAAAAATTCGATTGTGTCAAAATAACACATTGATTTTAAGTACAATAAAATTAAATTATCAATAATAATATATATTGAAATCAAGCTAAAAATATAATAGAGATATTAAAAAATCAATACAGCTGCTCATCAAAATTCAATGATACTTTATCATCAATTTTATTAGTAAGGAATTTGTTTTTCCATGCGGCAAAGCCCGCTAATAAGGTCATTATTATTAATAAAGAAAGTGCTTTAGAAAGACCTGCCTCTTCCGAAATAAAGCCAATAATAGATGGTCCTGTAAGAAAACCGATCAGCCCGCCTGTAGTGATCATTGCAAAACCTTCTACTGCTCCTACATTGGGAATATTGGCAGAAGCTCTGAATAATATTGGAACAGTACAACAACATCCAAAACCAACCAATATATATCCTGCAATGGCCACTGGTATGGCAGGCGCTAACACTACAGCTAAAAAACCTGCTGCTGCCAAAAGACTTCCGCTTATGACCAATTTTTTATTTCCAAATTTCGCAAAAAGAGCATCGCCATTAAACCTTCCCAATGTCATGGCACAGGAAAAACCCGCATATCCTAAACTGATGAATGCTTTTGGTGAATGCAATACTTCTTTAAAATAAATAGCACTCCAATCTGCCACACAACCTTCAGCCATAAAACTAACCATGCAAATAAATGAAAGTCCTAAAATGGTTAAGGAAGGTAATTTTAATTTTGAACCCGAATGAATAATATCCTTGTTGGTCAATAAATGTTTTTTGTTGGAAATAATAACAATTATAATTGTAGTAACCACTATTACAATTTGCCACCCCGATGAAATATGGAATGTAAATAATAATGCTGCGATACCGGCACTCACGGCTCCGCCTAAACTATACATGGCATGGCACGTACTCATCATTAACGTGTTCCATTTTTTTTCCATGATGTTAACAGTAGCGTTGGTAGATACTCCATTCAAAAAACTAACCAGCCCAAAAAAATACAGACAGATCCAAAACATTAGCCGGTTTACAGAATTTATCTGCAAAACCATTAAAATAGAAGTAATAATATAGCCGAAGAGTAGCCATTTGCCTACCTGTATTTTACTAAACACTTTTGCTGAAATAAGCATACCGGTAATAGCGCCGAGCGGTGATAACAATAAGGAAAGTCCGAGGCTGCCATCCGAAAAGCCAAGCCTATATTTAATGCCGGGTATTGATGCCACCCATATACCAAACAATAAACTTGATACTGAGAATAGAAACCCAACTGCTAATGCAGGTTTATTTTTTATGAACGAAGAAATATTACTGATCATGAATGTTTGGCAAAATTATTTTATTCTACCTAAACATAGAGTGATTTTATACAACACTTACAACATAGCCAATAAATTATGCAGCGCTGTTCTTTCTTTCGTTAATGAATTGTTTAGGTATTTTAAAATCTACTGTAAGCTTGCAACCTTTGCCCGGACTAGATTTTATCGCAACATTTCCATTGAACAGATCTGCCCGACTTACAATGTTCTGCAATCCTACTCCTTTACTTTTTTGCGTAGTATCAAAACCTACACCATTATCTTCCACAATTAGCTGCAACTTATCTATATCCTGGTAAATGGTGATGGTTACTTTATCTGCCTGCGCATGTTTAAGAATATTATTTACCTGCTCCTGCACAATTCTAAAAATAGCCAAAGTAAGCTTTTCGTCCAGCAGTTCATCATTTATACTATTACAATTCATCCGGAATGAAATATCGTTTACCTTATTAATGCTGGAAATAAAATCATTCAATGCGTCTAACAAACCTATGGCTTTTAAAGACGGCGGCACTAACGATTTAGACAAAGAGCGAATTTCATCCATTGCCATATTTAAAAAGCCAATACTATCTACCACAAGGTCTTTACGGAATATTTCCCCGCTGTTTAAGGAACTTAAATATAATTTTACTGTTGCCAATGTAGGATTAATGTTATCATGCAATTCTTCTCCTAAGAAAACATGTTCTTTTTCCTGGGCGGTAATAACGGCTTCGGTTATCTGCTTTTGTTGTTGCTTTCTTTCTTCCTGCAAACGTTCTTCCAACATTACTTTATCTGTAATATCCTGCTTAAACCCAAGCACATGCACTACATTTCCCTGTTCGTCTCTTTCAATAATTAAAGCGGCCTGTATATATTTAACAGCGTTATTAGTATCTATTATGCGAAAACTAAGCTCCTGCGTATCATGATATTTTACCGCATCCTCCATTGTTTTATTTACATATTGTACATCATCCGGATGAACGTGCTTGATAAAAAGGCTATACGTTGGCGGTAGTTCATTGGGTTCATATCCGTAAACACGGAAGGCTTCGTCAGACCAGGTTACTTCGTTTGTTAAAAAATTATTTTGCCAGCTTCCGAAATGCGCCAGCTTCTCTGCGCCCTTCATCAGTTTTTCCTGTGCAGCTATTTTTTCATAACGTTTTTTTAATTCCATCTCGGCATTCTTTCTTTCTGTAATATCGGTGATGGACATATTAATTGCCAGCGCTTCATTATTATTACCGGCAATTTTAAACAGCTGAATAGAATACCATTTCATATCTCCTTCCCTATCTTCATAATTTATTTCATAAGAGATATTATTACCCGCCAAAACATTTTCCATCCTGGCTTTCATTAAGGCTTTTCTTTCTTCCTGGAAGTAATTCAAAATATTTTCACCTTCCATTAATGTACGATCACCAATATTATTATCGGTAACAATTTTTGCTGCTTGCTGGTTAAATGACAGAATGCTTAGATCCGCATTGATCAAAACATATGCAATACTTGTGTTTTCAAAAATATTGCGCAGGTTGGCTTCTGATTTTTGTAGCGACTCTTCCACCAGTTTCTTTTCGGTGATATCAGTAGTAATACCATCGATGCGTACCAGCACTCTATCTTTATTTAAGGTAGGATTGATCTTTGTTTGAACCCAGCGTATTGTTTTATCGGTATGAATGATCTTATATTCAAGTGAAAGCGATTTACCGATCAATAACTTTGAAATATTCTTTTCAATAATCCCCTGGTGTTCTTTCACGATCACCACCTGCCATAATCTTGAATTGCTTACAAAATCCTGCGGTTCGTAACCATATATTTTGGTACATGCCGGCGACATCTGCAAAGCCGTAAAGCAAGGCTTATCTTCTATATAATCAACAGAAAAAGAAAAAAATGCTTCTTCTATATTTTCAAACAGCTTTTTTAATTCATTATGCGCCTTGGTCAAATGTTCGTTTGCTGCTTTTAAACTTTGGCTCATTGCAATCAATACTTCACTTTGTTCTTCGGCTTCTATGTTTTTACCGATCTCAACTCCCTGTTGTATTTTTTTCTGTGCAGATTTTTTAAATTGATGTGCAAGAATACCGCTAAAGCAAAATACTGCTATAGATAAAGCTGTATGACCATAGGTTTGCAATACTGCATACTTAGGATGAGCGAAATAATACTTCCAACCCGAAAATTCTATCTTACTTAAAACAATATTATTCAACACCATTACAATTGCTAATGGTATTTGAAGTTTCCAATTGCGATACCAGATCAAAACGATGCTTCCGATAAAAGCGAAGAAATACATTTCGATCATTCCATTCATCTGGTATAAGAACTGAATAGTGAAAACGCCGAATATAACGCTCAGCACATATCTACATAGATTATTTTGCACCAGAAAATATCTTGCAGAATAATAAGCTATTAATGAAATGCCCCCAATAAAAATGCCAATTGGCCAGGTATTAAAGAAGAAGGAGAGCAATAAGCCAATAAAGAAAAGGCTAATTACATAATAGTTCACTAACTTGTCGGAGCGCTTATTCATTTTAGCATAAAACTCGCTCAGCTCACTTTCGCTCATAGGATTTTGTTTTAAACAATTAATAGTATTGCTTGGACTTTAATTTATATATAATAGCTGTCAATAAACATGCAAACATCGGTTTCATACATATCGTTTTTTCTCAATGCATTAAAGTTTAAACACTAAACTGTTGAAAAAACCGCTTTGTATGCAAAATTGCGCTGAACAAAAATCCAGCGCAACCAGCATTTATAGTGATTTCCGAGGTAAGCTCAGGCCAGCAAGTATGCACTGCTGATATGGATACGAATACGTTCTTGTGGCACTGCTCTATCTTATTGCATTGCTATTAGCTGTACAAAGGTGCTGCGAAAATTATTTATGCCAATACATGCAATCCATATGTTTTATGTAGAAAAATTATTACTTTTATTAACGTTATACTCTATAAAAGATGAAAAAGTTTTTGCTTGTAGATGATCATCAAGTGGTTAGGTCCGGTATCAGATCATTACTTCTAACAATGTTTAAGCCGGCTGAAATAGAAGAAGCGCCGGGCGGTGACGAAGCTGTTGCTAAATTAAAGAAAAACAGTTTCGACCTGGTCTTAATGGACGTTCAAATGCCTAATACAGATTCTTTGGGGTTGGTAGAATACATCTGTACGCAATATCCCGGCACTAATATTTTAATGTTTTCAATGAGTGCAGAAAACATTTATGCAAAACGTTTTTTAAAAGCAGGCGCTAAAGGTTTTCTTTCTAAAGATGCCTCTGCAGATGAGATAGCAAAAGCCATTAACTTAACTATTAACGGAAGAAGATATATCAGTGAATCCTTGGCTAATTTATTGGCAGAAGAATCTGTTGCAGATAGAAAATCAAACCCTTTTGACGGACTTTCTAAAAGAGAATTTGAAATCGTATCTTTACTATTAGCCGGTAACGGCATAAGTGATATATCAAAAGCACTTAGTTTACAGGTATCTACTGTAGGTACTTACAAAGCAAGGTTATTTGAGAAGCTGAATATTTCAAATATCCTGGAATTAAAAGAATTGGCTACATCTTACAACATTTGATCATTTTACAGTTTTAAGAAATTTCCTTTAAAGACTTTCCTGTTACTAACGGTTAGCAATAGCCTATTTTACACAACTGAATAATTGCTGTTGCAGCAAAAGAATGTTGCTTTTTAAAACATCTTTAGTTATCTTGCAATACAGCAGCATTTAATTACGGCATAAGTGAGTAAATAAGGCTAAAAGCCTTACCACCAAGACTAAAACTATTACTATATGACCTGTAGAGAAAATCAACGATCCTGCCAGTGCCATATATTTATTCTAGCAATAACTGTTGGTCTATTATGCTGTAACAGCATTACCGCACAAGTAGCTGACAACTCTGTTAAGAAGCTGAAAGATCTAAGCCTGGAAGAATTAATGAATATAGAAGTGACTACTGTTTCCAAAAAAGCAGAAAAGCTTGCAGAAGTTGCATCAGCCATACAGGTTATTACACAAGAAGACATTCGACGCTCGGGCGTTACCAATCTTCCGGATGCATTGCGACTTTCTCCCAATTTAGAAGTAGCACAAATAAGCGCTTATGCATGGATCATAAGTGCAAGAGGTTTTAATGCAGCTTTCTCTAATAAATTATTAGTAATGATAGATGGCAGGGTCGTATATTCTCCACTTTTTGCGGGTGTTTTTTGGGATGCACAATCTGTTTTACTGGAAGATGTAGATCGTATTGAAATTATAAGCGGTCCGGGAGGCACCATATGGGGCGCAAATGCAGTAAATGGCGTTATTAATATTATTAATAAAAAAGCAACCGATACACAAGGATTGTATGCATCTGTTGGCATGGGCGATTTTTTAAAAAATGAAGCATCTATACGTTACGGCGGAAAAGCGGGAAAGATTTTTTATTACAAAGCATACCTGCAGCGCAATGATTATGGCGCTACCATGCGTTCAACCAATAATACTGTAAATAACGATGCATGGTTTTTAACGCAGGGCGGATTTAGATTGGATTGGACATCTTCTGCAAAAAACATTTTTATGTTGCAGGGCAATCTTTATGGAAGTGATGAACAAACAGCTCCTTCAAAATCTTCTTTCACCGGGCAAAATATAGAAGGGCAATGGGCGCATCAATTTTCGGATAGCTCACAACTGATCATACAGGCGTATTATGATCGTACCTGGCGACATGATATTCCAAGCACCATTAGTGATAAACTGGAAACATACGACCTGGATGTGCAACATAATTTCAATTTAAATAAAACAAACAGTTTGGTATGGGGATTAGGATATCGTTATATGCACAATGAAAGTGAGCACAGTACAACGTTCCTTGCCTTTTTACCTGAAATAAAAGACATGTATTTGTTCAGCAGTTTTGTGCAGGATGAAATTTCAGTGGCGCATGACGTTAAGGTAACAGTAGGTGCAAAATTGCAAAACAATAATTATACACAATGGGAAGTACAACCCAGCGCCCGTTTAGCATGGACTCCCAACGATCAAAATACAGTTTGGGCAGCATGTTCAAGAGCTATACGTGCGCCAAGCCGAATTGATAAAGATTATTACTTACCTGCTTACAGGGTAATGTCTCCCGATACTCCTAATGTTGCCGGAGGTCCTAATTTCAAATCAGAATCTGTAATTGCATATGAGTTAGGTTACCGGGTACAACCGTGTTCAAAATTGTCTTTATCGCTGGCAACTTTTTATAACCAGTATTATAACATATACAGTGTAGAGGCAATACCTAATACGCTTACATACCAGATACAGAATGGAACAGAAGCGGACTCAAGAGGTATTGAACTTTCAGGATTATATCAGCCGTTTACTATATGGAAATTACGTGGCGGCTATTCTTATTGCTTAGTAAACATGTGGATCAAACCCGGTCACGTATATAACAATTATGCTGATTTGGCAAATGATCCGCAACACATTATATCTTTGCAGTCAATGCTTGATTTACCGAAGAACTTCCGGTTTAACACCACTATTCGTTATTCCGGTAGTCGTCCGAAACCCGCTACTGCCAAATATTTCACGTATGATGTAAACATTTCGTGGACTTATAAAAATATTGAGTTGGCAGTGATAGGACAAAATTTATCACAGGCGGAACATGTTGAATACGGGGGACAATCACAAATTCCCCGGTCGGTTTACGGTAAACTTACATGCAGGCTTTAAAAAACATATCGTATAAAGTATTGTGCACATTGATTTTATTAATGTGCAGCGACTTCTATTCATTGGCCAAAACAGAGCAAAGCAGAGAGTTCCAGGTAAAAGCTGTGTTCCTGTTCAACTTTACCCAGTTTGTTGATTGGCCTCCTGCTTCCTTTACATCATCACACTCAAACATTGTCATCGGTATTTTAGGAACAGACCCTTTTGGATCTTACCTGGAACAAACAATAGAAGGTGAAAAAGCAAATGGACATCCACTAGTGATCAGGCATTTTACCAGCACAGATGACATTGGAGCATGCCATGTATTATTTATAAATGTACAGGACAAAAAAAAATTACAACAGGCCATCGCCAGTTTAAAAGGAAAAAATATTCTTACAGTTAGCGATGATGCTGCTATTCTGCCTTCTGGAGGAATGGTGCATTTCATAATTAAGAATGATAAGATACAATTGCAGGTGAACCTTGAAGCTGTAAAAGCAGCCAATCTTACCATGAGTTCAAAATTGTTGAGGTTGGTTGAAATTTATGAGCCGGAAAAATAATAGAAGATGCTATTTAAAAATTTGCCCATACAAAAGAAGTTAATGAGGATAAATTTCCTCATCAGCCTCATTATATTAATTGTGATGGGCATCTCTTTTTTAGCATTTGAACTATATGTATTCAAAAAATCCAACACTGAAAAGTTAATTACTATTGGCAAGATGATCGCTTCGAATAGCTCGGCTGCACTTGCTTTTGACGATGCACAAACAGCCACAGAAATTCTTAACGGGCTTAAAGAAGAATCTCATATTACCGCCGGTGTTTTGTATAAAAATGAGGTAGTATTTGCAAAATTTTCCATTACTAACAGTGATCCTTTACCCTTAAAACCCGGTACAGAAGGCATTCATTTTACTTCAAATTCTATCGAGGGATTTGAGCCTGTACTGCAAGGAAATAAAAAACTAGGAACATTATATCTGCGTTCTGATCTAAAAGGGATCTATACCCGCCTGCAATTGTATGGTATTGTTATACTATTTGTGGTTTTGCTTTCTTTTTCATTAGCTTATTTGCTGGCAAGGGTTTTACAAAAAAGTGTTTCAACGCCGGTCAAGCTGTTATCGGAAACCGTTAAAAAGATCACAGAAAAAGGAAATTATTCGTTTCGGGCAACCAAAATAAGTGAAGACGAGTTGGGTTCTTTAACGGATAATTTCAATAGCATGCTGCAAAAAATTCAAGAGCAAAATCAACTGCTAAGCGACTTTGCACAAAATCTTGAACAAAAAGTATATGAACGAACCATTGAGCTGGAAACAGCCAATAAAGACATGGAATCTTTTTCCTATTCTATTTCTCACGATCTGCGTGCACCCTTACGAAGTATCATTGGCTTTTCTACAATACTGGAGGAAGATTACGCCAACAAATTAGATGACGAAGCAAAAAGGATCACTTCTATCATTAAAACAAATACCACTAAAATGGGTTTATTGATAGATGACCTTCTATCTTTTTCAAGAACAGGCAGGCAGGGAATCATTAAAACCAATATCGACTCTGATTTGTTAGTACATGAAATTGTTGCTGAGCTGGAAATGAAATCGGAAAATAAAAAGATAGAATGGGTCATTCATTCGTTGCCAAAAATAAATGCGGATATAAATTCATTGCGGCAGGTATGGGTAAACCTGGTCTCTAATGCCATTAAATACTCTTCCACAAAACCAATACCCCATATCGAGATCGGCTCTTTTTTGCAAGATGAGCAAATTGCTTTTTTTATAAGAGATAATGGTGTGGGATTTGATGAAAAATATAAGAACAAGTTGTTCAAAGTATTTCAACGGTTACACACAACCGATGAATTTGAAGGAACGGGCGTAGGTTTGGCCATTGTTGAAAAGGTGATCAGTAAACATGGGGGCAAAGTATGGGTAGAGGCAGCCCTTGACAAAGGGGCTACGTTTTATTTTAGTTTACCGAATTAAAAACCATTAAAATAAAATTTATGAATCCAAATTCCGTAGAACTGCTATTAGTGGAAGACAGCATCCACGATGCCGAATTAACCATTCGTGAATTAAAAAAGCACAACATGGCCAACAACCTTTACCATGCTAAAGATGGGGAGGAGGCAATAGACTTTATTTTTTGCACCGGCAAATTTGAAGGCAAACGGCAAATAACCAATTCGCCCAAAATGGTACTGTTGGATATTCAGATGCCTAAAGTAAATGGCATTGAAGTATTACAAAAGATCAAGTCGGATGAACGTACACAGGCAATGCCCGTCATCATCTTAACATCATCAAAAGAAGATCCGGATATAAAACGATGTTATGAATTAGGCGCTAACAGTTATATCGTTAAGCCCGTTAACTTTGAGCGTTTTGCAGAAGCTATCCGGAACCTAGGCTATTATTGGCTATTATTAAATGAACAGCCCATTCCTAAAATCAACAAATGAGTAAGTTGCTAAAAATATTAATACTGGAAGATAGTATGCTGGATGCAGAAATGGTTCAGCGTTCGTTGAAAAAAGAAAATCTTGTTTGTGAATTTATCATAGCACAAAGCAGGCAGGAATATGTTTCTGCACTCAATGAAGAGGATCCTGATGTTATCCTTGCAGATAATTCCTTGCCGCAGTTTGATGCGACCGAAGCGTTGAAATTAATACGCCAACGTTCTTTGTACACCCCTTTTATAATGGTTACCGGTTCCATATCGGAAGAGTTTGCGGTGGACATCATCAAACATGGTGCGAATGATTATATTTTAAAAGACAGGTTGATACGTTTGCCTTCTGCCATAACAAGTGCATTAAAGCAGGAACAGGCAGAAAGAGAGAAAGAAAAGGCTTTAAAAAAGCTGATACAAAGCGAAGAAAAATTCAGGAACCTCTTGGAAAGCGCTCCCGATGCAATGGTTATTGTAAATGAAAAAGGAACGATACTTTTAATTAATGCACAAACAGAAGAATTATTTGGTTATACAAGAGAAGAAGTAGCCAGCAAGCCATTAGAGGTGTTAATAGATAATGAATTTGATGAGGCGTATTCTTTACGTAATGTAAGTCATCTTAAAAAATTACAGAAGAAACAACCTAAAGGCGCCTGGGAGTTTTATTGCAGAAAAAAAGAAGGACGAACTTTCCCTGTTGAAATAAGAGTGAATCCTTTAGAAACATCAGAAGGACAGCTGATCATTGTTGCCATACGTGATATTACAGAACGAAAAAAATCGGAACAGATACTGCACCAGATGGAGCAGGAAATATTGAAGCAACAAATACAGGAACAAAAAAGAATTTCAAGAGCTATTATAAAAGCGCAGGAAAAAGAAAGAAATCATATAGGACAGGAATTACATGATAATGTGAACCAGATATTGGTAAGCTCTAAATTGTATTTGGATATTGCAGGTAAGAGTAATGATATTGTAAAAGAGCTGGTAAAATACCCGATCGAATTAATAGAAAGCTCTATTGCTGAAATAAGACAATTGACAAGAAGATATGTTACGCCTTTAAAAAACATCAATTTAAAAGATTTGATTGTGGCGCTTCTTAGTAATATATCAAGCAACACATCTACCAAAACCAATTTAAGCTATAAGCTTACGGAAGAAATTGAAGACGATCTTAAGCTGAATATATATCGCATCATACAGGAACAATTAAACAATATCGTTAAACATGCCGATGCCAAAAACATATCTGTGTCTTTAAGTATCAATAAAGAAAATATTGAGATCAATGTAACCGATGATGGAAAAGGTTTTGATGTTAAAAAGAAAAGAGATGGTATCGGCATTTCAAATATCATCAACAGAATAGAAT
This sequence comes from Ferruginibacter albus, assembly GCF_020042285.1. Lineage (NCBI taxonomy): Bacteria > Pseudomonadati > Bacteroidota > Chitinophagia > Chitinophagales > Chitinophagaceae > Ferruginibacter > Ferruginibacter albus. The sequence goes on from NZ_CP083388.1 coordinate 3,094,965, forward strand.
CTTTTAATGGCAATATCAATATTAAAAGCACTCCGGGACAGGGTTCTAAAATAGATATATTACTCCCCTATTAAAAGAGTTTTGTAGTAAGTTTACTACACGGCTTGTCGGGATTATTCTATCTCGACTCCTCCTGCTTCCTCTAAATTTGTTTGCAAAAATAGATAGTGACAGCAGAGCATACCTTATTAATTACATTGGGATTAAGAATAAAAAATATTCGGAAAGACAAAAACATGACCCAATCGGCTCTTTCGCATAAATGCGGTTTCCCAAAAGGCACTTTATCAAGGATAGAAAAAGGAAAAACCAACCTAACCATACGTTCATTATGGAAAATATGTTCGGCATTGGAAACCGAAATGGGAGAACTGTTTACTAATCTTTAATTCACTAACTCCTCTACATAAAAAAATCTCCGGTCTTTTAAAAAAAGAACCGGAGCGGTATTCGGACCCTAAGTAGCCCACAGGGAAAAGATATAAACGGGCGCCTACTAAAGTATTTTCGTATATACCTTACCGTTGTAAACATAGATCGATCACCACTTATTACCGGTGGGGAATTTCTCAATGTAGCGGGGAAATTTCCCCTATTGCTTTTTATGTTTTATTTTCATCTTGTAAAATCTTTAACCTCAAAAACAAATACTAAACCATGAGTGTTCCAAATCAAATCTCCTTTGCGGGAAAAACAGAGTACACAGTAGGCGATGAGCCAACAGGAATGATTACCTACATGCTGGACCCAGACACTACCGGCGGCATGCCCATTACTTCTGATGTTTATCAGAAAGGTGTAGTAGCTTATCTTGAACAGGCAAGCGATACATCTGAAGACCTAGCTGCCGTTTACTTCAGCAAACAATTATTGTTATTTTTACTGTCGTTTGATGAATGTACAGGGATAACCTTCTCCAGGTATTTAAAACCGGACGGGACACAATCTCTGGCAGCATTGGCAGTAGATGAAAACAAAATGAGTCTGGGTTGGAATCCATTAACCAAAGGATTTACAGATGGAAAGTTTGTTGCTGCCGAATGGGCGCATACAAGCACGCAGGCAACAGCTAAAAAGTTTTTAAAAGCCAGCTTACCTGCAGGATTCGATTTTGAGCGGTTCTTTAAATCGCTTTAGTTTCGCCCCATTTGATCCGAAAGAACTTATGAGATTTCTTTTTTTTAACACAAGCAGTACCTGTTATGAAACTGAGTTTGATCATTTATTATATCATATTGTTTACGGCCTGCATCCTTTCTGTGATCAGGATAAAACATGATAGGCGGCTGCTTGTGTTTGCTATTTTATTAATTACCTCCCTGTCCGAAGAATTATTATTTGAAGTGCTGGAGTATAAAAAAGTAGGAAAGAATTTTTATTTCATTTACCATTTTTTTGCTCCCGTTTATTATGGACTATTTGCCTATTATTTTTCTTTAGCTGTACCAAAAGGAAAAATTCGCAACAGCATCCGCATTTCAATTCCCCTTTTTACCATTGCTACTTTGGCGATCTCCTTTTCACAGGAAAGTTTTAAAGTATTTCCCGGTGTACAGTTAAACATCATCGGCGTTCTATTAATTATTAATTCTCTTATTGCTTTATTTCAATTGGATGTACGCGATCGTACACCTCTTTTGCGTCGTCCTATTTTTTGGATCAGCATCTCTACCTTATTTTTCTATTCCGTTCTTTTTTCTTTAAATGGTTTTTTTAATTATTTGATGAAACACAATTTTAATTTGGCAGTGAACCTTTATCAGCTACTCAATAATAATCTTAACTATTTGTACTATCTTCTCATTATTATTGGCATGCTATGTTCAAAACCGATACAGAAATACTCATTACAATCCTCCTAGGATGTCTGTTGTTTGCAATATTGGCAATTGTTATTATTTGGGTGATCATTAACTATAAGAGAAGACAACAAAAACACTTTTTAGAAATTGAGGCTATGAATGAAGAGTTTGAAAAACAATTGATGCGATCACAGATCGAAGTGCAGGAAGCAACATTTTCTGAATTAAGTAAAGAGCTGCATGATAATATCGGGCAGCTATTAAGCAGCACTAAAATGCTGATAGGGATTACCGAAAGAAAATTGAGCGATCCACCCGAAAGCCTGTTGATAGCTGATGAAACATTGGCCAAAGCCATTCATGAATTACGTTCTCTTTCAAAATCACTGGATAAAGAATGGTTACAGCAATTTAATTTTATCGACAATTTAACCAATGAGATCAATCGCATTAATATAGCCGGCGAACTTAAAATAAAATTCATTCACCCTTCCTCGCTTCCGTTAAAAGCAGATGAACAGATCATCTTATTCCGAATTGTACAGGAAGCTGTTCAAAACGCCATAAAGCACGGACGCTCTAATTCTATCGGCATTACAATTACTGAAAGATCTTTTTTATTATTCATTACCATTGAAGATGATGGAAAGGGGTTTGACACCAGCCTTCAATCAAAAGGAATGGGTTTACGCAATATTGAACACCGCACTCATTTATTAAAAGGCACCGTAACGTGGAAATCTGAAATGGATGCAGGAACAACCATAAACATACAATTACCAATTCAGTCATGAGAAAAATAGCTATCGGACTTGTAGATGATCATCAATTATTTTTAAAATCCTTAAGTGTTTTATTAGATGGAATAAGCACATATGAAGTGGTAGTAGAAGCGTTGAATGGAAAAGACCTGCAGGAAAAGCTGCTTGCCAAAAACAGTACACCGGATATTATATTAATTGATGTGAATATGCCGATAATGAATGGCATTGAAACAGCACAGTGGCTGCACGTCAATTATCCCGCAATGAAACTGGTAGCATTGTCAATGAATGATAATGACAGAACCATTATAGATATGATCAAAGCAGGATGTTGCGCCTATCTTTTAAAAGATACACATCCCAACGAATTGGAAAAAGCCTTAAATGAGATCAACACACAAGGCTATTATAATGGTGATATAGCCAACATTAATTATCGCCGTTTATTAACGTCTGCCAACGAAACTGAAAACATTTCTTTTACTGAAAAGGAAAAAGAATTTTTGCAACTTGCCTGCAGCGATATGACGTATAAGCAAATTGCAGGCATCATGAACATTACGGAAAGAGCTGTTGACAAAACACGGGAAACATTATTTGAAAAGCTGCAAGTGCAAAGCCGCGTTGGGCTTGCATTAGAAGCTATCAGAAGAAAGCTTGCCACACTTTAAGTACTCTCTCACTTTCTTTATCTATAAAATAGTTTGTGTAGAAAATTTCTTACACAAAAATATCCCATCTTCTTACATATCAATAACTCAACCTAAAGCATCTTTGCATTCCAAAACAATGATAGCTACATATAATGCATTATAACCTAGAAAAACCTTTTTGATTATTAGATTTCATTGTGCTTACCTCTAAACAAGAAAAAAATAAAAAAGCCGAAGTTTTAGCTTCGGCTTTTTTATGATGGGAAATTTCCCATTATTGTCAATTTGCTTTTATACTATTTTGGCTTTGGTAATCAAGCAGTCGATACTTTTACAAGTATCGAGAAGCGTAAGACGTTGTTCTTACGCTTTTTTACTTTTATAATGATTCAACAAATTTGATTATCCTGTTGCGATCGTCTTTATTCAATTGCATAAACTGATCTCTGGATTGTTTCGCTTCTCCATCATGCCACAGTATAGCTTCTTCAATAGTTGTAGCACGCCCATCATGTAAAAAATAAGGAATACCATTTGCTTTATCCAGCAGGCCAACTCCCCAAAGTGGTGCTGTACGCCAGTCTTGTCCACCTGCTAAAAAATCAGGGCGATTATCAGCTAGCCCGGGTCCCATATCATGCACTAATAGATCTGTATACGGATGTATGCGTTGGTTAGATAATTGTGCCAATGATTGATTAATTTCTGTTTGCATAGTGGGACGATGACAACCGGAACAATTAACCTGGTTAAATAAATATTCTCCGCGTTTTATATCATCATCTGTAACATTTCGTCTTGCCGGCACAGCCAATGTCTTTACATAAAAAACTGTATAATTTAAGAGACTGTCCACTATTTCCATGGGAAGTTCTTTGGGCACGGCATTCATTTGCGTTTGCCCAAATGCGCTTTCAACCGGTTGCACATAACTGGTAATTCCCATATCCTGCTGGTAAGCGGTAGCTACCTGCGTAAGCAATGTGGCTGTATTTGCTTTCCAGCCAAATCTTCCTATTAAAGTTTGATGAGTATATGCATCATATACATAGTTTGCTTTGCCACGTATACCATCATTGTTTGCATCATTTGGATCTTGAAAAGAAAGAATAGTTTGTTCAGGTACCAACTCCAACAAGCCCATACCTACTACCGGAGGTGCTAAACGAGGTGATAACATATAACCCGCAGGCATTGGAATGTAAGACGATGCAATACTATATGTTGGTTTCTTTAATGTCGTTGTATTCCCATCCGGATAAGTCACTGTTACATTATCATACACAATAGGATTGAACGTTACTTCGGGGGCAGCGCCAAAAATATGCTGATCCTGCAATTGCCCTCCAAAACCATCAGGTGTTAGCGGACCGCCATGAGCATCACTACCGGGAATGCTTATACGAAATAACATTCCTGAATTGCTGAATCCCATAGTAGGAATTCCTTCACCATCATGGCGATGACAGCTGATACAAGATACATTGTTAAATACAGGCCCTAATCCCGTAAAGTTTGGACGGGAGTCCACTACAAATGTTTGCGAGAAAGTAGCATCACCTAAATCATGTACACGGGCATCGCGTTCGCTTAAGCCATCAATAGCACTGCTTAAGGCATGGGAAGTTTCATCAAAAGTAGTGGCCGATCCTCCACTTAAACGACTGTCGTAGCCATCATCGGGAAAAACGCCGGCTTTGTTACACATAGAGAATGTGCCAACTAATAATGCTAATCCAAATATGATATAAAATTTTCTCAATTTATTACTCTCCAATTAGTCTTTCACGTATGTTGTAACAAAAGTGGTCAGGTCATTATCCAGCAACACTTTCAATTCACCCAACTTATCCATTGTTTGCTGCACTAATGAGCGTTGCGTATAGATAGCCTGCTCGTATGGCAAGGTGATATTATTAAACGAATTGATCGCCTCTGTGATCTTTGCCTGAATTTGATTGTCTAAATTTTTATTCTTCAATGCTACCAGGTCTTTCAAACCTCTACCACCATTCAATCCCATGTATACATTTTGAATACCGATGATATTATTTTTAAAATCAGTAGTAGTATTATTGGAATAAGGAGATTCCGTAATGGTTGAATCATGTGCATCAAAAGGTTCTTTCATTTTTCCTTCTCCAACCTCCCCGCAAATATCGCTCATAGCTCCGATGATTGCTAAAAACACATCTTGCTTGGTTTTAAATTTATTATTGCTGCTGCTTGGATTTAATATTTTCTGAGCATAGTTATCTCCACCAGCAGTCCAGCTTTGTAATAAAGGCAATGCATTATTTGTATAAAGATCGTCTGATAAGCTTACTGCATATTTTAATAAACGGGGAGTATCTGTAAAATTAGTAACGGTACGTCCGCTTCCTCTACCGAATAAAACGAATTCAATTGGATGATAACCACGCAATGATTGCGGCAGGTTGGCAATATCTGATACTTCCAACGGGTTGCTACTTGTTATGATCGAGTCTAATTGAGTATAGTCTGTAGGCCAGGTATCAGTGTTAGGATCATAATCATTATCCTCGATGGGCCCAAACAAGAAACCTTCACATTGTTCCCAATTTACACGAACGTTTTTCCAGGCTAATTTTGCTGCCTGTAAATTAATAGTAGTTGGATTATTATGTAATGTATCTACTGCAATGTTCAATACATTTGCTGCAGCAGCTAAGCCTTGGTATTGTGGGATGGCTGTTCTGTTTACAAAGTCATTGATAACAGAATCCTCCTGTTGTGTAAAATCAACAGCAGGTGTAGGTGTATCATCTTTGCTACACGCTGTTAACAATAATACCGTTGCGGCTATTAAGTAGGTTATTTTTTTCATACAGTTATTTTAATTTTAATAGTGAATACTAGAAAGAATACCCGATTCCTAAATTCAGGAATTGATTGTTTTGCTGATAAGGCAATGCATTCGGCGGCGGATTAATTACCAATGCTGAATTTTGCGGGCCGGTATGCATTAAACGAACATCAGCTTTAATTACAACATTAGGTATTGGTAAATATCCCAATCCAACTATTATATGAGATTGTTTTTCTGTTCCGTCGTAAATAGAATTCGAAGCTAAAGAACTGTTCAGGTCCAGCATTTCATAACGTACAAAAGAGATCAGTTCTCCTTTATTTTTCTTTTTATATAACCAATCATAAGCAGCTTCTGCATAAGTACCATACATACCGGTTGCTAAATTTTTTGCATACGCAAGGTTTATTTTATTTGCATCAGGATAACTGATGTAAGCAAACAATGCTTTTGCACTGAAGCCTTTATGATTGTATTGAATATCGCCTTCTCCTAAATAAACAGGTGTACCAAAACCTCCGCTGTTTAAATTCAAACTATCAGCAGCTCTGCGATTCAACCCTACTGTACCGCCTGCATATCCTGATACCTGGAATAGAAAATCGCCCGGCTTGTATTGTACTGAACCTGTTAGTGCTAAATTATTCGCAGTACCATCACGACCTTCTGCCCTGCCATCACGAATACCGCTACCATGGTCAAAGCCTGCGCTGTTTAATCCATTTAAAATGCCCAATGTATAATTAACAGGAGCATTTTTAAAAGATCCGTATAAACCAACTCCTAATTCCCTCCATGTGGCAGGGATAATTAATTGCTCTACTATCGGGCGTTCTACGCCGTTAAAATTTACCGGCAAATGGTTTTCATTTAATATACCAATACGTGGAATAAATAAACCCGCTACTAAATATTGCCTGTCGTTTAAATTGAATTTTAAAAATGCCTGTTCCATTGCGGCCTCACCTCCACTGCCATCTACTTTTGCATCTTCTACTTCCAGTTCAGAAAAGAAAGCTATTTTTTCATTAAAGCGATGACCGACAAAAAGTACCGCTCTATCTAAATTCATCTGCGAAAAACCTGCATTGAAATTTCTTTGATAAGAAGCGCTTCCGTAACCGGATATAACTGTTCTATTATTCTGCGATTTACCGGCGTGTAAAGAATCTTCGTTGGTTAGAATAAGTTGTTGAGCGGGAGTTCTTTGCTGAGCCTTGGTATTACTAAAAACAGTTATTGCCAATAATGCTACAGATAGGAATTTTTTCATGGCGCAAAATTGAGGGTACGCGGATCAATAGCGCTTTCTAAATCGGGAAATTTTTGTGCCGTATGAGGAATTTTTTAACTAACTACCTGCTAATGAACGATAAAACGCTACCAATACATGCAAAAAATAGCATATTTATTTGTTGCTAAATAAAACAATTGGGCGAAATAATTTTGTAAATTTGTTTACTACCTCTTTATGACAAGCGAACAATTGAAATTATTAGTGGATACGGTTCAGCAATTATCGATGGCCCGTAGCCTTACTACAATAATGCAAGTAGTAAGAAAAACTGCCCGAAAACTTACCGGGGCTGATGGTGCTACCTTTATTTTACGCGACGGGGATCTATGTTATTATGCAGATGAAGATGCGATAGCACCTTTATGGAAAGGGCAGCGCTTCCCCATGTCTGCCTGTATAAGCGGTTGGGCCATGCTTAACCGTAAGCCTGCCATTATTGAAGATATTTATAAAGATGAACGCATTCCTGTAGAAGCATATCGCCCCACATTTGTAAAAAGTTTGGCAATGGTGCCGATAAGAACCGTTAACCCGGTTGGAGCTATAGGAAATTATTGGAGCACTGAACATGCTACCACTAAAGATGAATTGGAATTACTACAATCATTGGCGGATATAACCTCTGTTTCAATCGAAAATGTATATATATACAAAGAGTTAGATGATAGAGTGAAGCAACGTACGGAACAGTTAGAGTTTGCCAATAAAGAACTGGAATCGTTTTCTTATTCTGTTTCTCATGATCTGCGTGCGCCATTGCGTGCCATAAGTGGCTATACACAAATATTAAATGAAGATTACGGAAAGCAACTGGATAAAGAAGGTAAGCGCATTATGGACAATATCAGCAACAGCACGGTTAGAATGACAACGCTGATTGACGATCTGTTAGTGTTTTCAAGATTGGGACAAAAAACGATCAACAGGACGTCCGTTAATATGTATGAGCTGGTGAACATGGCAATAGCGGAGCTAAATAAAACCGTTGATCATAAAGCTGAAATTAACGTAAACAAACTACCTGTAATTAATGCGGATTATAATTTGATGCACCAGGTAATATTCAATTTAATTTCCAACGCCGTTAAATATTCTTCCAAAAAAGGAAATGCACGGGTCGATATCAGTTGTACAGAGCATGAAACTGAATATATTTTTTCTGTAAAAGATAATGGTGTTGGATTTGATATGAAGTATGCCAATAAATTATTCGGCGTATTTCAACGACTTCACTCTAATGATGAATTTGAAGGAACCGGCGTTGGCTTATCATTAGTACAGCGCATCATTTATAAACATGGCGGCAAAATATGGGCAGATGCAAAGCCCGATGAAGGAGCTACTTTTAATTTCTCTGTTAAGAAAGAAGAAAGTTTTTTAAACAATTGATAATCCCCCTCACTGTTTTATAAAAAGAAGGCTTTCATAAGAAAGCCTTAACTAAAACAAGAACTGGAAAAATTGCTACCTCGTGCCGGGTTAAAGTTGTTCCAACTGCTCTGCACTATTAGTAGTTAGTTTACCCCGGACTTAATTTTATCAAGCGTTAGCAGTACAAATGTAGGCGCAGCTATATTCTATATTCAGCGAGATAAGGAAATTGATTTACGTAAAAAGAAAAACAAGTTATTTTCATTTATCAGCGTAAATATTTTACTCCCCTTTTAATACAGTAAAAAAATAAATACGATCAGAATCGTTGATAATTATCAAATTCCATTTGAATAATAGCAATTTTTCCGGCAATAGCACGATTATACGTAGTAATTATTCGACAAACAAAAAACTTGCTGCGTTATATCCAGACAAGTCAATGTTTAACCATTTAAAATCTCTGTGTTAACCTATGAAAAGCCTGACACACCTATCACCAATAGGTCAAGTATCTCTATTAATTATTCTGTTGAGTGTGCTTTATATAAAATCAAATGCACAAATAACAGAGATCTACACCGACTTTGGCGGTTACTGGAAATCCACCACTACAGCAAACAGTAGTACGCAGCCCAACTTAAGTCATAACGTATTAGCGTTTACATATAGCGGTACAACGTATTCTACAGGTGTAAATGACGCTATACTAACAGCACATTCTGTAACCAATACTGCCGGCACTTTTAAAGCTTTGCCGATTAGCTCTATTGGAGGCACCATTGCTTCAGGCAACAGCACTTTTATTTTATTACCTTCCTCGGATGATGGAGTAGCTAACGGGACAGCCAATCCATTGCCCTCTGTTCGTATGAATGATGTATTAACAGATGGAACCAATGGCTTGAACATAGGAAGTGGTGTAACGAATATTCCTGTAAATGCATCCATGAGTTTTCCCGTAAGCAATATCGTTAATTCGGCTATCAGTGATTCCAAACCCGATATATTGTATTCACAAATAGCAGCTACCGGTGGCAACTCTGATAGCTTGTATTTTGTGACGGCGTCGGGCACACGAGTGGGGAGCGCTATTGGTGTAGCCTGGGGAGCAGTACCTTCTTTAGGAAATCACTCTACTGATCTGTATACATTAACAAATGGAGCTACTTGTGATGCAGCTGTGATAACGGGTGTAAATGCAACGGCTAATCAAAAAGAAATAAGGCTAACTGCTTTTAAATTATCTGAGTTTGGTATCACTGCAGCAAATGCTTCTACTGTTGCTACATTAAAAATAAAACCCGGCGGTGCCAGCGATCCGGCATTTGTTGCTTACAATGCAGATGCATTTTTTATAGCAACCCCTGTAATTACTACCAATCCTCAATCACAGGTTGTTTGTCCTTCTTCCAATCAAAATGCAACATTCACTGTGGTTGCAACAGGAACAGGGCTTACGTATCAATGGAGAAAAAATGGTGTTACTATTTCGGGAGCAACTTCATCAACCTATACTATCAGTAATGTTGTAGCAGCAGATGCAGCTTCTTACGATGTAGTGGTTACTAATACTGCAGGCAGCGTTCAAAGCCAGGTAGCTTATTTGAATACATATATTACTTCACAACCTTTACCTGCTACACAAACAATTGCTACCGGCAACAGTGTAACGTTAAGTATAACTGCATTCAACGCCAACAGTTATCAATGGAAAAGAAATGGAGTAGATATTTCCGGAGCAACTTCATCAACATATACTATTAACCCGCTTACTACTACTAATGGAGGAACCTTTACCGTATCCGTTATAAATAACAGCAACAGCGGATGTGCTACTTTATTAAGCTCCGCAGCAGTAGTAACGCCAACGACTACACTATATTCAAAAACGACCACATTAAATGCTGTTTCCAACTGGACAGTTAACTCTGATGGAAGTAACGGAAGCTATCCTGTTGATTTTACAAGAACAGAACATACTTTTATTGTTCGCAGCAATGCTTCTACCAACGCTGATCTAACTATTGCAGGAACATTGGACGTAAAAAATGCTGCAGTAACAATAACACCGGGCACCACATTAACTGCCGGAAAAATCACTCGTTCCGGAACTACCGGCTCATTGATCGGATCATCTACATCAAATATTACAGTTGGTTCATCGGGTGTAACAGGTAATAGTGACCTATATTTTAATTCGGGTAATCAAACACTTAAAAATCTAACTGTAGCAACAGGCGGAAACGTTACCTTACGCAACGGGTTAAATATTGTAGCAGGCAGTTCATCAGGCACGCTAACAGTAAACAGCGGCGCCACATTTAACACCTCAGATTCATTAGTATTAAAGAGTGATGCAAGCGGAACAGCAAAAGTAGGCAATTCTGCAGGTACTATTACCGGCAAGGCTACTGTTGAAAGATATATTACTGCCAAAAGAGCATGGCGCTTATTAACGGCTCCGGTTACCAACTCTAATACTATTTATAATTCATGGCAAAATAATGGCGTATATACTTCGGGCAAAGGCACCTTAATTACAATGCCTACTCCTGTTACTGTTAATGGAGGAATGGACCAGGGAATTAACGCCAATTATTCTATGAAGACATTTAATACTGCTACCCAGGCATTAAGTAATATTGTAAATACAAATGCAGCTATCTCTCCTACTAATACTGGTAGTGCAGATAATATCGGGTATTTTATATTTGTTCGCGGAGATAGAAATCCTGCAACAGTTGCTAACCCAACCCTTACAGTAGTGCCCGTTTGTTCTACCACCTTAAGTGCTTTAGGAAACCTGCAAACAGGCAACCAGGTATTTGCAGGCAGCAGTGTTGCCGGCAAGCTTGCATTGATCGGTAATCCTTATGCTTCTCCCGTTGATTTTAGTAACCTGACTTTAAAGAATGTCATTCGCAGGTTTTATGTTTGGGATCCTTCTATCAATGTTTCAGGTGCTTACGTTTTAATGGATGATGCTGATGAAGACGGCATTTACGATAAAACAATTACCGCAAGTGCACAAACCAAAGTAATACAATCAGGACAAGCATTTTATGTGCAAAGCATTGCTTCTGCTCCTGCATCGGTAACTTTTACTGAAAGTGCCAAATCTACTACCAATACACCATTGGTATTCAGACCGGCAAATGCAACAGCAGCTTTACGTGTAAATTTTTCTTTGTCAGAAGATTCATTGGTAGATGCAACATTAGCTCAATTCAATAATTCTTTCAGCCCGGATGTTGACTGGCAGGATGCTTCTAAACTAGCTAACTCTAATGAAGGCGTATCATTGATAAGGAACAATAAAAGTCTTTCTATTGAAAGAAGACCAATACTAACGGAAAACGACACACTATTTATTAAGTTAGCAGGAACAACTGCACGCAGTTATCATTTTAATTTTATTCCCGAGAATTTATCGAATGACCTGGAAGGAACATTAGTAGATAATTATCTGCATACAACTATACCTGTTAGCCTTATTGATAGCACATCGGTTGACTTTGCTGTAACGACAGAAGCTGCCTCTACCGGTGCTAATCGTTTTATGCTCATATTTAAACCTGCAATGACGTTACCTGTAAAATTTGTCTCTGTGCAAGCTGCAGGTAGCAGTTCCGGAAATACTATTAACTGGCAAATGTCAAACCAGACAGATGTTTCAAAATACGTAGTAGAAAAATCTACAGATGGAAAAACATTTATGGACCTAACTATCATAAATGCCACAACTTCTCCTAATTACGCTACAATTGATAAAACAGTTACAGACAAAAACAACTTCTATCGTATAAAAAGTATAGAATCAAATGGAACAGTTGACTATAGCAGTATTGTAAAAGTTTCTGCGGATAATACAGGAAGTATCAGCCTCTATCCTAACCCCATCATCAATAACAATACTGAAATACAAATTTCCAATATGCAAAAAGGAATATATAAATTAAGATTGACAGATGCTTGCGGCAAGACGATCTATTCAAAAGAAATAAAGTATACAGGGGGTTCTGCTAAGCAATCGCTTTCTCCGGGCACAATTGGAAAAGGGTCGTATCTCTTACAAATTCAAAAACCTGATAACAGCGGCGAAACAATTAAACTTATAAACTAGTTTCATAGTGTTTGTTTTGGATAAAAAAAAGGACGATGAACAACATCGTCCTTTATCTTTTTAGCTTTTATATTTTTTTTGCGAATTATCTTCTACAACTTGAGCATGGCGTACTATTTGATTTATGGTCCTTGTGTAGCGGGAGGAATTTCTGTTGGTGGCGTTTTAAAAGGATCTTCATCAGGAATTATATCGGGGTCTTCTTTAGGAATAGTCGGCTCTTCCGGAATATGATCAGGAGGAAGCTCAGGGCCCGGCTTAGAAGGAAACTCCTGTGGTTCATTTTTTTTAGGCTGCATGTTGCAAAAGTTTATGTAACTTATTAAACACATTAATTGTACCAAAACAATGGATTCTCTTACACATATTGTTTTAGGCGCCTGTATCGGTGAAGCTTTTTTTGAAAAGGGCTTTGGAAAGAAAGCAATGTTTTGGGGAGCATTGGCACAAAGCATTCCTGACATAGACTTTATTGCTGGTTCATGGTTAAGCACTACAGAGAATCTGTTAGCACACAGAGGATTCACACATTCTGTTTTATTTGCGCTCCTTATCTCGCCGGCATTTGCATTAACCGCAGAGCGTGTTCATCGTCCTCACGATATCTCATATAAAAAATGGCTGTTCTTTTTTCTTACAGAAGTTTTTTTACACTTGTTCCTGGACAGCTTTAATAATTACGGCATAGGCTGGTTAGAACCGTTTAGTCACCATCGTTTTTCATTTAACATTATTTATGTAGCGGATCCTTTTTTTTCAATAGTTCCGGGAATTGCTTTTATTGCATTGATCTTTTTGAACCGGTTTCATGCACATAGAAATTTTTGGTGGAAGATCGGTTTACTAATTCCGTTTATTTATTTAAGCTATTGTGCATTCAATAAATTTAACATTGATAAAGACATCAAGGAAATTCTTGCTGAAGAGCATATTTCCAGTAACCGCTTTCTAACTACACCTACCTCTTTCAACAATTGGCTTTGGTATATAGTAAGTGAAAATGATAGTGGTTATTATATTGGTTATAGATCTGTATTTGATACAAAGAAGCAAATAAGCTTTCATTATTTTCCCCGAAACAATTATTTAGCAACGGAATATAAAAGCAAGGAGGACTTTCTACGATTACTTCGGTTTTCTCAACATTATTATACCATAGAGAAGTGGCATGATACCACCGTGTTTAACGATCTTCGTTTTGGGCAAATATTAGGCTGGCAATATCCTTACAACAAATTTGCCTTTCATTATTATTTACAATATCCTGATGAAAACAAAACTGTTGTTCAACGCGGCAGGTTTGAGCAATGGAATGAAGATGCAATAAAAAATCTTATTACAAGAATAAAGGGTAATTAATTTATTGTCTCTCTTGTTTAAAATAAAAAGTAAAAAGATAAAAAATTACTCTCACCAGGTTATAACATATTTGCTGCCATATTCTTTTAATAAAATTATTATGCCTGATAAAATCAGCTTCTGTGATCCTTTCGCAATCTGCTGCAATAATCGCTTGTAACATTTTTTCCGCTTCTTTTACAAATTCACTATCCAACACATCCATATTCAACTCAACACTGGCATAGGCGCTGATATTATTCACATTGTACGATCCTACTGTTATCCATTCTCCATCGCAAACACTTAATTTACTATGCAATATATTGGAACGATACTCATACAATTCAATGCCATTCTTTAGTAACCATCGATATATATGGCGCTCTGCATGTTTTGCAAGCGTTACATCAGATTTACCGGTAGCGATCACCACTACTTTTACTTTTCTTTTTGCCGCTAAAGCAAGGCTTCTTTTAATTAGTCTGCCCGGCAAAAAATAACTTGACATGATAATAACATTCGATTGCGCCTCCCTGATCGTTCGTACATAGCTTTTGGTAATTTCATTCTTACCCCTTACCCAATCATTTCTTCGAATAGCTACCAGGCATTCATTTTCCGTAGACGTATCAATTGTACTAACAGAAGGAAAATTTCTTTTTTTACCCCAGCCGGATTTATTCCACAATGCCCGACAGACCTGATACAATTTTTTGTTTACTTCGCCTTCTGAATATAGTGCCCAATCCATCCATGCATTTTCATTTGGCATATCATTATAGCGATTACTTATGTTAATGCCTCCTACCAAACTATAATAACCGTCTGCCACTACAACTTTATGATGCAGTCTTCTCCCAAAATAAAAATGCCTGCTACGTAAAACAGGCTCAAACCAACGAAAGAAAATGCCGCTCTGTTTTAATTGTTGCACAAAATGTTTTGAAAGTCCTTGTGATGCATAACCATCTACTAAAACAAAAACCTTTATTCCTTTTGTTGCAGCCTTTATTAATGCATCCGCCACCAGCCTGCCTGTCTCATCTTCTTCAAAAATGTAGGTCTGTAAATGAATAGAAAACGCTGCCTTATCAAATAAAGTCAATAGTGTATCAAAATATTCTTTGCCCCCATGAATGAGTTTTATCTTATTGTCAGCGGTATATCCTGCTGCTTTATTCTTTTTGGTGGAAAGCATTGAAGTAAGTTAATACAAATGACAGTATGCTGAACAGTTAGAGGAAAAAATTGTAATAGCAGATAGAAAGAGGTGATATATCGTATCCTTACTTATCTTAATTCAAACTCATTTTCGCTACAGTTGGCAGAACAGCCGCCAATATAAATTTTAAACTTGCCCGGCTCTGATACAAAATGTAAATCTGCATTATAAAATCGAAGATCTTTTTCAGTAATAAGAAATTGCACTTTTTTGCTTTCTCCTTTTTTCAGATAGATCTTTTGGAACCCTTTTAATTCTTTTAAAGGACGGGTAATACTGGCACTGATATCCTGTATATACATTTCAGCGGTTTCTTCGCCATCGTAATTTCCATTATTGGCAATAGTAACACTGGCAGTGATGGAACTATTTTTATCTAAATAATTTTTGTTCAATGTCATGTCACTATAATCAAATGAAGAATAACTTAACCCATAACCAAAAGGATATAAAGGCTCGTTAGAAACATCTAAATATTTGGAAGTGTATTTATTTTTATCATCAAAAGGACGACCGGTATTTTTATGATTATAATAAACAGGAATTTGTCCAACGTTTTCAGGATAACTCATAGTTATTTTTCCTGAAGGATTATAATCTCCGAATAAAACATCCACAATAGCGGGTCCCGCCATAGTACCTGCAAACCATGTTTCTACTATCGCATCCACACTATCATTTTCCCAGTCCAATGTTAAGGGCCTTCCATTCATTAAAACCAATACAATAGGTTTTCCTGTTTGCTTCAATGCTTTTAACAGGTCTTCCTGGTTTTCCGGCAATCCAATATCGCTTCTGCTGGCAGCTTCACCGCTCATAGCAAATGATTCGCCTAGAACTGCTACTACCACATCCGCTTGCGCTGCCACTTTAACTGCATTGTCAATTAGTTGTTGTGGCGTCAGCGAATCTGTTTCGATTTGTGCATCATGAACATTCAATTTTGCGATAAGTTCTTTATCGTCCAATAAATTACATCCTTTCGCATACAAGGTCTCATCCATTTTCTTTTGCAATAAAGCTTCCCAAATACTCACAGCATTCTTCCAGTCACCGGCAGCACTCCAACTCCCAATAAGATTTCTTTTATCTTTTACCAATGGTCCGATAAAAGCAATTTTTTCATCTCGTGATAAAGGCAAAACATGTTGTCTGTTCTTTAATTTTATATTTTTTAATAACACTATGCTTTTCAATGCCGCTTCCTTCGCTAATACCAGCTTATCGGCACTCATTATTTCTTTTTTATTTCTTTCTTCGCTGATATAACGATAAGGATCTTCAAATAATCCTAATTTATATTTTGCTTCTAATATTAAACGACAGGCATTATCAATCGTAGCTACAGAAACCTTTCCTTGTTTAACAAGATCCGGCAACTCCAACAAAAATAATTCACTGACCATATCCATATCAATGCCTGCATTTATTGATTGTTGTGTTACCTGCATGGAATCTCCAATACCGTGATTTATTAATTCACTCACTGCAGTATAGTCTGTAGCAACAAAGCCTTTAAACCCCCATTGTTTTCTTAACAGATCCGTCATTAACCACTTATCAGCGGTTGCAGGCATTCCGTTTATTTCATTAAACGAACTCATTATAGAACCGGCACCAGCATCCACGCCTGCTTTATAAGGAGGCAAATAATCATTGTACATTTTTACAGTACTCATATCAACTACATTGTATTCTCTGCCAGCCTCCACTGCACCATATAATGCAAAGTGTTTAATGCACGCCATTAAAGTAGAATCTGCTGTTAAATTATTACCCTGGTATCCCTGCACCATTGCTTTTGCAATTTGTGATCCTAAAAAAGGATCCTCTCCTGCTCCTTCTGAAACCCTTCCCCATCGTGGGTCACGTGCTATATCAACCATTGGTGAAAATGTCCAGTTCAATCCATCTGCTGTTGCTTCATCTGCAGCGGCACGGGCAATTCTGCGTATCAAAGCCGTATCCCAGCTCGCTGCTAAACCTAACGGAATAGGAAAGATGGTTCGATGACCATGTATCACATCATAACCAAATAAAAGCGGAATTTTTAAACGGGTTTGTTTAACGGCAATGTCTTGCAACTTACGTACGGCATTCGGTGTAAATGTGTTGAACACACCACCTACTAAGCCCTTCTGTATCTTAGACTCTACATCTTTGCTTAACACAGGTCCTGTAACATCAAAACCAATGGAAGGAAGATTTAACTGTCCTATCTTTTCCTCTAGTGTCATCTTTTGCATAAGATCGCTGATAAATTTATTCATCGCTGCATCTTGTGCAAAGCCGACATTCATCATCACTAAAAAGAAAACAGTTACAGTATATTTCATGCGATCAAGTTTATTGCAAGTCGGGACTTTGAAAACCGAGGTCTTTCATACCTTTCTTTACTTCTGGGCAACTCATAAATAAGTTCCATAATAATCCGCTACGATAATTTTCTATCATTACAATAATAGGTCCCTGGTCTATGGCAAGATAAGAATCTGCAAACCACACATTGGACAAATTAAAAGCATCTTTAAAACCATAATCGCCCCAAATCTTATCTCCTAACTTGTAATAGAAAAAGCGCAATGCATTCATAGATTCAGTAGGTGTATATGCCATTGATGATAATGCTGCGGTTGGAGAAATAACGCCATCATCATTAGTGGGCGAATGCGCATCATAGCCATTGTTGTCATCACTTGCCGTTAATCCCCAACATTGACTGCTATAACCGTTAAATCTTTTTGGATTGTTTACACAATAAGAATAATTGATCTTTGAATGCGCTGTATTCTGCGTCCAGTAATTGGCATACACATCCATTAAATTATTAGGATTAATTCCTAAAAAAGAATAATGAGAAAAGAACAACGGACCACCATAGTCTGGCCCCAAGGGAAGTGTTATGCCAAAATATTGTTTATTGTTTTTTATATTTCCATTCAATGCCCATCCATTTTGATAAACAGCTAAAGGAATATTATAATTGTTAGATGATGCTGCCAATACATAAGTGATCAAAGCCTCATTCCATCCGTTGATCTGCATATTCATGGCCCAATCAAAATCAGGACTCCAGTGCCAATACAAAGCATTTTGATTGTTTTGCCTGAACCAGCTCCACTCTACGCCATTCCATAAATTATTAATACTGTCCCGCAACTGAATTTCATTATTATCGACAGTGCTGTTAAAAAATTGTCGTGCACATAATAAGCCTTCCATTAAGTAAGAAGTTTCGACCAAATCAGCGCCATCATCTTTAGGACTAAACGGAACTGTTTCTCCTGTTGCTCCATTTAGCCAGTGTGGAAAGGCACCGTGATAGCGATGAGCCTTGTTTGTAAGAAAGGATACAATCTTTGTCATTCTACCTAACCCATCTGTCCTGGAAATAAAATTATGGTGTACTCCTACCAATAATGACATGATTCCAAAACCGCTGCCACCGGTGGTTACAACATCTCCCGATGTATTTCTTTCTCTTGCCAATCCTGAAACAGGATGGCCAAAATCCCAAAAGTATTTTAATGTTTGTTTTTGTACCAGGTCTAATAAAACGCTGTCGCTTATTCTTGCGAACTTATCGGATGAATCAATAGCTGTAACAATATTGAAAGAAATGTTTTGCTGTAATAAACTATTGTGTATGGATTTTATACCATTGGAAATTGCTACCGTATAAACTGAAATGGATTGAAGATTACCGGAAGGTTGCACTACTAAAACACTATCCATATTTGCCAATCCGTAATTAACAGGCAATGCGGTACCATTGGCATTTTTAATAAGAACACGAGTGTAAATACCGGCAGTATCTATCGGTTCAGAAAAGAAAATCTTTATCGCCGGCTTATTAGTGGCGTTATAGTAAACAGTACTATTAACCAGCGAATCGTTTACAGTGATCTTTAAGGATTGTAAAGTACCCGGAGGATTTACAGGCGCTTCCTTTTTACAGAAGGATAATGCCAATAGCATCATTACAAAAAACAATATATGCTTCATAGTAAACATAATTAATAAAAAGAGAGATTGCTCTTCAACAATCTCTCTTTAAAATTATCTTCCAGCTAATTCTAATTGATAAAGCGATCCAATTTCCAGGTCTGACAAAGATTTGTTGTACACTCTTACTTCATCAATAGACCCTACAAATAAACCCTGCCATGTCTGTGCTGCAGAATTAGTAAAACCGGTTGTTGCGCTCGGCCAACCTCCAATTAACACTTGTGTGGGAACGGGCATTACTAATGCTCCTAAACCAACGGCAGGAGTGCCTGCACCTCTAAATCTAAAATTGTTATTAGACACTCTTGTACCATTTGCATAGATGTCAATATTAGATCCTGCACCATCATAACGCAATACGTAATGCACCCATTTTTTTGTACCCAACACCGTTTGGAAATCAACACCGCGAACTCCGTAATCATTAATATTATCACCACCTGCTCTTATCCCTCCGGGATATGTTGCAAAAGCGCCATGTAATACTAATGTATCATCGTAAGTAAGATGATTCTTAACTGTTTCAACATACATATTGATCGGTCCATCATTCCAATCGGTTTGTGCACTTGTAGTTTTTGTTAATGCAAATACAGAAGAAGCCAGCGTATCTCTGTTATCTGTATTTATCCATGCACTTACGGTAAAACTTCCCAATGCATTTGCACTGCTTAATGCAGCAATAGTAGGATAAAGAATGTAACCATTGTTAAGAGACAATCCCTGCCCTTTTATACCGGTTCCAAATGAAGCCCCGTTTGAGGTTGAAGGAGCCGTTCCTGATATGGTTTCATTATTAGTGCCATCAAAAGTCCAGTGTGCCAGCAAACTTGATGAAGCCACATCATTAGATGCATTGTATCCATTAACCGGCGGCAACGTACTATTATCTTTTGAGCAGGAGGTTCCGAATATTGCTATAGATAAAATGCTCATCGCAGAAATGAATATTCTATTTTTTATTTTCAGCCATTTCATTGTTTCTGTTTTAAATTGTTTAAAAATCGATTTTCGGTTAAGGCTGTGATAAATCTAATAATAAGGCGAACCTCTTATGTGAAGTATAGAAAAAAGGAAAAACCCTTTTTTGATCACTGATATGTTGCTATTACTTTTCATGATCAATATCCGGGGTTTTGTTTCAGCGCTCCCCCGCTTAATTGTATTTGTGTGCTCGGTATCGGCAATAATTCATTTTTACCTGCTGCAAAATTTTTGCCTGCAGCAGTCATTACCTGTGCTGCTCTTCCCTGGCGAACGATATCCCAAAAACGATCATGTTCCATTGCTAATTCTACATGTCGTTCCTGCCAAACGTCATTTATTGTTACGCTGCCTTTGGGAAAAAGATTGGCACGTGTTCTTATCAGGTTAATATCATCTGCGGCTTGTGCCGGTTGGTTAACATCTGGCTGTAATGCAGCTTCTGCATTCATCAACAACACTTCTGCATAGCGTAGTATATGTACATTTTTAGGTCGGTCTTTTGTGCCTGCATCTGCAAATTTTTCTTTTGCCTTACTGGTGTATGCTTTATAGTTATAATAAAGATTTTGAACAGAATCAGAACTGGGAATACGAAAACCATCCCAGAGAACAGTACCACGATGCGTTCCTGAATTATCAATAAAAATGATCGTAGCATCTTTTCTTACATCTCCCGTTTCATACGCAGCAATAAGACTTGGTGTTGGATTACAAAAGCCCCAACCCAAATCATCCCATCCTCCTAAGCCACCTACCCGTGGCCCCTGGCTTACGGTATAATTAGCAATACCCAAATTGGTATTGTTGAAAGCGCCTGTTTCAATTTCAAAAACTGATTCAATGCTGTTATCTCCTGCCTGCCTGAATAAAGTAGCATAATCGGGTAATAATTGATATATGCCTGAAGCGATGACTTGATTTGTAAGATCAAAAACTTTTTGCCATTGATTTTGATACATGTAAACTTTTGCCAACATTGATTGTGCAGCTCCTTTCGTAGCATGTCCTGTATTTTGTAACGGAAGATGATCAATGGCATATTGCAGGTCTGCTTCTATACTATCATACACCAGTGCTGCCGGTGCTCTTACTTTTAATACGCTGTCTGTGAGTGCTTCGTTAAGATCTTGCGGAATTTTTAAAACAAGTGGTACGCCACCAAACATTCTTACCATATTAAAATATAAATAGCCTCTTAAAAAACGAACTTCCCCGATCAATTCATTTTTTGTTGCAGTATCAATATTGGCTATGTATAAATTCTTTAACGCATAATTTGCAGCACCTATGCTATTGTAATGTCCTCTCCATAATGTTGCAGCAAACTCATTGGTAGAGCTAAGTGTAAAATTATCAAATTCTCCTGCAGTAGTAGCCTGGTCATCCGCATAGCTTCCTTTATCTGCATCATCAGACATAATATCAGTTGCAGCTATCAATGCAAATCCATCAACATCTCCCGTATTCCATGAATCACCCTGCAGCAAGCTATTATATGTTCCTACTACTAATTTTTGCGCCAAAGAAGGATCTGATATTGGCGTTTCACTTCCCTGTACCGGCACATCTAAAAATTCTTTTGTGCATGAAGAGATTGCTATTAGGAAGATGCCATACAATAATATTTTCAGTTCACGTTTCATCGTTTTTTATTTACAAACTAACATTTACACCTACCACCATCGATCGTGTAGTAGGATAAGCATCCAATTCAATTCCTGAGTCAGTTGGTTCGCCGGGCAATTCGGCAGTAAAGCCGCTATATGCTTTAAGCGTATATATATTTTGTACCGATGCGAATATTCTTAAGCCTGATATCTTTATCCGTTGAAGTGTTTTTTCAGGAAGAGTAAATCCAATAGTCACATTGTTAAGACGAGCGAAAGAACCCGACTCAACAAAATAAGTAGATGCTAATAGATTTCCGGTATTAGCAGCAGGTTGTGTTTGGGATTGATTAGTTGGTGTCCATCTGTTATAAGCCAGGTCTGCTTCTACATTATCTGTTCCATAAACACGTACAGCCCTTTTACCATTATATACTTTGTTGCCTGCGTTACCATAAATATCAAAACTAAAATCCCAGTTTTTATACGTAACACTTCCATTAATTCCATAATAAGCTACAGGTTGATAAGAGCCTGCAAATACTCTGTCATTATCATCAATTTTTCCATCACCATTTTTATCCAAATATTTAAAATCACCGGGATTTGCAGTAGGTTGAATTTTATTACCGTTCTTGTCTACATAATTATTTACATCAGCATCCGTATTAAATACGCCCAGCACCTGCAATACATAAAAGCTGCCTACCGGCTGACCAACATCCGTTAACGTAACCAATCCCTGATTGGCGCCTATATCTCCACCGTATGTTGGCACACCGCCATTTAACGATGTTACCGTGTTGGTATTAAAAGTTATATTACCGCCAATACTGTATGAAACATTTTTACTGACCTTATCTTTCCAATTCAAAGAAAATTCCCAGCCTTTATTTTGTATGGTTGCAGCATTGGTTAATACCAAACTATTTTCATCATATATGGTTGCCAGTATAAATTTATTGATCAGTGCATTGAGCACATTTTTATTATAGTAGTTTATCTCGCCGGTTAACTTTGAATTAAAGAAAGCAAACTCTAATGCAGCATCATACTCTTCCGTTTCTTCCCATGTTATATTGGGATCTTTAAATTGGGTTATCCTGCTTCCGTTTGTTGCATTATCAGCAATACCTCCAAAAGGATATCCTAAATTTTGTGCTACAGTAGTAGTGAAGGCTCCTGTTTCTATTTGATCATTACCCACTCTGCCCCAACTGCCTCTCAGTTTTAAATAATCAAATATTTTTTGGTCACGCATAAAATCTTCTTTGGAAATTACCCATCCTAGACCAACAGAAGGATAGGTACGGTAGCGGTTTTGAGAAGGAAGTCGTGAACTTCCATCGGAACGAATAGAAGCCGTTAATAAATACTTATTGTCATATGCATAATTAATTCTTCCAAAATAAGATGCTCTTGACCAGGCATCACCATTTCCATCATTCTGAGAAGAGTTGGCATCACCCACTCCTATATACCATAAATTGGGATCTGCTGGCACATCTTTTCTGCTGGAAGAAATAAAACTATATTGAAATTTTTCTGCCGTAGTACCTATCAAAAGCGTTATATCATTCTTTTGAATACGTTTCGTAAACGTTAGTAAATTATCCCACACCCAATGCAATGTGTTTGAGTTCTTGATATTTAAACTGCTTCGATTATTATATTGATTACCGCCCGCAATTAAAAAGGTAGTAGTATCGGAATTGAATTGATAATTATAAGCCCGGTTGGCATTGCTGTACCAATCAGCACCAATAGAAGAGCGATAGGTTACCCATTGAAAAGGTTTTATTTCTACGTAAGCGGCGCCTTGCAACCTGTTGCTGATCGCTTTTATATTATTATCATTAAGATCGAGCAATGGATTGCCTACATTTTGATAAGCAGAAGTATTACCGTACTTGCCATTTTCGATATTGGCTATAATGGGTGCAGCACGATATGCGTCATTCAATACAGAACCTGCATTACCCAATGAATCAAGATTTATATTATTAAATCCATTTTGATTAACTCCGTTACTGTAAGATGCCTGTATTCCAAACTTTATAGCATTGGTGACCTTAAACTCTTCATTAGAACGCAAGGTGAAACGTTTATAATTATTGTTGATGACGATACCATCCTGGTCAATATAGCCTGCGCTGAAAAAATAAACTGCCTTATCATTACCTCCTGATATAGACAGGTTGTGGGTTTGCTGCCATGCATTACGTAAAATAGTATTGTACCAATCGGTTGAATAAGGTGTAGAGATAGGAATTTGCCCGGTGGAAGCCTGGTAATAATTATCATACTCTGCTGTATTCGCCATTCGTACCAGATTAGCGGCCTGCGATACACCTATGTTATCACTGTAGTTAATTACCATTTTCCCTGATGCTCCCTTTTTAGTAGTGATAATAACTACTCCATTTGCACCACGGGATCCATATATAGATGTAGCCGAAGCATCTTTTAATATAGTAATGTCGGTTATATCGGCTGTATTAATATTAGTGATATCATCCGTAAGTATTCCATCTACTACATACAATGCATGTGTACCACCCAAAGCAGTACCCGTACCTCTTATTCGTATCTGTGGTGCAATACCGGGAGAGCTGCTGGCAATTATTTGCACACCTGTTGCTTTGCCTTGAAGTGCTTGTGTTGGTGTGTTTACAATTTGTTTTACCAGGTCTGATCCGTTAACGGTAGATGTTGCTCCGGTAACATCACGTTTCCGTTGCGTACCATAACCTACTACAATTACCTGTGTCAATTCTTCTGCGCTTGTTGCAAGTGTTACATTGATGCCGGTTTGTCCAGCCACCGTTACCATCTGTGTTTTATATCCCACAGAAGAAAAAACCAGTACATCACTGTCCGATGCGATGATTGCAAATTCTCCGGTTGCATTCGTTGTAGTACCTTTACTTGTGCCTTGTATTTGAATGGAAACATTGGATAGTGCAAGCCCGGCCTCGCTTGTTACTTTACCTGAAACAGCGTGTTCATGAATTGTATCAATTTGAGCCAATCCCTTAACCGGCATTAGAACAATGACAAACAAAATTCTCTTTGCAAGCTTTATTTTGAAATCCGTAAAAAAAGATTTCATAATCGTTAATTATACAAAAGCAACTTCAATTTTCTTGCCAGTATAGTTAAGGACTGAATCTCAACATTTTTTGAGAGAAAGAATATGGCATGAGAAAAAAATTCCACAGTTGAGAATGAATTAGAGGAAAGGGAAGAGCCATTGAGTTAGCAAGTAATAAAAAATAGTTCTGAGCGTGTTGATTAAATTGCACAGTTATTTATCACATTATATAGAACCAACCTACTTCCCGATACAAAATTTACTAAACACATAATCCAGCACAGTCTCATTGGTTATAGTACCGGTTATTTCAGAAATGTAGTGAAGACAACGATGTATGTCGGGAGTTAACAAGTCGCCGGAAATATTTTTATCCAAACCGGTTTTTATTGCCGCCAAGGATTCGCTTATTTTTTGCAAAGCTGCATGATGACGACTATTGGTAACAACAGCATTTTCAGCAATATCATTATGCACAGTAGCTGCAAATAGCTTCTCTTTTAATTCTTTTATGCCTTGTTGCTGCTTGGCTGATATTAATAATGCATTTTCAAAATTAGTAGAACCAGTATCTGCCTTATTACCAATCAACAGGTAATTTATTTGTTGACGCTGAAGATCTTTTTCAATTTTTAATAAGTCTTCGGCAGTATAAGAATTTACATCAAATAAATACAAAACAATATCTGCAGAACGCATTTTTGCCAGGCTTTTCTCTACTCCTATACTTTCAATTATGTCAGATGTATGTTCACGAATTCCCGCTGTATCAATCAATCGAAACAAAACATCATTAATATTAATCACTTCTTCAATAGTATCTCTTGTAGTGCCGGCGATATCGCTTACAATTGCCCTGTCTTCATTCAATAAGGTATTTAATAAGGTTGATTTACCTGCATTGGGTTTACCGATAATGGCAACACTAATTCCATTGCGGATAACATTCCCTAATTGAAATGATTCCAATAATTCATTGGTGATTACCTGTGCTTTTTCAATTAGCTCGTAGAATTTTTTTCTGTCGGCAAACTCAACATCTTCCTGGCTAAAATCCAATTCTAACTCTATCAGGGCTGAGAAAGTGATCAATTCCTCCCGCAGTTGTTTTAATACATCTGAAAAACCTCCCCGAATATTATGCAATGCTGCCTTCTGTGAAGCGGATGTGTTACTGGCGATCAGATCTGCTACTGCTTCTGCCTGGGTGAGATCTAACTTACCATTCAAAAAAGCACGTTGCGTGAACTCTCCTGCCTTTGCCAATCTTGCGCCTTTATTAATGCAAGCTTGCAATACCTGTTGTTGTACATAAGGAGAACCATGACAACTTATTTCTACCACATCTTCGCCTGTATAACTTTTAGGATTTTTAAACAATGAAACGACTACTTCATCCAGCACTTTATCATCCTCCTTAATAAAACCAACATGCAATGTATGTGAAGCCTGTTTCAACAGCTCTTTCGAAGGAAATAAAGAATTGATAATACTGAACGATTCTTTACCGCTTAGACGTATAACGCCAATAGCTCCAATACCGGGCGGCGTTGCCAGTGCAACAATGGTATCATCCCAACCGGAAAGATTATTTAACATCTATCAAAGATAAATTGTCTGGCGGGATTGAAACGATTTTTATGACCTGCTCGCTGTTCGCCATCAGTTCATATTTGCCAGCGCTTTTTCATCCATTTTATCAGGCGTATCTATATAGTAATGTTTGATATCGTTAATAGACACTTCATCCAGCATATCCATCAAATTTTTATAAGAAGATTCTTTACCGGGTTTTATTATCAATATCATATCTTGTTTTGTTCCTTTTGCCATGAATACTTTTTGTTGCTTTTGCTGCAATAGCTTGCGTAAACCATTTGATGAAAAAGTAGTTTTTAAAGGAAGGTTGCTCTCACCCGATATGCCTTCATAATAATAAAGTTTATTATCGCCTTGCAGTAATAACGTTATAGTGCATGATTCACATACGGGAGTAGTTGCTGGACTATCTTTCGGCATCAACAACTGCGATACTGCAGGTTTTGACAATGAGGTAGTAAGAATAAAAAATGTGATCAATAAAAAACCCAGATCAACCATAGGGGTCAGATCAACACCCAACCTTTTTTTAATGCAGCGTTTAACACCGGCCGTTTTTTTACGGATGCCTGCTTCTATCTCTGCCATAGTAATTAGTTTACTATTTAGATCACTATATCGATCGATTCCATACTGCTATTTAAATAAACTTTATTGCTGATATTTTTTACAATAAAAAAACCTCTTCATTACTGAAGAGGTTTAAAAAACTATTTAAATTTAATTTTCCTGCACAACAAACGTTATTGGTTGACGACGGTATGCATTTACGTTACGTCCATTCTGCAATGCCGGGGTCCATTTAGGTCCTCTTTTAATTGCACGGATAGCTTCGTCTTCCATACCATAGCCAAAGTGTGTTTCAGCTTCTACATCACTAATGCTTCCATCTTTACTCACAATAAATTTCACAATAACAGTATACGTTCCTTCCGGAGCACCATTATCAATAGGAGCACTTGCATTTAAGTTCTTCTCCAAATAACGTCTCCAGGCTCCATCTCCACCCGGAAATGCTGCCTCTTTTTCAACTTTTGTAAAAACGGTATTGTCATCTGGTGGAGCTTCTACTACACCCGTTCCTTTTTCTTCAACAGGAGGCGCTACAACACCATTGTCTTTCACACCTTCCTGGGTGTTAACATCTATTTTAGTGTCTTCCACTTTTGCAATTTCCGGTGGCTTTTCATCCTTCGGAACTTCTTCATCCTTCACCACTTTTGGTGGAGTAAACTTGATCGTTTCCACTTTAGGAGGTGGGGGTAATTTTGGCGGTGGTGGTGGTGGCGGTAGTGGTTTATCCGGTTTCTTTACATTTGAAAGAGACACATCTTTTACCTCTATTGCTACTTCTTCTTTTGGTCTAAGTGCATTTGATAAAAAATACACCAGGAAAATCAAAACACCAATGCTCAAAGTAATAAGCGCTGCATTTCTTAAACGCTTGTTATACGTTTTGCGCAGATCATAAGCTCCATAATCTTTGTTTTTTCCTTCAAAGAGTATGTCTAACAGATCTGCCGATAATATTTTGTTTGCTTCCATTTATGTTTTTTTAATCAGCTGAAACAATTTACTGTTTCATACAATTTATTTAATTCCGTTTGCCTGTTCTGTTCTTGTTACTACAAGCTCTTCAACATCATTCGGATTATCTATTGCATATCGCTTAATATCATTAATGGTCATTTCATCCAATATGTCCACTACATTTTTATAATCCGATTCTTTACCGGGCTTAATGGTAATGAAAAGGTCATCTACAGGCGTATTGGCTTTTTTAGTCAATACTACTTGTCTTATTTTTTTAAATGTAGAAGATTGCAATTTGGTTGGATCCATTCCTTCATAATAATAAACCTGGTCGTTCTTACCTAATAAAATGGTCAATGCACCACTTTCTTTAATTTTAGTAAGATCCTTATCCTGTATATCATCTTTCGGCATTAGCAGCTTCATAGTAGTAGGCTGACTTAATGTTGTAGTAAAGATGAAAAAGGTTATAAGCAGAAAACCAAGATCTACCATTGGAGTAAGATCCACACGAGTAGAAAGTTTTTTAGATTTTTTGACGCCGGGGCCTTTCTTATGACCACCACCGGACGACGTATCCATTTCTGCCATGGTATTCTAATTTTTTAAGTTAAACTAATCGTCTTGTTTAATTCCCTGAACACTTTTCTTATATAACTCAGTTCCTGGTGGCACCGCTTCGGGCGATGTCAGTAACTGGTATTTAAATACTTCATTCTTTTTAAACGCAGTCAGCACATCGCTTATAAAAGGATACTTAGCCAAATTATCGCCTTTAATAATAAAATGTATGTTATTTACATTCCCATTATAAGCCGCTAACCCTGCAGCTATCCAATCTTTCAGCTCCCCTCCCAACGTATCTAACGGTACGCCGGGTAAAGTTGTTTTTTTAACTTGTTCAGGAGTCATTTGTAAAAATTGTGATAAGCTTCCTACGGGTGCAGGTACCATGCTTGCGTTAACAAACTTGGTTCTTAAGCTGGCAGGTAGCTGGTCTCCTTTTAGTTTTTCCATTTCATCAAAAACCTTTCCTCTTATACCCGGGTCGCTCAATTCTACAAATGCTTTTCCTTCATGATTGATAGACACCACAAATGCATCTGTATTTAGTGAGGCTGCTTTTGAAGCTACAGAGCTGGGTATTTCAATAGGCACTGCTTCTGATGGTTTAAACTGAGCCGTTAATATAAAGAATGACAATAAAAGAAAAGCAACATCGCACATCGCCGTCATGTCGATGGACGTTCCTTTACGTTTTACTTTTGCTCTTCCCATTTGAATTATTTTATGCTTTACAATTAAGATTCAAAACCGTTTCCTTTCCATAACCCCGAAGGATTATTTATACAACGATGCAAAACTTTGAGTTAATGTAAAACCTGATTCATCGATCGCATAAGTAATAGAATCGATCTTGGTAGTGAAAATATTATACATTACAATAGCCAGTGCAGAAGTACCGATACCTAATGCTGTATTATATAACGCTTCAGAAATACCTTGAGATAATCCTTTTGCAGCTTCGCTACCAGCAGATTCACCTAAGTTACCGAAGGCACGAATCATACCCATTACCGTTCCTAACAGTCCGAATAAGGTTGCAATAGAAGCGATAGTAGATAAGAACACCAGGTTCTTTTCCAACATTGGCAATTCCAATGCCGTTGCTTCTTCTACTTCTTTTTGAATAGCCAATACTTTTTGTTCAGCATCCAAACTGTCCGTACCGATCATTTCTTTATACTTGCGTAAACCCGCTTTCATTACATTACCAACAGAACCTTTTTGTTTGTCAGCTTCTGAAATAGCAGCATCTACATTTTTATTTGCCAAATGATATTGTACTTTACGAATGAAATCTGCATTAGAACTTGTACCGGCAGCTTTAAGTATGGTTAACAATCTTTCAATTGAAAAAGTAATTACAATCAAGAAAGCTGCGATCAAAAGAGGAACAAGGATCCCTCCTTCGTACATTTTTACAAAGTTTCCGATAGGACCTTTATGGTCAGGCCAAAAACCGCCATTAGGATCAGGATTAGTAAAGTTTTTATCAGCTCCTAATAAAAAGCGCCAGATAAGATATCCTGCAATGATTGCCACTACTGGCACTACCCATGAAACATAGTTGCCGGATTTTTTTACCTGTACCGAAGTTGATGTTGGTTTAGTCTCTGCCATAAAAATTCAAGTTTTAATGAAAAATTGTAGTTTTTTAAAAATCGTTAATTATTTGCCCACACAATGCTAAGTAAAAATGCGTTGCTGTGAGCATTCTTTGTTCAGAAATTTTTTTTAGAGGAGGCACAAGGTAATGAAAAATTGAATGAAACAATTACCAACACTGATATTTTTGAGAATAATCGGGAAAAATTTACTGATAGCCTTTGACTATTATTTAACAAAAAAATCATATCTCTGTTTACTCATATCGCAACGCCTCAATGGGATTAAGCGAAGCTGCTTTATAAGCAGGATACAAGCCTGCCAAAATCCCGACCAATGTACAAACCGCTATGCCGCCAATAATCCAAAGCCAGGGAATGATAAAGCTTGTTTTTACGAGTATTGCAACCAGGTTTCCGCAGATAACCCCCGCAATGATCCCAAACAAAGCGCCCATCAAACTGATCAAAATAGACTCCCACAAAAACTGAGCTTTAACGTCAGCCGATTTTCCGCCGATCGCTTTTATCAAGCCGATCTCTTTGGTACGTTCATTTACTGCAACCAACATAATATTCATTAAACCGATAGCAGCGCCTATCAACGTAATAAAAGCAATTATTAAAGTGGCAAATCGCAAAATACCAAAACTATTAATTAAAGTAGATGCGATGCTGTCACTTTTATCGATATAAAAATTATCATCTTCTGTAAGGTCTAATTTACGTATAGGGCGAAACGCTCCGATAGCTTCCCCTACTGCCACATCCATCATTTTAAAATCATTTACCATGATGGCTATGCTGTATGATTGATTTCCGGTTCCATAAATACGCCGGATATTGTTGTAGGTAGTGATCACAATTTTATCCGCATTAAAAAAGGCACTGGAGCCACGGCTTTGCATCACACCTATTACCCGATAATGAATATTGGCTACGTTAATAATTTTATCAATCGCTTTTTGAGGGTCATCATATAATTTTTCTGACACTGCCTCGCCTATGATACATACATTCTCTCCATTCTCCACTTCCGCTTGATTAAAATTTCTGCCTGTTGCAATAGTGTAACCGCCTAATGCCAAATAGTTTTCATCTCCTCCCATTACTCTTACATCCGGATTGGTTTTTTTAAGATCGCTATTGACCACTATGTTATTGGGACCGGATAATGCAATGCTGACCTTGGCAGGAAATGAATAATTCTGCTTAAATAATTTTGCCTGGTCATAAGTAATTACTCTTCCCTCGCTGGATGCTTTTGCCTTTAAGGAGTTCTTATTTACCAATTTGGTTTCTCCATGTTTACCGCCGCCGAATTGTATCATGCGTTCTTTATATCGGATGCTGAAGGCATTAGCACCCATGGTAGAAAAGCTTTCCGTTAAGCTGTTATTGACTGCATCTACAGCAGTGATAATGGCGATCAGCGCCATTATACCCAATGCCATAATAATAACAGTAATGGCTGTGCGAAGGCGGTTGCCCTTAATGGTTCTAAACGATAAAGAGATGGAATCGACCGTTTTCATTCTTTACTAAAGTTAGGAATGATACTGCAAATGAAAATAAAGTAGTTAAATAAAGAATAAACAGAACAAGTGAGTGACACTACTATGCTTAATAGAAATAGTATTGCTAAGTACAAATAATTAATAATGCAATGCTTCTGTAATAATATCAGGATACAATCCTAACACAATAATTAATGCAGCTGTAATGATCAATAATATTTTAAACGCAGGTGTTACATCCCATGTTTGTTGAGCTGTTGTATTTTCTTTAAAGAATATAGCTTGTATGATCTTGAAATAATAATAAGCGCTCACTGCTGCACATAACACTGCCAAAATGATCAACCAATGAAAGTGTACGCTTTGGGCAGCTGACAACAACATATAAAACTTACTTACAAAACCGGCAGTTAAAGGAACACCTGTAAGGGATAATAAAAATATTCCGGCAGTAACTGCTAATACAGGTTGCTGCTTGATCAATCCATTAAACCCATCAATGGTGTAATCATTCATTTTAAGTAAGATAGCGAACATACCAATAGAAGCTAAACTGTACGCTGCTGCATATAACACCAATCCTTCTTTTGCCTGTTGATTTAATGCAAACAAAGCTAACAGCATAAACCCGGCCTGCGCAATACTCGAATAAGCCAGCATTCGTTTTACGCTTTGCTGAAATACAGCTGTAATATTTCCTATTAATAAAGTTGCTGCAGTAATAATTACGATAAGTGCTTGCCATTGTTGTTGCACTTTACCAAAAGCACCTTCAAACAAACGGATAAAGGCCATGAACACTGCAACCTTTACAATGGTTGCCATAAAGGAAGTAAAAACCGTAGGAGCACCATCATATACATCCGGTGTCCAAAAATGAAAAGGCGCGGCTGACGCTTTGAATGACATGGCAATTAATAAAAACACCAAACCAACCGCAATGAGTGTTGGCATTTTGCCGGCTCCCAAATTAATATTAGTGATATTGAAAGAAGCTACGTCCGCATTACCTCCATATACAAAGGCAATACCCATCAGCATAATGCCCGTAGAAAAAGCCCCCATCAAAAAATATTTCAATGCAGCTTCGTTGCTCTTTAGATTTCGTTTGTCACTCCCCGTTAGTATATATAAAGGAATAGAAATTATCTCTATTCCGATGAACAACATCAACAATGTATTGAATGTAGCTGCAATGCAAGCACCGCACAGCACAAAAAATATTAATGAAAAATATTCTGATACATGTTCTCCTACTTTCTCAATATCTCTTCCGCTCAATAAAAAATACAATAAAGTACAGGCGAGAATAATCGTTATAAAAGTGAGACTAAAACTATTGAAAT
The DNA here is from genome assembly GCF_020042285.1 of Ferruginibacter albus. Taxonomy (NCBI): domain Bacteria; kingdom Pseudomonadati; phylum Bacteroidota; class Chitinophagia; order Chitinophagales; family Chitinophagaceae; genus Ferruginibacter; species Ferruginibacter albus. The sequence goes on from NZ_CP083388.1 coordinate 3,128,230, forward strand.
GCAATGCATCTTTTACATCAATTACAAAAAAGGGTTTGCCTCTGTATATTTCACAGTAATTGGCAAGCAAAATAAATATCAGGCCAATTATTGCTAAATACTTAGGTGTGCTTTTACTTTTGATGAATACACCACCAAACATCATTACAATTCCCCATACTGCAGTAAATATAATCGCATTCATATTTTAATCTCAACGGGTAACCAACTTTGTTAATAAGGATACCGTGTCTTTTGATAAATCAAATATCGGTTGCGGATGAATTCCTATTGCAAATATTAAAACAACCAATATTGCTAATACAATTTTTTCATTCAATGAAACTTCTTTAACCGTTGCAGTCAATGCATTGGTTTCGCCATAAAATACTTTTTGCACCATGTTCAAAGTATAAACAGCTGCTAATATTACACTAATGCCTGCGATTGCTGCATACCATTTATTATACTCAAATAAACCGCTGAACATCATGAATTCTCCTATGAATGCATTGGTTAACGGCAAGGCAATATTTGCAAAGGCTATAACTACTAATGCAATGGTTAATACCGGTGCTTTAGTGGCAATGCCTCCGAGCTGAGATATCTTGCGAACACCTAATTGCTTTTCAGTCAAATCAATGACTATCCACAAACCAATAATATTAATACCATGATTGAACATTTGTATAATCACGCCTTCAAGTCCAATGGCTTTTGTAGCAAAGATGGCAGCACTCATTAAACCGATATGTGCAATAGATGAATACGCTACCAGGCGTTTTAAGTCATCTTGCTGAATAGCAATCAAGCTGGCGTATAAAATTCCTATTATTGAAAGAACAATTGCTACGTGATCAAACTTAGCAACGGCCAAAGGAAACACGGGCAATAGCCAACGTATCAGTGCAAACAAACCCATCTTTACCATGATACCGCTTAACACCATTGTAACTGCTGTTGGAGATTGCTCGTATGTGTCCGGTTGCCATGTATGAAAAGGAAATATCGGCATCTTTATAGCGAAGGCAATAAAAAACAACCAGAATAAAATGTTTTGTTGTGAATGATTCAGGCTTGCGTTATAAAATGCGTTCATTGCAAAACTGTGCGGCGCATAACTTGTAGGTGCTGTATGTAAATACACAAAGATGATCCCTACTAACATTAATAAGGAACCGGCAAATGTGTAAATGAAAAATTTGAATGTAGCCTGTATTCTTTTTTCACCACCCCAACGACTGCACAAGAAATAAACAGGTATTAATGCCAACTCCCAGAAGAAATAAAACAATAATGCATCAGTTGCTAAAAATACTCCCATTAACCCGCATTGAGCCAATAACATTAAACCATAAAATACGTTGGAGTTTTTATATTCATTTTTATAAGTAGCGCCAAATATTATAGGAAATGAAATAGCAGTTAGAAAAGTTAATATTCTTCCAACACCATCTAAACTAACAGAAAAGCTTGTGCCAAGATATCTTAACCATTCGTAGTTAAAAGTAAGTCCATTGTATGCTGCATTATCAGCATGATATAAACTTGCAGCTGAAATAAACAATGTAATCAGCGAAGCAATGAATGCCCACACTTTTACTATTGAATCTTTCTTTAAAAAGAAAGTAATCAATCCCGCTATTAGCGGAAAGAAGATCAATAAATGCGGAAATGTTATACTATCGCCGAGCATTAAAAAATATTTTTACAAAACAATTGAACAATAAATAAAACTAACATGCCAATTACCATCATTAGCACATATGCACCAACTTGGCCGCTTTGCAGCAAACGAATTTGGCGGCTGCTATAATTAACTGCTTTACCAACGCCATTCACAATTCCATCTATACCGCTTTTCTCAACTACGTTATTTAAGAATTTGCCAATTGCCTGTAAAGGTTTTACTATAATAGCATCATATAATTCATCGATATACCATTTGTTTGCCAGCACTTTACCTAATCCAGCTTCTTCTTTATCTGTTTTTTCGTATTTACTGAATTTAGTCCATGCGTATATTAAAGCTATCAACGCACCGCCAACAGAAACCGCCATCAATGCATATTCAGTTGCATGAGATAATGGTGTGTGTTCGTGTGCAGCCTGCAATACTTTTGATTGTGCAAATATGGGCGCTAAAAATTCTTCTAATTTATGACCGCCGTGCATGAATACTTCCGGTATTCCTATTAAGCCACCTACTATTGCTAATACTGCTAAAATGATCAATGGTATTGTGATAGCCGCCGGACTTTCATGTAAATGATGTTCCTGTTCATGCGTCCCTCTGAATTTACCAGTGAAAGTCATAGCATATAAGCGGAACATATAAAATGCCGTAAGCAAGGCACCTATTACTCCAATCACCCACAACACAGGACTTTGTTCATATGCTGCTGCTAATATTTCATCTTTAGAAAAGAAACCGGAGAATGGCGGCATACCTGCAATTGCAAAACATCCCGCCAAAAAAGTTGCGTGTGTAAAAAACATATGTTTTTTTAATCCGCCCATATTACGCATATCCTGTTCACCACCCATTGCATGTATTACACTACCTGCCCCTAAGAATAGCAATGCTTTAAAGAAAGCGTGTGTCATTACATGAAACACAGCGCCGGTATAAGCACCAACGCCTAACCCTAAAAACATATATCCTAACTGGCTAACGGTGGAGTATGCCAGCACTTTTTTAATATCGTTTTGTTTCAATGCGATTGTTGCCGCTAATATTGCTGTTGCAATTCCTATGATAGCTACCACATGTAATGTGCATGGCGCCATTGTATATAAAATGTTGCTGCGTGCAATCATGTAAACGCCTGCAGTTACCATCGTTGCAGCATGTATCAATGCACTCACAGGTGTTGGACCGGCCATCGCATCGGGCAACCAGGTGTATAAAGGTATTTGCGCACTTTTACCCGTAGCACCTACAAATAATAATAAGGTGATGCCTGTTATTTCTTTTGGAGATAGTTTGGAAACATTTGCAAATACGGTATGATAATCCGCTGTTCCTAATTTTGCAAGCAACCAAAATACAGCCAACAAAAATCCTAAATCGCCAATACGATTCATGATGAATGCTTTTTTTGCCGCATTCGTGTATTCTACATTTTTAAACCAGTAGCCGATCAATAAATAAGAGCAAAGTCCTACGCCTTCCCAACCGATGAACATGATCACATAATTTGCCCCTAATACCAATAACAGCATAGAGAAAACAAACAGGTTCAGGTATGCGAAATATTTTGCAAAGTCTTTGTCATCTTCTTCGTGCATATAAGATGTAGAGTAAACATGAATCAAGAAACCTACACCTGTAATTATTAATAAAAAGATTGATGATAATTGGTCAACTTGGAAAGCGAAATCAATTTTTAAAGAAGATGTATTGATGAATTCAAATAAAGAAACTACTGCAGAATTACCGGCTTTTACCTGGAAGAAAGCCATTAAGCTGATGATGAATGATGCCAGTATAACGCCGCTTCCAATTAATCCCACTAATGTTTTGCTTAACGATTTTCTGAAAAGACCGTTAATTAAAAAGCCGATAAGCGGAAGTAATGGTATTAAATAAATAAAATTCATTTCTTTTTCTAATTAAGAATTAATAATTAGCAATTAATAATTCTTTTGATTCGTTGTTATCTTAAATTATTCGCTTCACTAAAAGCCAAATAGAAATTCATCGTTGAACGCAGCGTCGCCATCGAAGTTCAATCAGGGAACAACTATTTGTTACCAAAAAAGAGCTTATAATGCAATCAATTCTTAATTACTAATTTTTAATTATTAATTAATTTTTTAGCCTGTTCAAAAAGTTCACATCTACACTATGCGTATTTCTATACAACATAACGATAATGGCTAAGCCCACACTTACTTCTGCCGCTGCTACTACCATTATAAAAAATACAAATACCTGCGCATCGCTTGCCAATGTTGGAAAATATTTTCCCAAGTGTGCATTGTGCATTTGCGAAAACGCTACCAACAATAAGTTTGCAGCATTCAACATCAGCTCCACGCACATAAAAATAATAATGGCGTTGCGACGTGTTAACACGCCGATCACACCAATGGTGAATAAAGCCGATGCTAAAAATATATAGTTAGATATCGCCATAAATTACGCTTGATGTTCTTTTTTTGAAATGATGACAGCGCCGACCATTGCGCTTAAAAATAGTACGCTGCTTATTTCAAAAGGCCCTACATAATCGGTAAATAATGCTTTACCTAAATGTCCTACCAAACCGATGCTTCCTGTTTTTAATTGTACGGGGTTCATTGCATCACCGCTTTGTTTTAAGGCTGCTACCAATACAATCAATAAACTTCCTCCCGCAATAGTACCACCGTATAATAAATATTTATTTCGTTGCGGTTCTGATGCTGCGTTTAAGTTCATCAGCATTACCACAAATAAAAACAGCACCATGATGGCGCCTGCATATACTATAATATTTACAATAGCTAAAAATTGTGCATTCAATAAAATATAATGCCCCGATATTGCGAAGAAAGTTACGATCAATGATAAAATACTGTGCACCGGGTTTTTACATATTACTACCAGCAATGCGCCACCCAATGTCAATACACTTAACAACCAAAACAATATTTGCGTAATGTTCATTATTGCAGATTAGTTCGTTTTACTTTGAGTTTTCTCTTTTAACCCTGTTACCTTTTGCTTTCGCATACTCGTCGGGGTTAGTTTTAGGATCAGGAATTAATAAATCGTCTTTAGCATAAATAAATCCTTTGCGTTGGTAATTAGCCGGCGCAAACGTTTCACTTAAATAAATAGCGTCTTTCGGACAAGCTTCTTCGCATAAACCACAAAAAATACAGCGCAACATATTTATCTCGTATTTAGCTGCATACTTTTCTTCTCTGTATAAATTTTCTTCGCCTGTTTTTCTTTCTGCAGCCTCCATTGTTATCGCTTCTGCCGGGCAAGCTACTGCGCACAGCCCACAAGCAGTACAGTTTTCACGACCTTCTTCATCTCTATTTAAAATATGCAACCCACGGAATACCGGGCTGAAAGGTCTTGTTTTTTCAGGATAATTAACCGTAGGTCTTTTCTTAAACATGTGACCAAACGTAATTGCCATGCCTTTTAAAATGGCAGGCAGATAAGCTCTTTCAGAAAAGCTCATCGGCTTACGGTCAACCTGTTTTGCTCTGTTTGTTAATGCCTGCATATTTAATGTTCCCGAACCTTTTAATTTTTTGCAAATATATTTTTTATCCTCAAAAATGCCAGTGATTTTGATGTAACAACACTACTGCTCCCGTCACCAACATATTGAATAAAGCTAATGGAATTAATGTTTTCCATCCCAAATTCATTAGTTGATCGTAACGAAAACGTGGAATTGTCCAGCGTACCCACATAAAGAAAAATAAAAAGCAAACTACTTTTATAAACAAGCAGCCTACGTGTAAAGCCGCCATCCAATTACCTCCTATTTTTTCCATTAAATGAGCGTCGTTTACAAAAGGAATATCATAACCGCCAAAGAATAACGTAGCCATTATCACGCTGCTGATAAACATATTAATGTATTCAGCAAATAAATAAAAGCCAAGCTTCATTGATGAATATTCCTGGTGATAACCGAAGTTCAATTCATTTTCTGCTTCTGCTAAATCAAACGGCGTACGATTACATTCTGCAAATGCGCAAATCAAGAATATCAAAAAGCCTAATGGCTGCTTTACAATATTCCAAATTCCATCCATCTGGAAATTCACAATTGATTTCAGGCTAAGCGTTCCCGTTATCATCAATAAAGCAATCAAGGAAATTCCCATTGCTAATTCATAGCTAATGATCTGCGAAGCCGCTCTCATGGCGCTCATTAATGAAAACTTGTTATTGCTTGCCCAACCTCCTATCATTATTCCATAAACACCTAAACTCAATACGCCGAATACATATAATATCCCAACGTTTACGTCCGCAACTTGCAATTGGATATCTCTCCCGAATAAATGAATGGTGTTTCCCCATGGAATTACAGCGCTTGTCATTGTTGCCGTCAACATTGCCAAACAAGGGCCTAATACAAATAAAAATCCTGTAGAAAGATTTGGAATAATTTCTTCTTTGAAAAATAATTTACCGCCGTCTGCTAAAGGTTGCAACAAACCAAATGGACCTGCACGGTTCGGACCTCTTCTGTCCTGCATGATGGCAGCCACTTTACGTTCTGCCCATGTGCTGTACATGGCAATCACCAATGATGCCGATACTACTACAATTATCAGCACCAACTTTTCAATTAAAAATATCCAGTCTATTAGTAAAAACATAAATTATTTTGTTATCAGCATTTCTGCGTTTACTCGTCACCGTTGTGTCACTCTCTTGTACTTTTTATCTCTATTCACTTAAGACCTCAAATGATCTTCTACATTCGGATTCGGAGCAAAGTTATTCGAATGCGCCGGTCCGTTTATTTTACTCAGATCGAGAGTGGGATCATTTACTCCACTTACTTCATGAATATCCATGATCAATTTCGGTGCTCGTCCATCCATTACTTCTTTGATCGTCTCTTTTGGAACTACTAAGCCTGGATATTTTCCTTGTGCAATCACCGAGTGACGATTAATATTTGCCAAACCTTCAATTTGCCAATCGCTTGTTTGCTTTTTATCGAAGCGACAAGTGTTACAGATCCAACCGGCTTTACCATCATAGCTTTGTACTTCACCCCATTCATCTTTACGCACTGTTACACGAAACACTTCATCGCCACGCAACCATAATGTTGCTTTACCGCAACAATCAGGGTTTTCGCAATTGCGATGTGCATATACCGGTTTTGTAAACCATACACGATTTTTAAACCGGAATGTTTTATCGGTTAAAGCGCCAACAGGACAAACATCTATCATGTTACCGCTAAAATCGTTTTCAATTGCTTTAGAAATGTAAGTGGAAATTTCTGCATGATCACCTCTGTCTAAAATACCATGTACACGTTTATCAGTTAACTGATCTGCCACATATGTGCAACGATAACACAATATGCAACGTGTCATGTGCAATTGTATGTACGAACCGATATCTTCTTTTTCAAACTCTCTTCTTTTAAATTCAAAGCGGGTGCCTTCTTTACCATGCTCGTAACCTAAATCCTGTAAATGACATTCACCAGCCTGATCGCATATCGGACAATCTAACGGATGATTAATTAATAAAAATTCAACCACACCGTTTCTTGCATCCGTTACTTTATCGCTGGTAATATTTTTTACTTCCATGCCATCCATCACCGTTGTTCTGCACGAAGCAACCAACTTCGGCATCGGACGTGGATCTTTTTCAGAGCCTTTGCTTACTTCCACCAAACATGTTCTGCATTTGCCACCACTGCCCTGCAACTTGCTGTAATAGCACATAGCCGGCGGCGTTACATCGCCACCAATTTTGCGTGCAGCATTTAATATAGTAGTGCCCGGCGCTACTTCGATAGTAATATTATCGATAGTAACTTTAAAATTTGCAGGCGCTGCTGGTTTTGTTTCTTCTGCCATATACAATTATGCTGTTACAGGAACATGAATAGGATCTGCATAGTGCATCAACCCATAATTTCTTCTTTGTGATTCATCAGGATTCAATACATGCCATTCAAACTCATCTCTAAAATGGCGAATAGCTGCTGCAACCGGCCAAGCCGCTGCATCACCCAACGGACAAATCGTATTACCTTCTATCTTACGCTGAATATCCCACAATAAATCAATATCGCTCATCTTTCCTTTACCGTATTCAATGTTCTTTAATATTTTTTCCATCCAACCGGTTCCCTCACGGCAGGGACTACACTGTCCGCAACTTTCATGATGATAAAAACGAGCTAATGATAAAGTATGACGAACCACACATTGGTCTTCATCAAACACAATAAAACCGCCGCTACCCATCATACTACCTGTTGCAAAACCGCCATCAGATAAACTTTCATAGTTCATCATACGTGATTCGCCTTTAGTTGTTTTCAATAATAAGTTAGCAGGCAATATGGGAACCGATGAACCACCGGGAATACAAGCTTTTAATTTTTTACCATTAGGAATGCCACCGCAATATTCATCACTGTAAATAAATTCTTCAACAGAAATGGTCATGTCGATTTCATACACTCCGGGTTTATTCAGATTACCACATGCAGAAATCAATTTTGTTCCGGTTGATTTACCAACACCAATCTTTGCATATTCCTCCCCACCATCATTAATGATAGGAACAACTGCTGCAATGGTTTCAACATTATTCACCACCGTCGGACAATCCCACAACCCTTTTACCGCAGGGAAAGGAGGCTTAATTCTTGGATTACCTCTTTTACCTTCCAATGATTCAATCAACGCCGTTTCCTCACCGCAGATATAAGCACCTGCACCACGTTGAACATAAATTTCACAATCAAATCCGCTACCTAAAATATTTTTACCGAGCCAGCCATTTTGCTTTGCTTCTGCAATGGCTTGTTCTAAAATATCAGGAATCCATGCATATTCACCACGTATATATATGTAACTAACGTTACTGCCTAACGCAAAAGCGGAAACAATCATTCCTTCAATCAACAAATGAGGAATGAACTCCATTAAATATCTATCCTTGAATGTGCCTGGTTCGCTTTCATCTGCATTTACTACCAAATAACGAGGTACACCTTCGGGCTTTGCCAAAAAGCTCCACTTCATTCCTGTAGGAAAACCAGCACCACCGCGCCCACGCAAGCCGCTTTTCTTTACTTCTTCCGTAACTGCATCAGGAGATAATGTCTTCAATGCTTTTTCCACGCTTCTATAACCACCTTCACGGCGATACACATCGTATAACCGGATGTTTTCTACATGAGCTTTTTCTAATAATAATTTTCTTGCCATTTATAATTAGTATCAAACTAAATTAATCAATCTAAACTTACCGCCTGCCTTCCGAACAATTTCCAATTGTTATCTTCTTTTATCCAAACCAGCATCATCGTAAAATTTAAAGAAACGATGGTGCCGTCTTTTTTATTTTCTTTTGCTTTATAGAGATAACGTACAATGGCGGTATTTCCTTCAATCAAAACTTTTATGCTTGCAATAGAGGTATCTGTATAAACTGATTGGTTGTGCGCAATTCCGTCTATCGCTTCTTTTCTCGTTTGCAGTTTACCATGCGAATGTCCGTATGTTGCTGTTGCCGCAAACAGGCTTTCCAGGGTCAAACTATCCTTTGTTCCAAAAACAGTATTGCTCAACAAATAGGTTTTATCAATGAGTGTCTTTTCATCTTTCGTTTGTGCGTTAGCGATAGTAACACTCAATAATAATATGCAAGCAAGAATCTTTTTCATTTATTAATTATTTGAAGCAGCATTTGCCCTGCACTCTTCAATAATGCTATCTACTTTTTCTTTCGTCAAATGTTCACGGAAGAACTTTCCCAACTGCATCATCGGTGCATAACCACAAGCTCCTAAACATTCAACTGTTTTCAATGTAAACATTCCATCGGCCGTTGTTTCCCCCACACCGATGTTTAGTTTTTCTTTTATGTAATCGATAATATTATCACTGCCACGCAACATGCAAGGACCCGTTTGGCAAACTTCGAACATATATTTACCAACGGGCTTTAAATTATACATGCTGTAAAAGGTAGCCACTTCGTACACTTCGATCGGTTCAATGCTTAATAAAGTCGCCACATAATCCATCACCGGAACATCCAGCCAGCCGCCAAACTCCTGTTGCGCCAAATGCAATACAGGAAGCAAGGCACTTTTTTGCTTGCCTTGCGGATAACGGGCAATGATCTCGCTAACCTTATTTAATCCTTCTTTTGAAAATTCAACACTCATAAATTATGCATCTAATTCTCCAGCAATTAAATTCAAACTACTCATTGTGATAACCGCATCGCTCAACATTCCGTTCTTTACTAATTCAGGATATGCCTGGTAATAAATAAAACATGGTCTGCGGAAATGCAGGCGGTACGGCGTTCTTCCGCCATCGCTTATTAAATAATATCCTAACTCACCATTCGCACCTTCCACTGCACTATAAACTTCACCGACGGGAATATCTGTTTCACCCATCACTATTTTAAAGTGATAGATTAATGCTTCCATTTTAGTGTACACATCTTTTTTCTCAGGTAGATAATAAGCAGGTGCATCGGCATGAAACACTTCTGCTTCTGTTCCTTTGAACTCCTGCACTTTTTTATACGCCTGCTCGATGATGCTTAAGCTTTGCCACATTTCATCTTCACGAACCAAGAAACGATCATAACAATCGCCGGTTGTACCAACAGGAACTGTAAACTCAAAATCTTCGTAACTGCTGTATGGCGTATGCACCCGAACATCATAATCAACACCGGCTGCACGTAAGTTCGGACCGGTAAAACCATAGCTCAATGCACGCTCTGCATTGATAGGTCCGCAACCAATGGTACGTTCCATAAAAATGCGGTTGCGTACAAACAGTTTTTCAAACTCTTTTAAAACAGCGGGATATTCTTTTAAGAACTTCTCTAATTTTTCAAAAGCAGTATTGGTAAAGTTTCTTTCAAAACCGCCAATACGACCAATGTTCGTTGTCAATCGTGAGCCGCACACTTCTTCATAAATTTCATATATCAACTCACGATATTGCATAAGGTATAAAAAGCCTGAGTAAGCGCCGCTATCCACACCCACAATCGAATTACAAATTAAATGATCGCTGATACGAGCCAATTCCATTATAATGATGCGCAAATAATCTACACGCTTGGGAATTGTTACCCCTAATAATCTTTCGCAGGTTATATGCCATCCCATGTTATTGATGGGTGATGAACAATAATTCAACCTGTCCGTAAGCGGCGTAATTTGATATAAAGGTCTACGCTCTGCTAACTTTTCAAATGCACGATGAATATAACCAACCGTAGAAGTAGCTTCTAAAATGCGCTCTCCATCCAATTCCAAAATATTCTGAAACACGCCATGCGTTGCCGGGTGCGTTGGCCCCATGTTCAACGTAGTGGTTTGTTTTTCGATACTTCCTTCCGGTAATAAAATATGTTCGCTCATGCGCCTTGTTATTATTTTTTTGCCACCAGCATTTTTCGTCTACCCGTTATCGTTGTCACTCTTTTTTACTGAATATCTTTATTCAACTATTTTAGATCTCTTTGCTCTTATCAACTTTGTTGTCTTCTGCAATAGAGTCATGATGCGTTCCCATTCCTGTTCCAAAGCCCATCATAGTTCCGCCTCTGCCAAACATTTCATCATCTTTATCAATTCTCGTCTGGTCTTCCAACGGAAACTCTTTTCGCATCGGGAAATAATCCATTTCATCTACATTCAGTACTCTTATTAAATTAGGATGACCAACAAAGTTCACCCCGAAGAAATCGTATGTTTCTCTTTCCATCCAGTTAGCACCTGCAAATAATGCTGTAGCACTAAATACATCGGGTGTTTTAATATCGGTATAAACTTTAAAACGTATGCGTAGATTATCTCTTAAATTATGTATGTGATAAACAACTGCTAACTCTTCACCAATTCTTTCCGGATAATGCACGGCTTGTAAATCGGCTAAAAATTTAAAGTATAATTCCTCGTCATCAAACAAAAATTGCAGCACTTTCAGATTCATTTCTTTAGGCGCTGCAAAAGTTAACATACCATAAGGCTCTTGCCAATCTTTTAATTGCTCTCCGAATTTTTCTACTAGCCTTTGTTTAACTGTTTCGTTCGTTAACATAGTTATTTATTGAATTCCGTAACTAGCCATTAAGTCTTTATATTTATCGCTTGTGCGTCTCCGTAAGCTTTCCTGCCCCACTAAATCCTGGATCTTCATAAAGCCATCTAAAATTGCTTCGGGACGCGGAGGACAACCCGGCACATAAACATCTACCGGAATCACCTGGTCAATTCCCTGCAATACTGAATAGGTATCGAAAATACCACCGCTGCAGGCACAAGCCCCAACCGATAAAACCCAGCGTGGTTCTGCCATTTGTAAATATACCTGGCGTAAAACAGGTCCCATTTTTTTTGAAATGGTTCCCATCACCATTAATAGATCACATTGACGAGGAGAAAAACCTACACGCTCAGAACCAAAGCGAGCCAAATCATAGTGACTTGCCATAGTTGCCATAAACTCAATACCGCAACAGGATGTTGCGAATGGTAATGGCCAGATAGAATTTTTACGTGCTAATCCAATCACTTTATCGAAACTGGTAGCCATAAAACCTTCGCCCATGAAACTTGGCGGAGCTTCTACTGTTTTAAGTTTTGTATTGTATTGTACCGGACGAGCCATTTGTAATTAAAAATTTAGAGTTAATAATTAATAATTTTTTAGTTGCACATCAGTATAACAACTTGAGGAACCAATTATCAATTTTTAATTATTAATTATTCTTTAAAATTAGTCTTCCCAATTCAGCGCTCCTTTCTTAAAAATATAAATGAAGCCTGCTAAGAACAATGCCACAAACATTATCACTGCAAAAAAACCTTCCCAGCCTAATTGTTTAAAGTTTAACGCATAAGGATAAAAGAATATCACTTCCACATCAAACAAAACAAATAAAATTGCTACTAAGAAATATTTAATAGCCATTGGCTGGCGGGCATTTCCCTTAATTTCAATTCCACTTTCAAAATTCTGCAATTTGTCAGTGGTTTTGCGTTTTGGACCCAATAGACTGGAAACAATAATAATAGTAACTATCAATCCAATCGCAAAAATCAATTGTAAAACAATAGGTAAATAACTTACTGCGTTTCCCGAACTAGCTATTTGAAGAAGTGTAAAATTCATGGTTATTACCAAAAAATGACAAAGTAGTTACAAAAGTACGTTAGCGAAGGCAAAAAACAATCTGCTTTTAAAAAGAAAATCCCCGTTTTTTAAGAACGGGGATGAAATTTTTTAATATTGATTTTTTGTGTAATAACTACATATTGTAATTACCGGGTGGTACGGGTTGCCGGTGTCCTGGTGTTTAACCTGTTAATGGCTTCCTTGTATTTAGGTATGTCAGCATCTGTAGGATCTAAAGCCAGGGCTTTATCGCAATACATTAGTGCAGTTGCTTTGTCATGCTTAGCATTTGCATAATAAGCAATAAGATATTTATAGCTTATCATTAATTGTGTTTTGTTTTTCACAGTATCAGCATACCCTAACTCCAATACTTTTTGATAAGGAGCAACTGCGGAACCCAAGGTCATAGCAGTATCAATACCTGTATTTGCTTTCGCTAACATATAATAACTGTATACATCATCTGGGAATAATTTTGTAGCAGAGTCGAATATTGCAACTGCTGCAGGATAATTGCCCGCTCTATAATAGCTAAAACCTGTAGATTGATAATCACTTTTTACAGGCTGTGTTCTTAAAGCTATTATCTTTTTATACCAATCGCCTACTTTATTATTGTTCTGTTGTGCGGTATAATAATTCAACATTACGGTAATATCCGTCAGCTTATCTTTTTCCAATGAATCCAAAGCCACTGCTTTATCTATATTCAATCCGGCTAAAGAATCATTCCCCGGAAACTTCAGTAAATTTTTTGCATAAGTAGAGTAATCGGTTGGACCGATCTTATCTGCTGTTTGCTTTGCCAAATATTGTTCAAAGAAAGACTTCGCATTTACTGAATCATTCAATTTATCATAAGCATATGCTTTTAATCCGAATAAATTTGGATAAGGATTAGCACCGTCAGCAGCTATACATTCATCACTCTTAGCGATACTTTGCTGGAACTGTCCTGATGCATATAAAATAGAAGCTAAATAATAGCAGTCTTTGGGACTTGGGTCTGAATTAGCGATGTATTTATCCAAATAGTCTTTTGATTTGTTTACATCTCTATGATAATAATAACTGTACAAAGCATAATAAACCGGCGAATACGTTGGGTCTTTAGCAATTGCTTCATTATAATATCTTGCAAAAATATCTTCCTGCTGCACACCCTGCGACTCGTATATCTTACCTATTTTATAAGATGGGCGTGGGTTTTTAGCATCAATAGCGATAGCGCTTTCAAAAGATGTTTGCGCCTGACCACCATCTAATATTTTACGATATGCATCTCCCAAATTGATCAGCACATCTACATCTTTATTTTTTTTAAGGGTGGATGCCTGTTTTAATTTATCAATTGCATAATAAGCGTCACCTTTAGGAGCAATAATGTTGGCAAAGCCAATAGCATTCAAGACTGCTGCATCTTTGCTTTGTGTTAAGCTGATAGCCGTTTCAAAACGTTGACGTGCATCCTGGGTTTTTCCATCCAGCAACTCTATTTGTCCCATACCTGCCAATAACAAACCGCTGTTAGAGTTTGCCATCAATGCATTTTGATATAAAGTTCTTGCACTCGTTACATCTTCCAATGCAATTTCGCTCTGGCCTAACCAATAAGTTGCTTCAACATTATTAGCTGCTAATTGACTGAAAACTTTTTTAGCGCTTTCAAATCTTTCATAAAAGAAAAACTTTTTTCCGTCTTCAATAGTTTGAGCAAATGATGCAGATGCAACCACTGTCATCACCATCATTAAAAACCCTTTTCTTAGTGTATTCATTTTATTTAGCTTTTGTTCTTTTTAATTTGTTGTAACGGTTCGTAAAGTAAAATCCATTTTAGCCGGACCAAGATATGCCCTTCTGAAGATCAATTGTCCTTTTTCCTGGGTTAAAAAATTGGCAAATCCATTTCCCAAACCGTCGTAATTTTCTTTTAATATATAATACAATCCGCGTACCAATGGATAGCGCTTGTATAAAATATTGAACTGGTAAGGCTTTACAAAAATATTATCTCCACACTTACTACACTCAACCGAAGCAATTTTAACTTTTTTTAAGAAACTTACCTGATTGCTATCTTCCTTATCTCCTACCCAGCTCACCCCAATCAACCCAATTACATCATTGTGTTCTGCTACGTAATTAATAACCTCTTCGCTGTTCTTAACCCCAACCACTTTATCTCCATTCAATGGCTTCCCTCGTAAAATAGAATCTACTGCAAAGCGAACCGTACTGGTGGCGCTGGTTCCGTCAAACACCACTTTTTCTTTATCAGCAGTATTGCCTTCCAGCAAAGCCCGGATCTTTTCCATTGTAATAACAGAATCAGCAGACTGGTTGCTTACAATCACTGCCACCGCATCATTCGCCACTTTGTCAAATAAAGGAATATATTTCAGAGAATCCCTAAAATATATTTCTTCGTTGTCGGTCAATCCTCTTGTTACAATTACCATTCTTGTGGCTGAATCTTTAATAAGGTCTCTTAAACAATCTGCTTCCGGCTTGTAATGAGCTACGATCTTTGCTTTAGGATATAACGCTTCAAACACTTCGATTTGAGAATCTATGATAGGTTTAAAGGTCTCGTCTACACTAATGTTGATTATGCCGCTGCTGGTAGTATCCAGGTCTGTACGAACATTAGGTCCGCTACAACTATTAAGACATACTAAACCAGCCAGCAACATGAAACAATTGCCAACAGTTTTAATTATATTTTTAAAAGATGTTCTCACTTATAATATGCTTTCTTGTAACCCCTGTAAATTCTGAACCCGCCGTATAACAAACAAATTCCTGCAAAGCTTTTCATTAAGGCATTATCATAATTCTTGAAATTCACACTGAACTTTGTGGGCATGAGAAGAAATATTCCCATTGCGATCCATAAAATTCCCATGCCATAATCTATTATGCTTTTCATTCGACGATAATTTTTCTGCTTTTCGTCGAATTCTTCGTCAAATTCCTGATTTGCCATAGTAAAAAATGAAGCGCAAAACTACTGAAATGTTTTGGATAGAATACTGAAAACGCTGATCAGGCAGATTAATTATGATTTAAATTTTATACTCATAAGAATCTGTGTTATCAGTGTTCTATCTTACTGTTCTGTTACAAATGTTACCGGTACCATATAATATACCGCCACATTTTTACCGTTCGATTTTCCCGGAACCCAGTGCGGCATTTTCTTTAATACACGCAACACTTCTTCATCAAACTGTTCGCCACCGCTTTTTACCACCGTAAAGCCGGAAATGGTTCCATCAAACCCAACCACAAACCGAACATTCACTTTTACCTCTTCTTCCGCCATATCATTTTGCGGGCGCAGGTTCTTCTGCAAAAAACGGGAAAGCGCCTCGTTGCCTCCCGGGTACTGAGGCATTATATCAGGATTACTTGTTGGTAGAGCATTATCAACTAAATCTTTACCGCCTCCATTTCCTTGTAATGTATCTTTCACTTGAGTATTAATAATTCCAGGATTATCAATGCCGGATGCTGTACTGGTTGAAATTATTTTATTATCAAGGTCGGATATTTTAGGGATGTTCACATCTGCTTTATCGTTTGGTACAACAAGCGGCTTTGTCAGCTTAGCAGTTGCAACAGCCTGGCTGGTTCTTTTAATAACGTCACTATTTTTCTTTTTGGGTTCTTCTTTTTTCTTTTCGGGAGCTTTCGGAGGTTGCAAAACAGTTGGATCAAAAATGGCAATTGGTGTTTGCTTTACTTGTTCCTTAAAATTTAATTGAGATAAGAATAATACTAAAGCTGCACATGATAAAGTAATCAGCAGGGCTTGATAAATTCTGTCATTATAATTTTTACGTAGTACATAAGCCCCGTAAGCCTTGTTTCGGTTTTCAAAAAGGATGTCCAATACATCGCTTTTTAAGATCATTTCTGGTTGCATATAAGTTGGTTTTGAAAGTGAGTAATAAATTTTCAAAACCGGCGCCGGTAATAGTGAGATGAAATTGTCATCAAATTCCATATTCCAAATAACAAATTTCAAATTGTTTGCTCTTTTGCCTTTCTACTTTTACCTTTCACCTTTCTTATCTTTGCGCCATGAAAATTTTAATGGTTTGTTTGGGCAATATTTGCAGAAGTCCTTTAGCAGAAGGCATTTTACAGCAAAAAGCTAAACAAGCAGGATTAAACTGGATAATCGACAGCGCAGGCACTAACGGTTATCATGTAGGTGAAGCGCCGCATCCTTTATCACAAAAAGTTGCTAAACAACATGGCATTGATATTAGTAAGCAACGTGCAAGAAGATTTATGAAAGAAGATTTTGATCGCTTTGATAAAATATATGCATTGGCTGATGATGTGCTGGATGATATGAAACGAATTGCAAAAGAAAAATTTGATACAGAGAAAACAGATCTGTTGATGAATGAATTGTATCCAGGAAAAAATATGGATGTACCGGATCCATGGTATGGCCCCGAAGCAGGCTACCATCAAGTGTTTGAACTGATTGAAAAAGCCTGCAACAAAATAATTGAAAACTATAGTGTAACTAATCTTAAATCTTCTTCTTTACAATAAATGAGTAAACCATCGATTCCGAAAGGAACAAGAGACCTATCTGCAGATATCGTGCGTAAACGCAATTTTATTTTCACTACTATTAAAACAGTATTTGAAAAATATGGTTTTGAACCATTGGAAACGCCCGCTATGGAAAACCTGGAAACATTGATGGGCAAATATGGGGAAGAAGGCGATAGATTGATTTATAAAATACTCAATAATGGCTTAACCGATCCTAAAAACATCGACAAAGCTAAAGCCGGGTTTGAAAAAGTAATGCAAGGAAAAAGCAGTGCTGACCTTACAGAACGGGCGTTGAAATATGACCTGACGATTCCTTTTGCACGTTATGTAGCAATGAATCATAATACACTAACATTTCCGTACAGGCGCTACCAGATACAACCCGTTTGGCGTGGTGACAACCCTCAGAAAGGGCGCTACCGTGAGTTTACACAATGTGATGCAGATGTGGTGGGAAGTAAGAGCCTATTATCTGAAACAGAATTATCAGCTATTTATCACGAAGTATTTACTCTATTAGGAATTGCTCACTATGAACTAAGAATCAACAACCGTAAAATACTAGCAGCATTGGCAGAAAAAGTAAATGCATCTGAAAAACTTACAGATATTACCATTGCAATTGATAAGCTGGATAAGATCGGTATCGAGAAAGTAAAAGAAGAGTTAGCTGAACGACAAATTGCGACTGATCAAATTGCTATCATCGAAAAATATTTATTGATTACAGGAAACAATGAAGAGAAATTATCTGCTATCACTTCTTTATTAAGCGATACCGATACAGGCAAACAAGGAATAGAGGAACTACAATTTATTGTAAGTGCTGTACAGCAATATTTACCAACGGCAAACATCCTTGTAGATTTTACATTAGCAAGAGGATTGAATTATTACACCGGAACCATCTTTGAAGCAAAAGCACCGGCAACCGTAAAGATCGGCAGCATCGGTGGTGGCGGACGTTACGACGATCTGACCGGTTTATTTGGTGTTCCGGGTATTCCGGGTGTGGGTATTAGCTTTGGTGTTGACAGAATTTATGATGTAATGGAAGAGTTGAATCTCTTTCCTCAAGATCTTTCCATAAGTACACAGGCTTTATTTTTTAATATGGGTGATGCTGAAAGCAAGTTTGCTTTTGGCGCAATGCAACTATTAAGGAGCAAAGGCATTGCCTGTGAATTATACCACGAGTTCACCAAAATCAACAAACAATTTACTTATGCTGAGAAAAAGAAAATTCCTTTTGTAATTATTATCGGCAGTAAAGAAATAGAACAGAATAATTGTTTAGTGAAAAATTTAACAACCGGCGTACAGGAGACAGTTGAGCTGAACAAATTAGATAACTATTTTAAGAAGTAAATTATGAAAGCGAAACATTCATTATTTCTTTTTGTATTCGGCTTGTGCTTTGATTTTGTAGGCGCTTTATTTAAAATTCTTCATGCTCCACACGGTGACCATTTACTTATAATAGGAACTATATTAAAAGTAGCCGGCGCTCTTTCATTTCTTTATAAGCTATTAACACATCCCAAGACAAAGGATTTCTTTGATCAATAGAACCTACTGCAAGTATCTCATTTCTTTTACAGCCAATCCCAACGTATCTTTGCGCCATGATAGCTGTGAAACGGAACATACGCGACTTCGATCTTCCCGGGTTAAAAGAATATTTTGAAAGCATTGGCGAAAAGAAATTTCGTGCCATGCAGGTTTATGAATGGCTTTGGAAGAAGAATGCGCTGACCTTTGATGAAATGAGCAATCTTTCCAAAGAACTACGCCAGAAGTTGAGTGAGAATTTTTCCTTTCCGGCCTTAAAAGTAAGTACTACTCAATTCAGCAGCGACGGCACTGTTAAATCCCGCTTTGAAACACCCGATGGACATATGATCGAAGGTGTTTTAATTCCAACCGAACACAGAAATACAGCCTGCGTTTCTTCACAGATCGGTTGCAGTCTTACCTGTGCCTTTTGTGCTACAGGCAAAATGGAGCGCAAACGTAATTTAGAATACGATGAAATTTATAACCAGGTAGCCATTCTCAATCATCAATCAGAAAAAACATACAATAAAAAATTATCGAACATAGTTTTTATGGGTATGGGCGAACCATTGCTTAACTACAAAAGTGTATTGAAAGCGATTGATCGCATTACAGCTACCGATGGCATGGCAATGAGCCCAAAACGTATCACCGTTTCCACAGCGGGCATTGCAAAAATGATCAAACAATTGGGTGATGATAAAGTGCGCTTCAATTTAGCATTATCGTTGCACGCAGCCGATGATAAAAAGCGTGATCAAATTATGCCTATCAATGAAAGCAATAAAATTGCTGCATTGATTGAGGCTTTGAATTACTTCTATGAAAAAACAAAGAACGATATCACGTTAGAATATATTCTTTTGAAAGGCATTAATGATACATTGGAAGATGCCGATCATCTTATAAAAATCTATCGACAGATACCTACCCATTTAATTAATGTAATTGAGTATAACTCCATTTCTGACGGCATTTTTACAAAGCCTGATGAAGAAACCACGTCTACTTTCACTAATTATTTAGCAAAACACAGGGTAAACGTACGTGTAAGAAGAAGCAGAGGAAAAGATATTGATGCTGCCTGTGGACAGTTAGCCAATAAAGGATAATTTTTGTTGCCGGTATTTCCTCTTGATTCAACATCGTTGTGTCACTCTCTTGTACGGCATACTGCTATTCAATTTTTATAATAGCGAATATTCATTAACAATTTATTTAAAAAACTGCATTAAACGCCGTAGTACTCGTTGCGTCTATCTTTCCGTTAAAACAAATAATTATGAAAAAAATATTTTTAAGCCTTCTGGCTGTAGTAATGTTGGGAGTAGCTGTTAATGCACAAACAACAAAAGCAGCAGATAATAAGCAAGCATTCCATCATAAAGGAAAATTTCACAAAAAAGGAATTGCATTTAAGCAATTAAATCTTACCGAAGATCAAAAACAACAGTTAAAAGCAAATAATGAAGAGTATAAAAAACAGCTGCAGAAGCTGAATAAAAATGAAAGCATTACTGTAAAAGAATTTCGTGATAAAAAAGAAGCGTTAAGAAAACAACAGAAAGAAAAATTCATGGCCTTGCTTACGCCTGAACAAAAAACAAAGCTGGAACAATTAAAGCAACAGCAAAAACAGCAACGTGAAATGGCTGCTGCCAAAAGAATGGAAAAAATGAAAACCAATTTAGGTTTAAGTGATCAACAGGTAGCGCAATTAAAACAACAACACCAAAATTTTAAAAGCAAGATCCAATCTATTAAAGAAAACGATAAGCTAAGTCGCACTGAAAAAAGAGAACAACTAGAAGCATTAAAAAATGAAAACAAAGACAGTTTCAAAAAAATATTAACTCCTGATCAATTGAACAAAATGGAAGAACTAAAGAAAAACAGGATGAATAAAAACTCAGCGAGTTAAAAAATTTCTTTCTCATACATAAGCAATAAGCAAGCAGCAGAGAGGCGTAACCAATGGTTCGCCTCTTTTGTTTTATCTTTACCAAAATCATTACTGTTGAAAAACAGCAAAACTCACACAAATGAAACCATCTGACTATCAAAAATTCACTAAGAAAAAAAACAGTGTAGTTAAAGAAGAGTTTCGCCAATCAAAAAAGAAGGCGAAAAAAGAACGTGCGGAAGCCATCAATAAACGCTTTGAGGAAAAGAGAAGACTGAAAGAAGAAGCAGCCAATCTTAGATCACAAATTCCAAATCAAAAATTTCCAAAAACCGGTTTGCAACCTGCAGCAACCATCCAACCACAAACAAAAGGCAATAAACAGGAGATAGTAAATGCAATGCCTTTAAATAAATTTCTGGCGCATTGCGGCGTTTGCAGCCGACGGGAAGCCGTTGATGTTATTAAAGAAGGTAAAGTAAAAGTTAACAATGCTATCATTACTGAGCCCGCCTTTAAAGTAAGTGAGAAAGATGATATCTCTTTTAATGGAAAGAAATTGTTCATCACAAAAAATCTTGTTTACATCTTACTTAATAAACCAAAAGATTATATAACTACCACGGATGATCCGCAGGGAAGAAAAACAGTTTTGCAATTAACTAAGAACGCCACTACTGAAAGAATATATCCTGTTGGGCGTTTGGATAGAAATACATCCGGCGTTCTATTATTAACGAATGATGGAGAACTCACACAAAAGCTTTCTCATCCCAGTTATGAAGTAAAGAAAGTCTATGAAGCAAAACTCGATAAACCTTTAACCAAAACAGACTTTGAAAAAATACTAAGTGGTGTTAAGTTAGAAGATGGATTGATAAAAGCAGATTCACTGGGTTATGTAGATGCAAGAGACAAATCTGTGATCGGCATTGAAATACATAGTGGACGCAACCGTATTGTGCGCCGCATTTTTGAGCATTTGCATTATGATGTGAAAGGCTTGGACAGAGTGATGTACGGGACACTTACCAAGAAGAATGTAGAACGTGGCAAATGGCGTTTCCTGAGTGAAAAAGAAGTTCGTTTATTAAAGTATTTGAATAAGAGTAAAGTAAATCCCAATGACAAAGCTGCCGGTTGAGATCATCTTTGAAAATGATTCTTTTATTGCAATAAATAAACCTGCCGGTTTGTTATCCATTCCTGACAGAGAGCAATCACAGCCATCTTTAAAAGACCTATTGCTGCAAAAATTTGACAAGATCTATACTGTTCATCGGCTGGATAAAGACACCAGCGGTATTATTGTTTTTGCAAAGGATGAGATCACTCATAAGTTTCTTTCGGCAGCGTTTGAACAAAGACAGGTAGAAAAATTTTATCTCGGCTTAGTACATGGCGCTCCTCAAAATAATACCGGCACCATTGACGAACCGATCATGGAGCATCCTGCATTGAACGGCAAAATGATCATCGACAGAAAAGGAAAAACTTCTGTTACTGATTATGAAGTACTGGAAAATTTTGGGAAATTCTCTTTAGTAAAATTTCAAATTCATACAGGCAGAACACACCAGATACGTGTGCATGCAAAGCATATTGGCCATCCCATTGTTTGTGATCCTGTATATAGTGATGGCAATCCCGTTCTACTTTCTTCCATCAAACGAAAATATAAGCTTAGCAAAAACGAAGAGGAAGAAAAACCTTTATTGAGCAGAACCGCCCTTCACTCCTACCAGCTAAAGTTTAAAGACAAATCGAATAATTTTTTTGACCTTGCTGCTGAGCTGCCAAAAGATTTAAAGGCATTGTTACAACAATTAAGAAAACTATCCTAATCGGGTATTTATTAAGGAGTTAGAAACTTTCACATACACCTATTCCAACTTTGTAAAATCGCATGTAGTTTTAAAAAAACAGGTTGATAAAGCGCAACAAATTTGATAATGTGTATTTTTTACACAATTTAATATATCTTTGAAAATACTGTTTCGGTAAACGATTTCTTTATTCACTAATAATAACAATTGCCATTGATGAAAAAGTTATTTACAATTGCATTAGCATTAACCTCGTTATTTACAAAAGCACAATTACTTTCCTGGTCGTCGGATTTTATTACAGAAAGTTCTACGCCAGTTACTATTATAATGAATGCCAACTACGGCAATAAGGCATTATTAAATTATACCCCTACTTCTAATGTATATGTTCATATTGGTGTAATTACCAACAAAAGCACGTCTTCGGCAGATTGGAAACATGTAGTGTTTTCATCGTTTACAACTGCTACTCCTGCTGCTAATTGTACTTACCTGGGAAATAATCAATGGTCATTCACAATAACCGGGGGGTTGCGCACTTTTTTCAGTGTAACTGATCCAACAGAAACTATTCAAAAAATAGCTATTCTTTTTAGAAATGGCAATGGTACCGTAAAGCAAGCCAATTCATCGGGTAATGATATGTTTATTCCCGTCTATACCACAGGTTCTTTATATGCCAGAATTGACAACCCTTTTCGCCAACCGGAATATATTCCCATACCTGAAACTTCTACAAAAAGTGTAGGATCCAATCTTCCTTTAGTTGCAAAAGCAAGTCTGGCGGGAAGCACAATTCAAACTTATTTCAATGGCAATTTGATTGCAACAAATGTTGGAACAAAAGATAGTAACAATGTTATTATTACTGCATCGGGTACACAAACCATAATCGTTGTAGCTACCAATGGCGCAAATGTATCAAGAGACACATTATCGATCTTTGTCCGCCCCTCTACCGCTATAGCCGCATTGCCATCTAATTTGTATGATAACGGAGTGCCGCATGAGGGTATTACTTATTATGGATGTACAGATTCCGTATCACTCGTATTGTATGCTCCTAATAAAAGCTCTTCATACGTTATTGGCGATTTTTCCGGCAGCAACTGGACACAACAAACGCAGTACCAGATGTACAAAACACCCGATGGAAATTATTATTGGCTCACTATTCACGGGCTTACTCCGACAACAGAATATGGTTTTCAATATGTAGTGGATGATAGTTTATATATCGCAGATCCTTATTCAGAAAAAATCCTGGATGGCAACAATGACCAATACATACCTGTTTCAGCGTACCCTAATCCTAAACCTTACCCTACTAATGCGAACGTATCAAAAGGTAAAAATGGACTGATCGGCGTTTTGCAAACCTGCGCTCCTTCTTATACATGGAAGGCTCCGGCTTTTATTCGTCCCGATAAAAAGAACCTTGTTATTGAGGAAGTATTGGTTCGTGATTTTGCCTCAACAAACGGAAATGGTAATTTTAAATTATTACTGGACTCTTTAAATTATTTTAAAAGCTTAGGTATAAATGCTATTGAATTAATGCCTGTTTCAGAATTCAGTGGAGATGATAGCTGGGGATACAATCCTAACTTTTATTGTGCGCTGGATAAGGCTTACGGAACAAAAAACATGTACAAAGCATTTATTGACTCTTGTCATTCCAACGGAATAGCTGTAATTATGGATGTTGTATACAATCAGGTTGATGATAATGGCGTGCAAGTTCCAGAAGCGAGATTATATTGGGACAAAACCAACAGCCGGCCAGCTGCAAACAATCCATGGTTAAATCAAACAGCACCACATCCTTATGGTGTGTTCCTGGATCTGAATCATACTTCAACCGCAACTCAATATTGGGTAGAGCGCTCCTTAATGTACTGGTTAAAAGAGTATAATATTGATGGTTTTAGATTCGATCTTGCTAAAGGATTTACTCAAACACAAAGCAATAATACTACTGTAGAAAACTTTGATCAATCACGCATAGATAATTTATATCGTTACTATAAATATGTACAGGATAATAATCCGGGCACAACAATGCCTTATATGATCCTTGAGTTTTTGGCAGGCAACACTCCAAGCGCTGAAGAAAATGCTTATGCAAACATTGGGTTTTTATTGTGGGCTTCTATTGGAACAAATGGAACACCATCTCAAACTTCCTGGGATCAGAATTCAATGGGATATGCATCCAATTCCAATCTTTCCCGCTCTATCTACAATAGTTCAGACGAAGGCTTTTCAGTACCTGCAGCAATACCATATGCCGGCAGTCATGATGATCAACGTTTAATGTACACTACCGTTACTTACGGTAATGGCGCAACGGTAAAATCAATTGCAGGTACAGGAGGAGCACTTCAAAGACAAGCAGCTATTGCCGCAATATTGTTTTTAGCACCCGGTCCAAAAATGTTATATCAATTTGATGAAAGAGGGTACGACATATCCATCAACGGAACTTCTTACAATAATCCGCATTGGGAATATCTAACTACAGATGCCAATGCCACAGCAAGAAAAGCATGCGTAGCAGCATATAGTAAAATTATCAGCCTTCGATTATCGAATCCGGAAGTATTTAATAATACTACTTTTTCTTATGATCTATATGATGGCGGCGGATTGTTCAGAAGATTTCAGATCGCAGATCCTAACAGCAGTGGTATGAAAATAACGGTTATTGCCAATTTTGATATTACCGCACAAACAAGAACTATAACTTTTCAAACAACCGGCAACTGGTATAATTATCAATCGAATGGTACAAGTTCCGGGGCAAATGGGGCTACAGGTTCTATATACAATGTTAGCACAGCTTCACAAAGCATTACCTTACAACCGGGCGAGTATCATGTGTATGTTTATCAACCGCCAACCAATTATACGTTTATTGGAAACGGAAATTGGACAGATGCTTCTAACTGGATGGCAGGAAGCGTTCCTCCCGCAACATTACCAAACGGCTCTGCAATATATGTACAGCCTGCACCAGGAGGAAAAGCTATTTTAAATACATCACAGACAATATCTTCTGGAGCAACATTCAATGTAGCTCCCGGCAAAAACTTATCGGTACCATTAAATCTTACGATTCAATAGTTGTTTTTTGGGAATAAAGAAGAAAGCCGTTCAATTCATTTGAGCGGCTTTTCTATTTAATTCAATCTATTTTTATTTTGGGTTCACCAGCTTACTACTATCATCTTTTGTTGTGTCACTCACTTGTACGGCAACAAATATTTTATCATGTTCAAAAAATATCTTTCAGTATAAAAACAAAAAAGCCACTTTTAATAAAGTGGCTTTGAATTATAAATTTAAAACTGATTAATCTAAATTCGGCTGAGGAGTATAACGTAAGTAAGGTTTTACTATTTTAACTCCTTTAGGGAATTTTTTAATAGCATCTTCCGTACTTACAGCAGGTACTACAATCACATCTTCTCCATGATTCCAGTTAGCCGGAGTAGCTACGCTGTGATTAGCTGTTAACTGTAATGAATCAACTACTCTCAATACTTCCACAAAATTTCTTCCGGTAGAAGCAGGGTAAGTAATAATTAATTTAACCAATTTATCCGGGCCGATAATTACTAATGAACGTACAGTAGCCGTTGCAGAAGCATTTGGATGGATGAATTCGTATAAGTTAGAAACTTTCCTGTCATCATCAGCGATAATAGGGAAATCAACTTCACAATTCTGTGTTTCGTTGATGTCATTGATCCAACCTAAATGTTTATCTACCGGGTCAACGCTTAATGCCAATACTTTTACATTGCGTTTAGCAAATTCATCTTTTAGTGCCGCAGTTCTTCCTAACTCTGTTGTACAAACAGGAGTGTAATCTGCAGGGTGAGAAAAAAGAATACCCCATGAGTTGCCAAGATATTCGTAAAAATCGATTTCGCCGATTGAAGTTTTTGCTTTAAAGTTGGGAGCAACATCCCCTAAACGTAAGCTCATATGAATGTTATTTTGTTTTGTTGAGAAATAAGAGCACAAATATAATAAAATAGTCCAGTAAACAAGTAGACTTTTTTAGGGTGGTGAAATGTTATTTTTTCGTAACTTTCTGCCATGTTATCCAAAAAAACGCAATATGCCCTTAAAGCATTGGGTTATTTAGCCGGCAAATTTGGCGATGGACCTGTATTGATCTCTGAGATATCCAAGAAGAAAAAGATTCCAATCAAGTTTCTTGAAACCATATTGCTGGAATTGAAACAAGCGCAAATTTTGGATAGCAAAAAAGGCAAAGGCGGGGGTTATTATTTATTGGAAAACCCTAAAAAAACCGACCTGGCGACAGCCATACGTACTGTTGGAGGTCCTATTGCCCTTTTACCCTGTGTAAGTTTAAATTTTTATGAAAAATGTAAAGATTGCAACGAACTTACCTGCGGATTGAACAAAGTAATGCTGCAAACCAGAGATGCAACCTTAAAAATACTGGAGAAAAAAACTGTAGCTGACCTGATCGATACCTAGTTTTTTTGAAAATATTCAAAACTGATACTCATCAGGTTTTTATAACTACTTCATTAGCAAGCCTTTTTATTTAACCCTCTTTTATAACCATTTTTATTATTGATTGATATCAATAATAATCTTTTGCTATGCAAAAAACTGCCCCTTATTTCTTGATTAATGTGTAAAAAGTACACTATCTTTGATTGCTTGTCCAATATCGGCTAAAACCGTTTATTTTCCTCACTTTCTATGGATCTCAATTTTCGTTTTGTTGAAGTAAATTTTAATGACTGCTTTAATTTTATTTATCAGCATTTTGCCAGGTATTGCTTTGCTATGTAGGCATAGCTATATACCTGTGTTTATACTTTCACCAATATTATTCTTCTCTGTTAATTCAAGTGCGCAAACAACCTTATCATACAGCCATAACAGCGGTTATTATTCTAACTATGTTGATGGCACAGCGGGAATATTTACGCAAACAGCTAATGTACAAATTGGGCAATATGCCAATACAAGTGGTAACAAAAGAATTTTTTCTTATCGTAAGTTTCAAACAGCAGGTGATAATACAGGCACCAATCGTTCATTACAAGTTGGTGATAGTGTAATAATAGCAGGAAGCTTTTGCAGAGCTTATGGAAAAATTGGAATGTCTTTATTATGCAGCCCTGCCGCTATATCCGTGGGAACTACCTGGGCTGACAGGGAAAATAATTATGCTTTGAGTGTTTACATCGATGGTCCTACCAATACCGGCAATGGCACTTACAGTAATTGGAATGTAAAGGGAGCTTCTACACAAACCGCAAGTTTTGGAGGCAACCAGGGAACTTATCACGATTTCATTTTCACGTTTAAATTAAATGCACCTGACAGGATGAATGTGTACGTTAAGGATAATACTTTAGGTAGCACTTCTTCTTTTTACGATGTACAATTAAATAATTCAAATCCTATAACTGATTTTTCTATTTACCTGCAGGATGATTATGATGGATCAGCGAATAGAAATGCTTATTGGGGTTTAACCGGAGTTTCCAATATGAGTGTTACCAATACAGGAACCTCTACCTTAGGCTATGGCAACAGCGCTTTTACTGAAAGTAATGTTATTGCGAATGGATTTGCTGCCAACTCCATTGTAACATCATCTACCAATACATTTACCAAAATTGGTACAGGTACCATTACATTAAGCGGAGCTAATACTTATTCAGGCGCTACAACTGTTAGTAATGGCGCATTGTTAATAACAGGAAGCACCAATGCATCAAGTGCTATAACAGTAGCAGCAGGTGCTACATTAGGTGGCACGGGTGCTCCTACGGGAACAGTCAGTTTATCCGGTAATGTAGCACCGGGAACAAGCGCAGGAACCAACGGAACTTTATCAACCGGTGCATTAACTATTAATGCCGCATCTACTTATAATTTTGATATCACTAATGTTTCAGGCACTGCAGGCACTAATTGGGATTATGTAAATTCAAGCGGAGCTATAACAGTTAATTCCACTTCCGGTTCACCTTGCACCATTTATGTAGTGGGTAATCCTACTGGGTTTAGCTCTTGCAGCAATTACACATGGAAAATAGGAACAGGTATAAGCATATCCGGTTTTTCTGCTAATAAATTTTTCATAAATACAACCGGCTTTAGTACTTCATTTGGTGGTACCTTTTCCATAACACAATCAGGCAATGATATTAATTTAGTGTACACGGCGGCGTTAGCCACCCCAACTGTGAGTGTTAGCTTAACTACAGGCACCAACCCCGCCTGTAGCGGAACATCTCTCACATATACGGCGACGGCAAGTAATGTTGGTGGAGGAACAGTTACTTATAACTTTTTAAAAAATGGTGGATCTGTGCAAACCGGAACATCCAATACATATACAAATGCCACTCTTGCGAATAATGATCAAATCCAATGTAATATTAGCATTAGTGGAGGTACATGTTTAAGCAGCTCTACAGCCAATTCAAATACTATTACACAAGGCATAGATGCCGCCCCCACCGCATCTAATGCAGGCAGCAACCAAACAATTGGAAATTGTGCTACTACATTATCTGCAAATAACCCAAGTATAGGCACGGGCACATGGAGCGTACAAAGTGGAATGAGTGCATTAAGTACACAGTTTGCTAATGTAAATACATATAATACGACATTTACTCCTGCGGGAGGCGCCGGCAATTATGTATTACAATGGTCAATAGCAAATGGTAGTTGCACCGCTTCAACATCAACTGTAACAATCACAGTCCAATCAGGAACAATATGGACCGGTGCTTCAAGTAGTGATTGGAATGTTGCAGGCAATTGGAGTTGCGGCAGCATACCAACAAGCGCTACTGACGTTACTATTCCATCAGGAACTATTAATAGTCCCAACATCACATCTGCAAATGCCAATTGTAAAAACATTACAATTAACAACGGAGCTACGTTAACGCTGGCAAATTATTATAAACTAACGGTGGCGGCTACAGGAATTTTTACCAACAATGGTACGTTTACTGCAGGCAATGGAGCCGTAACATTTGCAGGAACAGGTACCATTGCAGGCTCTAACTCTTCTACCTTTTACAATCTTATTATAAACGGAACAACTACACTTACTAAAGCACCAATCGTTACAGATAGCTTACAATTAAACAATAGTTCCTCTGTAAATACCAATTCTCCTGTGTATGGATCTTCATCTACATTAGTTTATAATATTAACGGAGCCTATACGGTGAATACAGAATGGACAGGCAATGCAACCACCGCCGGTAGCGGTATTCCAAAAGATGTAATTATCCAAAACAATTCTGTTGTTACAATGCCGGTGGGCAACAGAGGTTTAGCGGGCAATTTATTTATTAACTCAGGAACCTTAAAACTCAATGGTACCGGTAACGATCTATATATTGCCGGTAATTGGACAAGAGCTTCGTCTGCAACATTTACTCCTAATAACAGTGCTGTGTATATGAATGGCAGTGCTCCTCAAACCATCTCAGTAACAGGAGGTGGAACAGAAACATTCAACTATTTGCGTCTAACCGGTACAGGTAGCTTTGTCCAAAGCTCAAGTCCTGCTACTAATATCACTGTTAATTCAAATGGTGGATTAACACTAGGCGGCGGTTCATTAAACATTAACGGGCAAACATTTACTGTAAGTGGTGGTGGTAATTTAAGCTTGAGCACCGGAACGAGAACTATTATAAGTTCTGTTGCAGGAGCAAGCTTTATAGCAAGCGGGTCTGCGCTTACGGTTACCAATGGCGGCACTTTGTCTTTTGATGTAAATACCACAGTCAAATTAAGCACAAGCATTGATTTTGCAAATAATGCCACTACCATTAATGGAATATTACAACTTAATAATAACGGCACTGTAAATAATAATCCTCCTAAATACGCCAACACATCTTTGTTACAATACAATAGTGGAAGTAATACACATAATCGTGGAGCAGAATGGAACCAATCAACAGGTACAGTTGGGACTACTGCAGGCTATCCTTATGATATTCAGGTAACTAATGGAACACAATTAAATGTTCCTAATGGAACGACACTACCAGCATTAGGTATTGCACATAATTTAATTATTGATAATAGTGCAGCTTTTTTTATGGATTATGGCTCCCCGGCAACCAGTAATGCTATTACAGTTGGTAACGATGTTTTAGTAAATGGTGATCTTTCTTTAGGTTTCGGAAATGGCGGTGATCTATACATTGGCGGCAACTACACTGTTGCAGCAAGCATCACCCCCAACAATAATGGCAGAAGAATATTTTTTAATAACGCCTCTAATGCAACACAGGTTATTACAAAAACCGGAGGAGGCACTGTTTACTTCGATTATATTGGAATAAGCCAACCATCAGGCTCAACAGGAAAAGTACAATTAAGCAGCAGTCCCGCTACCAACATTCAAATAAATAGTTCTGCCAATAATACAAGTGCAAGGCAAGTTAGGTTAGAAGGTGGTAGTTTAGATCTGAATGGTCAAACATTTACATTAAACGGAACAGTTGCCAATTCCACTAATATCGGCGTATATAATGGCACAAGAAATATTATCAGCAGTGCAGGTGCCGGAACCCTTAACATTACAGGAACACCAGCATTAGGGCAACCGAATTTAGTTGTTTATCCTTCTGCAAGCAGAGTTCAAATTGCGACCAACGTTACTGTACGAACAAGTGTGGGATGCGACTTGGATAGCATGAATTTTGACGGAGCATTTCAATTAGATCAATATGGATTTGTGATCAACAGCTCACCTATCTACGGACCAACTTCTACCTTAATTTATAACAATACAGCATCGTTTAACAGAAACTACGAATGGACCGCTTCATCAGGAACTATTGATTACACTCCCGGCTACCCAAATGATGTAATTATTCAAAACAATACATTGCTTCATTATGGATTATCAATTGTATCATCCGGTAATAAAGTTTCCAGGGCAACAAGAGGAAATCTAACTATACAATCTGGTTCCTCTTTAGATATGGATAGTACAAGATATCCATTGCTGGTTGGCAAATCGGTTAATATAAACGGCGCACTGATATTGTCCGATAGTGCCGGTGGCGATATTAAAATCGGAGAAAACTGGAATCGTTCTTCAACCGGTACATGGAGCAGTAATGACAGAGCTGTTTATTTAGACAGTTCGCTTACCGGCACTATTACAGCTTCGGGCGGAGAAAATTTTCCTTATCTATACTTACTAAAAAATAGTGTAGGCAATACTGTTAGCCTGAATGACAGCGTCGCTATCACAAAGAAATTAGGTTTATACAGAGGAGCTCTTGATCTTGTCAACAAAAACCTGACGATTGTTTCAAACAGGTTTGCAACAGCAGTTATAGATACTACTATTACTTCGTCAAATGTTTCTTTACCCTATTCCGGTTCGGGAAGATTTTATATAGAGCGATTCATATCGAATGATTCAAGCAATGATCATAGTACTACCAATGTAGGGCAACGAGGATGGAATTTATTATCAACTGCGCAAGTAACAAGCACACAAACTATTAATGAAGCGTGGCAGGAAGGTGCTGTAAGCAACGCCAACACAGTAACCGGAATTGTAAATCCTGTTGCGGGTTATGGAACTGTAATTACAGGACCAAACAAAGCAGGAAACATTTCATTAGGCTTTGATCCTGGCACACAAAATAATGAATCTATTAAATACATGAATAGTGCCGGAACAGCATGGATATTACCGCCCAATACAAAATCAACTTCTATTAATACCGCTGTAGGCTACCTGATCTTTGTAAGAGGAAACAGGACTTTTATTGTGGGAGATCAATATAAAAGAACAGATACCACTACCTTAAGGATAAAAGGAAAAATAAATGTAGGTGATTATTCATTTAATCCTGCGGCCGCTTCTTACCAGGTAGTAGGCAACCCTTATGCTGCGGAAATTAATCTGAGCAACTTATTTAACAGCAACAATCCCACTATCGGCTCAACTTATTATGCATGGGATCCATTGCTCAATGGAACTAATTTAGTAGGAGCTTATGTTACAGCAAACTTTACTGCACCTAATACGTGGTATTATAACATCGGCGTAACAAGTCCTGCCGGCATGATGCCCGGAAAAATTGAATCAGGGCAGGCTTTTATTTTAAAATTTTTAACTACCGGCAGTGTTGCTTTTCATGAAACAGATAAAACTTCTGTAAATGGCAATTTGATCTTCCGCCCGGCTCAACCACCCGGTTTGTTTGGTGTACTATTAAATAAGACTACCGCATGGGGGCAAAAAATATTATCGGATGGCGCTTTACAAATTTTAGGTAGCACCTTTTCTAATCTGCCATCTTACACGGAAGACAGCAAAAAACTGACAAGTCCCGGTGAAAACATTTGTTTAACTATTAATGGTACAACGTGGGCTATAGATAAAAGACAGGATTATACTTTATTTGACACCGTCTTTTATAAATTAAACAACCTTTCAAAAGATATTCCTTATCAGTTAGCATTTTACAATAGTAATATATCTAACTCACTTCAACCTGTTTTACAGGACCTGTATACAGGAAGCAATACCTTAATAAAACTTTCTTCGGATACCACTTATTATAATTTCACCATTACCAGCGATTCTTTATCATCCAATCCAAATCGGTTTAGAATTGTGTTTAGCTCTGCATTACCCGGAAATGCGTTGCCTGTAACTTTTACTTCGGTTGCAGCTCATAAGGTCAATAACAGTATTGAAGTAAATTGGAAGACAAGCCAGGAAATAAATATTATTAAGTATGAAATTGAACATTCTGATGATGGAAAAAGCTTTACAAGTATCGGACAAATAAATGCAACCAATCTTCAATCTTATTCATGGTTAGATGAAAAAATTGTTAGCCAGTCAAACTATTATCGTATTAAAAGTATTGATGCCACCGGAAAGACGAGCTATAGTGAAACAGTAAAAGTAGATATTGAACAGGCTTCATCTATTTCTGTTTTTCCTAATCCTGTTACAGATAAGTCCATTCATCTGTACATGAATAATCAACCGCAAGGATTATATACGATATGCTTATTTGACATGAGTGGAAGACTAGTATTCCAAAATAAAATATCAGTAAGCAATCATCAGTCCTTATATAAATTATCAATAACCAAAACAATGACGACAGGATTATACAAAATGGAAATTGGGAATATAGGGATTGCAGATAAGTACATTAATGTGCTAATAAAATAAATATAGATATAAAAGAATTTTCAGAATCCTTTCCTTAATGAGAAAACCTCTAATCATACCCGAATGATTTCTGGCCAATGCGTGTATCACTTACATTATATTTTGGCGCTTTTTAAAAAGTATTCTATACAAATTATAAAACGATTAAAAATTAGTCAACATGAAATTTTCGACGCTGCTTATTGCAAAAAGAAATCAGTCTTTTTACAAAGTTTTCGCTGGAGTTTTATTCTTGCTTTTTTGCATCAGCAAGAATACTTTGGCTCAATTTACCACTCCCACTATTGACGCTTCATTAGATGCAGGCTCTGTTTATCCCAACAGTTATACATCAGGCAGTACAACCTGGTACATGACATGGAATAATACGGATCTATTTGTGTTTGTACAAAATGCAAATGAAACAGAACCTGTGACTATTTACCTCGATGTAGATCCGATAGCGCCTGTTAATGGCGGAACAAATGCTAATGGAACATTAGTAGGATTAAATTATGATGGATATACAACACGCCCTAATCTTCCTTTCAGAGCAGATGTGTGTATTTATGCTCATAATGGTTACAGAGAATTATTCAGAAGAGATGGCAATAACGGATGGACAAGTTTGGGCGGAGGCTCAAGCGGTATAAGAGGTGATGGAACATCTGATTACACAAGTGGAAACAGCAATGGACAATATGCATCCAACAATAATAGCAATGGTTCAGGCTCGGATGACAGAAGGGAATTCAGAATATCATGGTCAAGATTGTTAGGCACAATTAACGGTGGTGCCCGTCCTTCTTCTTTTAACTGGATGGGTTACATAGCATATGGCAATAATGGCAATGGCATGTATGCGCAAGTACCGGTAGAAAATTACAACGGCGGCAGTGTTTCATCAAATTCTAATGGCATTGTAAGATATTTTACTGTATCAAGTACAGCAGACGGCTCCTCAACAAATCCATTCGGAAGAAACTCGTTTACACAACCACTAACAGCAACGAATAACTCTTTTGGAGCCATCTCTGTTTATGATTTCACCATGAATAGTTCAGGGCAGCAAATAGCAAGATTAAACACAGGCGGCGATTGGAATATTGGAGGAACATTAGTTGCAGGAGCAGGAACTGTTTACTTTGGTAGTGGTGGAAGCGGTTATGGTAATACAACTGTTGCCAATATTAATGTTGTTGGAGGAACCCTTAATATGGATCAAACCAATCAATTCATGACTGTGACCGGAGATGTAAACTTAAGTAGCGGCACATTAAAATTATCCGGAACAAATGGAGGTGATTTAAAACTGCAAGGCAACTGGAATAATTCAGGAGGAACGTTTACTCCCAATGGTCGTGCCGTATTCTTTACGGGAAGCAATGCACAAACTTTAACCGGCGCTACTACGTTCGATTATTTATTAATGAGTAAAACAGGCAGTAATAATCTTACACTTAATAATGCTATTACAGTTAACCAAACACTCACTTTTGGAACAGGCAATATAGTTACCGGTACAAACTCGGTTATAATGGGAAGCAGTGGTTCTACTGCAAGTGCAAGTAACAGTTCTCATATTAATGGCAATCAGCAATACCCGATCAGCACAGGTATTACTTCAAAAACTTTTGATATAGGTGATGCGGCAACGCTGGCAAAAGTAACTACAGCATTTACGGGAGTAACAACCGGGGGTTCAGTTACAGCTTCTACAACAGGTAGTGAACACACTAATATCGGCACATCTACTATCAATGCATCTAAAAGCGTAAACAGAAGCTGGATGCTTAGTTCAGGGAACGGATTGGCAGGAGGTACTTATGGTGCTACATTTAATTATGCTGCAACAGATATTGATGCCGGCGCTACTACTTCTAATTTTATTGTAGGAAATTATAATGGCAGCTGGTCTTACCCTACTGTTGGAACAAAAACTTCAACAAGTACACAAGCTACCGGTTTATCTTCTTTCGGAAGCTTTGCAATAGGAGAGATTACAACCTATACCTTAACTGCAACTGCCGGTTCTAACGGAAGTATTTCTCCTTCGGGTGCAACAACAGTAAATACAGGAAGCAGTCAATTATTTACTATCACTCCTAATGCGAATTATCACGTAGCAGATGTATTGGTGGATGGCCCTTCTGTTGGTGCTGTTACTTCTTATAATTTCACAAACGTTTCTGCCAATCATACTATTGCTGCAAGCTTTGCTATTAATACCTTTACTATTACGGCAAGTGCGGGCAGTAATGGAAGTATTTCTCCATCGGGCGCAACCAGTGTAAATGCAGGCAGCAGCCAATCATTTACTATTACCCCCAATACAGGTTATGTGATAGCAGATGTATTGGTGGATGGCTCTTCAGTAGGCGCTGTTAGCAGTTATAACTTTACTAATGTATTGGCTACACATACCATTGCTGCAAGCTTTGCAGTAAGCATATCCGGCGCCGATTATCGCTCTATATCTTCAGGCAATTTCAGCAATGCATCTACCTGGCAATATTACAACGGAACAAGCTGGGTAAGCGCCACTCAAGCACCAACCAGCGCAAACAATGTTACTATACAAAATGGACATGATATTGTACTGGATGCAAGCTATACAGTTGGATCAGGCAAAACACTCACATTAAATTCAATAAGCTCACTTACTGTTAATCCTGACATTTCATTGACAGTAACAGGAACGGCTAGCCTAAATGATCAACCTCTTATTTTTAAATCAACAGCATCGGGTACGGCACAATTCGGAACAAGTACAGGAACGATTACAGGCAATACCAATGTAACTGTTGAACGTTACATACCGGCAGATGCCACCCGTGCATGGCGAATCCTTTCAATACCAACTTCAGGTTCGCAAACAATTGCCAATTCGTGGCAGCAAGCTACTTATGTAACTACTGGTACAGCAGGCAACTTGGCTAATGGCTTTGATGCTGTTACTCCTTATACTTCTATGCAAACGTATAATGATGCTACTAATACCTGGAGCGATATTACGTCTACCAATATAGCTATCAGCAATAAAAAGGCTTATTCAATTTATATAAGAGGAAACAGAACATCAACACCTGATAACTCAACAATAACTCCAACAACATTAAGCACTACAGGAGCATTGTACACGGGTAATCAAACGATCACTATTCCTTCAGGAGCACACTTTGGATTGATAGGTAATCCGTATGCATCTGCTATTGATTTTACCGCTATTAATTTCACAGGAAGCAATGTAAATCCTACTGTATTTTATGTATGGGATCCCAGTCTTGTTATGGATGGCTCATTGGGACATTATCAAACATTCAGTACTACCAACTCTCCTTCGTGGTCGCCAGTACCTGGCAGCAGTAGTAACTATTCCGGCAGTGCGAATACAAGAATAGAATCCGGCCAGGCATTTTTTGTACAAACTACAGCAGCTTCCGCTTCTGTTCCATTTACCGAAAACTGTAAAGTAAGCAGTAGTCAAATGGTATTCAGGCCTGTTGGCAGCGATGCCCCCACAGGAAAAATAAAAACCACACTTACAAGAACTACAGGTACAAATGCAGGCTTGATCGATATCAACGTCGTGGTCTATAAAGATTCTTATTCCGATGCAGTGGACAATAATGATGCATTGGAATTAAACAACGGCGCTTCGTTAAGCATATTAAGAGATGGAAAGAATTTAATAATAGAAGGTAGACAAACTATCAGTAACACTGATACTATTTTCTTTAACATGAAACAAATTAGCGCAGGTCAATACAAATTAACGTTTGAACCCGCCTATTTTACAACTGCAACAAGTGCTTCACTAATAGACAATTATTTCCATACAATTACACCGATCAGTCTTACAACTACTACTGAAATTGCTGTTACAGTTGACAATAATACTGCTTCTTCTGCTGCAAATCGTTTTAAAATTGTACTAGATAACAGTACACCCGTGCCTGTTACGTTTGTTAGCGTAAAAGCTGTAAAAGAAAATAATGGCACAGAGGTTTCATGGAAAGTTGCACAGGAAGCCGGAACAAAAGAATATGTTATTGAACATTCTAAAGATGGCAGAACTTTTTCAGCTATAGGTTCTATTATTGCTATAAACTCAGGCTCCAGTTCAAATTATTCTTTTACCGATGATGCCAATACTGGCGTTTCTTATTATCGTATAGAAAGTATAAATCAGTCCGGCGACATTAATTATTCAGCAATTGTAACCGTTGGCGAAAGCAATAGTATACCATCCATAAATGCTGTATATGCCAATACATCTATTTCGCTGCGACTTAATAATCAACCTACAGGTAACTATGGTATAAAATTATTAAGTAGCAATGGACAGGAATTATATAAAACGATAATTAGCCATGCAGCTGGCACAGCAACTTATTCTTTACCATTATCAAACTCTTTAGCAAAAGGAATAAATCTATTGCAAGTGTTAACTCCATCCAATAAACAGTACACACAAAAAATAATTTCAAACAATTAATTAAAACAGATAGCAATGAAAAAAAATGTAAAACGATCAATTCAATCAAAGTGGCATACTCAAGCAATAGCGCTTGTAATATTATTTATTTTACCAGTAGTAAGTTTTGCGCAAGATGATAGCCCATCTGCACCTGGCCCACAGGGAGGAAGCCCGGACCAAAACCATACATTAGCTGTTCCTTTTGACAGCAATATGAATTTTATGTTTTTATTAATTGCAGTTTTCTTTGCAGCAATCGTTATAAGAAAGATACAGGCAAAAAAGCTGAAAGGGAAATCAGCTAAAGCCTAAAATTAAGTAGAGAATAGCAAAAAGGTTGCCTGAGAGATCAGGCAGCCTTTTGTTTTACTATTTATTTAATTAGAAGATGCCCTTTTAAGCTTTACTTTTCCAAAGCGTTTTTTTACATCGTCAATAGCTTTGTATAAATCTACTTTTCGTTCTACGTCATTAAATAGGTTTGTTTGTACAGAATCTCCGGTAAGCTCACTTAAACGAACACCTAATAAACGAACAGGCATTCCTTTTTTATATAACTTATGAAAGAGTTCTTTCGCAACAGGAATAATTTCATCGTCAGCACAAGTATAAGAAATAGTTGTTTGACGGGAAGTCGTTTCAAAATCAGGATAACGAATTTTAACAGCTACACATCCTGCCACCTTTTCATCCTGTCGCAATTCATAAGCTATGCGCTCACTCATGCGCACAACTTCGCTCATTAAAAAGGAAATATCTGTAGCATTATCCATATAAGTGCTTTCCGTGGAAATCGATTTCGCTTCATGAAAAGAAGTTACTTTCCCTTTATGGATTCCCAGGCTTTTATTCCATAACTCTATTCCCCATTTACCTAAACGTTCTTCCAGTTCTTCTTTTGAAAACTTCTGAATATCGCTGATGGTCTTTATTCCCATCGCTTTTAGCACTTCAAATGTTTGTTTACCAACTCCGGGAATTTTATTTACAGGCAATGGTGCTAAAAATTCTTTTTCCTTTCCAAATGGGATGTGTAAATAACCATTGGGCTTTGCTTCATCGGTCGCCATTTTTGCGATCATTTTATTAGAAGCCAATCCGAATGATATCGGCAATTTTGTTTCGTCAATGATCTTTTGTCTCAGATCGATCGTCCATTGTAATGGATCAAAGTATTTATCCATCCCTGTTAGATCAAGATAAAATTCATCAACAGAAGCCTTCTCAAATAATGGAGCTTTATCTGCAATTATTTGTGTTACCCATCTTGAGTAACGGCTATAATCGCTATAAGAACCTCTTATAGAAATTGCATGAGGACATAATTGAAATGCTTTGGCAGATGGCATGGCTGAATGAATACCATACTTTCTTGCTTCATAGCTGCAAGCCGCTACTATTCCACGTTTACTATTGCCGCCTACAATTACAGGCTTACCCTTTAGTGAAGGATCTTTTAATACTTCTACCGAAACAAAGAAAGAATCTAAATCAAAATGCGCTATGATATGTTGAACAGACATAAGTACTATTACAAGTTAGTACTTAATAACGATTTTATTATTTGCATTTTTAAATACAGCTATCAATACATTGCAGGAATGCTCACCGGCTATAGCTGTTGAATTATCTGTTAAGAAAGAATATTGAGCTCTCTTAAACGCAACGCGTTGGTCATCTATTCTCAATTTTTCAACGCCTGTAAACCCGTGAAAAACCAATTGAATACTTTTGAATTTTGAAGTAAAGCTTCCTTCCGGCTTATCAATTACAATAGATTTTTGTGAAGGATCGTAACTGATATTTCTTTTATAATAATTTCCCTTTTCATACTCAAAGCTCTCTCCATCATCTTCATAATAAATAAAGTTATTTGACTGATTGCCTTTATATACATGTATTATTAAAGTATCAGAAGGCGAATAAGCTGTAGATTGAACCAATGATTGCGTCGGTATGATGCTGCTTTCTTTTACATACACCGGTAATTCTTTCATTGATAATTGAATGATCTTTTCTTTTCCTCCTTGTTCAACAGAATCATTAAAAAGATCATACCAGCTACTTTTGGGAAAATAAATCTTTGCAAAATCTTTTGTACTTACAACAGGAGCGACCATTAATGCATTACCAAAACAAAATTGGTTTTGATATGTCTTGTCATACACATTCGCATCAAACGTATTTTCAATAGCCAATGAACGTATTACCGGTAATCCATCTTGTGTAGATTCATAAAAAGCAGCATATAAATATGGCAGTAATTTATAACGAAGATTTACAAACGGGCGAAGGTTAGCAATCGCTTCTTCGCCATAAGTCCACGGCTCTGATGATCTGTTATTATATTCTTTATGATTTCGATAATAAGGAAAGAATGCGCCCAGTTGCATCCATCTAGTAAACAACTCCGGTGATGCACTGCCTCCTGTATAACCACCTACATCCATACCGGTAAAGGAAACGCCACTTAATCCTAAACTATTTAATAAGCGCACTCCAAGTATCATGTGTTCATCACTTGCTACATTATCGCCCGTCCATATGGCTGAATAACGTTGTAAGCCCGCATAACCGGCGCGACTTAATACAAACGGACGTTTATTGGTGGCCTCTTTATATCCTTCATTACTTGAACGTGCCATTAAGAAACCATATACATTTCTTGCTTCTAAATGAGATGCTTTTCTTCCTTCAAAATCAAAAATTATATTGTTGGGCATTTTTTGTCCCCAGGTTGCAATCTCATTCATATCATTCCAAATACCGCTTACACCATTATCAGGGAAAAACTTTACTTCCTTTCTCCAAAATGCCCGGCCCTTCTCACTTGTAAAGTCGGTAAAATAACACCAGCCTGGCCAAACCTGGCCACTATAATATTTCCCATCTACGTATTTTACGTAAGCATCTTGCTGCAAGCCTCTTTCAAAAGCAGGCGCACCGGGTGCTACTTTAATGCCCGGATCAACAATCACCGTAGTTCTAAATCCAAGTGATTTTAAATTACCGGTTAAACTAACAGGATCGGAAAAACGATTCTTATCCCAGGTAAACAATTGGTATTTGTCCATGTAATGAATATCCAAAGTAATACCATCACAAGGAATTTTTTTCTCACGCATTGTTTGTGCAATACGTATTACTTCCGTATCAGGATAATAACTCCATCTGCATTGTTGATAGCCCAAGCTCCACATGGGCGGCATCTTCATTCTTCCTGTTAAGGATGTGTAAGAAGAAATAATGTCAGATAGTTTAGTATGATAAATAAAATAATAATTCAGTTCGCCACCACGTGCACCAAAAGATGAGAAACGATCGTTACTGGCTCCAAAATTGAAATCTGTTTGAAAAGTATTGTCTAAAAATATCCCGTAATTAAGGTTATGATGTATGCCGATATAAAATGGAATGGACGAATATAATGGATCCTGCGAAGCGCTGTAGCCGGGCACATCACTATTCCAATTTGTATATCCGCTGCCGCGACGATCTAAATTACCGGTCTTCTCTCCTAACCCAATAAAACGTTCATCATCCTGCATTTTTTTATAGTCAGAAACTTCTTCTCCTACCCATGATATATTTAATCCTTGTTCATCCTGGCTGATAATTTTTCCTTCTTTATTATAGAAAATTATAGAAAAGGGATTTTTTTTGATCTCTGCTTTTAATGAATCGGTCTGAAGGATAATGCTGCTATCATTTTGTGTGATAGTAGTTTTTACTGTTTGAGGCGGAGCAATTACTGCATAAGAAAAATCAGGTTTCAATTTTTGTTTATCTACCCTTACTCTTATAATATTGGGCGAATAAGCAATTACAGATGCAAATGCACTTGGTGTAGTAATATCAATGGATTGCGTGCTAACTATTGTGCTTGTTATGACTCCAATTTCTTTTACAGGATTTTGTGCATTTGTTTTAATAGTAACAAGCAAAATAGTTAAAACAAAAAAGAATTTTACGGCTGACTTCATACGCTAATTTACAATGATTATACGCTTTTAATAAAAATAAAAATGCCGGAATAACCGGCATTTAAATAAACTATTTGTGATCAGAACTGTAGCTTTAAAGTAGCATCGTTATCAATAAGCACTTTATAATCCCACGGTGCCAAAGTTAATGTTGAAAAAGAAGAAACAGTTTTGGTTTCCTTTTTGAAAATATCGAAAGAAGTTTTTGCAGTAAAATCTTTCAGATGCACTACTTGTTTAGTATTACTCAGGTTAAGCACTACCAATACAAAACGATTGGCCACATAGCGATAATAGGCAAATACATTTTTATCATTATCTGTTGCTATTCTTTTATAAGCAGCAGCAGGATTCAAAGCCGGATGAAGCTTCTTTAACTTCAACAGTGTTGTATAAAATGCTGCACGTTGATACTTTGAAAAGCTTATTGTGTCTTTGTCAAAAAAACGGATGGCTCTTAAAAAAGGTTCTTCCTGTCCGCTATAAATTAATGGCACACCTGATTTCATTGTTTGCGTTAATAAGGCAAATGGCGCATGCGTAATGCCTGGCGTGGTTTCATAATCTGCTTTATTCCAGCTATTTTCATCGTGGTTAGATGTAAAATACATATGTAGCGAACCTTTAGGAAAAGTTGTATCATAATTATTGATGGCGCTGTCCAATGAGTTGGCATCTTTAGTACCTTTTACAATATCTTTCATTACATTAAACACGCTCCATGTATATGTTGCATTAAAACCATCTTTATTTAACTCAGGTTTTTCTCCCTCAGCCAGCATAAAAATATTTTTAAGCTTTCTTAGTTCGGGAATACATTTTTGCCAAAATGCATCGGGCACTTCGCCAGCAACATCACAACGAAAGCCGTCTATATTGGTTTCTGTTATCCAGTATTTCATAACAGCAATCATGCTATCCGCTAATTCGTGATTATTGTAGTTGAGTTTGCGTGTATCTGTCCAATCAAAAGGTGCTATTAAATTGCCTGCAGAATCTTTTGCATAAAAGTCGGAATGTTTTTCGATCCAATAATTATCAGCGCCAGTATGATTAGCTACCCAATCAATTATTACTTTAAAACCTAAGCTATGTGCCTTATTTACCAGTTGTTTCCAATCCTGTAATGTTCCATATTCAGGATTGATAGCGCCATAATCAGCTATGGCATAATAACTCCCTAAACTTCCTTTTCTATCTTTTTTACTAATAGGATTAATGGGCATAAACCAAAGCGTTTGTGCTCCCATTTGTTTTAACCGGGGCAACTGTTTTTCAAAAGCTTTAAAAGTGCCTTCAGGTGTGTATTGGCGAACATTTACTTCATAGATATTTCCGTTTAATATCCATGAAGGAGTTTGTGCATTGCTTTTTAAAAAAGCCAAAAGCAATATTGAAATAAGTAATCTTTTTGGGGAAAGTTTCATTGTAATTATTTTAAGAAAAGAAAAACCGGCTCCAAAAATAAGAACCGGTTTGGTATAATTAAAGAATCTCTTTTTTATTGAATGGTATATGTTTGATTATACTCATCCAGAGTTACAGTATATAAACCTGTGCTTCCACTAAATGAGATATTGTTACCGCCATTGTCTGCTATCTTACCTGGTCCATTATCTTCATAATCTAAATAATACTTATCATCTGGTCCACCAGACGGCCATGATGCAGATGCGACAAACTTAAATTGTTTACCTCCTTCCAATTGTACATTTGTTGCTTTCCAAACACCATTGCCCATATAAGTCATTTGTGGAGAGTTTGCAGGATCCCAATTTGGAGTAATCGCATCCCCCACAATACGCATAGTATTTGCATAGGTTACCTGGTATTTAAGATTTGAAGGATCACTTCCGTCAAAGATCAATCTCCATCTACCTGGCGCAGGTTCAGGATTATCATTCTGGAAAACATTGTCACCAGGAATGATCAATTTATTTTTTGCATTGTTAGGATCGTATTTATCACCACTTGGAACGCCAAAATAATTAGAGCTTCCATAACCGCTTGTCCAACCGTTTACACCATCGTGAAATTTAAATTGTTCATTCCCGGAAGTAAAGTCTTGCAAGATCATAAATTTATCAACCCCCATATAGCTCATATAGATCGGGTTGTTGGCATCCCAACCATTTACTGCGCCAACAATACCCACGCCTTTTTGAACAACATTATATTGCATAGTGGCAAGATTTACCTGTATGCGATATA
Source organism: Ferruginibacter albus (assembly GCF_020042285.1). NCBI lineage: Bacteria > Pseudomonadati > Bacteroidota > Chitinophagia > Chitinophagales > Chitinophagaceae > Ferruginibacter > Ferruginibacter albus. The sequence goes on from NZ_CP083388.1 coordinate 3,172,883, forward strand.
CACCCGCTGCCCCTGGCACTGCAATATTATTTCCACCGTTATTGGTAGTTAATACCCCGGTGTTATTAGCAGCATTATTCCCTGATTGGTCAGCACCATTGGTTTCTCCATAAATTGTTTGACCTGCTGCTCCCCAATCTGCTTTCAATCCTAAAAGTTTAAATCCGCCATTTCCGGGATTCAGATAGGTGTATATATAGTACACTCCTGTAGTAGAGTTATCCTGGATAAATTGTAATGCATCTGTTGGTGTCCAACTAATTGGAGTTGCCCCGCCTACTAAGAACAAATTAACTTTACGAACCAGATAAAACTGGTTTACATAACTGTTCCATTGCACTACTGATCCCGACGAAGCTGTAGCCGTCCATCTTAAGTTTGCTATCTGTGTTAGATCTGAAAATCCATTTGATGTAAGTGCATCAGAAAGATCTTTATAAGAAATACTGAATACAGAATCGGCTCCTGAATTGTTACTTGGTAAAGAGAATAACGGAGTAGTACTTCCATCATCTTTATAAAAATATATGGTATAAAGAACCGGCGTTGCAGAAGGAGTTCCGGTAGAGCGTGTCCAGTTGAACCGCACACTATCTGATGTTGAACCCGGGTTAATAGTAACTGTACTAGCCGAAGAGACTGGTCCTAATAAGAAAAATGGCGTTACACCATTTGTTTGAAAACGTGCAATAGTAAGTGTATTTGTTTTATCAGACTGTACTGTTGTACTTCCGTTATCTGCCACTACCCCCCATATTAATTGAACAGAACCACCTACAGGAACCTGGTGTGCATTTAATACACTATCAACCTGCGTTTGTGTAAGTGTTAAAGTTGTAGCCGAACCATTATTATCAGAAGGAATAGAGATTATCGGAGCGTTAATATCGCCGCCATCTTTTAATGCAGCTACCCATTTATAAGTAGGTGCTGTATGTACGCCCGGAGTAGCTGCTGTCCAGCTAATTTGCACTGTACTATCCGGGATGGCAATATTAAGTGTGATGGTATCATTTGTTGCCGGAGCTAATAATGATAAAGGGCCTAATGCTTCTCCCGTAGGTGTATTGCCAAAATAATCAGCCTTTTGGCAAGAAGCTATTATCAAGCAAACTGCACTTAGAACAAAAAATATTTTTTTCATAATTAGTTTTTTAAAAAATTATTTCATTGGCGTAAAAGGAACAAGATCAGCCTGCCCTGTACTTACCGTTGTTGGGCTTCCCGATATATCTAACACCGTTCCGTTAAACTGATATTTAAACCCGGCAAGATTATGTCCATTCTGCTGTGTTGCAAAGTTTGCTGAAGGAATGAATGTAGCTGTCCAAATTGTTGCACCTGTTTTTCTTGCAGTAACTGTTATTGGGTTTCCTATTTGATTATTTTGATCGTCGTAAGCAGTAATAGTTGCAGAAGCCGGCGTCATGCGTTGGTCATTAACCGCTGTTGCCAGACTTTGATCAAAATTTACAGACACCACATCATTGGTATCGATCTTAGCAGGAAATACTCTTAACATTGTAGGCGTAAATATTAATGCATCAAACTTAAAGCCGCTACCCTTAGTCAGTGCATTATCTGTTTGTTTGCTACCATCAATATTTCTTGCTAAATAATTAAAGCTAAACATTGTACCAGGGGTAAGACCAAACAAAGTAGTACCTGTAAATGTAAATGACCAAACATCACCATTAACTTTTGTCATTTTAACACCATCGGGGTTTGCCAAAGAAGCCCAGGTTCCTCCATCATTCAATGCGGTAGTTGCATTGGCATCTGCTGCCTGTCCGTCTGCATCATGGTAACACCATATCCATAAATAAATATCACTGGCACCTGCCATTGCTGTACCGCTTAGATCAGCAGTAAGAGTAACCTGGTCTTCTGCTGTAAATGATGCAGGAGATAGGCTTGTTACCGGCGTTCCGTTTTGCGCATAAATATTCAAATGAATTAGGGTGAGTAACACACTTGAAAAAATTATACTTACTATTTTTTTCATGTTGAATATTTTTATTGTTGTTTAGTAAAAAGATAACTGTAAGAAAGAAGCTTTGTTCCGGAAGAAGCATCATACTTATTTACCACTACAGGCAATTGTGCCGATGTTTCTGTAGGATAAGATCCCAACTTAATTCTTATAGTATCTGTTGCCCCTGCCAATACTAATGAGTCTGGGTATTGTGCATCATTAAAATACCAATTGCCTGAGCTTATAGGTATAACAATTGGAGCACTACCTTGTGTTGTACTGAATGTAGTGGGATTACCCCCATTCATATTTAATGTTAATGAGAAGTCGCTATAAGGAAATAAATTAGTGATATCCATTGTTTTAAAAGGAAATCCTTTTGAAGATGCAACTTCATCTGTTTGTGTCACACTGGACAATTTCCATGTGCCTGCAAATGCTGAGGTTACAGCAACAGGAGCTTTTAAAGCCGGCACCGCATCGGGTGTACAAGATTGCTCTACTATTGTTATTGCAAGTAACAACAAACTGTATTTTAATATTTTTTTCATACTCGTATTTATTAATAAGTAACTAAATCAATTAAAAGCATCCTCCTGTTGGGTTTTGCACAAAACCAGGATAAGATGCTGTTTCCAGCGCAGGAAATGGTAAAATAAATCCATTACAATCCCAAGGAGAGCCTCTTCTATCAATATTCGTTCCTTCCAATACACCAATTCTTTTTATTTCCTGTAAACGATTTCCTTCTCCTACCATTTCCAGTTCATGTTGTGTTCTGGCGGTGCTGATCACCAATGCCGCAGTTGAACCTATTGGTATATTCATAGAACCTGTAAAACCAGATGCTCTATTTAATATATCGTTTATATCACCTATAGCAGTTGCTAGAGCAGAAGGATTATTATTAGCTATTTCTGCTCCTGCCTCTGCCCGTATTAACTTCATTTCTGTTAAATGTAAAACCGTATAGTCGAAATAATCCTTATTATACTTACGTAAGGAATTAAAGCCCGGTTGTAAGGTGGTACTATAAAATGCAGTATCTCTAACGTCGTTTGGATTAGAGGTTGCCGCATTAAAATAAGCATCCGTAAAATAGAAATAAGGAATGTTTATATCCGATCTCCAGCTTCCCTGCACTTCACTTGCGGGTTGATTAGTACCGGGTGCCGCAGCAATTCTCAGAATAGATTCTTTACTTAATCCCAATGAAAAGCGATCAGAATAATTTGAATCTAATTGAAATTTATTGCTGTTAATTACCATGTCAGCATATTTAAAAGCATTTGTAAAATCATTCATTTGGAAATATACTTTAGCCAAATATGCTTCTGCAGCCCATTTTGTAGCTGAGTAATATTTTCCATCAGCCGGAGTAGCCGGAAGTAATGAATCTGCACTTTGTAGATCAGCAATTACCTGATCATAAATCTGCTTTACTGTACTGCGTGGAAGTGCTTCCAAACTAGAACTCACTCTAAGCGGAATTCCTAAATGAGAATTATCAGGTGTAAAACCATAAGGCTGAGCAAACATTCTTACTAATTCAAAATGTCCTACTCCTCTTAAAAACTTTCCTTCTCCTTCATAATAATTAATATTGCTTCCACCCTGAGCCAGGTTCTCTAACATAATATTTCCCGAGTGTATCACCCTATATCCCTGCTGATAAAAATCGCCCATTTCTGCACCAAAATATTGCGCATTTCTGTTATAAAAAGTTATATCATCTCCGCTGAAATTATTCTTCAATTGATCCGCCATCAGTTCACTTATTTTCTGTAAATGACCGCCGATAAAATTGTTATTTACAAAATCTAAATAGGCTCCATTAGCAAAAGCAGCAATACCGGTAGAATCTTTAAATGGTTCTGATAACTGACCTTCTGGTGGACGTTCCAGGAAATCTTTACTACAGGATTCAACTACGAAGAGAACTGCAATTAGTAATAAGGAATTAAAAAATTTATATTTCATAATTATATTTATTAATTATTAAAAAGTAACATTTAATGAAATGATAAAAGACTTTTGTGCAGGAGTAGTATAATATGCTACGTTAGGAGATAAGTTTTTATCAATATCATTATTATCAGCTCCTCCTTGTCCCTGGAAATCTCTGATAACTTCCGGATCACCATTAGGATATTTACTAAAGGTTAAAAGATTATTTGCCGACACAGAAACACTTGCATCTTTAATAAAAGATCTCAGCAATACAGCTTTAGGAATGCGATAAGCGAAGGTGATCTGCTTCATTCTTATATAACTTCCGTCATGCAAAAACATTGTGGAGTTAAATTGATATTTGCTTACTACGCCTGGATACTCCGTAATATCATCTACCAGCTTAGGATATTTAGCAATATCTCCGGGTTTGGTCCATCTGTCAGTAAAATCTGTTCTAAAATTATCCCAATTGTTAAATGAAACTCCTGCAAATTGTTCCTTACCGGAACCGTCGTAAATATTACCTCCAATTACATAAGTAAACAAGGTAGATACGCTGAAGTTTTTATATGCAAAAGAGCTATTGAATCCTCCATAGTAATCAGGCTGAACTGAGCCATCGGGTACACGGTAGTCAAGAGAATAAGTTTTTGTTTGTTTGCCATTTTGATCCAACCAAATTGGCAAGCCATCAGCAGGGTCAACTCCATAGTAACGAACTAAATAATTAATCCCGATTGGATAACCAACCTGCAGTCTTGTATCGTTGAAAGATGCAGCAGATGTAACATCAGGACTTACAGGGAATGCCAAGACTCTATTATCGTTCTTAGCGATATTTCCACCAACTGTCCATTTGATATTCTTAGTGTTTATTATTTTAAAATCTGCACTAAACTCAAGCCCTTCATTTTTTATTTGTGAGCCATTCAAATTTCTCCAACCACCATTGAAACCTGTAGATGTTTGTGTTCCAACATAAAATAGAATATCTGAAGATAATTTATGGTAATACGCAATTTCACCTGTCAGCCTGTTATTAAATAATCCATACTCCAACGCCACATCAGCATTTTTAAGTTTTTCCCAATGAAGATCAGGATTGCCGGGTGCATTATTGTAAAGTGTAGCGTTGCCCAAATAAGGCACACCTCCTGCTCTATAATCAGGATAATAACGGCCAGCAGGGTAATTAGAGTTACCTACTTCTCCATAGCTTGCCCTTAGTTTAAGAAAATTGATACTCCTGCTATTTTTTAGAAAAGCTTCATCGCTAATTATCCAAGCTGCAGAAACAGCAGGGAAGAAACCATGCCTGGAGTTTTGACCGAATTTTGAAGAACCATCCTCACGCAATGTTACCTGCAATAAATACTTGCTTAATAGACTATAATTAAGACGACCAAAGAAACTGTTGAATGTCCACGAATCATAAGGAACACCTTGCTTTACTATACCTCCATTAGCCAAAAGATCTGCCTTTCTTGCTTCATAAGCAGAAGGAATTTCCCAATAAGGCTGACTGGAACTTTGTGAAATAGTTCCAACATAGTTATAAATTTTAGCTTCCTGTTCCTCATTACCCACAAGGAAGGTGAACTTGTGCTTATCCTTTATATTTAAATTATAAGTAGCAGTAAAAGTAGCTGTCCAGTTATCTCCAAAATAAGGAGAACCGCTGGTATAACCGGAATCTACCGGGAACAAAGTGTTTTCACCATGATTGTACTTATTATCTTTAAAATAATAATTAACAGTATTGATATCTTCGATAGAACCAACGCCTTTCAGAATTAAATTTTTTATTGGTTGAAATTCAACTGTTAAGCCTCCTGTTAAACGCCTTGCATATTCTCTTTGCTGTTGCCTTGCCTGATCACGAACAGGGTTTGATGTGGCTGAAGTATAAACTCCAACAGAATCATAAACAGAATAGATGGGTAGCGCTGACGACATTGCTTTTATCAGCGTTCCTTGTTGCTGCTCATTAATCCCATTATTATAACCGGAAGTAAGAGATATCTTTAGTTTTTTACTTGCAGTATAATCTAAGTTAAATCTTCCCGATACTCTTGTGTAACTATTATTGACAATATAGCCTTCGTCTTTACCGTAAGTAAAATTGGCAAATGCTTTTAGCTTTTTTCCGCCAACATTCATAGAGAGATTGTGTTCATTGATAATACCCGTACGAGTTACCAGGTCCCACCAATCAGTGTTGGTTGTTTGAGCCTTAGATAAAGAAACACCATTGGGAAGAGGTGCATAACCTGTATTACCGCTGTTAACCCAGGCTTCCTGTCTTAATTGCAACCATTCAGGACCATCAACAAAATCAGGCTTTTCTGTGTATGTATCTAATCCCCATTTATTGCTGTAAGTAAATGTCAATTTACCGGATTTACCTCGTTTAGTAGTAATAAGTATAACACCATTGGCACCTCTTGAACCATAAATCCCCGTTGCACCTGCATCTTTTAAAATTTCTATAGATTCAATATCATTAGGATTGATAGATGCCAAAGGGTTTTCATTAGCTCCATTACTTGCGCCCACAACAAAGTTGTCGTTAAAAATGGGAATACCATCCAACACATACAAGGGATCGCCACTAGATGCTAATGATGCTGTACCTCTGATACGTACTACAGATCCGGAACCTGCTAAACCATTACCGGTTATTACCTGCACACCAGGAGCTTTACCTTGCAGACTTGCTTCAATACTTTGAACAGGAGCACTATTGATCTGTTCACTTGTTACTTTAGAAATAGCACCCGTTACTTCTTTCTTCTTCTGTGAGCCGTAACCGATTACCACAACTTCATCTAAAGAAGAACTTACAGCTACCAAACTAATATTTAAAGCTCCGGCACCAATTGGCACTGTTTGAGCAGTATAACCAACCGATGTAATAGTTAATGAAGTTGCCGTTGCAGGAACATTCGCAATTGAAAAACTGCCATCAGCGGCAGTTGGTGCTGCCAATTTTGTTCCTTTTACACTAACGGTAACATTTGATAAGGGAGCGCCCGTTTTTGAATCGGTTACCTTTCCTGAAACGGTTTTGTTTTGAGCCATGCTATAAGAGATGCCGGCAAGCCAAACAATCGTTAACAGAAGCAGTCGTTTTACATTCATACTTTATAGTTTACATTGTTTTAGATAATTCACAATCATCAAATAAATATATAAGAGACCCTGGTTATTAAATCCGGTACGGGCAATAATTTGACTTGCATCAAGCTATTGTTGTACATTTTATTAATTCCGTTGAATTTTCCTTTTATCTATTGTGAAAATATGGGCGAAAGGCTGAACAGTCTTTGGGCTTAGTAAACCTTTAGGGGAAGCAAAGCAGCAGTCAATTCCCATATAGCTTTAATCAATCGTTTATTAAATATAGTGAATTAAAAATAAAAAGTTAAAATTATTTCTGATGCAATGTTCGTGTAAATTTTACACATTAGCAAAAAATATTTATTTTTTGCTCAAATAGCCACGCCGGAATGGAAATACCATTTCCTTCAAAAAGCCAGCTGCCCATTATTTAAACATACGATGAATGAGAATTTAATTCTTTGTAAAATATATTTATAAAAGGCTTAAAATACTAATCTTCCAGCTGTAAAATCAGCATTGCTTTTGGAGTTATCGTAAAATTGTCTCCTAAATTCTTCTCAGTCAGAACATCTATTGCTTTGGTAAAACTGCCTGCTCTTTCAGCGTATTTATTTTTAAGGTCGATATTTTTTTCTTTATCAGAAGTGTTCATTATACACATTATAGTCTGTTTAGCATCGTATCGGAAATACACATACAACCCGTCTTCAGGTAAATATTGCATCATCTTGCCTGTTTTTAATGCGGATGATGTTCTGCGGAAATTAGCCAGCTTTTTAACGTAGTTAAAAATGGAATCTTCCTTTTGCGTTCTTCCGGAGGATGAAAATTTATTTACAGTATCTTCTTTCCAACCGCCTTTAAAATCGAGCCGTACATTACCGTCAGGGTTAGTAAAGCCGGTCATTAGTATTTCATCTCCATAATACAGCTCAGGAATTCCTCTAAAAGTAAATAGCCAGGCTAAAGCCATTTTGTACTTATTAATATCCTCTCCTACTACTGAATAAAACCTGGGCAAATCGTGATTGTCCAAAAATATCACTTCATTCATCGGGTTTTTATAAACAAAATCCTGCGCAGCAGTAGTATATAATTTGTTTACGCCTTCTGTCCAACCGAAATTTTCATTTACCGCAGGCTGAATGCCGTAAAACAAACATTGAAAATCTGTTGTGCCTTGCAGGTTGCTTTTGAATGGGATGTTATAATTATTCTGGCAAAAATAACTTTGGTTAGGAACGCCATGCACCCAGGTTTCACCAAACATCGTCATCTTAGGATATTCATCAGTCAACGCTTTGTTACAGCGATTCATAAACTCAAGATCGTTATAGATGTATGTGTCAATACGCCATCCATCTATTCCAAACTCTTCTACACACCAAATAGCGTGTTGAATTAAAAAGTTAGCTACATACGGATTACTTTGGTTTATATCCGGCATTTGGTGAGTGAACCATCCATCACTTGTTACTTTTTTATCGATAGTTGCTGCGTAGGGATCAAACAAGGTTTGATCTTTATAAGATGTTTGTGTATACTTTGGCCATTGATGTACCCAATCTTTAAACGGCATATCCCGATAAAAAATATTTTCAATTCCAACATGATTATATACCGCATCCTGTATCAATTTCATTCCATGTTGATGCAAAGAATCACTTAGTTTTTTGTATGCTTCTTCGCCTCCTAAGCGTGGATCGATTTTATATTCATTGGTGAATGCATAACCATGCTCTGTTCTGTTAGGCATATCATTTTCTAAAACCGGTGTCATCCAAAGAGTAGTAACACCTAAGTCCTGCAAATAATCTAAATGATTTATTACACCCTGCATATCACCGCCGTGACGAAGAAAGATAGAATCCCGGTTTAGCGATTGATCTCTCATGCCTGGAATTTTATCATTGTTATAATCACCATTGCTAAATCGATCAGGCATTAATAAATAAATAAAATCGGATGAGGTAACCCCTTGCGCAAAAGCTGTTCCTCTTCCTTTTCTTCTTTCTTTTAGTTGATATTTTAAAGTATAAGATGAAGATGAGTTTTTAATGTAGATATTTTTATACCCGGCTTTAGCCGTTGGAGCGATTTCAATATCGACAAATAAATAATGGTTGTTTTCGGGCTTATAGATTTTACCAATTTTTATATCGCTGCTGCCGGAAGTAACTTGTGTAGTTGCTGTTGTTAATCCCTCAGCTTTGCGAAGCATTAGCTGGATTTTATTTGTTTTCATTCCTGCCCACCAGTGAGTAGGATATACATCGATAGATTGAGCATTTATTAATAAAATAGAGAATAGCGAACAGAGAAGGAATACTACTTTCTTCATGTGGCAAAATTTATATGGCAATGAATTGTGTATTTTTTACACAGTAGTAAATGTACAATATTATTTCACACAAAGCGAACAACGAATACTAAGAAACAAAGAATAAAACCGTTGTAAACTTTGTTTTCTTTGCCTCATTGTGTGAAACGGTAACGCTAAAAGTCAATGGTAAACCACTGCTTCTTATTGCGTTCGTACTTTTTGAAGTTGAACTTGTATAATTTACCCGGTCTATGAGGCACGTCTTCTTCCATTTCGCCGGTATCAATAAGGAAGTCCATAGAGAAGAATTTTTTGCGGAAGTTTCTTCTATCCAGTTTTACCCCGAGGATAGCTTCATATAAATTTTGTAATTCACGGAGAGAAAATTTATCAGGCAGGAGGTTCAATCCCAATGGATGTTCCTGTATCATCTTTTGTAACCAGGTATAGCAGGCGTCTATGATCTGCTTATGATCGAATGCCATATCCTGTAAATTATTTACAGGATGCCAATGCAATTCGTTGTCGGTAATTTTTAATTGATGATGGCGAATATCTAGCAGAGATGCATAAGCGATGGTAATTACTCTACCGCCGGGATGACGCTGAGGGTTGCTGAAAGCTTTTACCTGTTCCAAAAAAACATCCGTCATTCCTGTTCTTTCAAATAATACACGATCAGCGGCGTCATCTAATTCCTCATCTACTTTTACAATATCACCGAGTAAAGACCATTTATCTTTGTATGCTTCAATATCACTGCGTATCAATAAAACTTTCAACTCATTTTCTACAAAACCAAAAATTGCACAATCTACTGTAATAGCAGCTTTAGGATAACTATCTACCAGCTTTTTAGGACTCTTAATTAAAGCAATTTTTTTGCTTCCGTTAAGATATTGTTCCTTATTGTTCTTCATAATTTCTGTTTGTGCAGTAGTCGAAATGGGTGAGCAAAGATATTAACAAGTGTCACTTTTGCAAATGTTATTTATTTTTTGCGCTACCCGATATAAATATCCAGCAGACCATCCGGAAGAGCTACATATATTTTACGATTCTTTTTATCGATCTTTTCTAATGAATCTTCGTGCAAAGGAATGAGTACTTCTTTATCATTTATTGAAAGGGTGCACAATATTTGATGTGGTTGTTCTATCACTTCCAATATCTTTCCTAAATCGTTTTTTCCATCAATTAAATTATAGCCGAGAAATGAGATGGGGGCGGACTTAGAGGAATATTTAGTAAAGTCCTCTTCCAGTAACCATACTTCTTTTGCTACTAACTTTTTGGCGGTTTCTTTTGTATCAAAACCTTCTATAATTATGTATAGCTCTTCGTCGTTTTTTATTTTGGTTGATTGGATGAAGTAGGGCAAAAAGTTATTGGTTCCTTCTTCAACGAAAAAATGTTCTAACCCTTTAAGAGAAGTTTTTTTACCGAGATTATGTTTTAATATGAGCTCGCCTTTGAAACCAAAGGTGGCTACGAGTTTTCCTATTTTGAAATATTCAGACATTGGTTAATTAATAATGATTTTGTTAATCTCTTATGTTACTTTTTTTGCGGAAAAAAAGTAACCAAAAAAGCCGCCGACAAACGATGACAGCCCGTTTGTCGGTTGGTTCCCTGATTAAGCTTTTGTACTACTGTAAACTGTGCTTCAGTAATTCTATTCTTAGATTTAAAGACTTGGCTATTATTGAACATGCTTTAAACCCTGCGGCTTTGCGTGAAACAACTACGCTTTAATTAAAGCTCAATAGTAGCAACACCGATGAACGAAATGTGACACAACGATGTTCAATAGCAGCACTGCGGCCAGTATCACAATTAAAAATAAAAAAAGTCCTGTTATGAAAACAGGACTTGAATGAATTAACTCAACAGGGTTGATATAAAAAATTTTATTCTTCTGTTTTTGTTTCTTCGGCAGCTGGTGCTGCAGGTGCTTCAGTTCTAACCTTTTTTACAAACGGTTGATTGCGGCTATCAATACGTGCTTTTTTGTGAGCAGTTTGACGCTTTGCAACCTGTGCATCGTGTTCAGCACTCCAGGATGTAAACTTGATCATTGCAGCTGCTTCATCAAACAAGCCAAGGCTAACACCACGTAAAAGGTGTTTTAAATACAATACGCCTTTGAAAGAAAGGATACGACGAACTGTGTCGGTAGGTTGAGCACCTTTGTGCAACCAATCCAATGCTTTTTGACGATCAATCTGAATTGTCGCCGGAACGGTTAGCGGATTGTAAGTTCCAAGTTTTTGAATGAATTTTCCGTCGCGTGGGCTACGGGCATCTGCTACAACGATAAAGTAGAATGGTCTTTTCTTTGAACCATGGCGTTGCAGTCTCATTTTAACAGCCATAAAAAATAGACATTTTTTGGGGTTGTGAATAATTGGGGTTTCTAATATTCCTTAAAAAAGGAAATGCGAAGATAACTTCCTGAAACTGAAATTCCAAAAATTTGAATAGCGATTTATGTTAACTCTTTCAGGCTATCAGCAACGGCTGAAATTGTATGATCCAGGTCAGTTTTTGTGAGTGCATTGTTCAAAAACCAACTTTCAAAAGCAGAAGGTGGCAAATAAACGCCCCGATTGAGCATTGCATGAAAGAATTTTTTAAAGCGTTCGTTATTGGCTGCTGCAGCTGAAGCAAAATCAGTAACAGGTTGTTCACTAAAGTGAATACTGATCATAGAGCCAAGATGATTGATTACATACGGTTCGCCCCATGCTTTCAGAACTTTGTCAAGACCATTTTTCAGATACTCCGTTTTATCATCGAGCTCTTTCAGTAATTGTGGTTGTTTTTTCAATATTTTTAATAAAGTATAACCGGCGATCATAGCGATGGGATTACCACTTAATGTTCCTGCCTGGTAAACATTGCCCAGAGGCGACACCACTTCCATGATATGTTTCTTACCTCCGAAAGCACCAACAGGCATTCCGGCGCCGATCACTTTTCCGTAAGTAACCAGGTCGGCATCGATGTTTAGTTTTTCCTGTGCGCCCCCTAATGCTAAGCGAAAACCATTCATTACTTCATCAAAAATGAAAATGATCTTTTCTTCATCACAGATCTTGCGAATGCCTTCTAAAAATCCGGGCTTTGGTAAAATACAACCCATATTGCCTGCAACGGGCTCTATAATAATAGCAGCAATCTCGTTTTTATTTTGTTCAACAAGCTTTTGCACTGCATCTAAATCGTTGTAAGCACAAGTCAATGTATCATTACTAACGCCGGCGGTTACCCCGGGAACAGTTTGTATATTAAATGTTGCCACACCGCTTCCTGCTTTTACTAAAAATGAATCAGCGTGACCATGATAACAACCTTCAAATTTTATGATCTTGTTTCTTCTTGTATAACCTCTCGCCACACGAATGGCGCTCATGCAAGCTTCGGTACCGCTGCTTACCATGCGGATCAGATCCACATTCGGCACCATGCTTTTTATTAGCTCTGCCATTTTTATTTCCAATTCTGTCGGCGCTCCGTATGAAGTTGAATATTCAGCATATTCCTGGATCGCTTTTACGACAGGTTCGTAAGCATGACCTAGGATCATTGGTCCCCATGAAGCGATGTAGTCGATGTATTTGTTATCGTCTGCATCGTATAAATATGCTCCTTTTGCTTTTTTGATGAAGAGTGGCGTTCCGCCTACGCTTTTGAATGCACGCACAGGAGAGTTTACACCGCCAGGGATAGAGTTTTGAGCTCTTGCGAATAATTGTTCGCTATTAGTAATATTCATTTTTAGTGTTTTGGGGCAAGCAGTTGTTCTTTGTTGAGCATCGTTGTGTCACTCACTTATACAGACTTTCTTTATTGAGCTATTAATTTCACAGCATCCTTCGCAAAATAAGTTGCTATCAAATCTGCGCCGGCTCTTTTAATAGAAGTTAAGCTTTCAATAACTGCTTTGTTTTCATCCAACCAGCCCATTTTTGCAGCGGCTTTTATCATGGCGTATTCACCACTTACATGATACGCACTAACGGGAACCTGCACACTGTTTTTTACTTCACGAATAATATCAAGATAAGCCATTGCAGGTTTTACCATTACTATATCAGCGCCTTCTTCTATATCCATCAAAGTTTCTTTAATGGCTTCTATTCGATTGGCATAATTCATTTGGTATGTTTTCTTATCGCCAAAACCGGGAGCACTATCTAATGCATCTCTAAATGGTCCGTAAAAACAGGAGGCATATTTAGCGCTGTAGCTCATAATACCAACCTTAGTAAAATTATTTTCTTCCAATCCTTTTCTTATAGCGCCGATCCTTCCATCCATCATATCACTTGGTGCTACAAAATCCGCACCTGCCTCTGCATGACTGATACTCATCTTTACCAATGCTTCTACTGTTTCGTCATTTATAATTTCGTCATCTTTTACAATACCATCATGTCCATAAGAAGAAAAAGGATCCAATGCAACATCTGTCATGATTACCATTTCAGGAACTGCATCTTTGATAGCTTTAATGCTGCGTTGCATCAACCCGTTTTTATTCCATGCTTCTTTACCCGTATTATCTTTTAATTCGTCTTTGCATTTAATAAAAAGCAAAACAGATTTTAAGCCCATGCTCCACAATTCTTTTACTTCACTAACTGTTATGTCTAAGCTATTTCTATAATAGCCGGGCATAGAAGCAATTTCTGTTTTTATATTACTGCCTTCATCAATAAATAAAGGCACAATAAAATCATCCGGTGTTAATTTAGTTTCCGCAACTAAATTTCTTATTGCCGGTGATTGACGTAATATTCTATTTCTTCTTTGTAAGTACATTTCTATTTTTTTACTTAACAGGTTGTATTTACTCTTCTAGCCCATTCGTTGGCATCCATATCTTCCACTTCATTTAACCAGTCTTTAGGCTGCAAACACACTTGTAATAATTTATCTTCTTCACTTCCTTTCTCAGGCTGATAGTTATATTCAAAACGCACGGTCGGCGGAAGACTCATTAAAATACTTTCCGTACGTCCGCTTGTTTTTAAGCCGAATATTGTTCCTCTATCATGCAACAAATTAAACTCAACATATCTGCCTCTTCTTATTTCCTGCCAACGTTTTTCTCTATCGCCGTATGTAAAATCTTTGCGTTTATTCAATATAGGTAGATAACCTGCTAAAAAGGCATTCCCGTTAGCCTGTTGAAATTGAAATAATTTTTCTGCATCTGTATCATCCGTCGGAGTTAGATGATCATAGAACACGCCACCAATTCCTCTTGCTTCATTATTGCGATGCGAATTGACAAAATATTCATCGCATTGCTTTTTATATTTTGGATAAAACGATTTATCGAATTTATCCATTGTATTTTTTATGGTTTGATGAAAATGTTTTGCATCTTCTTCAAATAAATAATAAGGAGTTAGATCTGTTCCACCGCCAAACCAACGGGCAACAACATCACCTACTTCATTATATAATTCAAAATAACGCCAGTTGGCGTGAACTGTTGGCACATAAGGATTTTGCGGATGCAATACCAACGACAAGCCACAAGCAAACCAACTTCCACCCTCTTTTAATTCGTCCTGCATTTTTAATACCTTACGCATCGCATCTGTTAGCCCTCCAAATACAACGGATGTATTTACACCGCCCTTCTCAAATATGTTACCATTGGCAATTACTCTTGTTCTGCCACCACCACCTGTACCATCTGGCTTGCGTTGCCATTCTTCCTCCACAAAGTTCGCTTTGTCATCCGCCGCTTCCAAAGCAGTGCAAATAGCATTTTGCAGGTTATGAATATATTCTATCCACCTATTACGAAATTCTTTTGTTTGTATTTTGTTTGTCTGAACCATGATTTGTATGATTTACCTGATTCAACTGATTTTTAAAATTGTTACGATTATCCTACTACTTCACTCTTAAGTTTATAACTTTCTTCCTTAACCGTATCAACAAAAGCTTTGGCATGATCAACCGGAACATTTGGCAAAATACCATGACCTAAATTGGCAACATGAGATTGTCCACCGAAATTCTTAAGCATTGCTTTCACTTCTTTCTTAATAACAGGTATTGGCGATAACAACTTTGCCGGATCAAAATTTCCCTGAAGCACCACATTATCTCCTGCAAATTTTCTTGCCATTTGCGGCGTAATTGTCCAATCAATCCCTAAGCCATGAGCGCCTGTTGAAGCCATTTCTTTTAAACTATACCACGATCCTTTCGCAAACACGATCACCAATGTCTCCTCTTTCAATGCATTTACAATTTGGTTGATGTATGGCAGAGAAATGGTTTCGAAATCTTCTTTACTTAGTAAACCGCCCCAGCTATCAAAAATTTGCACAGTATCAACTCCTGCCTTTACTTGTCCTTTCAAATAAGCAATTGTAGTATCAGTAATCATTTGCAATAGTTGATGTGCTAATTCAGGTTTCTGATAACAAAATGCTTTCGCTTCATCAAACGTTTTGCTGCCTTTGCCTTGCACCATGTAACAAAGCAATGTCCACGGAGCGCCGGCAAAACCAATTAAAGGAACTCTATCATTTAATTCCTGCTTTATTAATTTGATCGCATCAAATACATAACCTAATTTGTCCTCCACTTCGGGTATGCGTAACCGTTGAAAATCATTTTGCGTTTTGATCGGTTCCGGTAAAAAAGGTCCTTTGCTTTCTATCAATTGCACTTCCATGCCCATTGCCTGTGGCACTACCAAAATATCAGAAAATAAAATGGCTGCATCTACTCCAACTATATCAACCGGCTGAATAGTTATTTCTGCTGCTAATGCAGGCGTCTGGCATCTTTCAAAGAAACCATATTTTTCACGCAAAGCCATGTATTCAGGCAAATAACGTCCTGCCTGGCGCATCATCCAAACGGGTGTGCGTTCTGTTTGCTCTCCTCTCAATGTTCTTAATAATAGATCGTTTTGTAGCATTAAAAAAGTTTAATAATGATATGCTGTACAAGTGAGTGACACAACAATGATGAATAAAGAACAATTGCCTGTTCCAAAATCAATCCCCATGTTTCACTTGCTCATAATAATTTATTACCTGGTCTATCAATTGCTCTTGTCTTGGCCATTCGCTGGCATTTGTTTCATTGGATGCATAAGTTTCGATAGTTGCTCCTGTTGTTTTACCAATCGCAAATAAAACCGTTTCAACAGGAATGGTATTAACAGAGAAAAAACTATGTACCGCACTCGGACTGAAAAACAAAATACCATCATATTCTTTCTCTATCAAAACAGGCGTCTCTACCGTATTATAAACAATTAACTCTTTAAAGTTTACACCGCCTGCTTTTAAAATATTAGGCAACCGATCCAGGCGATGATTGCTGCAAAAGAAAATAATCGGCATGGTAATATTTGCTCCAATTATTTTTTCTGCCAAATTTGCTGCATTACGTGCAGTACGCTTAACACTTGCCTCGCCAAAAAAATTTATTACTGTATCTTTTGTTATTCCGCCAATGCAATAAATATCCCAGTCAGGTTTTATGGTAAGCGTTGATGTTAGTGCTTCTACTGCATTAACGCTGGTAAAGACTACTGTTATTTTTTGTTCTGCCAAAGCCTCAATATGCTCTAACAACTCAGCATCTTTTATTTTTTCTGTTTTGATAAAGGGTATAGTGGTAATGCGTATATTATTCTCAAATGCTTTAATGAGCAGCGTTTCGGGTAATTGACGAGTGCTTAAAATATTTATTCTATTTGCCGGCATTTTGTATTTCTTTTATTAATTCGCTACCACCTTTTTGTAAAATTTCATCGGCAGCAATATTGCCTATATCACCTGCTTCATCTACTGCAATTGTTTTTCCTATTTCAACTTTTTGAGATCCATTCAATGAACAAATGTTTCCTTTAAAATACACTGTATCATTTTCAATTGTTGCTAAAGCGCTTATTGGGGTTGAACATCCGCCCAATAATTTTCTTAAAAAGTCTCTTTCAATTTTTGCACATAATGCAGTTGATCCATCATTAAAATTTGCGCAAGCTGTTTTTGAAAATTCATCTTCTTCTTTACAAACCACCATTATGGCACCTTGTGCCGGCGCCGGCAACATCCAATCCAACTCAATACTATTTTCCGGGCGAAGTCCTATGCGTTCTAATCCTGCTGCAGCAAAGATGGCTCCGTGCCAATTGCTTTCATTCAATTTCTTCAACCGGGTATTTACATTGCCCCGCAGGTTTTCTATTGTTGAGTTTGGATAACGATGTAGCCATTGCGCTTTACGACGAATACTTGATGTTGCAATCGTGAAATGTGAATCATGAATTGTGAAATTGACGTTTGCCGATTTACGACTCACGAAAATATCTTTGTAATTCGCTCGCTCCAACACAGCCGCTTGTACCACTCCTTTTGCTAATTGCGTTGGCACATCTTTCATTGAGTGAACTGCAATATCTATTTGGTCACTTAATAAAGCTGCATCCAATGCTTTGGTGAAAACTCCCTGCACACCTATTTCATATAACGGTGTTACCAGGTCAATATCACCATCACTTTTTATATAAACCAGTTCACTTGTATACTTGTGTTGTGAAAGTAAGCGTTGTACTTCTTTTGCCTGCCAAACAGCCAACTGGCTTTCTCTTGTGCCGATGCGAATAATTTTTTCCATGCTTAGGAATTGCTGCCGGAAGTGATGTAATCATTGATAGCTTCGATGTACTGACAACCTTTAGTGTTATTAGTGCGCAGCTTCACCGCCATATTATTTATTACTTTCTGAATGGTTTCTGTATTGTTGGCAACCGGAGTTAATAAAGGGGGATATTCATCATGGAAGAAATCACATTGATTAATTTCCATTAATTTTTTCTTCACCGCTTTTAGCACCGGCACATGCCTGCGCATGTTATGCCAATCAATAAAATCATTTATGTGTTCTTCAATGATCTGTTTTGCGTGAGGTACTTCTGCTTCACGTTTTTGAAGTGTTTCATCTTTTTGCTTTGCCAATTCGTCTACATTAATTAAAGTAACGTTTGGCAGCTCCACAACTACGGGATCAATATTATTAGGAATAGAAAGATCTATCAATATTTTAGGCGATGCTAAAGAAATATTTTCTTTAAGTATGATAGGCGCACTTGCATTGGTTGAAACCAAAACAATGTCAGCTTTTTCTAATTCTGTATATAAATCACTGTAAGGCGCTTGATGAATATTTAATTCCTGCGCTAATTCAACAGCCGTTTCATCGGTACGATTTATAACAGTTATTTGCGAAGCACCAAAATGCGATACTAAATATTTGCAGGTATTACGACCAATTTTTCCGGCACCGATCAACAAAATATTTTTATTGCGTATATCCGTAACCGTATTGCGCAAAAATTGTACAGCTGCAAATGAAACTGAAACTGTTCCGCCACTCAGTTCTGTATTTGTTTTAATTGATTTAGACGATTGCAGTACGCTATTGATCAACCGTTCAGAAAATGTTCCGATAAAATTTCTTTCTTTAGCAAACTTGGCAGCTTGCTTTAACTGCCCTACAATTTCATAATCTCCCAATATCTGTGAATCTAATCCTGCAGCAACGGAGAACAAATGTTCAACTGCGTCACTGCCTTTTTTAACGTATGCTAATTCATTGAATGTATCTGTATTGCCTGTTGTTTCGTTGCAAAGTATTTCGATCAAATCGTTTGCTTCGTTGGCAACGCCATAAATTTCGGTGCGGTTACATGTAGATAAAACAAAGAGTTCGGTTAAACCTTTATCGGTAGCTTTTGAAAGTAAAGCATTGTATTGGTCTGTGTTGATCGCAAATTGTCCTCTAATGGAGACGTCGGTTTTTTTATAGTTGATACCTGCTATAAAAAAATGGTCAACGTCGGTTATCGCAGTTCCTGTCATTGAAAAATTTTCTTTTCTCGTCGTGCTGCAAAGTTAGTTTCGCAAGCGCTGCAAGCGAATTATTTACGTCATTGGATTGTCATTTCTGAGTAAAAAAATAATGTGCATAATTTCATTTTTTATATGATAATTTTTCAGCACGCTTTTATCATAGCTTTGCAAACATTTTAAGTGTATGAAAAGAGGAATTATTTTAATGAATCTTGGCTCGCCTGATTCGCCGGAAGTAAGCGATGTAAAGCGCTACCTGCGTGAGTTCTTAATGGATGGAAGAGTAATTGATGTTCCTTTTTTAATACGTAATTTTTTAGTGAAAGGAATTATTATTCCTGCCCGTGTAAAAAATTCTGCTGAAGCTTATAAAAGCATTTGGACAAAAGATGGTTCTCCGTTGGTTCATCTTACTAAACAATTACAAGAGCAGGTTCAGAACGAATTTGAAGAGCTTGTTGAAATTGCGATGCGCTATGGCAATCCAACACCAAATGACGCATATAAAAAATTACTACAAAAAGTTCCCGGCTTAGATGAAGTAATTCTATTGCCTTTGTATCCTCATTACGCTATGAGCAGCTATGAAACGGCAGTAGAATACATGAAAGAAGTTCACAAAAAAAATAAGTATTCTTTTAAGCTTACTACAATACAGCCTTATTACAATAACGAAGAGTATATAAATGCATTGGCGGAAAGCATTCGTCCTTATATAGATAAACAATATGACCATTTATTGTTCAGCTATCATGGCATTCCCGAACGACATATTCATAAAAGCGATGTTACCCAATCTCATTGCTTATCATCTGATGCCTGTTGTGAAATAGATTCGCCGGCGCATGAATTTTGTTATCGCCATCAAGTACGACAAACAACGAAGCTGGTAACAGAAAAATTAAATTTACCTGCTAATAAATACAGCATTTCTTTTCAATCAAGATTAAATCAAAAATGGCTGAAGCCATTTACGGATGTACGTTTTCAGGAAATGCCCAAAGAAGGAGTAAAAAAACTATTGGTCGTTTGTCCTGCCTTTGTAAGTGATTGTTTGGAAACATTGGAAGAAATAGCAGAACGTGGTAAAAAAGAGTTTTTACATGCAGGTGGTGAAAGCTATGAAATGATCCCTTGCTTAAATGTTCATCCGCTTTGGGTAAAAGCAATTGTTAAGTTGATCGAAAGTCAAGAGCTGGAAGTTGGAAGCCAGGCTTCGGAATTATCAAGCACCAATTAATAAACAGCATGGAATACATACTCGCTCTACATATCATTTTCATTGTAACGTGGTTCAGCGGTATGTTCTATATTGTTCGTTTGTTTATTTACAATACTGAAGCGGGAGAAAAAGAAGAAACAGAAAAACAAATCCTTCGCAAACAGTTTACTATAATGATGAAACGCTTGTGGTACATCATTACATTACCATCTGCTATTCTTACATTAATATTTGGTCCATTGGTTTGGTATACCTACTATAATTTTTCTTTACCACAATGGCTGGCAATAAAACTGGTATTTGTTTTTTTGTTGTATGTATATTTTATTACACTACATATAATTTTTAAGCAGCAGGTAAAAGGAGTTTTTAAATTCACTTCTCAACAACTTCGCATATGGAATGAGATCTCCACTATCTTTTTAATTGCTATTGTTATGTTGGCTGTAGTAAAGCAAGGCATCAGTGTTGTATGGGGATTAATTGGATTGGTATTATTTATTGTTGTGTTGATGAGTGCGGTTAAGATTTATAAATTACTAAGAAAAAATTGATCGCTGTATTTTATTAATCTATCAAAAGCTTTCGCCATTCATTTCCTTCTGCTATTGATTTTAATTCCTCATTTCTAATCAAAAGAAACCTGGTCATATAATTTTTCAAGAATATTATTTCCGCTAATTTTCCTAAAATGCCTAACGGAGCTTTAAACTCGAAAGTATCTGTCATTTTAGTTTTCCCATCAAGTTTTTCAAATTGATGCACATGATTCATAGATGAAAATGCACCTTTGATCATTTTATCTGCAAATAAATTTGGCCTGTCAAATTGCGTGATCTCTACCGTTAAGTTTTGATAGATACCTAAGTGTTTTGCTCTCCAGGTTACTGTTTCACCTAAATTAATTAACCCGGAAGTTCTTCCTGAAATGGCTTCTTCATTTGTTCCTTTTGTAGAAAGTTTGTGTAGGTCTATGCTTCTTGCTAAATCAAAAACTCTTTCAATGGGAGCATTTATAAATGTTTCAAGATGAATTTTTGCCATTTGAAAATTAGTAGCTTTTTATCTTCCAAATCCAGGCATTCTTCCCATTGGCATTTTGTTCATCATTTTCATCATGCTCTTCATTTGTTCAAATTGCTTTAGGAATTGATTTACTTCATTCATATCTCTTCCACTGCCTTTTGATATACGTGTCTTGCGGCTTGGACTTATCAGGTCTGGATTACGACGTTCTTCTAATGTCATAGAGTTTATGATCGCTTCAATTCCTTTAAACGCATCGTCTTTAATATCTACATCTTTCAATTGCTTGCCTACGCCTGGAATCATTCCCATCAAGTCTTTCAGGTTTCCCATCTTTTTTATCTGCTGCAATTGCGTTTTAAAATCTTCAAAGTCGAATTGATTTTTACGGATCTTTTTTTCTAATTTTTTTGCTTCTGCTTCATCAAATTGTTCCTGCGCTTTTTCTACTAAACTCACAATATCTCCCATACCTAAGATACGTTGCGCCATACGTTCGGGATAGAACACATCCAATGTTTCCATCTTTTCGCCACTGCTTACAAACTTGATCGGTTTCTTAACCGTGTATTTAATAGAAAGTGCCGCACCACCTCTTGTATCACCATCCAGCTTCGTTAATACAACGCCGGTAAAATCCAACTGTTCATTAAATGCAGCAGCAGTATTTACTGCATCCTGCCCTGTCATACTATCTACTACAAATAATATTTCCTGTGGATTGATAGCAGCTTTAACGTTCGCAACCTCAGTCATCATCACTTCATCCACTGCTAAACGACCGGCAGTATCTATAATAACCACGTTCTTATTTTTTGTCTTTGCTTCTTTTATAGCATTTAATGCAATGCTTACTGGGTCTTTATTTTCACGTTCGCTATAAACATCTACATTTATTTGTCCGCCCAATACTTCCAATTGATCGATCGCCGCAGGACGATAAATATCTGCAGCAACCAACAATGGCGATTTACCTTTTTTTGTTTTTAAATAATTCGCCAGCTTACCGCTGAACGTTGTTTTACCACTACCTTGTAACCCTGCAATTAAAATAACAGCAGGATTACCTGTAATTGTAAAGCTGCTTTCTTCGCCGCCCATTAGTTCGGTTAGCTGATCCTGCACGATCTTCGTCATCAATTGCCCGGGACTAACCGCTGTTAATACTTTTTCGCCTAATGCTTTTTCTTTTACAGTATCGGTAAACTCTTTGGCTATTTTATAGTTCACGTCCGCATCAACCAATGCACGACGAATATCTTTTACTGTATTGGCAATATTGAGTTCATTAATGCGGGCCTGACCTTTTATATTTTTAAAGGCTCTGTCTAATTTTTCACTTAAACTTTCGAACATGATATTTAGTTTGTGAATAATGAATTGTGAATAGTGAAATGTCGTCGGGTTTAAAATAAATCAACCTTATTTCACCATTGACTATTCATCATTAACTTGATGAATATTGATATGCCGTACAAGTGAGTGACACAACGATGTTGCTATCTGCACATCTGCCCGGACAATAATTAAAATAAAAAAGTGAACCGAAGTTCACTCTACTATTAAGTTTGCAAATGTATGAAAATCTTATGTTCCCAAATAAGTGCGCAATAACTTGCAGCGGGAAGTTGTACGCAGCTTGGTAATAGCCTTGTCTTTTATCTGGCGTACTCTTTCTCTTGTAAGATTAAAACGCTCTCCGATATCTTCCAGACTCAGCGGATGATCTACACCAATACCGAAGAAGAAACGAATTACTTCTTTCTGGCGATCGGTTAATGTGCTTAATGAACGTTCTATTTCTGTTTTTAAAGAAGCTTTGAAATTAATATCCATGTCGGTGCTGTCAGCATTGGGATTTGCCAGCACATCAATTAATGTACTCTCTTCACCATCACTTAATGGCTGATCCATACTTACGTGACGGGCAGATGCGCCTAATGTTGCGGCTACTTCTTCTGTTTCCAGGTCTAACAGTGTTGCTAATTCTTCAGCAGTCGGTTCACGTTCAAACTCCTGTTCTAATTGTGAAAACGCCTTGCTGATGCGGTTTGTAAGCCCTACTTTATTTAAAGGTAAACGTACAATTCTTGATTGTTCTGCCAACGCTTGTAAAATACTTTGACGTATCCACCAAACAGCGTAAGAAATAAATTTGAACCCTTTGGTTTCATCAAAGCGTTGTGCAGCTTTTATTAAGCCTAGATTTCCTTCGTTGATTAAGTCGGGAAGTGTTAATCCCTGGTTTTGATACTGCTTGGCAACAGATACTACAAAACGTAGATTGGCTTTGGTAAGACGGTCTAACGCGGACTGATCGCCTTGCTTGATACGAATAGCCAGTTTCACTTCCTCCTCGGGAGTAATCAATTCAACCTTGCCGATCTCTTGTAAATATTTTTCAAGACTCTGGCTCTCACGATTAGTGATCGACTTCGTGATTTTGAGCTGACGCATACTCATGGGTTGGTTGGTTTTGGTTTATTGTTAAGATGATTATTTTAAAAAATATTCAGCAAATCGTTAGGCTTTTTAAAGCTCATCTCTACATTAACGTAATTTATATCATTTTAATATGTGACCAAAATTTTATTTTAACAAAAGTCAAATTTTTGGGGTAGGTATTTGGATGTTTAAGAAAAAACACATTGCCATTTAACAAAAAATACTTGCTAAAAATATTTTGTTAGCAAGTATATTTTCCTATTATTGCAGCATTCAAAGATTATTTAATTAAGTGGAATGAGTAAAAAAGCGCTTTACACCCTGGAATACCCGGTTAGATGTTCGCCTGGAATATTGTATGATTTCTTAAGTACACCTGCCGGATTGCAAGAATGGTTTGCTGATAAAGTAAATGAAAGAGATGGTATTTTTAGTTTTTCGTGGAATGGCTCTGATGAACAAGCAGAATTATTGGAAAGTGAAGAAGACAATTTTGTACGTTTTCATTGGTTGCATGCACCTAAAGATGAATACTTCGAGTTCAGTATAGAAAAGTCGGAAGTTACCAATCAAACGATCCTTAAGATCAAGGATTTTGCAGATAAAAAAGATATTAAAGACTCCAGTCAACTTTGGGAATACCAGGTGAAAGACCTTTTCCATCGCCTAGGAAATTAATTCTTCAGCAAGTTTATTAATTGCAAAAATGACTGCTTTATAAAAGCAGCTGTATCATTCCATTGTTCTACCGGAATTTTTGCAGCAATTTTTAGAAAAGAGTAACTGTTAAGCATAACCGAAAACTGCTCGGCAGTAAACTCTTTTATGGGCCTGTAATTATCTTCCTCAAAATGATGCTCCCACGGGTCATTAGCAATGCATATCCAAAAATCATGTTGTTGTAACGATGAAAAGCTTTGTTGAATAGTGCTTAAGGTTTTTTCTTTTATCTCTCCCGACAACTGTAAGTGAATGCTGAAAAAATTGCCCCACCAAAACATGGTGCGAATTGCCAAGGTTTTTTCTTTCTCAAAACAGCGGGGATAATCCAATATTACATAAGGCAGTAGCTTATAATTTTCTCCCTTGGATATTTTAGGACTCATTGCATATGCTTCTTCAGGAATTTTATCCTTTTCGTTGTTGATCCGGCTTTGCATCCATTCTGCCTCTTTTCCGAACAATGCATATACTTTATCAATTATAGCATGCTTAGTTAAAATCCAGTTGGTATTGCTTACTAATTCAAGTTCCTTATCAGAAAGAGTTATTTTTGTTTCCTGTTCCATTTATTAAAGATACCACGATAGTGGAATTTGGAATATAAGCATCGTGATAAAAAAATTAGATAAACTTATTCTTAAAGCCTTCATCGGACCATTCCTCGCAACATTCTTTATTGCGTTTGTTGTGTTAGTAATGCAAAACCTTTGGAAGTATATTGATGACCTGGTTGGAAAAGGGCTTGACTTCATTACCATTGGAAAATTTTTGTGGTATGCCGGCGCTACGCTGCTCACTTTATCCATGCCGATCGCTATTCTCATTTCTTCTATAATGACGTTTGGTAATTTGGGCGAAAGCTTTGAATTGGTTGCTATTAAATCATCGGGCATTTCGTTGTTACGCTTTATGCGACCCATCATTTGGGTGTCTGTTCTTCTCTGCTTTATCACTTTTTTATTTGCCAACTATGCTATTCCTTATGCTAACCTGAAATTCAAAACACTCTATTACGATATTAAATACAAACGACCGGCACTGGATCTGCAGGAAGGAACTTTTTTTACTGCCATTCCTAACTATGCTATTAAAGTAGGCAAAAAAGAAAAAGACGGTAAAACCATCCATGATGTAGTAATCTTTGAACAACAAAATTCTTTACGTGATAACAGTATTATTGCCAAGCAAGGTGTAATGAAGATCTCTGATGACCAGCGTTTCCTTGAATTTATTTTACAAAATGGCACCCGTTACCAGGAACGTGGTAATTTGTATGATACAAGTACGGAATTCATTATCACTCAATTTAAGGAATACAAAAAATTATTCGATCTCTCATCACTTGCATTAGCTAAAACATCCGACAGTATTTTTAAGAATGATTCAAAAATGCGCAGCGTTCGGCAATTGGGATATATAATTGATTCGGTAAAAAAAATAAATGACAGTTTAAGTGCAAGAGGAGCCAGAGAGGTTGACCGAAACTTTCATTACTTAAAAAATCCGGCAGATCCTATTTGGAAAAAATATCCTGCTATTGCTTCATCTACTAAGAACATCAAACTTTTTCCCGATTCCCTGGAAGAAAAAGTTTACTACAATGCAAGCTATCGAGCCAACAGCATAAAAAGTTCTTTGCAGTACTATGCCTCCGAAGGAAAGTCCAATGATAATGAACTGCGGTCTGACCATGTGGAATGGCATAGAAAATTTTCTCTATCCTTTGCCTGCCTGGTGTTGTTTTTTATCGGTGCTCCGTTAGGCTCCATCATTCGCAAAGGAGGCTTTGGTATGCCGTTGGTGTTTGCCATTATCTTTTTTTTAGTGTTCCACTTGTTAAATATGTTTGGCGAAAAATTTGCACGGGAAGGCATATTACCCGTATATGCAGGCATGTGGTTGCCGGTGCTGGTGTTAAGTCCTGTCGGAATTTTTCTTACGTATAAAGCCATGCACGACTCCCAATTATTTAATAAAGAATTCTACAATCGTTTACTAAAGAGGCTGAAAGCATTTTTAACATCCCGCAATAAAAATACAGCGCCGGAAAGCCGGTAAGAGGTTTGGTATTTTATTTATTATTCTTAAGGTCTTCCCGGCAAATTTTCTGCGTACATTTATGTTCTAAACACATTTGTATGAAACCTTCATCTCGCAGAAAATTTTTAAGCGATAGTACCAAGATCGGGTTGGGTTCTTTACTTATTTCTCCAACGATCGTATCAGCTTTAAACAATACTTCTTTTTCTAAAAAAGATATTTATTTTTTGCCAACAACAGGATTTAAACAAGAGCCTTTATCATATGCCTACAATGCATTAGAGCCTTATATTGATGCGCTTACAATGGATATTCACTATAACAAGCATGCATCGGCATATTGTAAAAATTTAAATGATGCAACCATTGCAGAAAAGGTGGATGTCACTAAACCGGTAGAAGATCTGTTAGCTACTATTTCAAAATATTCTGCAAAAATGTTGAACAATGCCGGCGGTCATTACAATCATGAATTGTTCTGGAAATTATTATCTCCTAAAGGCGAAACAAAACCAACCGGAACATTATTAGCTGCTATTGAAAAAGACTTTTCTTCCTTCGATAGTTTTAAAACAAAGTTTGCAGATGCAGCAAAAGCAAGATTTGGGAGCGGTTGGGCATGGCTGATCATCAACAGCGACAAGACGCTTGTCATTACTTCAACTCCTAATCAAAACAATACTTTAATGGATAATGCCGAAGTAAAAGGTTTTCCTTTATTAGGTCTGGATGTTTGGGAACATGCCTATTACCTGCATTATCAAAATAAACGTGCAGATTACATTGACAGCTTTTGGAAGATCCTTAACTGGGATTATGTACAGCAACGATTTGATTCAATTAAATAATTATAACATGGAGAATTTGTATTAAAAAGATACTCATTATAAATTCTTCTCTACTCATTTATCTTCGTAAAAAATTATATTATGCAGGTTTGGAAAGATTACCAGGAAAAAAATAAGGATCGGTTTTTAAATGAACTATTGGAGTTATTAAAGATACCAAGCATCAGCGCTAAGAGTGAACACAAAGATGATATGCAAAGATGTGCTGAAGCAGTTAAGCTACGTTTATTAGAAGCCGGTGCAGACAAAGTAGAAATTTTTCCTACAGATGGGCATCCTGTTGTTTATGCAGAAAAAATTATTGATGCTACAAAACCAACTGTATTGGTATATGGGCATTACGATGTGCAACCTGCAGAACCTTTGGAACTTTGGCACAGCGGACCTTTTGAGCCCGTTATAAAAGACGGTAAAATATTTGCCCGTGGCAGTTGTGATGATAAAGGACAAGTGTACATGCATGTAAAAGCATTGGAAACCCTGGTAAAAACAAACACGCTTACCAGCAATATTAAATTTTGTATTGAAGGAGAAGAAGAAGTTGGCTCTCCTAATTTGGGAAAATTTGTTTCATCACATAAAGAATTATTAAAAGCTGATTGCATTCTAATAAGCGACAGCTCGATGCTTAGTTTGGATACGCCAAGCATTGATATAGGTGTGCGTGGGCTAAGCTATATTGAAGTAGAAGTAACAGGACCAAATCGAGATCTGCATAGTGGCGTGTATGGCGGTGCAGTAGCAAATCCAATTACTATTTTGTCAAAGATGATCGCAAGTTGTCATGATGAAAACAATCATATAACTATACCGGGTTTTTATGATGATGTTTTGGTAGCAACTGATGAAGAAAGAAAATTAATGGCTGCAGCGCCGTTTGATGCAAAAGAATATGCAGCTGATCTTGGTGTAAAAGAATTGTTGGGAGAAAAAGATTTTACTACTAATGAAAGAACAGGCATTCGTCCAACATTAGAACTGAATGGCATTTGGGGTGGCTACCAGGGAGAAGGCGCGAAAACAGTTTTGCCATCAAAAGCCACTGCAAAAATCTCTGCCCGTTTGGTTCCCAATCAATCTTCAGAAAAAATAACAAAAATGCTTTTAGATTATTTTAAAAGCATTGCGCCACCGTACGTTACCGTTAGTGCATTTGAACATCATGGCGGTGAACCTTATATCACACCTATTGACAGCAAAGCTTATCAAGCTGCTGCAAAAGCAATTGAGTCTACATTTAATAAAAAACCTATTCCTGTTCGTGGCGGCGGCAGCATTCCCATCTGTGCTTTATTTGAAAAAGAATTGGGAGTAAAAATCGTTTTCATGGGTTTTGGCTTGGATAGCGATAATCTTCATAGTCCGAATGAAAAATTCAATGTAGAGAATTTTTATAAAGGCATTGAAACCATTCCTTATTTCCACAAATATTTTGCAGAGATAAAATAGTAGATTTTTTTATCGTTTTCAACGTAAAATCTCGATGTTTCATCATCGTAGTTTTACTTTTTTACGCTTAAAACCGTTAATACACATTTAACATTGCACCTTTGGGTATAATTATTTTAATCCTCTAAAACCCTTTACACCAAAGGGTTTTAAAATTCATAAATCGTTCTTAGCGTCCAAAAAACAAGCGAATTATAAATTTATCCGCCATACGCTTCGGTATATCTTTGCGTTATAATTACACGATGACAGTTGAAAAATACTGTTACTTATAAAAGAAAAGTAGAATCCGACAACGCCTTTTACACTCTACCTTATAAGTTGCTCACATAGATAGCAACGTTGTTTTCCATAAAAATTTTTGGTTTAAAGCTTTAACCTGAAACAAGAAACAAGAGTATATCATTTTTTAAAAACATTTCAATTATGAAAAAAACAATTAACCGCTTTGTAGCAATAGTAGCTTCTATTGTTCTTAGCATTCCTGCAACATCTTCTGCATTTGCAGCAGGCAAAGATTCAACAACTGTAACAACAGCTCCTGCAGCTTTGGAATTTGTTGGAAAAGTAGACAATCAACCGGTTTTCCGTGTTAAAGTATTGGACAGCGCCAATCCTGCTAACATAACCGTTACTGTTACAGACGACAATGGAACCGTATTAACAGAAAACACGCTGAAATCAACTTCTATTCGCTTTGTTTTATCAGACGATGTAAGAAATGTGCCTTTGCATTTTTCTATTTATGATAGAGCAACAAAAGCAACTTCGGTTTACAATGTAAACCCAAGATTTAAAATGGATGAAAACTTTGATGTAACAAAACTTTAAAACAGTGAGCTAATGCTTAGCACATTTGTTTGTCAAAGAAAAAAATAGCGCAAAGACAATTGATTATTCGTCTTTGCGCTTTATAAAAATTGAAGAATATTTAAGAATTAGTCGCTCTTTTTATCAGACGACTTTTTATTGTCTTCGTCCATTATCTTTTTAAGCTCATTCGGGTCTTGTATCACTTTGGTCATTAACTGCATAAAAGCAGGACATTTCATTGCCAATTCAATTCCCAGGCTTTTGCCCCATTGCTCCATCTTCTCATTGTCTGTCATATCTATTCCTGCTGCGGTTGCATACTCCATCATAAGCGTCATGCCGTCCGATACAAAGCATTGCAAAAAGGCAGATTGTGCATCTTCAGTTGTTTTTATCGTGCTTTTATCGATCTTGCTGATACAGGTACAAATCGTATCCAGCAATTGCTTTCTTAATACTTTGGCTTTGGCTGAATCTACCTGCGCAAATGCGCTATTTGCAGAAAGCACAACAGTTAAAAGAAAGAAAATTTTTACAGTTAGCTTTTTCATCTTATAATTTTTTACAAAGAAAAGGGTTTTTATTGATTGATGAAAAATATGACAATAAGGATATTTTACTATTATTTTTCCGAAAGGCTTTACCCTTTATTTAGCACCGGGCAAACAATGGGTACGCAAATAATTCGAGTATAATGTGGAAAGATGTTGTCGCGTTCCTATCCCTTCGCTAATGCTATGCGTACGATTGGGGTATTCCATAAACTGGAATTGCTTATTGTACTTGATCAATTCATTCAACAAAGCTTCCGCATTATCGTAATGCACATTATCATCACCCGAACCATGTACGTATAACAAATTTCCCTGCAGGTTTTTTACATACGTTAAAGGAGATGTTTTTACGTAATCTTCCATATTTTCCTGCGGCAGCCCCATGTAGCGCTCTGTATAAATATTATCGTAAAACAATTCATTGGTAATAGCAGAGATGGCGATACCTGTTTTAAAAATTTGCGGATATTGGCATAACAGGTTCAAGGTAGAAGCCGCGCCACCACTCCATCCCCAAACAGCCACACGATCTTTGTCAAAGTAAGGACGTTCCAATAATTTCTTTGTAGCCATCGCCATATCCCTGATATTTACGATGCCTATTTTGCGATAAATTGACCTTCGCCATGCCGATCCTTTTAAGGTTGGCGTACCCCTGTTATCTACTCCAATCTGTATATATCCGTCTGCACCCATGTCACCATCATATAAAAAATTTTGCTGATTTCCATAGCTGTCATCTACGGTAGAAGCACCCGGCTCTCCATAAACATACAGCACTACAGGGTATTTTTTTGTGCTGTCAAAATTCAGAGGCTTATTTATCCATACATCCACTGTAATGCCATCTTCCGTAGTAACTTTTGCATACTCAATATTTACAGCAGTATCAATCGTTTCATTTTTTTCTATGCTGTTCATTTCATCAACCGGTTTGCCATCGGGTAAGGTTACCCATTCTCCAATAGGGTTAACATTATGACTGCTGAACTCATGTTCAGCAAATTTTCCATTAGAGGATATGTAGTAATCATGCACTCCCTTCATACCTGCCGGCGATACCAATACTGCTTTACTCTTACCATCCATTTTTACACGATACAAATACAATTGGGTGGCATTATCGGGCGAAGCCATAAAATAAATTGTATTGCTTGCTTCATCAACGGCTTTGATATTAGCAATATCATATTGTCCATTGGTGAGCAATGTCTCCGTTTTACCATCCCTGCTTACTTTATAAATATGACGCCATCCATCTTTTTCACTTACCCAGATAAACTCCTTCCCGTTATTTATCCAATCCCAGCCTGTCGGATCATCATCATCCCAACGGCTTTTAATATCGATCCACGCATTATCATTTTCTTTATAAAACGTAGTACTGCTTCCGCTTGCAGCATCGCAATATATTAGTTTACTCTCCTGCTGTTTACGATTTAATTGTTGCACTACTAATGTATTTGCATCTGCCCATTCCATGCGAGGCAAATAATGTTGACGTGGGTCGCCTTCGATATTCATCCATTGTGTTGCGCCACCACTGGCATTTACAACACCAATACGAACAGGTGACGGCGATTCGCCTACTTTTGGATATTCCACCGGGATAACCTTTGAATAAACCGAGTCCGTTGTATTCAGCATATAATAATCTCTTATCTGTGTTGCATCCACCTGCCAATATGCGATCTTCTTTCCATCAGGGCTCCAGCGAAAGCCATCTCTGCAGCCAAACTCTTCTTCATACACCCAATCAAAAGTCCCGTTGATCAATTTTCGTGTACCGTCAAACGTTAGTTGTACCGAAGTACCGGTTGCAATATCTTCTGTAAATAAGTTATGTTCGCTTACATATGCTACACTTTTCCCATCAGGAGAGATCTTTGCAAACATCAACGACTGCGCAGGCTTACCTTTTCCAACCTGGGTCAATTTTTTTTGTGCAATATTTAATACCCAGTAATCGCCTTTGGTGCGATAGCGCCATACTTTTGCCGAGTTGGTAAATAATAACACTGTATTATCATCATAAAAACTAAACCGCTCTACTTTTAATGCAGTGGTACTTCCCGCAGGAATTAATAATTGTTTGGAAACAAACGTAACAGGCTCCCCTGTCTTAATATCGATCTTATCAATTTCATTTTGGTTAAGATGATAAAAACTATTACCATCTTTTGTCCAATTGATCGCTTTACGTGGATATTGTGCAACAACTGCGTTGGTAATTATAAAGAATACAAACGCTAGAATAAAACGTACTATTTTACAACTCATAAAGGCGGTTTTTAAGAACTAAATTAAGTAAATACACCAACTGCAGCGTTACCGTTGGTATAAAAGCTTTTATTTTTGTGCAATGAAGATCGATATCATCAGCGTAGTACCGGGATTGCTGGAAAGCCCTTTTGCGCATTCCATTATGAAACGTGCAAGGGACAAGGGTTTACTGGAGGTAACCTGTTATAATTTGAGGGATTATACCAATTACCCCCGTGCACAGGTGGATGATTACCAGTTTGGCGGCGGGGCAGGAATGGTGATGATGATAGAACCGCTGGTAAATGCTATTGAGAGCCTGCAGGCAAAAACAAACTATGATGAAATAATTTATTTAACGCCCGACGGTGAACGACTGAACCAGAAAACAGCGAATCAACTTTCATTAAAGAATAATTTATTGCTGATCTGCGGGCATTATAAAGGTATTGACGAGAGAGTACGGGAACATTTTATTACCAAGGAAATTTCTATCGGCGATTACGTATTGAGTGGCGGAGAGTTAGCCGCCGCCGTTATGGTAGATGCTATCGGCAGGTTGATACCCGGTGTATTGAACGATGAAACATCTGCATTGACAGATTCTTTCCAGGATAATTTATTAGCACCGCCGGTTTACACTCGCCCCGAAGTTTTCCGCGACTGGAAAGTGCCGGATATATTATTAAGCGGCAACCATGCAAAGGTTGAAGAATGGCGACAGGAACAGGCTTTGCAACGTACAAAAGAAAGACGTCCGGACTTATTGGATTAGTTTGAGAAATATTTTGCAGGTAAGTTGCACAATGCTATCTTTGCCGTCCGAAAAAATGCCGCGTTGGTCAAGGGGTTAAGACGCCTCCCTTTCACGGAGGAATCACGGGTTCGAATCCCGTACGTGGTACTAAAAGCCTGTTAGCAATAACAGGCTTTTTCATTTATCCCAAATGCCCGTAATTAAATATAAAAACCTTTCGTAAAGACCCCTTATAATACAGCTCTAGGATCACCCGATGAAGCTCTACATAAGATTGCTGTAAAACTTCCTCAGCATGATGCTTGAATGAACGATATTCTCTATACATGGCATTTTTTGCAATATCTGGTACATAATCTAAGCTAAGGTTTTCACCTATCGCCCGTTCATAAGCTTTATAAAAGCTCAATGTATCAAAGGCAGGAAATTTACTTCGCTCTGCTTCGGGAACAGAATCTATTAAGAATCCACCAAGCTTATTATCGTAACGAAGCGTATCATACGGAGAATTATACAATATCCAGTCTGTTAATAACGGATCGGGGCCCATACTTGAAACACAATACCTGTTTTGATGCTTCATTAATATATAGAAAGTTGAGTCGCATTCAGGATAATCAATTTTTAATAGCCGCTTCTGAATATCTCCTGAAGCCGGTCCATGAAGATCGATGATCACAGTATCATCTGCTATTGACATATCGCTGCAATTGCAACTATCAATATCAAACGAAAAACTCTCATTAGACATTTCACATTTAGGAAACCATGCAGTATCATTTTTAGCAGTATTAGCAGTAGTTACCCCCAAGACTTTATCCTTTGCTTTGCGTGAGCAGGCTGTTAAACCCGCAAGAATAAATAGTACAATGAATGTTCTCATGTTGTCAGTCAGTAAAAAAAATTATTCAAAGTATTCGATACGTCGATAAATGGTATAGGAGATCAATTCAGGATCTTTGTATTCTTTATTTTTAATGAACTGTCGCGCCAGCCAATTGCCATTTTTATCATATTGAAGATAATTAACAGAATACATTAAAACAGAATCATTATTCGGTCGTCGTAAATAGATCAAACTGTCATAACCGTTTTGATTTTTAATGACAGCATACTGTTGTTCATCATAAATTTGACTTGGATTAATTCCTTCAAGAAAGGCATTCATTAAATAGTTTTTTCCGTTTTTAACAGAAACATATTTTTTATACTTTTCCAAAGTAAAGTGATTCTCGTCGTCGATTATTTTATTGTACACTACCTCGCTTAACGTATCCCCTGCTTTATAATAGGTTCTTGCATATTTTTCTTTGGATGATGTTTGGGTTATGGTCAATGAATCTTCATCTCTTTTAAAATTAATTTCAGAACCATCCATTGCATATGGTGATGGATTAATATTTTCGATCTTTATTAACTCTCCTGCTTCGTTAAAAGTATGCTCGTGATAATTAGTGTTTTGCTTTGCGAAGGTTTCGAAAGTAGCCGTTGCACTTAAGCCTATGCCAACGTTTATCTCAGCAAAGGTTTTTACTTTACCGTGAAGACCAAAAAAGCTTAGATCACTACTGGAATATTTTTTCTTCTTTTGGCTGCAGCTTATTACACCGATCATAAGTGGCAATAGAAGGATATATCTTGTTTTCATGTTTGTTGATGCTTAGTTGATATGATAAACTTTTATGAAGATAATGCTCCATAAAAGTATTACGATCTATTTTACAACGACTGTTTCCCAGCCATCATAATCTCCGTTACACTTTTCTGCTTGCTTGCGAAGCTTTAATGTTAATTGGCTGATAGAATCAATATCTATTTTATCTATTCTTGACACCTGTAAAGAATATGGCATAGAACCGGACTTCCCTTTGTCTTTAGCTTCTATTTTGAAATTATTTTGTTTGGCATATTCTTCAAAGCAATTTCTGTCTGCCACTGTTTTAAAATAGATCCAATGGTCTACTTTTCTTTCTTTAATTAGTTCATCTCCCTGCTCCTGCAGTTTCATAATAACTTTTTGGTTTAGCATGTATTCATAAGTTTCTTCGTTTGGATAAAGAAATTGCAGGTATGCTTCCCAACTGCTGTCTGTTTTAATAGTAATATAAGGCTGATAGGTTTTAAACTGCCGGCTGTACATTTTTTGCAGCTTATCCCGTATTGTAAGTGTATCGTTCACATAATAATACTCAAGACGTTGGCATTGATAGGTAAACGTGCCGACGATTTCATTCTTCACCGTCCTGTTCATTATAGCTTGTACAGAATCAGAGATGTTATACAACGCACTAAATTGTTCACCGGTAGGAAAGCCTTCACTGGTACAATCACTAAAGGTGACTCCTGTTATCACCACATAAGGCAAGCTATGGACCGGAGCTTTTTCTTTAGCGCTGATATTGATCGTGGTAGAGCCTGCGCCTTTTTCATATTGCGCCAGGTAAACATCCCACTTGTCTACTTGTGCATGCACTATGGTGAAACAAATTAAAAGAACAGCAAAAAGAAAAATGATTTTGTATTTCATATTGAGTAAAAGCTAATATAGATTGATTTTTAGTTGTATCCAACAAATGATTTAAAAGCCAACCTAACGATCTCATGTGTAGTTTTTATAGCAAAAGTCGTAGAGTTTGATGTTAGAATCGTGGAGTTTATCGATAGAAACTACGATTTTATCTATTACGGTGGGAATTTGATAGCAAGAATTGACGGTTTTGATGATAGAATCGACGACTTTGACCATGAAATCGGTGTTTTTGACGATGAAGTCGACGACTTTAATGATAGAAACGGCATTTTGATCGTTAGAATCTACGTTTATTGTATACAAACTGCAATTATTGTTAGTTATTATGGCAACTTGTTTTTGTAAGCGCAGGAATCTGTCCTGTGTTTATGTGTTATTGAACTAACAATTTTTGCTAAGTAACGTAGCGGCACAGGACGGAGTCCTGCGCCTAAAGGAGTAATTATTGTTAGTTATTATGGCAACTTGCTTTTGTAAGCGCAGGATTCTGTCCTGTGTTTATGTGTTATTGAACTAACGATTTTGCTAAGTAACGAAGTGGCAGAGGACGGAGTTCTGCGCTTAAAAGGGTGGTTATTTCCGTATATTAATTAAACATTCTCTATTAATTGGTTCTTTTACTAAGCTAACTTCAACAATCGATGCCTCATGTATTTCATTAATGCATTTGATATTATTATAAATATCTCCAGCAAAATGATTACATTCAACATAGTTCGATTTGCAAATTGAGCAAACTGATTTTGTTGCTATTCCGGTTAAACTGGCACCTTTTATCTTACCTTCTCTAATTTTCCTTTTAACCGAATTGTCTAAAATGATTGCATCATCAAATTCTAATGTTGAATAAGTAGCCTTTAATCTACACCATCCAATAACTTTCGGCTTGTGATTAATAAATATAGGAGTAGGTAAGTTTATATAAGGACTTTTGAGAGAGAAACATTTATCAAAATCTTCTTTGACTTTTTCGCTCTTTTTCTTTTTGTCTTTTATTTCGCTTTTACTAATTATCTGTTGGTTTAAATTTATTATTATTGAATTATCTACTATGATAATATTATTTTTAATGTCTTCTGTTTGATTCCATTTGTCTATTACTTTTTGAATATAGTTGCTCAAAATATTAACAATAATACCCGTTGGAATACCTATTAAAAATGTATAAACTGGATTATCAAAGAATTCATGGAAGCCTTTTTTATAGAGGTATTCAATTGGCTGATCGTTTTCAGGAGTTACAATTATCTCATAACCATTTAATCTTAATTCTTTGATAAGTTCTAACGTACCCTTAGTAACCAGCTTTCTATTTGGAAATCTTGTTTCATAAGGATTGAAAGATTCAATTTTAATTTTTTGTGTCATCACATATTTCGATTTATTGGCTTAGCAATAGCTATAATTTACTACTAAAGTTTATATTAAGCGACTAAACTATATCACACTACCAATATAGTATCATTTGCATAATTAGCATAATCGCAAATAAGTTTAATAGAGTTACATACTGTACAAGTGAGTGACACAACTCTGCTTAATTAAAATATATAAACCCGTTACAAAATATTCAATAAACAATGCTCAATATTCAATGTTCAAGTATATAAAACACAAACCCCCTTTTCTGCAAAGGGGGCCATACAACCTATAATTACCAAACACAAACAACAATTCAACTTTTAAAAAGAAAAATCCATACAGAGCTATCTGTATGGATCGTGTATTAGTCGGGTTTTTTACCTTCTAAAAAAGTATTGATGCTGCTGATCTCTGCCTGGTTATTATTATCTGTTTTTACGGTATAGTTACTGTAGAAACTTTCTACATCAGCAATCTGATTATGAATTTCCATATTGCGGCGAAGATAAGCCGGTACCGTTTCAAACTCATTATTCGGATCGGCTGCGTTGATGTTGAATGACAAATTACGCAACTTCGCTATGCGTTCTATAGCCCGGCGCCTAAGCTCCTCTGTTTCGTCCTGCATCGCAGGCTCCTCAACATTGGACATCAAGATGGGCTGAGTCTGTTGCATTGGCTCTTGCTCCGCCGCTTCATGGGATTCTTTAACCACCAACTGCAATTCAGCCTCCGGTTCGTCTTCCTTCAGCGTCAACTGCATGGCGGCTGGTTCCTCCACAGTCTTCTTGGATTCATGTGCTGGTTTGTCCTCCGCATATATGTTCGAAGGCTTCACCAAATATCCACCTGCAGACGACGCAGATGTGCTAGCTTCTTTATTCGTTATGGAAACTTCTTCTTTACGGGAGTTTTCTACGGGTTGAGGCTTTTCGGAAGGGATGGGAATTGTAGGTATATCAAAATGTACTACGGGTACCTGATCTTGTGCCGAAGATATCTCAAAAAACACAGGTTCGTCCTGCGATTTTTCCACAGTAGTTTTACTAAGTAATTCTACTTTCTCTGTTTCATCATTTTTTATTATCTGGGCTTCGGGCTCAGTTACGGCAGCTGGCGCCTGCTCTTGTGGTTGCAGAGAGAATACTTCTTTTGTTTCCACTGCCGTTTCCTGAATTGCCTCTACTTTATTTTCAATAACCGGTTCTTCTGTTTTTTCATCAAACAATAAGACCGGTTGAGGTTCTTCTTGCTTTTTGATTGATTCCTTAGCAGGCATCTCCAAGGTCATTACGATCTTATCGTCTTTTACTTCTTCCTTAGCTGCTGCTTTATTAAACGGATCTTTATGTTCAAAGCCTGTTGCTATTAATGTAATACCAATGTGATTGCCTAATGTATTATCATAACCTAAGCCTAATATCACATCTGTATCTTCTCCTGCCTGGCTTAGTAAATAATTTTGAATCACTTCTACTTCATCCATGGTGAATTCAGTTTCGCCTTCGGCAGAATTGATATTAATAAGTATCCAACGTGCACCTTTAATATCATTGTCGTTCAGCAATGGCGAGTTCAATGCATTTTCAATTGCCATTTGCGCCCTGTTTTCGCCTTCGGCAGATGCATTACCAAGAATAGCCACGCCACCGTTTTTCATCACCGTGCATACATCCGCAAAGTCAACATTAATTTGACCGGTGCTGCCAATAACATCCGTGATACATTTTGCTGCCGTTGCCAATACATTATCTGCTTTGCCAAACGCTTCTTTCATTTTTAAATTACCGAATTGATGACGCAGCTTATCATTGCTGATAACCAACAACGTATCTACATGGTTCTTTAATGAAAGGATGCCTTCTTCTGCCTGCGCCAATCTTTTCTTTCCTTCATAAGAAAAAGGAGTGGTAACAATACCAACTGTTAGTATGCCTAAGTCTTTACAAATTTTTGCAAGGATAGGCGCACCACCTGTTCCGGTTCCACCACCCATACCGGCAGTGATGAAAGCCATCTTGGTATTTACTTCTAATATGCGTTTGATCTCTTCCAGGCTTTCTTCCATTGCCTGCCTGCCGATAGAAGGATTGGCACCGGCTCCCAGTCCTTGCGTTAAGTGTGGCCCTAACTGAATTTTGTTAGGCACTTTACTTTGTGCAATTGCCTGCGCATCGGTATTGCAGATAATAAAATTTACACCTTCTATGTTTTGTGAAAACATGTGGTTTACCGCATTGCTTCCACCACCACCAACACCAATTACTTTGATGATGGAGGATTGTTCTTTGGGCAAATCAAAATGTATCATGTGCTTGTTATTTGTGGGTTAGTATAGTAAAAAGAACTTTGTATAATTGACCTCTTCAAAGCCTCTCCTTCAGGAGAGGTTTGGCATGCTTATAATTGTGCATCTTCTTCTTCCTTGAACATATCTATTAAACCGTTCTTGAAAGAATCCATGAAACCTTTTAATGTTTTACGTTGCTTTACTTTTACAACTCTTTCTTCCTGTACAGGCGTGTCGATCACTTCATCAACAGGTTGTTGTTGTAATTCTTTTGGCACTTCAATTTTGATGAACGATTCTTCAAACTGCTGATTATTGTTTTCGTAATCGTTGTAGCCTTTTAATATTAAGCCGATACAGGTGCTGTACATTGGTTTGGCTAATTCATCAATATGTCCTGATGCCAGGTGTTCATTAGGAAAGCCGATGCGTGCATTTAACCCTGTAACATATTCTGTTAACTGGATCAAATGTTTTAATTGTGAGCCACCGCCTGTTAGGATGATACCACCATTCAACATGCGACTATCCAAACCAACTTGTTTTAAGTGATAAGAAACGAAATCCATTATCTCGCTCATTCTTGCCTGAATGATATTAGCCAGATTCTTTACAGAGATTTCTTTGGGTGCCATTCCACGTAAACCGGGAATAGTAATAAATGCATTTGCTTTTGCTTCATCGCTTAATGCACTACCAAACTGAACTTTCATTTGTTCTGCCTGTGTTTTTAAAACACCTAAGCCTGTTTTAATATCGTTGGTAATGTTTTCACCACCGAAAGGAATAACAGCTGTATGTTTTAAAATGCCTTCATAAAAAACAGCCAGGTCAGTTGTACCGCCACCGATATCAACGATGGCAACGCCTGCTTCCAGATCCTGGTCACACATAACAGCAGCAGCACTTGCCAATGGTTGCAACACCAGGTCTTTTGTTGCCAAGCCTGATTTTTCTACACTGCGATTGATATTGCGGATAGCATTTTTATCGCCGGTGATGATGTGAAAGTTTGCTCCCACTTTTACTCCGCTGTACCCGATCGGGTTTGGTATGTTTTGAAAATTATCTACGGTGAATTCCTGTGGAATTACATCGATGATCTGATCGCCTGCAGGAATGTAGGTTCTGTATTGATCTGCCACTAAGCGATCAATTTCATCCTGCTTAATTTCTTCTTCTACATTTTGACGAACGATATCGCCACGTGTTTGTAAGCTTTTAATGTGGTGTCCCGCTATACCAACGTACACATCATTAATAGTAAGACTTGGATTGGATGCATAACAGTTTTCCAAAGCCTGTTGAATTGCCTTAATCGTTTGGTCGATATTTAATACCATACCATGTTGAACACCGTTGCTATTGGCTCTCCCAAAGCCCAGTATTTCCAATTTTCCGAATTCATTTTTACGACCGGCAATGGCCGCAATTTTTGTAGTTCCTATATCGAGGCCTACAATAATGGGTTGTTCCTGGTTCATAGTTGTATGTTTTGTGTTTGTGTTTTAATGGTGGTTACTATGTGTTTGTTTAATAATCGTTGTTGGGTTTTGTTGTTTGTTTTTTGGGTTCCTTGATCATTGGTTTATTAGTAGCTGCAGGTTTTGGTTTGTCAACAGGTTTGGGATTTGAAATAGTAGTCTTTGGTTGTTGTGTATAAGGTTTAGTATCCGCTGCTTTATCTTTTATAACAGGTGGTGTTGTTTTTACAGGTTTCGGATTGGTTGATTTTGGTTTTACAACTGCTTTAACCGCAGGCTTTGTAACTGTTGCCGGCTTTGGCTTTTCTACAGGAGCTGATTTTGGTTTCTCAACAGGAGTTGGCTTAATCTCTACCGGTTTAGGAACCCACGCTGAGGGCAATTGAGCACCATTACTTTCTTCATCATCTCTTTGCATCGATTGCTGAATCAAATTTTCATCTGTAGTATTATTCTCATTATCAGCTGCAAAAGTTTGCAATGAATCATTTGCTGCCCGTTCTGCATTTGCAGCAATTTGTTGCATCATTTGTATAGTATGCAACGAGTCAACACTCTTATCATCTGCGCCACGCTTTTTAGCAACTATTTCATTTTTATATTGAACATTTACCTGGCTATAATAATTCCATCCCGCTTGCGGCATTACCTGCTGATAAAATACTTTCAGCTTTCTTAATTTTTCAGCTGCATCTGTTGCGTCGCCAAATACAATGGTCGTATTACCGATCTTAGGTACCATGTCAAAAGTCTTTTGCGGCGTGATGTCTACCTGATCGATCATTGCCATGCAAAAAGCATTTTGCTGTAATGCAAGGCTGATCGTTTGTATATCCTTTAATAAATTGCTATCTGCTTTTGAACGGGCTTTATCTGTAGGAAACCCTGTAAACACAGGCAATCTTGCAGAAAACTTTTCACTTAATGGCAATATTGCGTTGGATGTATCAATGTAAAAGGTTGTTTCATTGTTGGCAAAAATTCTTGCTACCGGCTCTCGCTCAGTGATCTTTATTTGCAGCACATCATTATTATCAAAGAACAGCTCAGCTTTTTTAACCCATACATTTTTCTTCAATTTCGTTTCCATTATCTGCAGATCAAAACTGCTGATGCCTTTACCCACGGGATCTTCTCCTTCCAATACTTTAAGTGAATCCAGGATATCCTTTTTATCTACAAAACAATTATTCTGTACATCTTTAATAGTTATGTTCACGCCTTTACAACGTTGCGTATTTTTTTTCTGAACTGCAGCAACCAACAATACCAGCGTGCCGGCGCCAATACACACCCACAGTGTGGTTAACATCCATTTGATCGCTATTTGTTTTTTAATTGCCACCTTAATTTTTTAGTAGTTGTTTTATTGGTTCAACTAACGTATCAATATCTCCTGCTCCTGCTGTTATTACTAATTCTCTTTTATTATTTTTTACCCAATCCAATAATTCTTCTTTTGATTTGACACTTTTGTTTGCTTTCGCAATTTTATTTACGATCATTTCACTGTTCACTCCTTCTATTGGCAATTCTCTTGCAGGATAAATTGGCAAAAGAATCACTTCATCCGCTAATGCCAGCACTTCTGAAAACTCATTGGCGAAATCTCTTGTTCGTGTATATAAATGCGGTTGAAATATTACCGTACATTTTTTATCCTTGAACAAAGAAGTGGC
This sequence comes from Ferruginibacter albus, assembly GCF_020042285.1. Classification (NCBI taxonomy): domain Bacteria; kingdom Pseudomonadati; phylum Bacteroidota; class Chitinophagia; order Chitinophagales; family Chitinophagaceae; genus Ferruginibacter; species Ferruginibacter albus. The sequence goes on from NZ_CP083388.1 coordinate 3,215,643, forward strand.
ACCGCTTAATAATGCTCTCAACTCTTCGGGATGATGTGCGTAATCATCAATGAAGATTGTAGAATCATTTTTAAGGATATACTCAAACCTTCTTTTTACTCCTTTAAAAGAACTTACAGCTGCTTTTATTTTTTCATCATCAATTTTAAGATGATGCGCTACTGTTATAGCTGCTGTTACATTTTCGATGTTGTGCATACCGCCCATGTTTAGCACCACATCTTTAAAAGTCCATTCTTTCATTACTACATCAAACCGATAACTTCCGTTTTCTATTTTAATGTTAGTTGCACATACATCGGCATTATTTTCATTTACGCCATAATGTAAATGCTGGCTTCCCTTTAGTTCATTGCCTCTTGATAATCCAAACTTGCTTACCAATAAACCACCGGGCTTTATTTTACTGCTGAAATCTATGAACGCTTGTTCAACTGATTCTGCTGTTCCATAAATATCCAAATGGTCTGCATCCATTGCTGTTATTATCGCAACATCAGGGCTTAATTTCAAAAAACTTCTATCGTACTCATCAGCTTCTACTACACATACATTGTTTTCGCTGCTCCAAAAGTTACTGTTATAGTTAGCTGCAATTCCTCCTAAAAAAGCATTGCAACCGTAGCCACTATCTCTTAAGATATGTGCCACCATTGTGCTGGTAGTAGTTTTGCCATGCGTGCCGGCCACACATATATTAAAAGAACTTGTTGTTATTGCTCCTAAAACATCACTGCGCTTTACCACCTCATACTTATTATCCCTGTAATAATTTAATTCTTTATGATCTGCAGGAACAGCAGGTGTGTAAACAACTAACTGCGCCTCTTTATCAATCAACCCAACATTGTCTTCGTAGTGTACTTTGATTCCTTCTTTGCTTAATTGCTCAGTAAGTATTGTTGCTGTTTTATCGTAACCACTTACTACAACTCCCTTTGAATTAAAATATCTTGCTAAAGCACTCATTCCAATTCCACCGATACCAACAAAATAAATCCGCTTTATAGTAGTTATGTCCATCACTTTATTGTATTCAAAATTTCGTTGGCAATAATTTCGTCTGCGTTTGTTATTGCCAGCTTGCTGATATTTGCTTTTAATTCTTTTTGTTGCTGTTCATCTTTTGCCAAATGGATCACCGTTGAAACAAGCTTATCTTTTGCTTCGTTATCTTTTATGATCAATGCTGCATGCTTATTAACCAGGTTCATTGCGTTGGCAGTCTGATGATCCTCTGCTGCGAATGGAAAAGGAACAAATACAACCGGCTTTTTCATTACACACAATTCAGCAATTGACATAGCACCGCTTCTACTTATCACTACATCGCCCGCTGCATAAGCATAATCCATCTGCGTTATAAAATCATTTACCCACACATTGCTTTTATTTTCTCCAACTGCTTTGTATTGCGCTGCTGTTGTTTTTCCCGTTTGCCAGATCAATTGAAAATTATTTTTTTCAAATTCATCCAGATGTATTGCCAAGCCTTCGTTAATGCTTCTTGCTCCCAGGCTACCTCCAATTGAAAGGATGGTTTTTTTATTTACATCCAATCCAAAAAATTTAATCGCTTCTTCTCTTGTTACATTATTATTTGAAATGTTGGTACGAACAGGGTTTCCCGTGATCACGATTTTATCCTTCGGAAAAAATTTTTCCATTCCATCACTGGCAACAAATATTTTATTGGCTTTTTTTCCTAACAGCATGTTGCTTTTACCTGCAAAAGAATTGCTCTCATGTATAAAAGTCGCAATGCCTTTAGTTTGCGCCAATTTCAATACCGGATAGGTTGAATAACCGCCTACACCGATAACTGCTGTTGGATCAAACTGCTTAAATATTTTTCTTACCTGTATAAAACTTTTAAGCAACTTAACCGGCAAGCCAACATTTTTTATCAAAGAACTTCTATTAAAGCCTGCTATATCCAATCCTTCTATCTTGTAACCTGCTTGTGGTACTTTTTCCATTTCCATTTTTCCTTTTGCACCAACAAATAGTATCTCAGTTTGTGGCTGCAATTTTTTAATTGCATTGGCAATTGCAATTGCAGGAAAAATATGTCCGCCTGTTCCACCGCCTGCTATAATTATTCTGTTCGTCATGCTCAATTCGTTGTTGCTGCTGAAGTGAGTGACACAACGATGTTGAATAATGATATATCGCTCACTACAAAAAAACTAATTAGCACCTACAACTGCTGCTTCAACAACAGGTTGTGCTTGCTCTCCTTCTAATTGCTCCACGTTTCTTGCTACACTTAATATAATACCGATAGATAAACAAGTGAATAAGAAGCTACTTCCTCCCATACTTACTAACGGCAACGTAACTCCCGTATTTGGAAAAAGCCCAACGTTAACGCCCATGTTGGCAATGGCTTGTATCACCAGCGTAAAACTCAATGCCAGCGCCAGGAATGCACCAAATGCATACGGGCACTTTCGATAAACACGGATACATCTATACAAAAACAACAGGTATATTAATACGATAATTATACCGCCGATCAATCCATACTCTTCCAATATGATGGCATAAATAAAATCGTTATAAGCTTGCGGCAAATAATTTCTTGCCTGGCTATGTCCCGGACCTAAACCAAAAAAGCTTCCATTAGCGATAGCAATTTTTGCCTGGTTTATCTGGTACATTTTTTCGTTCTGATCTTCCTTACTACTGTATAAAAATGTTTGTATGCGACCTATCCAGGTTGGCACACGACCGGCCGCTAATATTGCGGGCAGATCCTTTTGCTTATGCTGCTCTTTGTCGTAGTATTTTACTGCGATCATTATCAATAACACAACAGGTATCAATGCAATACCCATTGTTGCCAATATATGCTTGGTACTTACCCTGCCGATAAACATAAGCATGAAACTTGTTCCTCCTACTAATAACGCCGTTGATAAGTTTGCCGGGGCAATCAATAAAACAATTGATGCAACAGGTATTAAAACCGGCAAGAATCCTTTTTTAAAATCTTTGATTACATTTTGCTTGCGACTTAATTGTCGGCTGAGATACATGAATAGCGCCAGCTTCGCTAAATCAGAAGTCTGGAATGTCATATTAATGACAGGTAATTTTATCCAACGGCTTCCTGCATTCAATTGCACACCAAACAATAATGTATACAGTAACAATGGAATGGAGATCAGAAATAATATCAATGCTACTCTTGAATAAATAGTATAGTTTACTCTATGTGCAAAGTAGATTATTACTACTCCCAAAATGATAAAGCCTAACTGCTTGAATAAATAGCTTTCGGTACTCTTACTATATTTATATGCCAATGAACCGGTACTGCTATACACTACCAACAAACTCACCAATGTAAGTAATACTACTACTGCCCAGATAACACGATCGCCCTTGGTTTTATTAACCAGCTTATTACTAACATTGATGCCGCTTAAATTACGTAGCGGAGAATCTGCAGATGGTGATATAATACTTTTAAATGTCATTCGCCTTTTTCGATATTATAATTCTTTTACTGCTTGTTTGAATTGCTTGCCTCTATCCTCATAATTCTTAAATAAATCAAAACTTGCGCAGGCAGGACTTAATAGAACAACATCTCCTTTGTTTGCAAAATGAAATGCTGCCTGTACTGCTTCTTGCGCACTACCTGTATTTACAATTAAGGAAACCGTTTCGCCGAAAGCTTCGTGTATCTTTCTATTATCAATTCCCATGCAAACAATTGCTTTCACTTTTTCTTTAACCAAATCTTTTAATAATGTATAATCATTACCCTTGTCAACGCCGCCCAATATTAATATAGTTGGCTTTTCCATGCTCTCTAACGCAAACCAGGTACTGTTTACGTTCGTTGCTTTGCTATCATTAATAAACTCTACGCCTTTGATAGTAGCTACCGGTTCCATGCGATGCTCTAAACTTTGAAATGTTTGCAATGCATCACGTATGGCTTCTTTTCGTATATCCACTACCGTTGCAGCCAGGCTTGCTGCCATGCTGTTGTAGTTGTTATGTTTTCCTTTGATGGCGAAGTCAGAAATGTTCATTTGCATTTCTTCGCTTTTCCATTTAAGGTGCAATTTTGCATTCGTTAAGTACGCTCCCTGTGGCAGTGATTTGTTGTTCATGGTAAATGGGGCTAGAGTTGATTTAATGGGAAAACCGGGCATGGCTTTCATAGTTATTTCATCATCCAGGCAGTAAATGAAAACATCTGCTGCCTGCTGATTCATGGTGATACGGAATTTGCTGTCGATATAGTTTTGCATCTTGTAGTCATACCTGTCCAAATGATCTTCTGTAATATTGGTAAGTATCGCTACGTCGGGACGAAATGTTTTAATGTCATCTAATTGAAAAGAACTTATCTCTGCCACATACAATTCTTTGGGATCTTCTGCAATTTGCTTGGCGAATGAATAACCAATGTTGCCTACCATTGCACAATCAGCACCCCCGGTTTTACATATATGATAGGTTAATGCAGTAGTAGTGCTTTTACCGTTACTACCGGTTATTGCAATTATTTTGCTATTGCCTTTATAACGAAATGCGAATTCGATCTCGCTTATAACAGGAATACCTTTTGCTCTTATTTTCTTTACTAATTCAGTTTTTTCAGGAATACCGGGACTCTTCATTACTTCATCCGCATTTAAAATCTCCGCTTCGCTGTGCTGCGCTTCTTCAAAACGGATATTATTTTCCGTTAGTTCCTTTTTGTAATTTTCTTTCACAGTTCCGCCATCACTTACAAAAACGTCGTACCCTTGCTGTTTAGCCAACAAGGCAGTGCCAATTCCACTTTCACCTGCACCTAATATGACGATTCTGTTGCTCATGCTTTCTTTTTTGTGACAAACATTGGTTCATTGTTCATCATCCTTGTGTCACTCTCTTGTACGACATAACACTTGTCGTCATTTATCACGTAACGTGATAAAAAATTGGTTCTTCAACAGCATAGAATTTAACAGGTCATTGGTGTTCTCCACAGCAGTACGGTACTTTTCATAATATTGGCTATTCATTGAAAAACTTAGTCAGTTTTCTGGGCTACTTTGGTTTTTCAACTATTTTCAACAATTCAAAAGAATCGCAATTGTTTTATCTCAACTTTAATGTAACAATAGCAGATATCACACACAATATTGTAACTATCCAAAACCTTACTGCTATCTTGCTTTCGTGATACCCGAGCTTTTGATAGTGATGATGCAGCGGACTCATTAAAAATATCCTTCTGCCTTCTCCATACTTTTTCTTAGTGTATTTGAAATAACTCACCTGGATCACTACGCTCAAATTCTCTACTAAAAACACTAAACAAAAGATCGGTATCAATAATTCCTTACGAACAATAATTGCCAGCGCTGCAATAATTCCACCCAATGCCAGGCTCCCTGTATCTCCCATAAAAACCTGTGCCGGGTAAGCATTGTACCATAAGAACCCGATGCATGCTCCTACAAACGCCGCAATAAAAATCGACAGCTCTCCTAAATTGGGTATGTACATTATATTCAAATATTCCGCTAATCTTATATTGCCACTAACGTAAGCGAATATCCCAAGAGAAATACCTATTATCGCACTTACTCCTGTTGCCAATCCATCCAGCCCATCCGTAATATTTGCCCCATTTGAAACGGCCGTTACTATAAATATTACAATAATGATATAGAGTATGTATGCATAATCCGTCCAGCTTTTAGGCAACAACTTTGCATAATTGAATTCGTGGTTCTTTACAAAAGGAATAGTAGTGATCGGCGTTTTTACTTTTACAAAAAAATGCTGCTTGCCATCTACCATTACCATACTTACCGAATCATTCACTAGTCTTTCTCCACGACTCAATACAGAATCTTTACTTGGAGTGCTCATCGGATTATACTCACGCATCACTACTACATTTTGGTTGAAGTAAAGCGTAGCGCCCACTATAATTCCCAACATCACCTGCCCGAATATTTTAAACTTACCCGCCAGCCCGTCACTATCGCTTTTCTTATACGATACTCCTTTTTCCTGTGCTTTTCTTTTAGCTCTTATCTTTAAAAGATCATCGGTAAAACCAATAGCACCCAGCCATACGGTACATAAGATCATCAATCGTATGTAAACTTTATGCAGGTCTGCCAGCAATAAGGTGGGTATCAAAATACTTAGGATGATTATGATGCCGCCCATGGTTGGCGTTCCTTTCTTCTGTTGCTCTCCTGCCAAACCCAGGTCTCTAACACTTTCGCCTAACTGTTTTCTTTGTAAAAACTTGATCAGCTTTTTACCAAACACAGATACTATCACTAAACTTAAAATAACGGCTAACATCACCCTGAACGTAATGAACTGGAACAATCCACTGCCCGGGAATTTTATCCCATTTTTTGTTAACCAATCAAATAAGTAATACAGCATCGTTTCAATTTACTAATTCGATAATGCGCTAATACGTATCGAACAGTTTTCAAAATCTTGTTTATTCTTTGTGTACTAAAAATTAGCACATCAATCTATTTATCTAATAGTTCAAATACTTCGCTTAATACTTTCTTGTCGTCAAAATCATGTTTCACTCCTTTTATCTCCTGGTATTTTTCGTGCCCTTTTCCAGCGATCAAAACAATATCTTCTTTAGCACTAAGGCTCACAGCCGCTTTGATCGCTTCTCTTCTATCGGTTATAGAGATATATTTTTTTCTTGCAACCACGCTTACACCTGCTTCCATATCTTTTATAATCTGTTCAGGCTCTTCACTACGTGGATTATCAGAGGTAAACACTACTCTATCACTGTATTCACAAGCAACTTCTGCCATTATCGGCCGCTTGGTTTTATCTCTGTCTCCACCACATCCCACCACAGTTATTATATGCTCATATCCTTGTCTTAATTTTTTTATAGTTGCCAGTACATTTAATAAAGCATCCGGTGTATGTGCATAATCAACAATTCCGATGACCTTATCATTTTTACTTACCATGTAATCAAATCTTCCTTCTGCACCGGTAAGCGTACTTAATACCTGCAACACTTCATTCTTATCCTGTCCTAAACAAACTGCGGCACCATATACTGCTAATAAATTATAGGCGTTGAATTCACCGATCAAACGGAAATACACTTCCGTTTCATTCAGCATCATGTGCAAACCTGCGAGTGAATTATCCAAAATCTTTCCTTTAAAATCAGCCATTGTTTTAAGGCTATAGAAATATTTTTTTGCACTCGTATTCTGTAACATCACCGCTCCCCTTTTATCATCAGCATTGCTTATTGCAAAAGCGGATAAAGGCAAGCTATCAAACCACGATTTTTTTACCCGGATGTATTCATCAAATGTTTGATGATAATCCAAATGGTCGTGCGTAATGTTACTGAACAATGCGCCTGCAAAATGTAATCCTGCTATTCGATGCTGATGAATCGCATGACTACTGCATTCCATAAACACATATTCGCAACCACTATCAAGCATCTGCTTCAATAAAGCATTTATACTTACCGCATCGGGAGTTGTATGTGTAGCCGGTAACACTACATCTCCGATCTGGTTTTGAACTGTACTCATCAATCCACATTTGTAACCCAGCGCTGAAAACAACTTCCACAATAAGGTAGCAATAGTTGTTTTTCCATTAGTGCCTGTTACACCGATGAGCTTTAATTTAAAAGTTGGTTCTTCAAAGAAATTATGACTTACAACTCCGGCTGCGATGGCAGAATTCTCTACCTCGATATAGGTTATATTGTTTTTTATAGTAGCGGGAAGCGTTTCGCAAATAATTCCGATTGCTCCGTTTTCAATTGCTTTTTCAATGAACTGATGACCATCTGCTGCGTGACCTTTTATAGCTATGAAACAACTACCTGTACTCACTTTCCGGGAATCTATCTGCAAATCCCTGATCTCGATAGCAGCACTACCTGTTATAGAGCGGATATTTGCTTTATATAAAATGTCTTGCAACATGTTAGTTTAATACTAATGCAATCGGTTGACCTTTTTTAAATGCTGTTCCGGCTATGGGTAATTGGTTCACAACTTTTCCCTTACCCGAAATCGTTACTTTAAACCCTTTATTCTCCAATAAATACACTGCATCTTTTAAACCCATACCAATTACGTTTGGCGTAATAGGAGTAGAATTAGAAAAATATACGGGCGTATTTAATACCGTTGAATTACTTTTCATATTTGCCGTGCGCCAGTAACCACCTACTGCAGAATCCATAAACGGCATTTTCAAATCGCTGTAGATCGAATTCAATTCGTTCTTTAAACCGTAATAATTATAATTACTTGTATCAGCCTTTGAAGGCGCTATATATTTACCTGTACCAACAAAACGTGAATAAATCCGATCGCTTATTTCTTTAAAGACTGTTCCCGATACATCTGCACCATAGATCAATTTTGATTCATTACTATTTTGAATTACTACAGCTATCGTGTACAGAGGTTTTTCTGCAGGAAAGAAGCCAATGAATGATGCCTGGTAAATTTTATTCCCTTTGTTATATCCTTTGTTATTCAAAGCTGTTACTGCTGTTCCTGTTTTGCCTGCAATAGAGTATAAGCTGTCGTAAATCTTATGCGCTGTACCATGAGCACTATCCACTACTGCGATCATACAAGCTTTTAATTGTGCCAATGTTTCATCGCTGCATATTTTTTCTACTACTACTTCCGGTTGAAATGTTTTCACATCGATGCCGTATTCACGAATTGAATTCACGAGATAAGGCTTCATCATCTTTCCATTATTAGCAATGGCATTGTACACCATTAACATATTCAACGGCGTCTCCAGCACTTCATATCCATGTGCCATAAACGGAATTGTTGTACCACTCCACGTTTTGCTGTTTGCTTTCTTTACTATCGGAAAGCCGGAAGATGCAGTAATATCTACACCGGTCAATGTATCTAACCTTAAACGGTGTATATGTTCAATGAACTTGGCGGGTTGATCATGATAATACTGATCAGCGAGTTTTGCAAAAGCCACATTGCTACTGCGTGCAAACGCATCCTGAACCGTTATCACTCCTGTACCCAAATGTGAATCTGCAATACGCAAGCCGTGAAAATATTTTACACCTCCTTCGCAATCCACCTTTGTATTTATATCTACATATTTATCTTCCAGCAAACTCATTAACGTAACTGCTTTAAAGATCGAACCTGGCTCTGTACGCTTTCCGATCCCGTAGTTCAGATCTTCCGTATAAGTTCCATCCGGTTGTTTGCCCAGGTTAGCAATGGCTTTTATTTTACCTGTTGCTGTTTCCATTATAATAGCTGTACCATGCAAGGAATTGTTGCCTGCCACCATTCTCATCAATGCATTTTCTGCCACGTCCTGCATGTAAGTATCTAATGTTGTAATAATATCTTTACCATTTTCAGGTTCCAGCTCTGCGCCTTCAACAGGCATATACGAACCCGCTACATAACGCATCAAACGCTCACCGGTAGTGCCTCGTAAAAAGCTGTCATAGCTTTGTTCCAGTCCAACATTTTTTGAGCTGTTCAATCTTGATAAGCCAACTGTTCTGTTTGCTAATAATATGTAAGGATTAATTCTTTTATCACGAGGGTCGATAATAAAACCGCTTTTATTTTTTCCTAATCTCACCAGAGGAAAATCTCTTAGCTGTTGATATTGGTCGAATGATATTTTTTTCTTTAATGCATAATACCTGTCTTCATTCTTATAAGCCAATTGCAATTCTTTTTTGTATTCATTGGCTGTTTTATCCTGGAATAAATTTGCCAAGCATATACTTAAGGAATCTACATTTTCTTTAAATCGTTTACCTTCTTTCTCTCTTAATCCGTCTGCTAAAAAATCAATATAGATATCAAATATGGGAACAGATGTGCTAAGCATATTCCCGTCTTCGCTATAAATAGTTCCTCTTTCTGCATCCACAGCCATGTATTTTAAATGCATGCTATCTCCCATGCCTTTAAAATATTTTCCCTGCACCCGCTGAATATAGAAAGCCTTGCCCACTACTACCGTTCCCAGTATTATTATCCCTATAAAACAGAGATAAACACGCCACAATATGTCTTTCTTTATTTCCATTTTTTATTCTGCGGACAGAATACAAATTTTCGTATAACCGTATATGTTATTGGTAAATCAATTTTCATAGGTAGCAGTATTAATTGTTATTGGTTTCTGAAGCTGAATCTGTTTTCAATGTTACGGGAGGGCGTGTCATTCCTTTTAATCCCAGCGGCTCAACCACTCTTTCCAATTCACTTGCCTTGCTTCTGAATATTACTTCGCTCTTTACTGTTTTATAATCGTACTCCAATTCCTTAATATGTTTTTCCGTTGTTGCAATATTTCTTGCCAGCTTATCAGAATAATGCCCATTATAGATATATAGAACAGCCAGTATTGCCAGAAAAAAGAAGAAAGGAATGTTCTTTACTACCCATTGGGAGTTTAACCATTTTTTCCAATCAATCTTTTGTGATGATTGATTCGCTCCTTGTATTGTTTCCTCTTTGTTCATTTATATTTATAGTTGCTCAGCAACTCTTAGTTTAGCACTTCTTGCTCTTGAGTTATTTTTAATTTCTTCTGCTGTTGGCACCACCGGTTTTTTTGTAATGATCTTAAACGGGCTTTCTGTTTTGGTACCATACACTTCATCCACCTCCGTTTCGGAAAATGTTCCGCTACGAAAAAAATTCTTAACTATCCTGTCTTCCAGTGAATGGAATGTGATAATGGCGACCCTGCCGCCGGGCTTTAATGTTGCAGGTATTTGTTGCAGTAATTCTTTCAAAACTCCCAGTTCGTCATTTACTTCAATACGCAGTGCCTGGAATACCTGGGCAAAATACTTTTGGGGATTCCCTTTCACCGCTGAACTAACTGCTTGCTTAAATTCATCAATTGTTTGAAAAGCAGTCAGGCGCCTTTGTTCAACAATTGTTTTAGCCAGTGTTTTTGAATTGGTTACTTCGCCATATTGTTCAAACATCTTATGCAATTGCTGTTCAGTAGAGTTTTTTAGGATGTCCGCTGCCGTTATTTGCTGCTGCTGATTCATACGCATATCTAAGCTGGCATTAAAACGAATAGAAAAACCTCTTTCCGCTGCATCAAACTGGTGACTTGAAACACCCAGGTCCGCTAATATTCCATCCACCTTAGTTATTTTATGCAAGCGCAAAAAGCGCTGCAGGTGGCGAAAGTTTTGCGGAACAAAAATGATTCGTTCATCTTTCGGCAAATTTCTTTCAGCATCCTTATCCTGGTCAAAACCGATAAGCTTACCCTGTTCGTTTAATTGTTGTAATATGGCCCGGCTATGTCCGCCGCCGCCAAACGTGCAATCAACATAAACACCATCAGGTTTAATGTTTAAACTTTCTATGGCTTCCTTTAGTAAAACCGGTATGTGATAATTGCTTTCCATTAATCGATTAAGATTAATTAGTATTCGCTTTATTCATCACTTCATTTGCCAGCTTACTAAAGTCTTCCGGTGAAAAAGATTCAAAGAACTGTTTATACTTACTTGTATCCCAGATTTCAATTTTATTTACCGCTGAAACCAACACGATGTCTTTTTCCAAACCGGCGTATTCCGCCAGGTTTTTAGGAATCAGCAATCTTCCGGCAGAATCCAACTCTAATTGAGTAGCTCCGTTCAAAAAAGAACGGCGAAACTCTCTTACTTTTGGGTCAAAATCATTCAACTTGCTGATGTCGGAAAATATAGGCTCCCAACTCTGGATTGGGTATAAACTGAGGCATTTTTCCATTCCCCGGTTTATCACAAATTGGCTTGAAGCATTTTCGGGTAGCTGTTTTTTGAAGCCAACAGGCAGCAAAAAGCGCCCCTTAGCATCCAGCGTAACCTCGTATTCTCCAAGAAAACCAATCATTTACAGAGTTTTGTTTCTAAAAAGATAAATATTTCACACAAAATAACACTTTTTCCCACTTTTCCTACAAAAAAAGTCAAAAATTCTTTATCCACAGCCTAAAAAGTGCTATAGAATTAGATTCAGAAAGATTTTAAGCAAATCTTCTGTGAATGAAATGTAGATTAAATGTGGATTGTGGTGGATTACTGTGGATTATTCACAGATTCTGCCAAAGGAAGCAGGAGTGTAAAAATGCTTCCTTTACCCAAAGTACTTTCGGTTTTGATGGTTCCATTATGGGCATCAATGATCGTTTTTACATAACTCAGTCCTAACCCAAAGCCTTTAACATTGTGCACATTACCGGTATGTGCCCGATAAAATTTTTCGAAAATATGATGCAATGTTTCTTTGCTCATACCAATTCCATTATCAGAAATGATAACGCAAAATTCTGTGCCTAAATTTTTAGTGGTAAGTTCTATATTGAGTTCTTCTTTTGAATATTTAACGGCATTGTCCAGGAGATTGTTGATCATATTGGTAAAATGCACTTCATCTGCCATTATCCAGTCATTCTCTGCATCGAAATGAATTCCCAGTTTACCTTGTTTTTCTGCAACCTGTAACGAAATATTATTAATAGCGCTTTCAATCATTGTATGCGCATGTAATTTTTTTAAATTGAGTTGAACTTCCTGCTTATCCAATAATGCTGCCTGCAAAATAGTCTCCACCTGCTTGTTCATGCGCCTGTTTTCCTCTTTGATCACTTCCATAAAGTAGTGCATTTTATTCCTGTCCTGCTCTACCTTTTCATTACGCAATGCATCTACCGCCAGGGAAATAGTGGCCAGCGGTGTTTTAAATTCATGCGTCATATTATTAATAAAATCAGACTTTATTTCACTTAACTTCTTTTGCTTTAATAATGCCCTTATTGTAATAAAGAAAGTAGCAATGATGATAAGTGTAAATAGCACAGACACTACAATAAGCCATGTCATTGACTTTAATATAAAGCTTTTAACATGAGGCACGATTACCATCAGTACTTCCTGTGGCTCTGCATTTTCTGATAAATTATCTGATTGATATTCTAAAGGAGCTATCTGCACTTTATTGTTTACAGTATCGGTATAAAGCTTAAAAAAATTATCCGATACCAGTTCTGTACCTGTAATGGACAAAGAGCTGACTGCAAACTCGAAGGGAACTTTATGAAGATTTTCTTTATCAAAAGCTTTGCGAACTATTTGTTGTATCTCATCTTTATTAAATCGCTGTACAACTGTGGGCCGAAAAAACTCGGATTGCAGCTTGTCGGTACCAAAAAGCGGATTAACCTTACGTTCGATAGGATATAAGCCTTTGCTTTCTTCCATCAGGTCTTCCGACGCATGATAGGTAGCCATTATTAAATGTTCATCAAACTTTTGCTCTTCCGATCTTAAGGAGCCACGTATCCATAATACCTGAAAAAAAATGAGCCCCAACAACGAAAGCAATATCAAAACTGTTATGATGGGGAAAATTTTTTTCATTCTGCAAAAATAACCTCGTTCTATTTTAAGTGCCTAAGATAAAACAATTGCGATATAAATTTAACTAAGGTTTAGAAGTTCTCCATATCACACAAAAAAATAAGCTGTAATATTAGTTCAGAAAAAAATAAACGATTATTTTAGAAATATGATTCAACCTGCAGCAGGCATATTATTGATAGCTGATCCGTTCTTAAAAGACCCCAACTTTATGCGCACGGTGGTATTTCTGTGCGAACACCAGACAGAAGGCACTTTTGGCTTTGTGCTGAATAAATTGGTTGACCAGACATTGGACGAATTACTGGCTGATTTTGATGGATTTACCATTCCGGTATATTACGGAGGCCCGGTACAAATGGATACTTTACATTTTTTGCATCAATACCCCGAAGAAATACCCGGTGGCAGTGAAGTGATGAAAGGCGTTTTTTGGGGCGGTGATTTCGATATTCTTTCTTCTCTTATCAGAAACAAAGCGATCGACTTGAACAAGATACGTTTTTTTATTGGCTACAGCGGCTGGAGTAACGGACAGTTAGACGATGAGATGAAAGAAAAAACCTGGCTAACGACAACGGCAACACGAAGACTTATCTTTCATGAAAATCCTGACGAAGTATGGAAAGACAGCCTGAAACATTTAGGTGGTGATTATGAGATGATGATAAACTTTCCGATCGATCCGCAATTGAATTAAAATATATAAACAGCTTTATCCCAATTGGTACTTTATCGTTTATTGAAAATTCCGGCAAGAATTGCTTTTCGTATTTATTGCAAACAGCTTGTGATAAATAAAAAAGAAGTTTTGCGATATAAAGGACCATTATTGATCGCCGCCAACCACTCCAACTCATTTTTAGATGCAGTTATTTTAGCTACTCTTTTTGAACAACCTATTTATTCGTTGGCAAGAGGAGATGTTTTTGTCAATTCGTTTTATACCAAACTATTGACCTCTGTAAATATTTTACCTGTATATAGAATCAGCGAAGGTGCCGAAAACCTACATCGAAACTACAGCACATTCAATGCCTGCGAGAAGATCTTTCAACATAACGGTATTGTGCTTATTTTCAGTGAAGGCAGTTGTAGTAATGAATGGCATTTGCGACCGTTAAAAAAAGGAACAGCAAGATTGGCTTTGCAATGCTGGGAAGCTGGTATCCCATTAAAGGTTTTGCCAACTGGTATCAATTATAATTCGTTTACTACTTTCGGAAAAATTATTGAGCTGGATTTTGGTAATATTATTACTGAAAAAGATATTGATACAGACAACTCCCATGGCAAAAGCATTGCTTCTTTTAATACTATACTTCAAACCGAATTACAACCAGCCGTTATAGAAATAAGTACTACAGACAAAGCAAGTATAAAAAAATATTTTTCTTATAAAGTATCTTTATTAAAGAAGATCATATTGGCAATTCCGGCTTTGTTAGGATTTATTGCTCATGCTCCTTTATATTTTCCGATAAAAAAAATTGCTTATAATAAAGGTAAAGCTACACATCCGGATCATTATGATTCCTTTTTAGTTTTTCTTTTATTTTTCTCTTATCCATTTTACTTAGTGTTAATTGGTTTGTTGGTTTATTGGATCGTTGGTGGCGTTTGGTGTATAAGTGTTTTATTATTACCTTTTTTTGCATGGAGTTGCCTGCAATTGAAAAATAATTAATTCATGATAAGGAACTTATGCTATTGTATTTTATTGAGTTCTGTATTTCTTTCCGCATGTAAATACAAACAAAACAAAGAAACGCTTTGTAAAAAAAAGTTCATTAAGTATCCTGTTGAAAAAATTGATAATAACCAAAATAGACTTTTTAATCTTACGGATATAGATAATGGTATAAACGACTCATTGGAGATCCGTATTTGGCCATATCAACATCTTAGTTATGATGCCCGAATGATCGATATCAAAATTGGTAACGATTCTGTTTACTCTGCCTGGGTTTACTACACTAAAAAATGTGTTCAATTATTGAATGATGGTAGCAGCATAGCTCCCGACGGGACTATATCATATGAAAAAGTCAGCTTTCAAAGCAGGCAATTATTTCCTGTTTCCGGGTGGAAGGTTTTTTATGATTCTTTAAATAGATCCGGAATTATGCAACTACCTACCCAGGATTCAATTAAAAACCACCCTCATAATGGCGGCGTATTGGGAGAATCTTATGTAATTGAATTTGCTACAAAAAATAGTTTCCGGAGAATACATTACTATATTTTTGGTGCCGATGAGACGCATCCCGAATGTTGGAAAGTATTTAATTTCATAGCCTTTCTGCAAAAACAATTTCGTGAAGATTATTGGTGGCCACAACCTATTGATTAATAAAAAAGCCTGCGCAATGTGCAGGCTTTTCTTTAAAAAATATTTATCTACGCTTCGTTTGCCCCTTCTACTAATACGGTAGTTTTATTATTCAATACCTCAGCAAAACCACTTTGAATAGAATAAGAAACAGTTGAATGTTTATCTTTCAATATTTTTAATGTTCCGGTTTTTAAAGCACTTACCAGCGGAGCATGTTTGTCCAATACTTCAAACAACCCGTCAATGCCCGGCAATTGTACGCCGTATACATCGCCACTGAATAATTTACGTTCCGGAGTTAATATTTCTAAAGTCATAATTAAGCTTGTGCCTGCGCCATTAATTTTTTACCTTTTTCTATTGCATCTTCCAAAGTACCTACCAGGTTGAAGGCTGCTTCAGGATATTCATCCACTTCACCATCCATGATAGAGTTAAAACCACGGATCGTATCTTCAATCGGTACCAATACACCTTTTAAACCGGTAAATTGTTCTGCCACAAAGAAAGGCTGTGATAAGAAACGTTGTACCTTACGGGCACGGCTAACTGTTAATTTATCTTCATCGCTTAATTCATCCAAACCAAGAATAGCAATGATATCCTGCAATTCTTTATAGCGTTGCAAGATCAATTTAACTCTATTGGCAGTATTATAATGTTGTTCTCCAACGATAATAGGAGTCAAAATTCTTGAAGTAGAATCCAACGGATCAACCGCAGGATAGATACCAAGATCTGCAATCTTACGACTCAATACCGTTGTAGCATCCAAATGCGCAAACGTAGTTGCCGGAGCCGGATCGGTCAAATCATCTGCAGGTACATATACCGCTTGTACTGATGTGATAGAACCGTTTTTAGTAGAAGTGATACGTTCCTGCATCAATCCCATTTCTGTTGCCAATGTTGGTTGGTAACCCACCGCAGAAGGCATACGACCTAACAATGCCGACACCTCAGAACCTGCCTGTGTAAAACGGAAGATATTATCTACGAAGAAAAGAATGTCTTTACCTTGTCCTGTACCATCTCCATCACGGAAATATTCTGCAATTGTCAATCCGCTCAATGCCACACGAGCACGGGCTCCTGGAGGTTCGTTCATTTGTCCGAACACGAAAGTTGCTTTACTTTCTTCCAAGCCTTTTACATCCACAGCGCTCAGATCCCATCCACCTTCTTCCATGCTATGTTTGAATTTGTCGCCGTAGTTCATAATGCCTGCTTCGATCATTTCACGCATCAAATCGTTCCCTTCACGTGTACGTTCACCCACACCTGCAAACACTGATAAACCGCTATACGCTTTCGCAATATTGTTGATCAATTCCTGGATCAATACTGTTTTACCAACACCGGCACCACCAAACAATCCGATCTTACCACCTTTTGCATAAGGCTCGATCAAATCGATAACTTTAATCCCGGTAAATAAAACCTCTGTAGCAGTACTTAAATTTTCAAACAAAGGAGGAGTTGCATGTATTGGGCGACCATTTTCTTTGCTTACTTGTGGTAAACCGTCAATTGCATCGCCGGTTACATTAAATAAACGACCTTTAATAGCTTCGCCGGTTGGCATTGCAATAGCTTTCCCGGTATCAATTACCTTTAATCCACGAACTAAACCTTCAGTTCCGTCCATCGCAATAGTACGCACTGTATCTTCTCCCAAATGCTGTTGCACTTCCAATACCAGCTTATCGCCGTTCTCTTTTATAATTTCCAATGAATTATAAATATCAGGAAGTTGTCCATCGCTGCTGAACTGAACATCCACCACCGCACCAATGATCGATTTGATTTTACCTGTATTAGCCATATTTATAGGTATTTTTAAATTTTGCGCAAAGGTAAGGGTTGAAGGGTGAAAAGTAAAATGAATTTGAGGAATGTGGATTACAAATTTTGAGGTGAAAATCGTAGCGAGAAATATGGCTTTGGGCATTTGTTCGCTGCTTTTGTAAAATGTACGAACTTTGGCTGTAACCGATTAATACACAAACAAAACAGCAATAATAATTGTAATATAATAGATGCCTGTAGAACGTACTCTCATTCAATTAATGAATTAGTTTAAGATTGATCCCGGCAACATGGCCGATGTTTTAGTTTTTTATAAAAGCAGGTAATCATACAAATCATAAAAAGATCATGGTTCAAACAAAAAAAATAGAATGGAAGGTGGAAGGAATGGATTGTAATAATTGTGCCATTACCATTTCAAAATATTTGAAGAAAGAAGGGTTACAAAACGTTACCGTAAACTTTATTGGCGGCGATGTAAGTTTTGACCTGGATGACAAAACCTCCACGGATAAAATAAAGAACGGAATAGAAGATCTGGGCTACCACGTAGCACATCATCACGAAGCAGCTGTTGAAAACAAAAGATCATTTTTTAAAAATCATTTTCAACGGTTTCTTTTTTGCTTACCGTTTACAGCAGTGTTGCTCTTGCACATGCTTCCATGGCATATTCATTTTTTAATGAACGGCTGGATACAAATGCTCATATGCTTACCGGTATTCCTTTTAGGAATGAGCTATTTCGGAACAAGCGCTTATCGTAGCTTAAGTAAAGGTGTTCCCAATATGAATGTGTTAATTGCAATGGGCGCTTTGGCGGCATTTGTATATAGTTTTATCGGAACTGTTGCTAATTGGGGCATGGATTATTTCTTTTACGAAACAACTGCTACTATTATCACTTTGGTTTTTTTAGGAGAATGGATCGAACATAAATCTTTACAAATAACACAAAAGGAATTAAACAAATTAGCCGGTCAGCAAAAAGTAATGGCAAACATGATCGCTTTTGATGGCGACCATAAAGAATTAATTTTTCCTGTAGAGAATACACAGTTGCATGTTGGTGATCTTATCTTAATTAAAAATGGCGAGCAGGTACCTACTGATTGTAAAATTTTATGGGGAAGTGTACATGCTAACGAAGCGCTGTTAACCGGCGAAAACAAGCCTGTACAAAAAGGAATTAAAGATCCGTTGATCGGTGGCAGCATTATTATTGAAGGTACTGTTAAAGCGCAGGTAACTGCCGTTGGAAAGGATACCGTGCTAAGTAATATTTTAAACCTGGTAAAACAAGCGCAGCATGAAAAACCTCCCATGCAACAATTGGCGGATAAGATAAGCGCTGTGTTTGTGCCTTTGGTTATAGGCATTTCAATAGCCGCATTTGTGTTGAATTATTTTATTCTGCATGTAGATGTATCGCATTCGTTGATGCGTAGTATAGCCGTACTCGTTATATCTTGTCCTTGTGCAATGGGATTGGCAACACCGGCAGCTATTGCAGTAGGCTTGGGAAGAGCAGCACGCAACGGTATATTATTTCGTAATGCTAAAAGCTTAGAGCTGTTTAAAAACATAAGCATGGTAGTATTTGACAAAACAGGAACACTAACGAAAGGTGAACTAAAAATTTCCGGCTTCGAAACTTCTGTTTTAAAGGAAGATGAATTTAAAAGAGTGGTTTTTTCTTTAGAAAAATATTCCAATCACCCTATTGCTAAAGCAGTAGCAAACGAATGGAAAACAAATAATATTATCAACTGGAAAAATGTAGAAGAAGTAAAAGGTGTTGGTATTAAAGCAGAAGATAAAGAAGGCAATAGCTATCTATTGGGTTCTCATAAAGTAGCAAACGTTATTGGTGATACTAAACATACTTCTTACTTATTAAAAAATGATGAACAGATCGGCTGGTTTGATGTAGAAGATGAAATAAGAACAGAGGCAAAAGAAGTGGTTAGCTATCTTCATTCAAAAAAAATAAAAACATATTTATTAAGTGGAGATAATGAAAGCGCCTGTAAAAAAGTTGCTGCTGCCTTAGGTATTGAAAATATTTTTGCAGAGAGATCTCCTGAAGAAAAATTAAAGATCATCGAGCAATTGAATAAAGAAGGTTCGACAGCAATGGTGGGTGATGGCATTAATGATGCACCTGCTTTGGCAAAAGCTACTATTGGTATTTCTATGAGTGAAGCTACCCAAGTAGCTGTACAAACTGCGCAGGTAGTTTTGATGAACAAAGGCATTCAGAATTTACCATTGGCATTAGGATTAGGAAAACACACATTCGGCACTATTAAAGAAAATTTATTTTGGGCATTTATTTATAATATAGTTGCCATCCCGGTTGCTATTTTAGGTTTGTTACAACCCGGTGTTGCTGCTTTAGCGATGGGCTTTAGCGACGTTGTGCTGGCAGCAAATTCTGTTCGTCTTAATTACAGGAAAGTGGTTTAACAAGTCGTGAAATGTGAAGCGTGAGACGTGAAGCCAAAACTGTATATTTATAAAAATTTATGCTACTTGGCTTAAAGCACAAGCAACTTGTTCTTTACAAAACTGCAGGGCAATTAATTAAAGAAGTATAGGTTAACAATGCTCTTGCCTGATTCGGAAAAATTCAACTTGGTTTCACAAGTTAGAAGAGCAGCATTATCAGTGAAATTAAATCTGGCTGAAGGTTCCTCCAGAAAATCTAAAGTAGAAAGAAATCGTTTCTATGAAATAGCAAGAGGTTCTGTTGTAGAAATTGATGCGGCGGCTGAAGTTATGCTGGATCTGGAATTTCTCACTCCCGATAATATTGAATTGTTGGGCGAATTATTAAACAGGTGTTTCAGCATGCTTAGTAAACTCATAAATTAGCATTCTTTTCATTCTCGTTTCACGACTGACGTTTGACGAACATTCTTTATTATGCAGGATATACATTCCATTCTAAAACAATATTGGGGTTATGATTCTTTTCGCTCTATGCAGGAAGATATCATTAATGCCGTATTGGAAGAGAAGGACGTATTGGCATTGTTACCAACCGGTGGCGGAAAATCTATCTGTTTCCAGGTGCCGGCTATATTGAAAGATGGCATATGCTTGGTCGTTAGTCCTTTGATCGCACTAATGAAAGACCAGGTAGAAAATCTAAAAAAAAGAGGAATACCTGCACTGGCAATTTACTCAGGCATGAGTTACGTAGCGCTAAAGAAAACATTGGAAAACGCAGCGTATGGTAATTATAAATTCCTTTATGTTTCGCCCGAAAGACTAGAGACTGAATTATTTTTAGAATATCTTCCTGCCATCAATATTAACCTAATTGCTGTTGACGAAGCACATTGTGTATCACAATGGGGATATGATTTCCGTCCTCCTTACTTGCGAATTGCCGCTTTACGGGAGCATATCCCTGATGTGCCTATACTGGCGCTAACAGCATCTGCTACACTCAAAGTTCAAAATGATATTTGCGAAAAATTATTATTTAAAAAAGATCAACAACGTTTTCAAAAGTCATTTGAGCGGCCGAATCTTTCTTATAGTGTTTTCAACATTGCATCCAAGCAAAATAAATTAATTGAGATACTTACCAATGTAAAAGGCAGCGCCATTGTTTACTGCAAAAGCCGAAAGCATACCAAAGAGGTTGCTGATCTTTTAAAACTTAATAGTATTAATGCAGATCATTATCATGCGGGACTTACAGCTGATGAACGCAATTCAAAACAAGAAAACTGGATCAACAATAAAATAAGAGTAATTGCCTGTACCAATGCATTTGGAATGGGTATTGACAAACCGGATGTAAGAGTAGTTATACATTATGATATGCCGGATAGTTTAGAGAATTATTACCAGGAGGCAGGCAGGGCTGGTCGTGATGAAAGAAGAGCTTATGCTGTGTTACTATACAGTGCAAAAGAAACACAGGAATTATCAGAACAAGGCAGCATACGTTTTCCTGCTACAGAAACAATCAAGACTGTTTATACTGCTATAATGAATCATTTACAGGTTGCAGCAGGTGTAGGAGAAGGACTTAGTTTTGATTTTGACCTGATGACATTTTCCAATGCGTTCAAGCTTAATGTACTTACTGCTACTTATGCTATTAAAACGTTGGAACAGGAAAATGTGTTAACCTTTAATGAGATTTTCTTCAAACCTTCTACTTTGGTATTTACTGCTACCAAAGAGCAGTTGAATGAATTGCAAAATACTCATCCTGAATTATCAGAAATCTCCAAAGGTTTATTACGAACTTATGAAGGCATATTCGATTTCCCCACGTCTATTAACGAAAGGCAATTAGCCACTTTCTTAAAAAAGCCTATTACAATGATCTATGCGAAACTGAAAGAGTTAAGCAGATCAGGTTTTGTAGATTATACACCACAGAAAGATAAACTCCAGCTTACCCTGCTGCAAAACAGAATGTATGCCGACAACTTTCACTTGAACCTGGGAAATTATGCGGAACGCAAGAACAATTTTGAACAACGTGCAAAGACGATGATCAGCTATGTTGCGGATAATAAAACTTGCCGCAGTCAATCAATTGCTGTTTATTTTAATGATCTATCCGTAAAGGAATGTGGCGTTTGCGATACCTGCATCAATAAAAAAACGGTAGAAATAACTAAAGAAGAGTTTGAAAAAATCGCCGGTCAAATTTTACAATCTATCAATCAGCAGCCATCACAGGCAAAAGATCTATTGAATAATAACCCTACGATTAAAAAAGATAAGTTCTGGAAAGTAATAAGCTACTTACAATCTGAAAGAAAGGTGGTGGTTGATAGCGAAGGATATATCAGGAAAGGATAAAAATAAAAAAGGGACCAAGATAGAAATCTAGTCCCGCTTTAAAATCCAATATCCTATGAAAAACCGAAACGAAGATAAAGCAGAAATCGGGATTGTGCAAGAATATTTACTAATAATTTATAAAAATTTGACTTTTGAACGGCTTTTACACATCTACTATTTCAGATTAAACTACTGACAATCAACGATTTAAATGTTTGCGGTTTTGTTTAAAAGAAACTTTTTTTACTTTTTCCACCTAAGCCCAAAGAGCCCAATAAAGATCTGACTATAGTATTTCCTGCGGTGCGGGCCATACTTTTTACCACGCTATTATCTAATATTTTTTCTACCATAGAGGGTTCTTCTTTTTGCGCTTTGCCTCCAGTAGTGGGTGGAGGATTATCTGCCGCCTGCTGTAATTTAGCAGTAAGCATTTCATAAGCGCTTTGACTATCTATTACCTGGCTATATTTAGCTACAAGCTTTGATCTACTTACGATTGTATTTATTTCCACATCCGTTAATACGTCCATTCTGCTGCGTGGCGCACATAGCATAACCTGCACTAATGGTGTTGGAACACCGGATTCATTCAACATCGTTACTAATGCTTCTCCAATACCTAATTGAGTGATAAGATCTTCTGTTTTATAAAATGTTGTTTCAGGATAGTTTTCAGCTGTTTGTTTAATTGTTTTTCTGTCTGCAGCTGTAAATGCACGCAAGGCATGTTGCACTTTTAAACCCAACTGACCTAATACACTTGCAGGAACATCCATTGGGTTTTGTGTACAAAAGAAAATACCAATACCTTTTGAACGTATCAATTTTATAATTGTCTCTATCTGCTCCAATAAGGCCTGGCTCGCTTCATTAAAAATCAAATGAGCCTCGTCAATAAACATTACCAGCTTAGGCTTATCTAAATCGCCTGCTTCAGGGCAACTGGCATATAATTCTGCCAGTAATTGCAACATAAAGGTTGAAAACAACTTAGGCTTGTCCTGCAAATCGGTAACCCTTAATATGTTGATCATCCCATGCCCGTCATCGCTTATGCGCATAAGATCATCCACTTCAAAACTTTTCTCTCCAAAGAAAAGATCAGCACCTTGTTGCTGTAATTCTATCACTTTACGTAAAATAGTACCTGTGCTGGTGGTAGAGACGTTACCGTATGTTTTTTTCAATTCATCTTTTCCCTCGTCGGTTACGTATTGCAATACTTTAATAAAGTCTTTCAGATCCAACAAGGGCAATTTGTTGTCATCGCAATATTTAAAGATCATTGCCACTACTCCTTCCTGCGTATCATTCAACTCCAATATTTTACTTAATAAAACCGGGCCAAACTCACTAACGGTAGCACGCAAACGAACTCCAGGCTGATTGCTTAAACTCAATAGTTCAGCAGGAAATTGAGACGGCTTATATTCCATGTTCAATTGCTGATAACGTTCCTTTACCTTATCATTAACCGTACCCATTGCAGCAATCCCACTTAGATCACCTTTAATATCGAGCAGCAATGTAGAAACACTGGAATCGCTCAGGTATTCGCTTATCATTTGCAGGGTTTTGGTTTTACCTGTTCCCGTAGCACCGGCAATCAATCCATGCCGATTCATTGTTTTCAATGGAAGATTTACAGGCGTATCTGCAAGCACTTGTCCATCCAGCATTGCATTGCCTATTCTTACCGATTCGCCTTTAAACGTGTAACCCTTATTGATCAACTCTGTAAAATCATTCTTGTTAGCCATACTAAAAATATTTACCGAAAGATACAATGTTTAGAAATTCACTTGTTGTTTTTTATGCGTCCATTCCTCTTGTCCAATATGATGATAAAACAGAGCCCGGCGAAAATTCACCGGGCTCTATAAGTCTTATTTCTTGTTTTTATCTTATTATTACTTTATCTGTAAAAGAAGCGCCTCTATCCGAAAAAAGCTTTACTACATACATTCCTTTAGCCATGCTTGGCGGCAATCGTACCTCCAGGTAAGATTGATTTAAAGTAACTTCTTTTTCAAAAACAATATTTCCGCTTACGTTTATTACGGTTACGGCTCGTATATTTTCAGCAGAATAAATATGCAATACATTGTCTTGTATAACGGTTGGGTAAATTAACCTGCCATTATAGCCTGTATTATTCAATTTAACTACAGGAGACAAGGTGTAATTGCCATCATTCTGTATTATTTTAAGCCTAAAATAATTTTCATTTGAGTTGATGATACTCTTATCATCATTAGAATAAGTATAATTATTTTCAGCATTATTATTGGCAGGTATGGCAGCAATGGATGTAAATTGTACTCCATTAAAGCTTTGTTCTATTTCAAAGGATGAAGTGTTTATTTCATTAGTGGTAGTCCAATTAAAATTTATTTTATCAATTTGCTTGTCGGCTGTAAAGCTCAATAATTTTACAGGAAGTGCGCCATCCACACCGATCTTATAAATAGTTCCGTTTAAAGAAGTTAAATACAGGTCTCCATTAGTGTCTTCGCCAAAGCTGCTTGCGGGTGAAGGCCAATGGGTTTGCCGGGTAAAAAACCAACCACCGCTACCATCAGATTTTGCCAACCAGCCGTTTGCCGAAGTGTAATCTGTAAACAAATAATATCCCTGCAATGCATCAATATTACCCCGGTAAAAATAACCGCCCACAATGGCTATACCTCCGGTATCATTATGAGGGTATTGAAATATAGGAAATACATAATTGCCCATTGCCCCGCAACCGGAAGTATTGTAAGTGCTGTTGCCTTCATAGCATCTCCAACCATAATTCAAGCCACCTGTATTATTTGCAGCCGTACGAAAATTCACTTCTTCCCAAACACTTTGACCCACATCAGGCAACCATAGATCGCCGGTCTGTTTATCAAAGCTCCAACGCCATGGATTACGTAATCCCAAAGCCCATATCTCTTTCTTAACATTCACATCTGTACTGCTTGCATAAGGATTGTCTTCCGGAATAGTATAGTAGGGCGGCGTGGAAAAAGCATCTACATTAATGCGTATCAATTTCCCCAATAATGAATTCAGGCTTTGGGCTGTATTTTCAGGATTGCCTCCGCTGCCACCATCGCCGGTGCCGAAATACAAATCACCATCTTTCCCAAAGTTCAATTTGCCGCCATTGTGATTGGCGTAAGGTTTTGTAATGGTCAACAATATTACACCGCTTGACGCATCTGCAATATTCGCATCTCCTTCACTTACTCTATATCGGGCTATTGTAATTGAACCGGAGGTATTGGTGTAGTAAATAAAAAAATAACCATTAGTACTGTATTGCGGATGAAATGCAATGCTTAACAGTCCACGCTCTCCGTTACTGGGATCATAATCTGTTAAGGAAGCAACATTTAAAAAAGGGGTAGATAAAACACTTCCATTTTGCAATATCCGAACAGTGCCTGTTTGTTCTACAATGAACAACCTACCTGTTCCATCATTAGCAGATACAATATCAACAGGCTGCGATAAACTCGTAGCAACTGAAGTGAACTTGATAATGGGAGCTTGTGCAAAAAGTCCAAGGTTTGTAAAAAGCAATGTAAAGTATAGGACGTAAATTTTGATATTCATATCGTTGAATTTATACCTTGTAAAGTACAAATTCAATGCCCGAAATCTACGTCCTACCTGTAATTCACTTCGTTGAGTTAACTTAATATTTTTTCAATAGCTGATAGCTCATCTTTTGTAAAGCTCAGTTGATTCAGGCAATCTAAATTATCATCCAGTTGTTTAACCGAACTTGCGCCGATCAATACAGAGCTAATTCTTTTATCTTTCAGCAGCCACGCTATTGCCATTTGTGCTAATGATTGCCTTCTATTTGTTGCTATTTCATTAAGCTGAGTAATTTGTTTTAATCTTTCCTCTGTTATTTCCGATGCCTGCAAATAACCGGAGGCTTTTGCTGCTCTTGAATCAGCCGGAATCCCTTTTAAATATTTATTGGTTAACATTCCCTGCGCCAATGGTGAAAATGGAATACAACCAATCCCCTCTTGCTCCAATACATCCAGCAGGCCATCTTCTACCCAACGGTCAAACATGGAGTATCTTGGCTGATGAATGATACAAGGTGTTCCTAATTGTTTTAAAATATCAACAGCTCTTTTTGTATCTGCAGGCGAATAGCTGGAGATGCCCACATACAAAGCTTTTCCGCTTCTTACTGTATGATCCAATGCCATCATGGTTTCTTCCAACGGCGTATCAGGATCAAAACGATGCGAATAAAAAATATCTACATAATCTATTTGCATACGTTTCAAACTTTGGTCTAAGCTTGACAATAAATATTTACGGGAACCCCACTCGCCGTATGGACCGGGCCACATATTATAACCGGCTTTGGTGGAAATAATTAATTCATCTCTTAGATAATTAGTAAAATCTCTTTTTAAGATCTTACCAAAATTTTCTTCGGCGCTACCGGCTTCAGGGCCATAATTATTAGCGAGGTCAAAATGGGTAATACCTTTGTCAAACGCCCGGTGAATAATGCTTCTGCCATTATCAAAAACATCTACCGAACCGAAATTGTGCCATAATCCCAATGAAATTATCGGCAATAGTAAACCGCTTTTGCCACAGCGATTGTAAGTCATTGAATCGTACCTTGAAGGGGAAGGCGTGTACATAGTTTATTTGTTTATTGATTTAGTGATTTATAGTTTACCAGGCTGGCAATTCGTCTATCGCTTGAAATCGATCATCTATTTTTTCAAATCCAAAACAATAACTGCCGTTTGTAATAATTAAAAATTTTACCGGCAACGCAATGTGATAACGCAATATTTGCTGCAATACTTTTTCATTCAACGTCACATTCATTTCCTTACATTCTATGATCATCCATGCATTGGTATTTGCATCGTACACTACAATATCAGTTCGTTTCTTTAACTCTCCGAGTAACAGCCCTTTTTCAATTGCAATTAACGATGCAGGATATTTTTTTACTTTCGTCAGGTATTGCAAAAAATTTTGTCTCACCCATTCTTCCGGCGTTAGTACTATCCATTGCCTGCGTATCTCATCAAATATTAATTCCTTGTTATCTTCTTTTTTTATTTTAGGTTGATATGCAGGATATTCGATCTTGATCATTCTAACACGATGGAAATTATTGTATATTTATAAATAACAAATAAACGAATAAAGTTTCGCATGAAGACAAAAGAAGAGATAGTTAATAATTGGCTGCCCCGCTACACAGGAGAGAAATTAACCAACTTTGGCAAATATATACTACTAACAAATTTTTCCAATTATGTAGACTTGTTTGCGCAATGGAATAATGTAGAGGTAGTGGGTGCGGGTAAGCCTATGCAATGTGCTACTGCGGGCGATATTACTATTATTAACTTCGGAATGGGCAGCCCTACTGCAGCTACCGTAATGGATTTGTTGACTGCTATAGAACCTAAAGCGGCTTTGTTTTTGGGTAAATGTGGCGGACTTAAAAGACGTAATAAAATCGGCGATCTTATATTGCCTATCGCAGCAATAAGAGGAGAAGGTACAAGCAACGATTATTTTCCTCCGGAGGTTCCGGCATTGCCGGCGTTCATGATGCAGAAAGCCATTTCAACAACTATTCGTGATTATGAATGTGATTACTGGACAGGCACTGTTTACACTACCAACCGCCGTGTTTGGGAACACGATGAAGTGTTTAAAGAATATTTACAAAAAATTCGTGCATACGCCATTGATATGGAAACAGCTACCATTTTTACGGTAGGTTTTTATAATAAAATTCCAACGGGCGCTTTATTGCTTGTAAGTGATAGCCCAATGATCCCGGAAGGTGTAAAAACTGAAGAAAGCGATAAAAAAGTAACCGCACAATTTGTAGAGCGTCATTTAAAGATTGGCATTGATTCATTAAAGCAGCTCATCAACAACGGACTTACAGTAAGACATTTACAGTTTTAATTTTGGCACTTAGCTGTAGTACTGTAATTAAGCATCGTTGTGTCACTCTCTTGTACTGAATAATCTTTATTCATCTACCTTAATAGACAATAATTTATTTAATCTACAGACAACAATAAGAGAGAAGTTTGTCTCTATACTCTTATATTCATCACATTTCAAAATCTCCAACATGAAAAAATTACTTTTAGGGTCTTTTATTTTACTATTTTTTGCTGCAGCCTTAGCTATCGTAGAAGTTAGTTGTTCAAAAAACAATGTTTATGGTGATCCAATAACTCCAAGCCATAGTACAACTATTTTATTTGCCAAATTTGCATATTCAGTGCAAGGAATTGATACTACATATAGTGGATCTAACCTATTTGTTTGTAATAGCGATGGAAGTAATGTAAGACAAATTCCTATCCCTTTACCTGCCTCTTCAATAATAACCCCATTCATAAGTGGTATTGGAATACCTCCACATCTAACTCCTAACGGAGATAGTGTCATCTTTCAGGCAAGCAGTGGCAATCCTTATTACTTTTCAATATACAAATGCGCATTGGATGGAACAGGATTGATAACTATTGCTAGTGGGACAGGAAGCAAAGCTGAAATGCCAATACTTTGTGACGTTAAATAATTTATAGCAGAAATATCAATCGCTATCATAATTGCCTATCATTAAATGATAGACAATTTTTACATTTGCCAAATGCACAAAAAATTCTCTTATCAAGATTTATACAATTTCTCTAAAAATATATTCCTAAAGATCGGTTGCAATGAAACAGATGCAACAACAGCTACTAAAGTTTTACTGTCTGCCGATTTACGTGGTGTAGATAGTCATGGTATTGCACGGTTAAGCGGTTATGTACGTTTATGGGAAGTAAAAAGAATCAATGCATCACCCAAAATAAAAATAGTACATGAAACACCTTCTACTGCTGTTGTAGATGGCGACAGTGGATTAGGATTAGTAGTAGCCCCTGTTGCCATGCAAATAGCTATTGACAAAGCAAAAATTGCCGGCACGGGTTGGGTAAGTGTAAAAAACAGTAATCACTATGGTATTGCCGGTTATCATGCTATGATGGCTTTGGAAAATGATATGATCGGCATGTCAATGACGAACGCCTCTGCTTTGGTTGCTCCAACATTTTCTGTTGAACGTTTATTAGGAACAAACCCGATTGCTGTTGCAATCCCTGCCGGTAAAGAACAACCTTTTGTTGCTGACTTTGCAACAACAACGGCCGCCAACGGCAAGCTGGAAATCTTACAAAGAAAAAACTTAGATGCGCCTAGCGGTTGGGTACAAACGAAAGATGGTTTACCATCCAACAATGCCAACGAATTAAAAAACGGTGGTGCATTATTGCCATTGGGTGGCGATAAAGAACATGGCAGTCATAAAGGATACATGCTGGGTTCGATAGTAGATATTTTTTCTGCCGTATTAAGCGGCGCTAATTATGGTCCTTGGGTTCCTCCTTTTCCTGCGTATGTTCCCATGCCGGAGAATATGCCGGGTGAAGGGATTGGGCATTTCTTTGGCGCCATGCGAATAGATGCATTTCGCCCGGCGGAAGAATTTAAAGCCAATATGGATCAATGGATCCAACGTTTCAGCAGTGCTAAAACTTCTGAAGGTCATGAAAAAGTGATCATACCCGGCGAACCGGAAAGAGAAATGGAAGCAGATAGAATGCAGAATGGCATTGAATTATTACAACCTGTAATTGATGACCTTACTACACTTGGAAAAAAATTCGAGATCGAGTTTTAAATAAAACAAAAGTGCCGCTTCAATTAAGAAACGGCACTTCTTTCATCAAACAAAAATAAAAATTTTATACGGCAAAGCTTTCTCCACAACCACAACTTCTGCTGGCGTTGGGGTTATTAAAATAAAACCCTTTACCATTCAATCCATCACTGAATTCTAATTTAGTATTAACGAGGTATAAAAAGCTTTTTAGATCGCAAACGATCTTTATTCCATTGTCTTCAAAAACGTGGTCGCCTGCTTTTTGTTCGTTATCAAAATCCATTTTATAACTCAACCCACTGCAACCGCCTCCTACTACTCCTACACGTAAAAAATAAGTAGGGTCATTTGCAACACCTGCATCCTGCATCAAAGCAATTACTTTTTCTTTTGCTTTTTCACTGATGTATATTCCGTTTTCTGCGTCTACCATGTCAATAAAGTTTTACAATTATTATATAACGCTTTAAATTGGTTTTTGTTTAGTGCACCACACTCTCATCAAACTGAATAGCTTCCATTCCGTTTTTAGTACGATAATCGTTGATAGCAGCTTTGATCGCATCTTCTGCCAAAACAGAGCAATGTATTTTTACCGGAGGAAGGTTTAACTCTTCCACGATATCCATGTTATCTATTTTTAAGGCCTGATCAACACTTTTTCCTTTTAACCATTCTGTAGCTAAAGATGAAGATGCAATAGCAGACCCGCAACCAAATGTTTTAAATTTTGCATCGGTGATCATGCCATCAGCATTTACTTCAATTTGCAAGCGCATAACATCGCCACATTCCGGCGCTCCCACTAATCCTGTTCCTACGTTTTTTTGATTCTTATCCAATGTTCCAACATTCTTTGGATTTTGATAATGATCTATTACTTTTTCTGAATAAGCCATTTTTTATTTGCCCCAACCCCTAAAGGGCTTTTGTCTCTGCGGGTGCAAGCAGATTTTACATTTATAAATAATTCTCAAAGTTGCTTAAGCCAGGTTTCCTTTAATGGGCGAAAGGTTAATGATGTGCCCATTCAATTGTGTTCAGATCAATTCCTTCTTTATACATTTCCCATAAAGGACTCATTTCTCTTAACTTTAAAACTGTATCACTTATTGCCTTAATGGTATAATCAATTTGCTCTTCGGTAGTGAAACGTCCTAAACCAAAACGCAAAGACGAATGTGCTAAATCATCACCCAAACCCAATGCCTTTAAAACATAGCTTGGTTCTAAAGAAGCCGATGTACAGGCAGAGCCTGAACTTAAGGCAATGTTTTTATTAAAGCCCATCATTAACCCTTCTCCTTCTACATATTTAAATGAAATATTGCTTACATGCGGCAAACGCTGTTGACGGCTTCCATTTACATATGCTTCTTCCAATTTCAATAATTCTGTTTCCAGTTTATCTCTTAGTTTACTGATGCGTTTTATTTCTTCTTCCATTTCCAAACGACACAATTCGCAGGCTTTACCAAACCCTACAATACCGGGTACATTCAACGTCCCGCTGCGCATTCCTCTTTCATGCCCACCTCCATCAATTTGCGCTGTAACTTTTACTCTTGGGTTTTTACGACGAACATACAAAGCACCGATCCCTTTTGGTCCGTACATTTTATGTGCGCTGAAAGCCATTATATCAATGCCATCCTGCAATACATTCACCGGAATTTTTCCAACTGCCTGCGTAGCATCTGTAAAAAACAATGCTCCGTGTTTTTTTGCAATAGCGCTTATCTCTTTAACAGGTTGAATGGTTCCTGTTTCATTATTTGCATACATCACGGCTACTAAAATAGTGGTTGGTTTCATCGCTGCTTCTAACTCCTGCAGATCGATCAATCCTTCTGAGTTTACAGACAAGTAAGTAATTTCTGCGCCCAGTTTTTCCAGGTGCTTACAGGTATCCAACACTGCTTTGTGTTCCGTTGTAACAGTTATAATATGATTGCCTTTGCTGGCATACATTTCAAATACACCTTTTATTGCCAGGTTATCCGCTTCGGTAGCGCCGGAAGTAAAAATTATTTCTTTTGCATCAGCACCGATCAACTTTGCTACCTGTTCACGAGCCATATCCACAGCGCCTTCTGCCTCCCAGCCAAAAGCATGATTGCGACTGGCGGCATTTCCAAAATGTTCCAGGAAAAAAGGGGTCATTGTCTCCAAAACTCTTGGGTCCATAGGAGTAGTAGCATTGTTATCCAAATAAATCGGCAGTTTCAACATAAATCTTGCTTAATTTAAAGTGCAAAAGTATTACAAAACATTCTATTTTAGCTTAGAAAACGAAGAATAAGCGGGGCTTTTCCCTATTTCGTAACATTTTTTAATATATTTCGATGACGAATACTGAACATATTGGAATAGCCGTGAAAAGCCTGGATGTTTCTATTCCTTTATTTGAAAAATTGTTGAATACGACGTGTTATAAAACCGAAGTTGTAACATCGGAAAATGTGAATACCGCTTTTTTTAAGATGGGAGAAACCAAGATCGAATTATTAGAAAGTATGGTGCAGGATGGCGTTATTTCAAAATTTATAGAAAAGAAAGGGGAAGGACTTCATCATATTGCATTTGAAGTTGCAGATATTAAGTCCGAAATGGAACGATTAAAAAAGGAAGGTTTTATTCTATTGAATGAGGAACCTAAAAAAGGCGCCGACAATAAGCTGGTTTGCTTTGTTCATCCAAAGAGCAGCAATGGGGTTTTGGTGGAGTTGTGCCAAACGATACGCTGATTAATCAAACTGCAATATTGCTTCTTCATTACTTAGTTTTCTGGTGTGCTCAATTAAAATAATATGCGCTGCACCTGCTTGTTCAGCAACATCTCTCAAAGCTCGCTTTTCTATTTCAACCAACCCTCCTTCTACCGGCTCCATTTGTTGAATTAAAGCTTTTAGTGAATGCTGAAAAATGCCCCCTTTTCCATTCAGTTCTTTTAATATATCTCTTATCACTAACTCCAGCACATTAAAATCAGCTATAACTACTCGTTTTGTCGAAAACCCTTGCTCAGAAATTTTTGAAACAGTTTTGCCTGTTACAAGATTGGTGATCTCAACTTTATTGAAATATATTTTTATGTAGATCGGTATTCTTTTAAACAGCATTTCATTTAAAAATTACTACTGCAAATATGGATTATACTTTTTCTCTTCTTTTATTGTTGTAACATCTCCATGCCCGCTGTACACTTTAGTTTCATCAGGCAATACAAATAATTGGGTGCATATGCTGTTTATTAATGTTTGATGGTCGCCTCCCGGCAGATCTGTTCTACCAACACTTTGCTGAAACAACACATCGCCGCTGATAACAAAATTTTGCTTCGCACAATAAAAACTTACACTCCCCGGCGAATGACCCGGAGTAAATAATATCTGTAATTCATCTTCGCCAAACGTGATAGTAGTTCCTTCTTTTAAAAAGGCTAGTTCACCTGCATAATTGTCAAAAGGCATGTTATACAGTAAACCCGATGCAGGCGCAAATTCCAGTAATTGCTTTTCTTTTTCATGTATATGAAGCGTTAGCTTCCATGTTTCTGCAGCAAATTTATTCCCGAATACATGATCGAGGTGACAATGCGTATTCAATAATAATTTTGGATTCAGGTTGTTTTCTTCGATGAAATTTTTTAACGTTTCCTTTTCATCGTCAAAATAACATCCGGGATCTATAATGATGCAATCCTTTTCATCATTGTATAAAACATAGGTATTTTCCTCTATAGGGCTAAATACAAAGCTTTTAATATGTAACATTTTCCAAAGTTTGGCTGATTAAACCAATATTTTTACGATTGATTTGAATCAAGTAATTTTAGTATCAAATATCAAAGATAGCATGGGTAAATACATCAGAATATTTTTTCTAATATCCTCCCTCATATTTATTTCCTCTCAGTCATATGCACAGGTAAGTTCGGTTACGTTTGGAAAAAACAGGGTTCAATTCAAAAAATTCAAATGGCAATACTATCAAACTAAAAATTTCAACATCTATTTTACTCAAAACGGACAAGAGCTGGCAAAGTTTGCCGCACAAGTGGCAGAAGAAGAATTACCTGCAATTGAAACTTTCGTTGAATATTCTTTGCAACGCCGGGTTACCATTGTTGTTTATAACGAATATGCCGATATGCAGCAATCTAATATTGGATTAGGAAACGATTGGCAAAGCACCAATGGCGTAACCAAATTGGTAAATAATAAAATGGTTGTGTATTTCAATGGCGACCATTCCAATCTTCGCAAGCAAATAAAAGAAGGCATTGCGCAGGTACTAACAGAAAATGTTTTGTTTGGTGAGGACCTTGGCGAAGTAGTAGGCAATCAAACGCTATTGGATCTGCCAAAATGGTTTACCGATGGATACATTGCTTTTACCGCACAAAACTGGAGCACCCAATTAGATGATGAACTAAAAAGTGAAATACTCAGCGATAAATACAAAAACTTTTATGCGTTTGCCTTTGAAAACCCTGACCTGGCAGGACATGCGTTTTGGTACTACGTGCAGGAAAAATACAAAAAAGAAAATGTTACTTACCTGCTTTATTTATGCCGCGTATATAAAAATGTAAATAAGGCTTTTAAACAGGTATGCAAGAAAAAATTCAAGTACGTATTGGCAGATTTCATGCAATACGAAAATGAGAAATATGAAAACGATATCAATAAACGCAAAGCTTATCCAAAAGGAACTTCTGTTGAAAGCTTCAACATTAATAAACGTCATGATTATTATCGCATCAACGTAAACCCTAATAAACGCAATAATTCTTATGCGTACATCGAATATAAAAAAGGAATCACCCGTTTAAAATATTACGATGATGATGAAGGAAAAACAACCGTATTATTAAAGTATGGTGTATTAAGCTATCAAAACCAGGTTAACCCTAATTATCCGTTAATGGCGTGGGATCCTAAAGGAACAAGATTAGCATTTATTTATTTGGAAAAGGGGAAACCGACATTAATTGTATACGATGTAGTTACAAAGAACAGGGGCTTTTTGGTAAATCTTAGTAATGAGTTTGATCAGATACAGGATGTAA
Organism: Ferruginibacter albus; assembly: GCF_020042285.1. Classification (NCBI taxonomy): domain Bacteria; kingdom Pseudomonadati; phylum Bacteroidota; class Chitinophagia; order Chitinophagales; family Chitinophagaceae; genus Ferruginibacter; species Ferruginibacter albus. Next base: position 3,250,867 of record NZ_CP083388.1, read on the forward strand.
AATACATGCTTGATAGTAAGACACTTTTATTGAGCGCTGTTAAAAACGGGCATACAGATATTTTCACTTATAACATCGATAATCAAAAAGTAACACAAATTACTAACGACGTGTACGACGACCTGGATGCAAGTTTTGTGGCATTTCCTAACAAAACAGGAATTCTATTTGCAAGCAATCGCCCGAGCCCTTATGCTAAAACTGCCGACACTGTTTTGCCAAGCAAGAACCGTTACAATATTTTTCTGATCACCAACTTTGGCTCTAAACCTGAATTAAACCAGATAACCCAATTATCTGATCTAAAATATGGCGATGCACGTTATCCAACACAATACAACGAAAGTCATTTTACTTTTATAAGTGATGAGAACGGTGTGGCTAATCGTTACGCAGGTTTTTTCACTACCAAAAAAGCAGGGCTGGATACATTAGTGCTGATCAATGACGACATCCTCCGAAACCCTTCTGTTACAGAAGTGGATAGCGCATTGCGTGCCAATAAAAAAACGGATGTTGATTCTATTGCAGTAATAAGTGTATCGGATGATTCTGCTTATACATTTCCTCTGACCAATTATGAAAGCAGCGTGGTAGAAACAAGAATTGCAGGAACTAACCGGCAAGTAAGCGAGGTAACAAGAGATGGTGACGAAAAGACTTTGTATAAATTAAAGATCGATGAGAACACCTTACATCGTCGCAACGTAACTGTTCCGCCTACTACTTATATGAAGGAGATCATAATGGCAGACAAGGTTGTTGAAACAAAAATTGATTCTGCACTATTGCCAACTGTTGATACCACCAAAAAGAAAGCAGATATTTTTCAAAGTGAATTTGAAGACGAAAAACAGGATAGCAGTAAAGCAGGAGCGGGTAATCTATTTTCAGAAGAAAAGCCGGTTACAGAAAACGTATTAAAAACTGCCAAGCTATTTACCTACAAACCCGTTAAATTTTATGTAGACAATACCGATGTTGGGTTTGATAATACTTTATTAGGTCCACGTTTTCAGCCATACACCAACGGTTCCGGGCCAATTTATTCTAACACAAGCAGCGTATTCAATCTACTAACAAAAATCGGCACCAGCGAATTACTGGAAGATCAAAAAGTAACCGGCGCCTATCGCCTTTCCACTAACTTAAGTGATGCAGAAGCATATATTGGTTATGAAAATTACAGACGCCGTTTAGATTGGGGAGGAAACTATTACCGAAAATCAGAAGGCGGTTATGCGGCTATCATAGGAAACCTGCAGTATAACGCCAAAGTATATACAAACATTTATACTCTTAATGCTTCTTACCCGTTTGATGTAAGCAGAAGTATTCGCTTTTCTACAGCCTTGCGCTCTGATAATATTGTTTTGATACCGGCAGACAGCATAAGCCTTTTAGTTCCTAACCAAAGAAATAATTATTGGTTGAATCATTTGGAATATGTGCACGATAATGTATTAAATCCTGCTTTGAATATCTGGAATGGGTTGCGTTACAAAGTTTACATTGATTGGAATACCCGTTTAAATACCATAAAAGAAATTGGTGGACAAAACCTTGGTAAAGGTCTTTTCAACTGGGGATTTGATGCCCGTTATTATTATCCTATTTACAGAAACTTTATTTGGGCAGGAAGAGTTGCCGGTGATTTTAGTTGGGGCGGACAAAAGACGGTATTTTATTTAGGAGGCACTGATGGCTGGTTCAACCCTGAATTCAATTCAAGCAACAAGCCGGACCCTTCACAGAACTACGCCTTCCAGGGATTGGCAGTTAATCTAAGAGGATTCAATCAAAATATTGCAAACGGAAATAATTCTGTTGTTATTAACAGCGAATTCCGTTTGCCTGTAGTTACAACATTATTCAATACGCCGGTAAATAATGCTTTTTTAAGAAATTTTCAATTGATCCAATTCATTGACCTGGGCAATGCCTGGACAACTGATTTTGCTCGCCCTCAATTCTTATCCGATCCTTTAGGTCCTGTTCAAGTACGAATCAAAGCTGGGGGTATTGGTCCTTTTGCAGGAGGCTATGGCTTCGGTGCAAGAAGCACATTACTGGGTTATTTTTTAAGATTCGACCTGGCTTGGCCAATGGTTGGCTTCTTTAGCGGTAAGCCGGTAACTTATTTTAGCATGGGACTGGATTTTTAATTAAGCTTTTATTTAAGCAGTTATTACAATTTTATTTTCCATACATACTTTACTGGAATAAAGAGAAGAAAAACAAATCCTGCAAAAACAAAAGTGAAGGCCCACGCATGGAAATAATTGAATGGAAAAACAAAAAGCTTCACTACTGAAATCAGTAGCCCTCTTGGATGATTGGTAACATTCCAGCTGTTCCAACGCTGGAACCTTCCTAAATAAACACCAAATGCACCTAAGAACAAACACATCAAAATAATGGCATCTGCATATCGCTGCTTTACAAACTGACGAAGAAATATCTCTACTTTATATAGCGATGCAAAAGCCAGTATTAACCCTGCTATTGCTGCCGAAAGTATCAACAACGCATCATACCAAACAGGAACCTTTGTTTCTAATTTCAAATGCATAAGATCCGTTACTATATACAAGGAATTGGGAAAAAACAATAACCATCCAATAAACAATGCAGCAGAAAAGATTTTGATATCTTTTTCACCTGCCAATAACTTGCTTAATTGAAAAGGTATCCATGCTAAAAATAAATTCCATAGTAAAAAAATGTACATCATACTATCTGAATAAAATATTCTTGCACCAATTAAGCAGCCTGCAAAAGCGATAAATGCAAAACTTATTTTTTCTACCGGAGATACATGTTTCATTGTTAAATTTTTTTATTAAAAAGAGTACGGATATTTTGTTTTACATCAGATACATTATGGCGGCTGATTTTTATTTATAAAAAGCTGTTATTTTAGGAAGAAAAATAATAACAGCAATTACAACACTTCCAATAGCACTGATCAAAACTGCACCTGCTGCCACATCTTTCACTATTTTAATTTGTTTATTATAACCTGGCGAGATCACATTACTAATTTCTTCTAAAGCAGTATTAACCATTTCCAACGCCAACACTGCAGCAATACAAGCCACCACAACAATCCATTCTACATAAGAAATATGCAACAGAATTCCGAGAACAATGCAAATAACAGTTGCTATAAGATGAATTTTAAAATTCAGCTGCGAAACTATACAATGTCTTATTCCATTACCGGCATACGCAAATGATCGAAACAACTTAATCATCTTAACAGTATTAAAAAGATGTTTTATAATTATATTGATGTTTAGGTTTTACAATTTCCGGCTTTAGGCTGCCAATGGTTTTATAAAACTTCATCATCATTTTTTTATAGTATTGCCTAAAATTATTGTTCCCAGCTTTAAATAACCTTCTATGCGCAACCCATACTACCAACGTAGTTGCAATAAAGAAGTATTTATAGAAATGCCAGGAGATGACTTTGTTGAAGCTTGTCTTCAGCTCAAAGATCATAGCAAATCGTTCCTGTTGAAAAACAATGTGTGGCGCTTCATCGATCAGTATGTCGGTGCAAATTTGTTTTAACAGTGTGCAATCGGTAGCATTTTTTAATGATTGATAAAATACTTGTGCTGCACTTTCTACTGTTATCACAGCTAATGTCCATGCTTCCATACTTGTATTAAAGTACCGTACTTTTCTAAATAGGCTGTCGCCCCAATCTTTTTTAATCCGCTTCTCTCCTATCAGGTCAAGATATCTTCCAAGGTTATTCCCATGTTTTTGTTCTTCTTTAATGAACAACTTAACAGCTTCTACATATAGAGCATCATCAACTTTAGCAGCATATAGCCTGCTTGCATTTATCAAATTATGTCCGTCGGATGTCTCACCTAATTGCCATGCCTGCAATGATTTTAAAACCGTTTTAATTTCCTCTGCTGTAATTGTTGGTTGCAGGTTCCAATCAATTCTGTTGCGTTGACTGTTTTCTTTGAAATAATCAATCCATTGTTTAGACGTTTTCATATTAATCGTTTTAATTGTTGAGGTGTTGTTTTGTGTATGCATCTGCTTCATTCCACGACAACCAGGAATACTCTTTTTGTTCATTGAAAAAATCTTTCTTCCGCTGCTCGAAATAATCTTTTATCAAGTATGTTTTGGGATAGAAATTCGCAACGTCTATTTCAATAGTAGAATCCTTATCCAGTATATCTTTATTTTTTTCAATTAAGGGAAGAGTTTTGTCAGAAAGAGATAAGAGGAATTTAACGTCCAGCTTAATGGTATTTTTCCTTGCAAGATTATACTTAGCAATTGTTTCATCCCAATTGACACAAGAAGAAAGCACAAGCAATACTATCGCCACCCAGGCATTTACTCGTAACAAATAATAATTGGTACGTCGTTGATATATTTTTAAAAAGATGGTTATTAAGCCGGTTAAAACCATTACAAGGAAAAACAACACTCCTATACGTTTATATGCCAGTCCATAGTGGGCTATGTAATAATAATCTCTGATCAAAACAGAAATCACCAATATCATGTTTTGAAATATCCATCCATAAGCGCCAACACGTAGCCATTTATTTTTTTGATAGAAATTAAGGTTTCCTCTGAAGAAAAATAGCAGAACACTCATAGCCAACACAATAGAAAGAATAAGCAGCCAGGTTCCTTCATGCACGTAATCGGAAAGATTCATATCGTACTTGAAAGTAAACCCAAACCATACATACACTATATCAATGCAATTAATAAACAGTAACAATAAATTTAATAATGCCAGACTGATAATGCCTACAATGTTTTCATTCTTTAAAGCAAGGTTGCCTTCTGCAAGCTTGCCCATTACAAGAGATAAAGCATCAAACGCATTTGATTGCTTCCATTTTTTCAAACTTTTTCTTTTTCGTAACAAAACATCTTCTTTGGTAATATCTTTTATGGAGAAATAATTTGTTTTGGTCTTAAGCAGTAAGCCTACGGTGATAAATAGTCCTAATAACAGAAACAGTATTCGCTGCCAATTGAACCAATCAAAAAAATTAGAAAAAAACAATGCTATCTTCTCTCCTATATCATCCATAATATCTTTAAAAACATCATTGGATGCAGCATAAATAATGTAGAATACAACTACTATTACCAATGGTATGATGAGAAACCGAACCACCCTTGAAATAGAATACGAACGGGCAGGCTTAACTTTTGCTTTAGAAAACGTTGCATAGAAAGTTTTACTTATGAGAAAATAATTTGAAAATATAGAACCTGCTGCATACCATACCGAACGATGAACATATTGTATAAAAGCAATCAGCAACAGTAAACTAATACTAAATGCCAGCTTGCTTAGCAATGTATTTTGAATAATAACCGTTGCTATGGTAATTAAATGACCCAACAATAAAAGCTTTACAGTGTTATTGGTACGTGACATAGGATATAAATAAAAAACAGCCGACAAAACAAATCCATCAAAGAACAAAGTATTCAATGCCATTTTTTCTTTCCAGAAAACCATGTTGAACAATAGCGTGCCGATTACTACGAACAATGCTTTTAGAAATTCCTTTTTCATATATTTTATTTTTCCTTTTATACTTTTAATGCCAACAACATTCATTGAACACTTTTAAAAACCTTTTTCAATAACATGACTGCACTTACGGCAGATACTATAATACTTATACAAACACAAACTGTCACTTCTCTAAACTCACCCTTAAATGCGATATAATTAAAAACAGCTGCCAATACCGATAAAAGAAAAGCTGCTTGCAGTATGGTCCTATAAAATCTTTCCTCTCTATAATTCTTTTGATAAAGAATACAGGCGATTATCCAAAGCAAAAAAATAAAGGGCACGGAAAAGAAAAAGGAAAAAAAGATCACTTCAATAAAGGGTATTTGATTACGATCAGTTGATACAGCCAGCCAGCAGATCGCCAAAATACCATTGAATAAAGATGCAATTATCCAAGCTGCTGCTAAGCCTAATGAATATTTAAAAAAATTAATCATAAAAGTACTTTGAATTTCAAAGTGTAAGTACAAAAAAAATTATTTTGAGGCTTTGATCATTTTTTCCAACGCTTCTAAATGAAGGCGAAAGGATTTTTCTCCTGCCTTTGTAACAGCATAAGTAGTATTTGTTTTACGTCCAATAAATCCTTTTTGCACCCGTATCATAGCGTTCTCTTCTAATGTTTTTAAATGACTGGCCAAATTGCCATCTGTTATATCCAATAATTCTTTCAGTTCATTAAAGTTCACCGACTCGTTTACCATCAATGCGCTCATTATACCCAACCGTATCCGGTTATCAAATATCTTATTTAAATTTTCTATTGGATTATTCATGTTCGCTCTCCTCTTTGTAATATAAAATCGTTTTCAGCTTATGCTGCCTTTTCGTTTTTCCACCACATAATTGCACCATAAATTATGTGCAGTAGCCCAAAGCCAATTGCCCAAAATCGCAAACCATAACCCAAATTCCATAAATTAATTACGCCTAATATTATCTCAGCGTAACCCAGGTAGCGTATTTCACCTAATGTATATTTACTGGCATTTACCAATGCTAATCCATAAAAAATTAAACAACCGGGAGCAATTAAACCAACCATTCCTAGCCCTAACATTTTAAATAAAAAGATCGCCCCGGCCAGCAATGGTATAGTGGTATTCCATAATAAGCGCAATGTAGCACCGCCCCATATCGGAATATTTTTCTTCTTGCTATGTAAATAAGTAAATATAAAAGAGGATATAAAAGCAGCAATAAAAGTAATAGCAGCTATCATCAATAAATGTCGCAATTCGTTCAAATAATATTCCGGATGAACATTGCCCGGAATATAATCTGTATTATTCCACTGCAGCAAGCTATTATGCGCAAAATAAGCGCCGCCTAGAGCACAAATACCTGCGGCAATACCGCTTAGTCCGCTCAAGCTGATGAAACGCTCGCTTCGTTCCATCATTTTACGTATATGTTGTAGATCTTCGAGTGATTGTTGATTACTCATAAAAGCACTTTGAATTACAAAGTAAATAAATAGATATGATACTTACAACTTTTTCTTCTTGAAAAATTAAGGTTGACGGATATCCGTCAACCTTTTAACTAACTTATTTATTGGAATCTTTTATAACCCTGCTGATGATCCGTTCATTATTTAGAAGCAGCTCTACAAAATAAACGCCTTTCGATAACCCATTTAAAGAGATGGTTTGTGTAACGGCTGATGTTTGCTTAACAAAAGAAAAGCTTTTCAACGGTTGCATGGCTGCATTGTAGATCGTTACAGCAGCAGTTCCTGTAGCGTCGCTATTATAATCCAATGTAAGACTGGTTGAAAACGGATTTGGATATACATTCAAGGTTGCCTGGTTGTCTGCCAGTATCGCCGGCCTTGCCGTAACGGTTGATTCAATTTTAATATCCACTACACTTATATACCCGAATATACTTCCTGATTTTGCACGGATATCAAAAGTTACCTGCTTTAAACCTGTGAATGTAAAGACAGCTGCTTTGTTATAGTTATTGTTTACAGCGCCGTCATATTCTGTCCAGGTAGTTTGATCAGTACGTTTAATTTGTATAACCCTGTTTGTTGCATCACTTTTTGTTCCCCAGAATTTTATAGTATATGTTTTGGTACTATCTAATCCTGTAAACTGCCATTGCCCGTTGGTAGCACTTGGATCTGCAAAAGCATAATCTGCCGTTGCTGAAACCGGGTAATCATTAACGGTAATGCCGGTAGTAATATTATTTAATCCATTGGCAGAAGTATTAAATGTACCATCGATCCTGTGTACTACTACAAGATTTAAAGTAGTAGATGTATTCGTAGTGGTCTTCGCATTTTGAACACGTGTTCCTTCCCGTGCATCCGTCATATTGTTCCAATAGTTTCCATTTGCATCCGGAGAGCTGGTAAGGTTGGTAGAACCCACATCTATTAAAACCCGTTGAGAAGATACCGTTACTGCTGCATTCACGATCACATTCATAGTGTCTTTTGCTGTAGCATTGGAATTGTCTGTAACCGTTAATTCAAATTGATAAGTACCTTGAACAAGTCCTGTCACAGTTGTTTGTGCAGCAGTAGTATCTGTTATTGTAAAAGTGGTTGGCCCGCTAATTTTTTTCCAACGATACTTACTTATACTTCCATCAGAATCTGTCCCAATGCCTTTCAATGTTATACTGTTTACGGGTAATTGAATCGTAGTATCATTACCGGCCTTTGCTATGGGTGGCGTATTCGTTGCCGCAGTTACAATGGCATTCATCGTATCTTTTGCTGTAGCATTGGAATTGTCTGTTACGGTTAATTCAAATTGATATGTGCCTTGAACAAGCCCTGTTACAGTAGTTTGTGCTGCAGTAGTGTCCGTTATTGTAAAAGTGGTTGGTCCGCTGATTTTTTTCCAACGATACTTACTTATACTTCCATCAGAATCTGTCCCACTGCCTTTTAACGTTATGCTGTTTGCGGGTAATTGAATGGTAGTGTCATTACCGGCCTTTGCTATAGGTGGTGTATTCGTTGCTGCATTTACAATTGCATTCATCGTATCTTTTGCTGTAGCATTGGAATTGTCTGTTAAGGTTAATTCAAATTGATACGTGCCTTGAACAAGCCCTGTTACAGTAGTTTGTGCTGCAGTAGTGTCCGTTATTGTAAAAGTGGTTGGTCCGCTGATCTTCTTCCAACGGTATTTGCTGATCGTTCCATCTGCATCTGTACCGCTGCCTTTTAATGTTATACTGTTTGCTGGCAATTGAATCGTAGTGTCATTTCCGGCCTTTGCTATAGGTGTCGTATTCGTTGCCGCAGTTACAATGGCACTCATCGTATCTTTTGCTGTAGCATTGGAGTTATCTGTTACTGTTAGTTCAAATTGATAGGTGCCTTGAACCAAATTAGTTACAGTGGTTTGCGCTGCTGTAGTATCTGTTATTGTAAAAGTGGTTGGCCCGCTGATCTTTTTCCAACGATACTTACTTATACTTCCATCAGAATCTGTTCCGCTACCTTTTAACGTTATGCTGTTTGCGGGTAATTGAATGGTAGTGTCATTGCCGGCTTTTGCTATAGGTGGGATATTCGTTGCTGCATTTACAATTGCATTCATCGTATCTTTTGCTGTAGCATTGGAGTTATCTGTCACTGTTAGTTCAAATTGATAGGTGCCCTGAACCAAATTAGTTACTGTTGTTTGTGCTGCAGTAGTGTCCGTTATTGTAAAAGTGGTTGGTCCGCTTATCTTTTTCCAGCGGTATTTACTGATGCTTCCATCACTGTCAAAAGATCCATTTCCTTTTAATGTTATGCTACTTGCCGGCAGTTGAATCGTTGTATCATTTCCAGCCTTTGCAACAGGCGGAACATTTGGTGGCATTGTACCTGCAGATGTTATGTTGATATCTACCAAGCTTATATATCCAAACTGGCTTCCCGACTTTACTCGTATATCAAAAGTTACCTGCTTTAAACCTGTGAATGTAAAAACCGCCGCACGATTATAATCCGAATTGGTTGCAGCATCATACTCCGTCCAGGTAGTTTGATCTGTACGTTTAATTTGTATCACACGATTGGTTGCATCACTTTTTGTTCCCCAGAATTTTATAGCATATGTTTTAGTGCTATCTAATCCTGTGAACTGCCATTGTCCGTTAGTAGCACTGGGATCTGCAAAAGCATAATCGATCGTAGCAGATGCAGGATAGTCATTAACCGTAATGCCGGTAGAAACATTATTTAATCCATTAGCGCCGGTATTAAAGGTGCCGTCTATCCTATTAATAACAATTAAGTTTAGAGAAGTAGCATCGTTCTTTGTCGATATCGCATTTTGAATACGGGTGCCGGCACGGCCATCCGTCATATTATTCCAATAATTTCCATTTGCATCAGGTGAGCCGGTGAGATTTGAAGATCCTACATCTATTAATACACGTTGTACTGTAGCTGCAGCACTTACAGTAACAGTTATAGTATCTTTTGCAACAGCATTTGAATTGTCCGTTACTGTTAACTCAAATTGATAAGCACCCTGGACAAGATTTGTTACAGCTGTTTGAGCTGCAGTTGTATCTGCAATAGTAAAAGTGGTCGGCCCGCCGATCTTCTTCCAACGATACTTAGTGATCGTTCCATCTGTGTCGTAAGAAGCGTTTCCTTTAAGCGTTATTGAAGTTGCAGGCAACGTAATAACCGTATCATTTCCTGCTTTAGCAACCGGTGCAATGCCTGCAGGTCCACCGGCCCGGTTACACAAAGAATCTAATATTTTTTCTGCTACCACTCTTGTGAAGAAAATATAATGGCCGGCATTATTCACATGAATGTCATCATAATCATAAGCTGGCACTATCTTACCGTTCGTGTCTGCTACGGTTGTCCAAAAATCAATCGACTTAACACCAAATCGACTTAATGTCCAATCTCGTTGTGCTTTTAAAGAATCACGCTGTGCATCGCTGATATCATTTCTTGGTTGCGATGTAGTTACCCAAACCAGCACATTTTTAGCGCCGGCTAATGCAATAGCACGTTCATAATTTGCTTTTTGTTCCGATAACCAATATCCATTTGCCACATCGTTCGTTGGCAAATTAATGATGATGGCATCAGGATTATATTTTAATGCTGCAGTGATGTTGCGGGCCGTATCAGGTGCAGGACGATTAGCCGGCGGCGTAAGACCTGTAGGGCATAATACCTGGTATGTGGTATAACCGCCTAACGCCAGGTTGATCACCTGGCTTTGTGAATTCTTATTTTTTACATATGCTGTGTAGCGATTCACATAGGAGCTATCGATCGGTGTAGCTCCATTTCCGTAAGAAGTGGAAGAACCCAACACGACTATTGTAAATGGTCGATTACAATTGATGACATCCGTATCTGTAAGTTGATTGGGGTTGCTTTTTTCTGTTATCTGAACAGTATCTTTTTTTACAGCATTTTGATTATCCGTTACCGTTAACTGAAAAAGATAAGTACCCAATTGTAAATTATTAATGGTAGGATTAACCAGTGTCGTGTCGCTTATTGTTACCGAAGGACCGGATATTTTTTGCCAGCGATACGATTCGATATCACCATCACTATCTAAAGAAGCTTTCCCGTTTAACACACCCGAGTTAGCAGGCTGGTATATAGTGGTATCATTTCCTGCATTCGCCACCGGTAATACATTCGCAGCGGGATTTGTTACGGTAATTTTTACCGTATCCGCAGCAGTATTGCCTTGATTATCCGTTACTGTTAGTTTGAATTGGTACACGCCCGCAACCAGGTTGGTGGCCGTTGCAGTAGCGGCAGTACTATTTGCCAAAGTAAATGAAACCGGCCCGCTTACTTTTTGCCATGCATAAGAAGCGATCGTTCCATCAGCATCTGATGAAGCTGTACCATTTAGTGTTGCTTGTTTTACCGGGAATGTTATAGCCTGATCTGTACCTGCATTCGCAACCGGAGGGATTCCGGCAGCTTGTTGCCGATATTGATAGAACCATTGGTATATGGACATAGATGTACCGGACAATTTGAACAAAGAAGGATTATAAATATAGTTCTGTGTTGTATCAACATGCCCACATAAAGAAGTGCTTGGTACACAGGAAACAGTGATCTTAGCAGGGATAGCCGGGTTATAAGAATTAAACTTATTTACATAAGTGGTTCCGCAATCAGTTGGAAGTGCTGTTTGATCGTTTGAATTATGAAGATCCCATAATGCCACGCCGGCATTGGCGGCATTGGACATGGTGTTCATATCCGGCGTTGGATAACAAAATTGCTCCAACGGTAATGCAGCTGCAATTTTTTTTGCATTGGCAGCGCTGCTCATTAAGTATTGCCATGTAGCACGCCCACCATAACTAAAGCCTGTTATATATACTTTGCCTGGATCTATACGATAAGTGGAAGTTTGCTTCAATATATAATCAATAACAAGCCCCGCATCCGAAGCCGGGTATTGATTAATAAACATCGGGCAAATGATAATGTAAGAAAAAGTATCTGTGCCGGATATAAAACTAGAAGGCATTTTGCCTGCATTGATCACCAATGGAATGCCGGCCGCTTTTAATTTTTCCAAATTATTACCGTTAGTATTTCCCAATTGGCTACCACCATGAAAATAGAATATGACCGGGTATTTTTTGTTTGCATTTTGTGGCAGTTGATACCCCGCAGGCAAATACTCGTAATAACCAACAATGTTGGACCCTATAGATGAATTATACTTTGGAGTAAATGTTTGTGCGTTACAAACATTCATAAGTACTCCTATTAAAATAAGAACAGAGAGGCAATTTTTTTTCATCAGCCAATAATTGTTTAATACATTGATTAAAGCATGGCGCAATAATTCATTTGGATTTCCAGGTATCGGATAGCCACATTTACTTGTGGAGAGAGGGGGTAAATTGAGTTGTCGGCAAAGATAACTTTTATTTTTTATAAAGTCAATCGATAAAACGGTCTAACATATTGATAACACGGAGCCTATCCTTTAAAGGAATTCAGCACATCAATCATGTTTTTACAGACCTTTCTTATTTCATCAGCAGTAATAATTAGCGGGGGAACAATTCTCAGGCAATTGGATGCAAACAAGAACCAATCCGTAAAAACTCCGTTTTCAATCAGCTTATCAATTACCTGCTTGTTAAATTCATAATTTTCAAATTCTATAGCGATCATTAAGCCGCAGCCGCGAATGGCTTTTATTGCAGGATGATTGAGCGAGCTGATAAATAATTGTTCTTTTTCTTTTACCTGCTCTATCAATTTTTCTTCCAGCAAAACATTGAAAGCCGCTAATCCGGCAGCACAACAAACCGGGTGACCGCCAAATGTATTGATATGCCCTAACACAGGGTTATCACTCAATGCATCCATTATTTTTTTATCGGCTACAAAAGCCCCCAAAGGCATTCCGCCTCCCAATGCTTTGCCTAATAATAAAATATCAGGCACAATATCAAATTGTTCAAATGCCCATAAAGAACCATTACGACCAAAGCCGCACTGTATTTCATCCAGCACCAATAATGTTCCTGTTTGGGTACAGCGTTTACGCAATGCCGTTATCCATTCCTTTTGCGGAACAACTACGCCGGCTTCAGCCTGTATGGTTTCTGCAATTACGCAGGCTGTTTGTTCGGTTATTTTTTCCAGATCCTCAAATGAATTATAAGTAAGCTGAAGAATACCCGGCAATAAAGGACGAAACGCATTACGCCAATATTCATCGCCCATTATGCTTAATGCGCCTTGCGTACTGCCGTGATAGGATCTTTTAAAAGAGACGATCTCTGTTCTGCCGGCGTAACGTTTTGCCAGCTTCATGGCACCTTCTGTTGCTTCTGCACCGGAAGCTGTATAAAAAACAGCATTTAATGTTTCAGGCAGGTGTTCGGTTAGTGCTTTTGCATAAAGCACTTGCGGACTTTCTATCAATTCGCCGTACACCATTATGTGCATGTATTCATCCAGCTGCTTTTTTATGGCTTCAATTACTTTTGGGTGGCGATGCCCGACATTGCAAACGCTGATGCCGGCTATCAGGTCAATGTATTCTTTTCCTTTAGCATCGTACAGCTTAGTGCCTTCGGCTTTTACAATTTCCAATGCTAAAGGAGCGGTAGATGTTTGTCCTACGTGATTTAAAAATAACTGGCGAAGATTCATACTGCACAAATGTCGTAAACTTTGTGAATGTTATGGCAGAACTTGGCTACATGTATTGTTAGCAGCCGATCTAATTGAAATAAAAATTGTATAAATTGGTTACTAAATTAGTGGGCGTATGATTATTTTGAATACCAGCATAAAAGGTTGGCTATACTTGGTGGTATGTTGTATGCTGGCATCCTGCTGGTATTATCCAAAAGCTAAAGTCGAAAAAGATAAATTTCCTCAAATACCCAATTTTCCGCTATTTGAAGATGGGAAATTAAAAGCACAAAAAGTTTTTAGTGTCTACCCTGCTAAAGAAACAGAAGTTTGCTATTTGAACAGAAACGATACGCTGTTCCTGGTTATAATTACATCCAACTTCAGTAAAGATTCTTATTATCTCACGTATCATATAGCGGCGCTGCACTCGGGCAAGCTTTTTTTTACGGATTCATGCCTGCCAGGTGTTAGTCGCTTTTTTACAGATGTAAAAGGAAATGTGTTTTTTCAACAATGGAAGTATTATGCACCGTCTTACCAGCGCAAAGACTCTTTGGCGTATTATGATATTAATAGTATAAGAAATAAATTTCAGTCAGCGCAGTATGAAGGAGATACTGCTGTGTCCAAAAACGATTCGCTTTTACATGCAGCTACTATAAAAGAAGAAAGCAAATTTCGACAGCAGGTTTTTAACCAAATAAAAGAAATAGTACAGGTTACTCCCGACAATATTCAAACTAAAAAGTTTGGTGCTGTGGAAAATGGGCAAACATTTTTTTTATGCAACGCCAATTCCACTACTCCCTTTTATATTGATGCCAATATGTTTAATACGGCTCACCCTGAGTGGGGTAAAAATTTTGAAGCTATTGATTCCGGATATTATTATAAGATGAAGGACAAAGTGAATTTTTTACCGGCACGGCAATACTTTACAGATGACATGTATGATACCACTAAGCGGAATATTGTTACTCACCGTATCCTGCACGAGTTTGACAAAATAGTAGTAGAAAACAAATGGCTTAAGGGTGGTAGCCGTATAATTATAGAATTTGGATACAAGCAGGTTTACCTTTACTATTATGATGTTACTGTGAATACGATAAAAACAAGAACCAAGATAAATCATCAACAGCACGACAAAGTAGAAGTATACCGTGCTGCTAAAGACTTTTATATTGCAGACTGGAATATTGCCGATAACAAGCTGGATATATATTACCTGCAATAAAGCTTATGTAAGCGGCGGGTTACCGGAAGGCATGTTTGTTGGAAACATAGGCACTGGAGAAGTCCCGGAACGCATGTTTACAAGAAACATTGGCACTGGAGAAGCCCCTGAAGGCAGGCTTACCGGAAACAGGGGCAGTGGGGCAGTCCCGGAGAACAGGTTTATCGGAAATATGGGCACCGGAACTACTCCACAGCATATATTTTAACTATAAGTGGGAATTTGAGTTGAAACCGCTTCCCTGTAAAGCATGAGTAAAGTTAAAAGCTGATATTTACTATTAAATGAAATACATTTTAATCATATTTCTTTTCCCTTTTTTATTGTTTAGTTGTAAAAAGAATTACCCATTGTATATTATTTCGGATAGAGTAGATGGAGTAACAGAAGATACCAAGGTATTCATGAACGGCATTGCCGTTGGACACGTGGATAATACTGAATTATACAAAACCAAAGTATTAACTAAGCTCATTTTGAACGAAAAAGTAAATATTCCTATGGGTTCATTGATTACGATAGAATTCGATCCTTTATTTAACAGCACTATCAATATTCAATCCTCGTTAAGTAATACGTTTTTAAAAGCTAACGATACTGTGTATGCCGCCTTTAAACAAAAAGGCATCTTAGATAATTTTATTACCGATTCTGTTAACCGTGAAAAAGTAAAACAAACATTGGAAACAATTAACGATAGCCTGAAAGCATTGCTAAAAACGTCTCAATGTAAGGATTCGGCAGCAAAACGTAATTAAAGCTTATAATATCAACAGTAAACATTCAATCTAAAATAATAAATACTTATGTCAGCAGTAATTCTTCCGGTGAATGGTGTTTCACCTACGTTTGGAAATAATTGTTTTATTGCACCCAACGCTACTATTGTAGGCGATGTGGTGTGCGGCGATGATTGCAGCTTTTGGTTCAATGCTGTAGTACGCGGCGATGTAAACAGCATACGCCTGGGAAACAAGGTAAATGTGCAGGATGGCGCTGTTATTCATTGCACATTTGAAAAAACCAAGGCAATTGTAGGAAATAATGTTAGCATTGGACACAATGCAATTGTACATGGCTGCGTTATAGAAGATAATGTGCTTATTGGCATGGGGGCTATTGTAATGGACAACGTGAAAGTGGGCAGCAACAGCATTATTGCGGCAGGTGCCGTAGTTCTTGAAAATACCATTGTAGAAGCGGGAAGTATTTATGCCGGCGTTCCGGCTAAAAAGGTGAAAGCCATTTCGCAGGAATTGATCAGCGGCGAGATAAATCGCATTGCGGATAATTACCTTAAATACAGCGGATGGTTTAAGTAAATTTTAAGATTGCTTAATTGTAATAACATTTTTAAAAGAGTATTTTTGAGATATGAGAAAGTTAACAATAATTGCAGTATGCGTTTCACTGGTAATGACATCCTGCTCGGTTTTTCATAAGGACCAATACGGATGCCCGAGCAATGGAAGAAATGTAGGAGCAGAGAAGATCGCCAGTGGTGATCCCAAAGCTATAAAAGCGTCACAAAAAGCCAAATTTAAAGGTGCTCAAAGCTTTTAAAAACTGGTTTCAAAATAAGATCGTATGTATTCCTTAAACCGTAAACTTTAAAATCCAATTTATGTGCTACCATCTTAAAATGAAAAGCGGCAATACCGAAGCAGTAATCGACGACAATTGCGGCATTACAAAATTCTATTCCATTGCCGACACCTTAGCTTCTCATCTTCATGTAAAATTTTTAAACCAGGTAGATGATGCTGAAAATCTTGACTGGGATTTTCGTTTCAGGAACCAATTGCTGACATTGCATTACAGCATTTTCGGCGGCGTATCAATTTTTCCGCATCACGAAAAAAGTGTGTTGAAAGAAAATAATGCCGTGCTGGAAGTAGCGCAATTTTTAGAGCATCACGCTTATTAATTTCTCGCAACGAACGCAAAGGTTATAAAGTAAACAATGCTTTGTCGCTTTGTATTCGTTGTTCCATTGTGAGAAACAACCTCAATAATTTTTATCGCTGATAGTATCTAAAATGCTGCAATAGCTAATGTAGCGTTCCATGGTAATATTGCCATCGGCTACGGCTTGCTTTACTGCACAGCCCGGCTCATTGATGTGCATGCAGTTATTGAACTGGCAATCGTTCATCATTGCTTTCATTTCCGGAAAATAATGTGATAATTCCTGCCGGGAAATATCAACCAACCCCAATTCACGAATACCGGGTGTATCAATGATCTTACCGCCAAAAGAAAGATCGAACATCTCGGCAAAAGTAGTTGTATGCATTCCTTTACCACTCCAGCCGCTTACATCCTGTGTTTTTAATTTTAATTCCGGCAGAATAGTATTTACAAATGAGGATTTGCCTACTCCTGAATGCCCGCTTAACAAGGTGATCTTATTTTTCAGCAGATCTTTAATTTCATCCACACCGATATTTTGTTCAACGCTGATCAAAAATACTTTGTAACCGATATTTTCATACATCGATCTTAGTGCATCAAATTTCTCCGTTTCTTTTTTTTTGTAGAGATCAGCTTTATTAAAAATGATAATAGCCGGGATATGATAAGCTTCGGCAGTAATTAAAAACCGGTCTATAAAACCTTGTGATGTTTTTGGATCTTTTAATGTAGCGAATAAAACAGCCTGGTCAAGATTAGCCGCAACAACATGATGCTGGTTTTTGCTGTGCGGTGATGTGCGTATGATATAGTTATGCCTGGGTTCAATATTGGTGATTGTTACGGTTGATTCCGTTTCATTTTCCATTTCAACGTCCACTATATCGCCTACTGCCACCGGGTTGGTAGAAGTAAGCTCATCGTTCTTGAATTTCCCTTTGATACGGGCGTTGAATGTGTTGCCAAGATCATTCTTAACGATGTACCAGCTTCCTGTGCTTTTATAAACCGCTGCTTTCATGCAGCACGAATTTAATTTCAATTGCACGAATTATACGAATTATTTTATCTATTGTTGATCTTTAAAATTTGCATTTTAGGATTCATGTACTTAGCTTTAAATCGCATTATCAATCTTAATCTTTAATTATTAATTCAATTTTATGGTAGATGAACAATTAATTACGGCTTCCACTAATTTAGAAGGCTATCGTATTACCAAACATTTGGGTATTGTACGTGGCATTACAGTACGTAGCAGAAGCGTGCTGGGAAATTTCGCAGGAGGTGTACAAAGCTTTTTTGGCGGCAGACTTTCTATTTACGTTAACCTTTGTGAGAAAGCAAGAGAAGAAGCGTATCAATTGTTGATACAACATTCTAATGAACGTGGCGCCAATGCTATCATTAACGTACGTTACGACGCCAATGAAGTAATGAATGGGATTACAGAAGTATTAGCGTACGGAACGGCTGTAGTGGTGGAGAAAATATAATGCCTAAACGTTGCACTTCTTAAGACAAGTATTTTCCAACAATCGGCACTCTCCTACCAACACCAAAAGCTTTTGGTGAAATGCGAATGATGGGGCAGAATTGATTGCGCTTGTATTCATTCATATTCACCATTTTCAACACTCTGTCAACTAAAGCAGCATCAAATCCTTGCTGCTTTATTTCGTTGGGGCCTTTTCTTCTTTCAATATATTGATATAAAATCTTATCAAGCACATCGTATTCAGGCAAGCTGTCGCTGTCTTTTTGATTTGGTCGAAGCTCTGCACTTGGCGCCTTGGTAATAATATTTACAGGAATGATCTCTTTATTACGGTTGATGTATTTTGCCAGTGCATATACCTGTAATTTATAACAGTCTCCCAATACACCTAACCCGCCTGCCATGTCGCCGTATAACGTTCCGTAACCCGTTGCCAATTCGCTTTTGTTAGATGTATTTAATAGGATGTATCCAAATTTATTGGCAATAGCCATTAACAAATTTCCTCTTGTGCGGCTTTGAATATTTTCTTCTGCAATATTGAAAGGAAGGTCTTTAAAGATCGGCTTTAATTCATCAGTAAAAGATGAAAAAATATTTTTAATAGGAATGATATCATAAGGATTATCCAGGTTCTTACTCAATTGTTCTGCATCATTTACTGAATGATCGGTTGAGTATTGTGAAGGCAATAGGATCGCCCGCACATTTTCATTCCCCAAGGCTTCGCAGGCCAATGCTAATGTTACAGCGCTGTCAATTCCTCCACTACTCCCGAGTATAGCTTTCGTAAAGCCCATCTTGGAAAAATAATCTTTAATGCCCATCACTATAGCATCGTGCACTCTCGCTATATTTAATTCAGCTTCTAATTGTTCGGGATCTAATTCTTTATCAGGAATAGTATTGTTTTCTTCAACAGGAATGCCGGCGATCGTTCCATCATCATTCAATTGAAAAGATTGGAAGGCTTCTTTAAACAAGGGTAATTCTGCACATAAGTTGGCATGCTTATCAAACACCAAAGAACCGCC
The DNA here is from genome assembly GCF_020042285.1 of Ferruginibacter albus. Classification (NCBI taxonomy): domain Bacteria; kingdom Pseudomonadati; phylum Bacteroidota; class Chitinophagia; order Chitinophagales; family Chitinophagaceae; genus Ferruginibacter; species Ferruginibacter albus. Next base: position 3,270,274 of record NZ_CP083388.1, read on the forward strand.
GTCAAAAACGATCTCCGTCTGGCTTCCAACGGTATTACAATAAAAAACGGGCAGCTTATATTTTTTAATGTTCGATTTTATCATTGCCTTTCGGTCTTCCTCATGTGTATAGTCAAAAGGAGATGCCGAAAGATTTATCATTACATCCGGTTGTTGTGTTATCAGCTTATCCATCGGGGAAATGCGGTAGATGGGTTTATCATTCACATTCCAGATATCTTCACAAACAGTAACGGCTAAACGCTTTCCTTTAAACTCAACAATGTTCCATTCAAAAGCAGGTTCAAAATAACGGTACTCATCAAACACATCATAATTAGGCAGGCAGGTTTTATGTATCATCTGTTTCACTTCTTTATTAAATAAAAAATAAGCAGCGTTAAACAATCCCTTTCCTTCTTTGGTAAGATTTCTATCCGGAGCGCCTACTAAGACACCAATGGTATCTGCATGTTGCTTGATAGTATCAATACTTTGATAGCACTTTGCAATAAAATCATCGAACTCTAAAAAATCTCTTGGAGGATAACCGCAAATACATAGCTCGCTGAACACAATTAGATCGGCACCGCTTTGCTTTGCTGTATTTATAGCTTCAATGATCTTTTTGGTATTGCTCTCAAAATTGCCAATATGATAGTTTTGCTGCGCCAGGAATATTTTCATCTATACAACGTTGAGGGGTGCTTAACTTTATTTTTAAGAATTATTTTCTTTCTTTACAAAGTTAATTTATTCAATAGCATTTTAATCTATGAGAAGATACATTCTGTTGTTGCTGCTTACCGTCTTCCTTTTTTCTTGCAGGAACAATAAAACGCCTGATGTTTCCAATATTAAAATAAACCTTACCACGCAACGGTTTGAACAGGATTTTTTTGCAGCTGATTCTGCAAATTTCCCTCAACATATAAATGAATTAAAGGCAAAGTATCCCCGGTTTCTTCCTGTATTTTTTTCTGAATTATTAGAAACAAATCCAGCAATGCCAATAGACACCACGAATAAATACATTGGTGGTTTTTTAAATTTATATAAGACCGTATATGATAGCTCTCAATTGACCTTTAAAGATTTTACTCCTTATCAAAATGAGATCGTTAAGGCGTTTCAGTATATTAACTATTATTTCCCTGATTATAAATTACCAACCACCGTTGTTACTTACATTGCCCCTATTGAAGGAACAGGAAATTTTTTAATGAGCGATTATAAACTATTGGGTATCGGGCTAGAGCATTATTTAGGTAAAAATTATCCGTTATATAAAATTGACCAGGTTCAGGAAACTTACCCTGCTTATGTTTCAGCAAGGTTTGAACCTTCTTATATCGCAATAAACTCCACACAAAATATTTTAAGTGACATCTATCCCGAAAAAGAAAACGATGATCCTTTAATTACACAAATGATCGAGAAAGGGAAGCGCTTATATATCTTAAGCAAATTATTACCGGCTACAGAAGAATATAAGCTGATAGGCTATACAGATCAACAATTAAAAGACTGTTATAAAAACGAAGCGATCGTTTGGAATATGTTCATTCAAAATTCTCTTTTGCAAGAACACAATCCCGACATCATAAAAAATTATATAGGCGAAAGCCCCAAAACACAGGCTTTGGGCGAAGGTGCTCCCGGCAACTTAGGTTCTTTTTCAGGTTGGCAGATCGTAAAAAAATATATGAGTAAGAATGAAGAGATGAGTTTAAAACAATTGATGAGTACAGATGACGAAAAAATCTTCCAGGAAGCGAAGTATAAACCGTGAGTGGTGAAAGTGCGAAGAAGAATTATTCAACAATAATTTCAGTATTGACCATTCACTAATTCATTTTAAACGGAACCGTCATTTCAAAAGCGGGAATGGTAACGTCAAACTGTTTTTTATTATTGCTGTTTTCCATTAAATAGGTGCCATACATTTTTCCCATCTCTGTACGAAAATTACAACCACTTACATATTGATATTGCTCTCCGGGATTGATCTGTGGCTGCACTCCTACAACGCCCTCTCCCTCTACTTCCCGCAGGCTGCCGGTAGCATCAAAAATATACCAATGTCTTCTCAATAATTTTACGGGAAATGAATTGTTGTTTTCGATAGTGATACGATATGCAAACATATACTCACTGTTTACAGGATTGCTGTAATCAGGCTGGTAAAAGGTTTCCACGCTTATATTTATTCCTTCTGATATTTTAGATATCATAGGTTTTTCTTTATGTAAAAGTAAAAGAAAAAATCTTTTGTAACTTACATAACGATTTAATTACATAAAAAGTTCATAATGCCACTGAAAACATTACATTATACCAACGGAGATATTACAGTTGTGTGGAAACCTGAAACATGCATCCACTCCGGCATTTGTGCCCATGGATTAATTGAGGTTTTTGACCCGAGAAGAAGACCATGGATCGATATGAGTAAAGCCGATACGGATAAAATAAGAGAACAAGTAAAAAAATGCCCGAGCGGAGCGTTAAGTTTTTTTGAAAATGAAAAGATGCCTTGACAGCACGAATTTTTAATCGAAGATCTAAGCGCCGCTTTTTTTAGAATTACTATATCCATTCTTAAGCAGCCATTGCAACACTTTATCTCTATTATCACCCTGGATAATTATCTCACCATCTTTTACAGAGCCTCCGGTACCACAGAAAGACTTCAATTTTTTACCTAGTTCTTCTTTATCCGCTTCTTTACCGATAAAGCCTTCTACTAACGTAACGGCTTTGCCTGCACGATGTTTGGTTTCGAGCTTTACTCGTAATTTTTGCTGAGCCGGAATCAAGGTCTCTTCATTCTGTATAGTATCATCTTCCAATTTAAAATTGGGATCGGTTGAATAAACCAATCCGCCTAAGCTGTTTAATTTTTTCTTGTTCACGGTTACAGTTTTATTTTTAAGCTTAGGTCCAAACTTACTGCATGATGAATGACTGCACCGCTGCTGATATAATCTACGCCTGTAGCTGCATATTCTTCAATATTATGTAAGTTGATGCCGCCGCTTGCTTCCGTTTCACAAGCACCGTTAATTAATTGCAAGGCTTCGGTAATTTGTTGCGGTATAAAATTATCCAGCATGATACGATCGACCTTTTTTGTAGAAAGTGCCTTTGCTACATCATCAATATTCCTGGTTTCCACTTCAATTTTTAATCCGGGCTTTATTTGTTGTACATATTGATAAGCTCTTTCAATAGCTGTAACGATATCGCCTGCAGCATCAATGTGATTATCTTTCAGCATGATCATATCAAACAGCCCAAAACGATGATTAACTCCGCCGCCTATACGCACTGCTTCTTTTTCCAATAAACGAAAATTAGGTGTTGCTTTGCGGGTGTCGAGCAGCTTTGTTTTGTATGGCTTTAATTTATCGGTGTATTGTTTCGTTAACGTTGCAATACCGCTCATTCTTTGCATACAGTTTAATACCAGCCGTTCGGTTTTTAAAATGGTATGCGTTAAGCCGCTTACTTCAAAAGCGGTTTCACCGAATTGCATGGCTTCCCCATCTTTTTTAAATCCTGTAAAAACAATATCGGGTTGCACCTGGCGGAATATTTTCTCGGCAACACTCATGCCTGCTAGTATGCCGGCTTCTTTAATCTTTAGCACAGCTGTGCTCACAGCATTTTTATCGATAGAAGAAATCGTGGAATGATCGCCATCACCAATATCTTCTGCTAAAGCTTCCTTGATCAAATGTTCTAATTGCAGATCGTAATTCATGATGCGCAAAGGTATGCCATACAAGTGAGTGACACAAGAATGATGAATAAGGTGAAGAGGTTGGTCACAAAAAAGAAAAAACCTGTAAAAGAAACTCTTACAGGCTGCTGGTAATTGTTAGGAATATTTTTACCTGTTTTCGAAACGAAGCTCCTGGAGATATTGACTACCGCCGCGTAGTTTCATAAAAACAGTAGTGCGATAAACTCCGGTGGATGTTTGCAACATTCCGATACAATATTGTGAGCCTGCGTTTTCTCCTTTATGAATGATAGCAAAGCTTTTTACATTGTTATTGGAAAAAAAGTCTTTTAACACTAACTCCGCCTGGCTTTTGCTATAGTTATTACTTTTTTCAGGCGTGCAAAGTTCAATATTCGTATCAAAGTATTTTGTGAGCTTTGATACATTGCCTGTATTTAATGCCACAACTATATCATCAATGGAAGTAAGACTTACAAAGGAAGAAAACAAGATAATGATAGGTAGTAAAAGGGTAAATTTTTTCATACGTTTAGCCATTGCCGCTCTTCCTTTTGCGAAAAGTGTGCCAATCTTATTAAAAAAATGAGCCATATAGAATATTTTTCTTCACCGTTTATTTAAAACATTGAAAAAAAGTTAGTTTTGATATATGGAATCAAAAAAAGTTATACTCATCATCATGGATGGATGGGGTTTAGGAAAAATTAAGAGCAGCGATGCTATTCAAAATGCTAACGTTCCTTTTGTTAGTTCTTTATATAGTAAATATCCCAACACTACTTTAATTACCTGCGGCGAAGAGGTCGGTCTTCCTGCCGGGCAAATGGGCAACAGCGAAGTAGGTCACTTGAATTTAGGAGCCGGCAGAATTGTTTACCAGGAATTGGAAAGAATAAATGTAGCTATCCGTTCGGGTGAGTTTGCCAAAAATGAAGTATTATTAAATGCTATCAAGTTTGCGAAAGACAATAATAAAACATTGCACCTGCTGGGGTTGGTTAGCGATGGTGGCGTGCATTCTCATACAAGCCATTTAAAAGCTATTACTTCACTTTGTGCCGATAAGGGATTAAAAAATGTATTGATTCATGCGTTTACCGATGGACGCGATACGGACCCCAAAAGCGGTTTAGGATTTTTAACCAGCTTACAGGAACATCTTGACAAATCAACCGGTGCTATTGCAACCATTACCGGCCGTTATTACGCAATGGATAGAGACAAGCGCTGGGAACGTGTAAAATTAGCTTATGATGGAATGATAAATGGCGTTGGTGAAAAAGCTACGGATCTGATGGCTGCTGTAAAAAAATCGTACGATGAAAATGTAACCGATGAATTTATTAAGCCAATTATAAATTCCAACCTGCCCAATACTAAAATACAAGATGACGATGTGGTGATATGTTTTAATTTCCGTACAGACCGTTGTCGTGAAATCACCCAGGTACTAACGCAAACGGATATGCCCGATCTTGGTATGAAAACGTTGAAGCTTCATTATACTACAATGACGCAATACGATCATAGCTTTAAGAATGTGAACGTGGTTTTCTCTAATGATGATCTGAAAAATACATTGGGTGAAATTTTAGAACAAAATAAAAAAACTCAAATACGCATTGCAGAAACAGAAAAATATCCGCATGTAACTTTCTTTTTTAGTGGTGGCAGAGAAAAACCTTTTGAAGGCGAAACCCGCATCTTAAAAGCTTCCCCCAAAGTGGCTACATACGATCTGCAACCCGAAATGAGCGCTTATGATCTGACAGATGCTATTGTTCCTGAGATTGAAAAAAAATCTGCCGACTTTATCTGCCTGAATTTTGCCAACCCTGACATGGTGGGACATACAGGTGTTTGGAGTGCTGTAATTAAAGCGGTTGAAACAGTTGACAAATGCGTTGAGCGTGTAGTAACGGCTGCCTTAAAAAGTGATTATGCTGTTTTCTTAACGGCTGATCATGGGAATGCAGATTTTGAAATAAATGAAGATGGTTCTCCCAATACGGCACATAGCCTAAACCCTGTTCCGCTTTTTGTAATTGACAACGAATGGAAAGGAACGGTTAAAGCCGGTAAGCTGGGTGATATTGCTCCATCTATATTGACGATGATGCACCTGCCTATTCCAAAAGAGATGACAGGAAATGTGCTGATATAGGCTGAGCTATTGACTGCTGCCCGTTTTCGTCAGTTTTTTACTATATTTATGTGATAAACCCCAGGCACAAGTATGACAGAAGAGCTTATGTTAGCCGGATGTCGAACAAACAATGCTGCTTCGCAGGAAGCCTTGTATAGCCGTTTTAGTCCTCGTATGCTGGGTGTCTGTTATCGTTTTGCACGAAATAAGGAAGATGCAGAAGATATGCTCCAGGAAGGCTTTATCAAAATATTCTCACAAATTCATCAATACCGAAACGAAGGTGCGCTGGAAGGTTGGGTAAGAAGGATCATTGTTCATACCTGTATCAATGTGCTCAAAAAAAATAAAAAATTCTCCGACAGTGTCGATATCTCTTATGCAGGCGGTTTAAAAATTACTGAAGAAAATATTCCGTCTATTGTTCAGGCAAAACAAATTGTGGAATGCATCCGGCTACTACCGATCGGTTATCGTACGGTTTTAAACTTATATGCTATTGAGGGTTATTCTCATAAAGAAATCGCCAACATGTTGGATATTGAAGAAAGCACCAGCCGTTCGCAATACACACGAGCCAAAACAATGCTGGAAGATATTTTATTAAAGAAACACATTTTATTAAATGGTCGTCACAGCGGTGCCAATTTTGCAACTGCAACTAAATAAATAATGGAGAGCAAGCTATATAGTGACAGTTTTGAAAGAATGCTGAAAGAAAATTCAGACAACTTCAGAATGTATCCCACACAAAAAGTTTGGAAAAGCATTTACAATAATATTTCTCCCGGGCGCAAGTTTCCTTCAATACTTACCAGTCTTTTTTTAATTACAACCTTATTGGCAGTTGGTTATTGGAATACCAGTATTACTACTAATACCGTTGAGGCTGTTAGCCCGTCTTCAGCACCTGTTAAAAATGAGCCTCTTATAATAAATGTTGCAAACCGGCTTAAACAAGAAGCTATGATGGCGGTTGCCGATGCCAGGCAGAAAAACAGGTTACACTATACCGTTAGTGCAAAAAGTATTTTTGAAAATAAGCCGAGACTTAATGTTCCTATCAATACTGTTGCACCAAATGAAGAAAATATTTCTGCAGTAAGCTCACAAAAAGAAGTTGTTGCCGTTGCTGTCAGTGAGTCTAAAGTAATTAATAAGCCATTTTTAAAAATAAAAGAATTATCTACTCCAAAAAACTATCCTGATCTTCATATTTCAAAGAAACAGGAAGACAAATTGGCCTTACAGGTTTATGCATCTCCTTATTTTGTATATACAGATAACAGAACCAGTGATATAGCTTTTGCACAGGACGCATCAAAATTCAGCCAGCCTTTATCGCTTGGATTAGAAGCGGGGACTGCCATGCAATACCCCTTGACACATACTATCAAATTAAAGGCAGGCTTACAATTTAATTATGCCAGTTATAATTTAGAAGCTTATCAAAATTCATTTAATACAGATTTGATCCCTAAAGCAGCAGAGCTGCCTGTTACTTTACACAATGAAATGTATCAATTTTCTTTACCTATAGGTGTTGAATTTAAACTATTGCAGAATAATAATCTTCAATGGAATGCAGGTGCTACAATTCAACCAACTTATATAGCAGGCGGAAATACTTATTCATTTGCAGATAACAATGGTAATGGAAACGACCTTTCTATCTTAAACAGGTGGAATTTAAATGCCGGTTTTGAAACGTTCATTTCCTATAAGATCAAGGACATTTCCTGGCAATTTGGACCACAGGTTCGCTACCGCTTCTCTTCTCTTTATAACAAGAATTATACACTCTCTGATGAGAAATTTGCCAACTTTGGTATTAAGTTCGGCGTAAGCAAAACACTTCATTAAATAGTTAAAAATTATATCTGTTTTCCTCCGCAATTTTTTAAATGAGGGGGCGTTTTTATATAGACAACTATAATGATTGATTTTCAAAAGCCGATGCTTCGTACCCTGCATCGGTTTTTGTTTTTTATTGCTTTAAGCCACTTTATTTTTCACTTTGCGATTACATTGCTTTGCCTAAATTTGAAAGATGAAAAATATAGTTATTGCTTTTGCCATCGTTCTTTTTTTATACAGTTGTGCCTCAAAAACGAATGATGAAACGGCAACACCTGTTCCTGTACAACCAGAAGGTGACACAACAAAACTTTCATTTTTTCCTGTTACAGACTATTTAAAAGGACAAGCCTTATTATTTGATTCGTTGCTGGTAACACCTCGCCATATTCTTACTATTAAGGAAAAATCTGATACACAATACATGAAAAGAGAAGAATTAAAGAACATGCTGCAACCCTTCTTTTCTCCTGAAATAGGCAAAACCAATCTCATAAAATATTATGGCGAATCAAAATTCAACGATAGAAGTTTAAATGCCATTACTTTAACGTATAGTCCCGTAACTAAAGTACCGGATAGCATCGGATTAATGAACTGGACGGTATATGTAAATCCTGAAACCCAAAAAGTAGATAAAATATACATCGCAAAAAAAATAAAAGGTATTGCTTTGGATACGATACAGCAGTTATTATGGCAGACAGATAAATTTGCAACTATTACTACCATTGTTACGGACACAACCGGAAAAAGCGAAGTCTTAAAAACGGAAAAATATATCTGGTCTCCTGAATAGTAGGAAAATGATATTTTCAGAACATACAAATGACACAATCGGAGTTTTCAAAAATAGCATCCTCCATTCCTTTACAACCCGGCATTTATAAATACTTTGATGCCGCAGGAGATCTGTTATATGTGGGCAAGGCTAAAAGCCTTCGCAAAAGGGTGTCCAGTTATTTTTCCAAAACATTTACATCGTATAAAACACACGAGCTGGTTCAACGCATTTCTTCGATTGAGTTTACTATTGTAAACAGTGAACATGATGCTTTTTTGTTGGAGAACTCTTTAATAAAGCAGTTTCAGCCCATCTTTAATATCAATTTAAAAGATGATAAAACCTATCCTTTTATTGTAATTAAGAAAGAACCTTTTTCGCGTGTGTTTTTTACCAGGAAAAAATTAAGCGATGGTTCTACTTATTTAGGTCCTTATACTTCGGTTGTAAAAACAAAGGAGTTGCTTGATTTTATAAAGCAGAATATTCCTTTACGTACCTGTAAGCTCAACTTAACGCCAACGAATATTGCCAAAGGAAAATTTAAAGTTTGTTTAGAATATCACCTGGGTAATTGCAAAGGACCTTGTGAAGGCTTTCAAACAATAGAAGATTATAATGAAGGATTGCAACAGGTGAAAAATATTTTAAAAGGAAATCTTTCGCCGGTGAGCAGGCATTTGAAAGATGAAATGCAGGATAATATTGAAAAGCTGGAATTTGAAAAAGCAGAAATACTAAAAAAGAAATTACTAAATCTTCAACAGTATGCAGGCAAATCTGCCATTGTAAGCGACTATACAGGCACTGCGGATGTTTTCACAATTCGTGAAACGGAAGATATTGCTTATGTAAATTATCTTTCGATAAACAATGGAACAGTTATTCAAACGCAAACCATTGCCTTACAAAAAAAGCTGGACGAAACTGCAGAAGAAATTTTACCGTTAGCGATTGCGCAATTAAGAGAAACTTTCAACAGCGAAGCAAAAGAAATTATTCTTCCCTTTGCTGTGGAATATCCTGAAGAAGGAGTTTTTGTAGTAGTACCTAAAGGCGGTGATAAAAAGAAATTGATCGAGATCTCTGAAAAGAATGTGGCTTACTTTATTGAAGAATTAAAACGAAAAAAATTAAATCATCTTGAAAATACCAACGAAGAAGATCGATTAAAAATTTTGGAAGAGCTGCAGGATTATCTTAAACTAACCAGTTTGCCTGACCATATAGAATGCTTTGATAACTCAAATTTTCAGGGCAGTTATCCTGTATCAGCAATGGTATATTTTAAGAATGGTTTACCGGATAAGAAGAATTATAGAAAGTTCAATGTAAAAACTGTAACCGGCATTAATGATTTCGCTACCATGAAAGAAGTGGTTTACAGGCGTTATAAGCGCTTAAAAGAAGAAAATCAGCTATTGCCTCAGCTGGTTATTATTGATGGCGGTAAAGGGCAATTAAGCGCCGCTATGGAAAGTATCCAGCAACTGGAGTTAGAAGGCCAGATGACATTGGTTGGATTAGCAAAGAATGAAGAAGAGATATTTTTTTGGGGAGATAAGGAATCTATTAAGCTTCCATGGGATAGTGAAAGCTTGAAATTAATACGAAGAATACGAGATGAAGTGCATCGCTTTGGAATTACGTTTCACAGAAACCAGCGCAGCAAAGGAAGTTTTAAAAACGAATTGGAAGCAATTAAAGGAATCAGCAAGATTACAGCTGATAGCCTATTAAAAAAATTTAAGTCAATAAAGAACATTCAAACAAAGAGTATTGAAGAATTGGCTGAAGTTATTGGAGTATCAAAAGCTACACTTGTTTATAAACACTTTCACGATAGTAATCCTGTTTAAAAAACAAGGGGCTGGATAGAAATCCGGCCCCGCTTTAAAATCCAATATCCTATGAAAAACCAAGGCAAAGATAATTGAAAATGCATTTTACGACTAAAACTAGCCTGGTTTTTTCTATATAAAGTACTTAACAAAAGTCAAGTGTATATTAGTGAACCTTATGTATAAAAAAAAGCTCTTCATAAATGAAGAGCTTTTTTTAAAATCAATTTTGATCAGATTAATATTGCCACAAATCTTGCTCGTAGTTGAATATTTTATCTTTAATATTTTCTCCTTCTAACAATTGAAAAAGAGTATTGTCCTTTAAACCAGGCATATTCTTTAAATCCTGATCATAAGGGTTATCCATGGAACTCTTATATATTCTACCGCTAAACATTCTGTTCTCAAATAATTCTTCCCAGCTCATTCTTGCTCCGTAGTTTTTACCATTATAAGTATCGTATTTAGCAAATACAGGTCTCATATCAGGATAATAAACCCAGAATAATTCAGTTTGGCCAAGATTTATACCTTGAGAACTAATTACATTCATTACGGGAGCTATTCCTAATATGCGCCAAACCAAGGTTGAAGTTTCTTTATCAAAAACAACTTCTTCTTTAATATGGAATTTATAAATAGAATCCCAGTTGATCTCCCTAGCTTTCATTACAACACCTATTTCATTACCCAAAGAATCATATTGTTTTACAGGTATTGGTTCTCCACCAATAGCTTTAGCAACATCAGCCTTTGTCATAGGAGTAGTAAACCTGTCATCTACACTACTAAACACTGTTACAACACTATCCTGAATTGCCTGCAACAAGATGGAAATAAAACGTTGATTACCGTTATTTTCATCCGCTGCGTAACGGAAAGGTAAATTCATTTTCTCTCTTGCATCTATTTCCCGCCATAAACGTTGCCTGTAAACCGCATCATCTGCACGAATATGATCATAGGGTAATGGTGTTCTATCTCTTATCGCATCATCATCAACAGACGCATCACGGCGCAAAGATTTAAGAACCTGTTTAATAGGCAAGCTATCATTTACCGGAGCAGGAGCTGCCGCAGCCGGAGCAGGAGTTGCTACTGAATCTACCGCAGCCGTAGGACTAACTTTTGTTTTAGTCTTCGACTTTGTAGTCTTTCTTGTAGTGCTTCTTTTGGTAGCAGTTCTCTTCTTTTGGGCATCTGCTACATTAGCAAACGCTCCAATACAAATGATAAAGAAAAGACACCTTACTAAATACTTTTTCATACTGAGAATATTAAATTATATTAATACAAAGTAAACGATTTACCTTCTATTACTCTTACACCATCTGGTCCGGAAACTTTTACGTTGTCAAAAGTGATTGAACTACCAGGTCCACACCTTTGCATATATGTAGCAAGTGGTGCTAAACTAGGTCCATTTATTGATGCAGTAATAACGTTGCTGAAGTTTGCTCCTGAGAAATAAACAGTAGCACTGATAACATTATAATGTACATCATAGATAAAATCAGGTCCCATATCAGCACGGCAGAACTGCTGGCTTTTAAATTCAACAGACGCCATACGTGCTTTACCTGGTCCTACTTTAATTTCAGGTTCAGGAATTCTTTTGATACGGAAAGGTAAAGTAATTGAAGTACTTCCTTGAGGAGATACAGTAATGGAACATTCACCCGGAGCTGTTACTTTAACAGTACCATGTGCGCCATTCATTGAAACGGAACAGTTGTTACCACTTACTTTTGTTCTATCCATACCTGTTGGAGAACCAACTGTAATTGGGTTATCCAAACCAATGTAGAATACATTCAGCTTATCCAAAGAAACACTTGCTCCTGCAGGTTTACCTACTGTATAAGGTATATCAGTGTCTAAGTTATCTTTTGTTCCATCAGGTTTTGTATATACAATAGAAACGTGTACTTTTTGATCTCCGCCGCCGCTGGCTGTAATTTCTTTTGTTGCAACACCTTCATCGTTTAAAGCAACTGGAGTTCCGCCGATAGAAATTTGAGGTTGTACCGCATCATTAAATGCACCCACACCTGCAGTAACAGTCATTTTTTCTCCAGGCATTAAATAAGTAGAGCTTGTTGTAGCGATAGGTTTAAACTTATTAAAAACTAATTTAACTGCGCCAACTTGTGTGTGACAGTAAGTAGCTTCTAAATTCTCAGCATTTTTTATGTTATTCTGAAATTTACTTAATAAAGTTAACGCTGCAACAGTAGGAGTCATGTGAAAATAGCCTTCAGTAAATTCCTTTTCTTTTCCATCCTGTCCAATAGGATTGCTTGCATCTACAGGGAAATTTTTTGTATAAGCTGCCGCTATTCCTGTATCAATACCTAGCATGTCTTTTTTGTATGCATTCAATTTATTTTGCAATTCAACGCCTTTATTACCACCGCCAGGTCCGTTACCAAATAAGCGAGTAGCAGCTTCCAGATCAGACTCATTGAATACAGGAACTTCGTTACCTGATTCATCTTTCTGCATTTTTAATCCTGCTTCCTTTTTAAGAGCATCTTTTAAATCGTCTATGTATTTATACATATCGTCAGACAATTTTTTTACCTGTTCAGCTTTAGCATTCCAGATAGTTGCTTTTTCTTTTGTACCTGCGTCATTCATTTTTTCTTTTAATGACTCATAAATAGTAGCGTTTGAGTTTGCGATATTCTTATTTGACGTTTGCAAACTTTTATCAACTACTTTAAAAGCGTTCAAAATTTCCGACGAAACGTTTAAAGCCAGTAAGGCTGTCAACACCAGGTACATGATGTTGATCATCTTCTGTCGGGGCTCTTTAGGTAAAGCCATAGTATTTTAAATTTACGGTTGTTGTTTGAAATTAATTTTATAAATCACCAAGGAGTCTTATTGACGACCTTGCATTGCAGTCAGCATATTACCATATACTGAATTCAATTTGCTAAGGTTAGTAGCCAAAGCACCAATTTGTTCTTTTGCTTTCTTAGCATCTTCTACGCTTCCGGTTAAAGATTCACTAGCTTCCGCTAATTTACCGTAGAAGTTGTTTAATGATTTCAAGTGGTTGTTGCTTTCTTTCAATTCCAATTCGTAAATAGTATTTAAAGAACCTAAGTTTTTGGTTAATACCTGTACTTGTTCGTGGAAACCTCTTGCACTTTCAGAAGCATTGTTAAAGGATGCCATTGTAGCTGCACTGTTTGTAAAGGCAGTTGCCATAGAACCGATAGCTGTTGTAGCTTCTTTAGTTTTAGCAGAAAAATCGCCTGTTGATTTTACAACATCTCCAATTTCAGTCATGTTGTTAACAGTACCGCCTAATTTATTAAATCCTTCTCCTAATTTTTTCAAATTAGTAGGAGTAATATCAGCTTCCTGTAACATTTTATCTAAAGAACCTAAAGCAGGATTTGCTTCAGCTCCTAATTTTGCACCGCCCGGTAAATGAACTTCCTGGTCATCAATTGCAGGAAATATTAAATAAAGCACACCATAACCTAAGAAGATCACAGCCTCTGTATAAAGACCAATCTTAAGCCATAAATCGGCGATTGGAGTATGAAGAATTTTTTGAAGAGCACCAAAGATAACCGCTGCTGCTGCTATTGATACACCTACGTCGAAGATTTTGCTTACTTTAGGAGGAATTGCTGCTGCCATTTTTTTCGTTTTTAGAATTGATTAATTTTAATTAAAGACAAAATATTTAAATAGTTAATTACGATTTTACAATAAGTACCCCTTAAGCCTAAACTTATAAGCCATAAGATACTTCTCTAATTAGTTAGTTATAAACTTTTGGAATTTTTTTCTACTTACCACGTTTTTGCATCGAAGGAGGTAAGTCGATCACAGTTCTGAAACCGATATATGATTTTGACGTATCCTGATATTCGTATGTACGTGTGCTTGTTTGAAGATAATAAGCCACATCTTTCCAGCTACCGCCACGAATAACTTTACGTTTCATACGTGGAGGGTCAGACTCTTTTGCGTTATAACGAATATCCGGGTTTTCATCATGTTGGAAAGAATAACCACCTTCATAATATAAAGAAGATGTCCATTCTGCAACATTACCAGCCATACAATATAAACCAAAATCGTTCGGCCAATAAGCATCGGCTCTTACTGTGTAATAACCTCCGTCTTCCGGATAGTTACCACGACCTGGTTTAAAGTTGGCTAACAAACAACCTTTTTTATTTCTTAAATAAGGACCGCCCCAAGGATAAGGTGCTTGTGAACGACCGCCACGGGCTGCATATTCCCATTGAGCTTCTGTTGGAAGTCTGAAATCAGATTCTGATGCTCTGTTTTTGCTTTCTAAGAACGCATTGTAATAATGTGTTCTCCATTCGCAGAAAGCAGTTGCCTGTTTCCAGTTAATACCTACTACAGGATAATTCCCGAAAGCAGGGTGAGCAAAGTATTTTTTAGACATTGGCTCGTTATAAGAGTAAGAAAAATCTCTTATCCAGCATAATGTATCAGGGTAAACTTTTACGTCTTTTTTTACAATAAATTTAGAACGGGGTTCGCTTTCGTTTTCTCTTTTTGCAGCTTCTTTATAATCGAAAGTTTCAGAGTGGAAAACTATTTTAGCAGGATCAATTTCTTTTTTGTCAAAAATTCTGTTGTCAGGAGTAAACAACATAGCATCGATCTTTTCCAATGTCTTGTTATCACCCCATTTAATAGTAGCCGCTTTTTTAGGATCGATCAATTCACGACCATCTTTTGTTTGCTTTACATATCCCATCAATTTAGCAGCAATTGAGTCTCTAACCCAATTAGTGAACTGACGATATTGATTATTGGTGATTTCAGTAGCATCCATCCAAAAGCCGCTGATGGAAACCTGCCTGTTGCGTGCGGTAAAATTGTAATTGATATCTTCATCGCTTGGGCCCATGTGGAAGGTCCCTGGTGGTACGTATACCATACCATACGGCTGTGTCATCATCCAACGGGCACCGGGAGCAACTCCGTGCAATTGTCCGTCAGGAGGAAGAGTACTACCACTCTTTTTAGAACAACTTTGTATAGAGGTAGCGGTAGCAACTACAGCCACAATAATTAGCAAGCGATTCTTCATTTTCTTATACTTTGGGAATAATGGGCAAATATAATGATTATTTTCAATTGTGTACATTTTCAATTCTTTTATGAAAAATTTAATAATTACCTAATTATCATAAAGAAAGTAAACGTTTATTTCAATCAAATATTGCTCTTTTACTCAATTTTTGGACAGTTTATTTAGCAAATCCTGTGCCGTACTAACAGGCTCTAAGCAAGCATAGTTTTTACATAGGTAAATTAACGTTTCTTTGGCAGTTTTTTTATCCAATAAAGGAAATTGAGCATCTGTTTTTGCCGAACACATTAATATTTTATTTGGTATATACTGCTTTGTTATTTCAAGATTAAATTTTTGATAATCTTCTCCTATTATCGCTATTTCATTAATGCCAACAACTTTTTGTAGTAAAAATATTGTCCATTGACCAAAAGAGCCCGGATATTTTTTTAATAATGGTAATAATCCGTCCAACATTTCATCTGCCCTAGTCCTCCACTCGGACTTGTCGAAAATGACAGATAATTTTAATAAGTTACTGGCCATAACAGAGTTGCCCGCAGGTGTTGCTCCATCATAAATCTCTTTTTTACGGACAATAATATCATTTTGATCATTTGCGGTAAAGAAGAAATAGGGAGAATTTGTATCGCCAAATTGTTGTATTGTATATTCAGCATACTGTTTTGCTATGTACAGGTAGTCTTGCTTAAGTGTTATTTCATAAAGATGAATATAAGCGTCTATCAAGTAAGCATAATCATCCAGAAAAGCAGGATTTTTAGCAACGTCATTTTTAAAGGTATGGAAGAGCTTTAAAGAAGATTCGGGAAAATTTGCCTCAATAAATGCAATAGTTTCTTCAGCAAGATCTTTATACCTATCATTATTTAAAGCTGCAGCCGCTTTGCAAAGCGCTTTTACCATTAATAAGTTCCAGCTTAAAATAATTTTATCATCCAGCCCCGGACGTGTGCGCTTGTCTCTTTCAACGGATAGCTTTTGTAAACAAGTGCTCATCTTGTCTTCAAAATCTTTGGGCTCCAGAAAATTGTCTTTTGCAAACTTTTCCAAAGGCACAAGCACCCTCAGTATGTTCTTTTCTTCCCAATTACCGTGCTCCGTTACATCAAAACAGTTACAAAACAATTCAGCATCGTCATTAAGAATATTTTCAATTTCTTTTTTTTGCCACACATAATACCTGCCTTCTTCTCCTTCGCTATCAGCATCTAAAGCCGCATAAAAGCCGCCCGTAACATTACCCAATTCATTTTGTACAAAAGCAATGGTTTTATGGATCGCTTTTTCATAGTGATCGTTACGTGTAAGCTGGTACGCATCGCAAAGTACATTTATCAATAAGGCATTATCATACAGCATTTTTTCAAAGTGCGGAGCCAGCCATTCTTTATCCGTACTATAGCGGGCTAATCCTCCGGCAATATGATCATAAATACCTCCTTGCAACATTTTATCAATTGAAAGCAATGCCTGGTCCAGTGCGGTTTTTTCTTTTGTGAAATGATAATACTGAAGTAAAAACTGTATGGTAAAGGTTTGCGGAAATTTTGGAGCTCTGCCAAAACCGCCCCATTCTTTATCAGCCGTGTCCATTATGGTTTGAAATATTTCATGGCAATGTTCCATTAAATTATGCTCAGGAACAATTGCAGCATTTTTTGCCTGTCCGAAACTGTTGGACTGCCGCAGGTAATTGACCATATTATCAGCCTGGCTTATAATCTCATCCCGACGCTCTTTCCAGGCGGTTGCAATTGCCATTAATACCTCTTTCCACGATGAACGATTAAATGCCTGCACGGGTGGAAAATAAGTACCCCCATAAAAAGGCTGGGCATCGGGTGTAAGAAAAACATTTAGGGGCCAGCCGCCGCTACCCGACATTGCCTGTACGGCATCCATATAGACATGGTCCAGATCAGGGCGCTCTTCCCTATCGATCTTTATATTAATGAAATGCTCATTCATGATAAGGGCTGTGGACTGATCTTCAAAACTTTCCCTTTCCATTACATGACACCAATGACAAGCCGAATATCCAATACTTACTAATATTGGTCTATTCAATTCTTTTGCTTTCTGCAACGCTTCTTCACCCCATGGATACCAATCTACCGGGTTATGTGCATGTTGTAATAAATAAGGACTGGTTTCGTGTATTAACCGATTGGTGGACATTTGGGAATTTTGAATTGTTTATGCTTCAAAGGTAAAGCATAGTAATTCCAGATTATAGAAGAACAATATCAAGGAAACATGAGATTCATCTCATTTATAAAATTCCCCCGGTCTGTAATTCCAAAATTTGGATTATTTTTTTCTAAGAGAAGCGAGGAAAAGTTCCAACGCAGAAACCATACTGGGTGCCTGAGGTTGCGGTGCCTTAATATCTAAAGTTAAACCAGCATCTTCTGCTGCTTTAAAAGTATTGGCACCAAATGCTCCGATCTTTGTTCCGTTTTGCTTGTATTTAGGAAAATTCTCAAGCAAGCTTTTAACACCGCCGGGTGTGAAAAAACAAATAACGTCAAAATTGCGTGCAATTACTTCTTTAATATCATTGCTGATGATCCTGTATAAAACCGGTGTAGCATATTCACAATGATGTGATTTTAACCAGTTGGTTATTTCGCTATCAAACGATTCTGAAGTGGGGTATAAAAATTTTTCGTTTTCCTTATGTTTATTAATTACATCAAACAAGCTTTTATTGCTTCCATCAGCGCCATAAAAAACTTTACGCTTTCTGTATAAAATAAACTTTTGAAGATATAAAGCTACCGCTTCGGTAATGCAGAAATATTTAGTATCCTGGGAAATGCTGATCTTCATCTCCTCGCAAATGCGGAAAAAATGATCTATAGCATTGCGGCTGGTAAAAATCACAGCCGTATAATTTGGAATGTCTATTTTTTGCTTGCGAAATTCTTTTGCCGGAATTCCTTCTACGATAATAAAAGGATGAAAATGCAACTCGATGTCGTATTTTCTGGCAAGATCGAAGTACGGCGATTTTTCTCCTTCCGGCTTGGGTTGTGTAATGAGAATCTTCTTTACCGCCTTATTTTCAGTGTGTTTTTCCCCGTTTTTAACCATATATTATTCCCAATGGTAGTGCAAAGTTATAGATTTTTGATTAACAAAATCATTAATACCTTGTAAATCAGTAAAAGCGGTAGAGCTTCTGTACCTATTATATAAATAAAGAAATGAAACCTGCTGACTTTTAATTTGTTTTGCAATAATCCGTAAGAACGAAAAAAGCGAAGAAACAACAATACTAGTAATAATACCAGCGAAACCAATATGGCTGTATTTGCCAATGCCGGGTCTGAAAATGCTAAAATGAACACTAACGGCAATAATAATATGGCAGTCATCTTATTTATTAAAAAAATTACAAATAAATAAGTATTCGTAATTTCTTTATAGCCGGTAAGCCATCCTGTAAATTTCAACACAATGAATTTTCCTATATAGATCACAGTTAGGCAGGCAATACAACAAAGGATGATAAAGTTTGTTTCCGATGGCTTTACAGCATAGTAATGACGGATCAAAAAATAGCTGTAAACACCGCTCGTTATAACAAAGAAAATATTGAAAAATAAAGATGCCTGTTTTGATTGGAGCAATTGATCGGTTAGCTGGTTTTGCCGTAATGATGTATTAAAGAAAACCTGGAACAGGTTCTGAAAATATCTTGCATAAAACAGTCGTAGAAAAGCAAGAAAGAAAGTAACCGTCAACAACAGGTAAAAAACAAAATCCTGCGGTGTTCTTTTTTTCAGTATTTCTTTGCTGGCCTCCGGAACACCTTTTATGTTCACAAATTTATTCTCCGCCAAAGACGTTGCTACAATATCAAAATAGCTTTTTGCATGTACAGGCGTTTTTTTTATCTGGGTTGGAAGAATAGCAGAATCTTTTTTAAGAAGTGTATCTTTTTTTACCGAATCCTTCTTTATTGCAAGCGAATCTTTTAAAAAAGATGAATCCTGCACTTGTGCAAATAATAAACCGGGAAATATAATAAGGAGTAACCAATAGAAGAGCCGCTTCAACTCTGAATGTTTTAAACAAAAGTAAGTATTTATTACACGATTAAGGGAACGAATTCCATGAAGTAAAAACTGCTATTTAAAAATAGTTTATATACCCGAAATGTATCTTGGATGCTTCTCTTAGATCAAACGGCACATCATTTCGTATGCCGGCAGCATAACTAATATTCAATAATCCTACCTTGGTTTCAAACTCCATTCCAATGCCTAAGCCTGTAAACGTATTATTAATATCCACACCCTGGAATTTATTTTTAACCCATCCCATGTCAACAAAACCAAAAAAGTAAGAATTCAATCCAAATAAATAACGATACTCTGCAGTTGCAACTGCATATTGGGTAGCGTAAATACTTTCTTCATCAAAGCCACGCAATAATTTATACCCTCCTATCTGAAACAGTTCATTTCTAAAAACATCTTCGCTGCTGAATACGCCAATATTCATGGCTCCTTTTACAGTGCTTTGCTTACCTAATTGAAAATAATGTGCGCCACTTGCCGTAATCCTGAATTGATAGCTACGCAATTTTAAAGAATCGTATAAAGAAGCATAATTAAAAGTGGGATCTTTTATAGCCAGAATGGTATTGTTCTTTTCTATATTTTTTATACCTACGGTTGCTATCACATTAATATCATTACCATTCTTAGGATTAAAATGGTAATTAGTGTTATTCCATTGATAGTCTATTCCCACATTTACAGAACTAACATCAATATTAACAGGCAGCTGCCGGGTAGCTTTCACCTGGTTGGTATCAACACCCGATTCCAACAAAATAGTGCTTTGGCTTTGAATAAATATTTTTCCGGTTTGATTGGCGGACAAAAGATATTGCAACCCTAACTGTGCATTCAATTGCAGGTAGGCAGAATCTTTTTTAAACATGCTGAACGAAAAATCAATTCCGAAAGGCGATTTAAAAATATAAGGTTGCTGATACCCTAAATCTAATTTTGGGGAACTTGGTTGCAATTGCTGCCAGTTAAGCAATAAGCTTTCTCCGGCACCAAAAGCATTCTTTAAATTTAGATTAGCCGATCCCGTTAGTTGCAATTGACCGGTTTCTGTATTAGTGGGCATTAAGCCTATCAGCACATCTACCTGGCTGCTTTTTTTAGGTTGCAGGTAAACATTTAAAATAGAACCTGTACCCAACATGGTTAGGTTAGATGCCTGGAACTCCTGAACGTAAGCCAGGTTAGATAGTTTTTTGCTTACCTGTTTCAGCTTTTCAATATTGTATATATCACCATTGTTAATGCCCAGGTATTGTTGCAGGAAACGATTGGATATTTTTGTATTGCCGTAAATGCGGATACTGTCAATATGATATAACGGACCGGCTTTTACTTTAAGCTGTGCGGTTATGCCTTTTTCGTTTTGTTGAATACTGTCTAAAAAAACGCCTGCAAAAGGGAAGCCCGTTTTTTCGTAATAATTTAAAATACGTTGCTGTATCTGTTGCAACTGTTGCATATTGATGGGCTTATTCTCTATATTAGCCGCTATATAGCCGCTTTCATCCAATGCGTTTTTATCAACACTATCGGTATTTATTTTAACCCAGGTATATTTATTGCCTACATATAAATGGATTGTGGTATACAATGAATCATAAAATATACTATCGACGGATGCCGTTATATAGCCCTTTGCATTTAATTGTGCAGGTAGTTTATTTACATATTGAGCGCAGCTTAGCTGAGTAGTAAAATCTGTCTGAAGATTTAATGACTGTTGAAACGAACTATCTTTGTCAATACAAATTATGTTTAAGCGATATTGGGCAGCAGACTTTGAGGCAACAAAAAAACTCACAATTAGAATTAGTAATTGATAATTTATAATTGATAATTTTTTTTTATCGCTCATACTATTACAAACGGTTGTCAATATTAAATCAAAAAAATTATTGTCAGGCATTTATATACATATTCCCTTTTGTAAGCAGGCTTGTAATTATTGCAATTTTCATTTTTCTACTTCCTTAAAACAAAAGCAAGCCTTTATAGACGCTTTACTGAAAGAGATCGACCTCACTTCTCCCTATTCATGTTCCGAAAAAATCGAAACCATTTACCTGGGCGGTGGTACGCCAAGCATTTTAGATATAGATGATATCACACGAATATTTGAAGCATTGAATAAAAAATTTTTAGTTACTGTTAATGCGGAGATCACTTTAGAAGCAAATCCTGATGATATCACTTCTAACAAATTGAAAGACTGGAAAAAAGCAGGTATTAATCGTTTAAGTGTAGGCATTCAATCTTTCTTTGATGAAGAATTAAAATGGATGAACAGGGCGCACAATGCCAATGAATCTTTGGTTTGTATTGATACAATAATGGAAGAAGGGTTTACCAATTTTTCTATTGATTTAATTTACGGCTCCCCTCTTTTAAGTAATGATGGATGGAAAAGAAATGTAGAAATTGTTATTGAAAAAAATATTCCCCATATCTCCTGCTATGCTTTAACTGTTGAACCTAAAACAGCATTGGATAAATTAATTGCTACAAAAAAATCGTTACCAACTGACAGTGAAAAGCAAGCCGGGCAATTTTTATTATTAATGAATTGGATGCATGCTGCAGGCTATGAGCATTATGAAATAAGCAATTTTGCAAAGCCCGGCATGAGAAGCAAACACAACAGCAGTTACTGGCAGGGAAAAAACTATTATGGCTTTGGTCCATCTGCGCATTCTTATAACGGCAAAACAAGAAGATGGAATATTGCCAATAATTCATTTTACATTGACTCAATAAACAAAAATATTATTCCTTTTGAAGAAGAGATACTCAGCAAAACACAACAATTGAACGAGTATATAATGACATCCCTCAGAACAATAGAAGGCTTAGATCTAAATTTTGTAAAGGATAAATTTGGAGAAGAAGCAAAAAATAAGCTGCAAATCGCAAGCAAAAAGTATGAAAGCAAATTAAAATTCGAAGACCAGCAATTAATACTTACTAACGAAGGAAAATTATTTGCAGACGGGATTGCTGCAGACCTGTTTGAAACCGAAAGCTAAGGATCACACCAGTTCTGTTTCTATAAATTTAAATCCTTCTTCTGCTGATAACTGCTCCCACAAAATTTTATACACCGTTTCGGCTATCGGCATTTCGGCTTTTATTTTTTGGTTGATGAGATACATGCATTTGCTGGCATTATACCCTTCTGCCACCATATTCATTTCCAGCTGCGCCGACTTAACAGAATATCCTTTACCTACCATGTTGCCAAACGTTCGATTGCGACTATACAACGAATAACAGGTTACCAACAGATCGCCTAAATAAACAGAAGCTGCATAGTTGGTAGTATAGTGCTCTAAATTTACAATTCTGTGCTGTCCGTGCTCAATAGAACCAACCTGAATATTCTGGATGCCAACCTTACGTAAAAAAACAGCCATTTCATCGGCACTATTAGCGATCAATACGCTCAAAAAATTATCTCCATAATCCAACCCGTGTGCAATGCCGGCACCAATTGCATAAATATTTTTTAATACTGCCGCATATTGAACTCCATAGATATCATGGTTTTCAACCGTATTCAAATACTCGTTCTTAAACCTCATCGCAATTTCATGTGTAGTCTCTACATCTACACCTGAAAAAGTTAGATAAGATAATTTTTCTGCCGCTATTTCTTCTGCGTGGCAGGGACCTAATACTGCAAAATAATTTTTCAGCTCTACATCAAATTCCTGTTGCAAAACATCATTCAATAAAACATTCTTATCGGGCACAATACCTTTAATAGCGTTAATGATCTTCTTTCCTTTAAAAATGTTTTTGTCTAATCCTTTTAAGATATCTGCTATGTAAGCAGATGGGACTGCCATTACAATACAATCAGAATTAGCAATTACTTCAGATGCATTAGTCGTTAACGTTAGTTTGGAAACGTCAAAATAAGCTGCACTTAAATAATGAGGATTGTGACGGCGGTTTTTAATTTGGCTGATAGTAGCCTCATTCCTGTTCCACCAATAAATAGCATTACCGTTGTCGGTTAAAATTTTTGCAAGAGCTGTTCCCCAGCTTCCACTTCCTAATATTCCGAATGTCATAATTAGTAATTACTAAACAGTACTACGCCAATAATTATTAATTGTTAACTACAAATTATAATTATTTAAAGTCCTAATTTTTCTACAGCTATTTGTGCAGCAATCTGGCTGGCATCTTTTTTATTAAATCCTTTTCCTTCCGAAACCAATTCTCCATCTATTAAGGCTCCTATTGTAAATAAACGCCTACCGTTTTCAAAACTTTCGGATAAGGTCTCAAAATCCAATACCTTACCATTTTTATTTGCCCAGCCGTACAATTTATTTTTTATGTTGATCTCTACTGCTTCCAGGTCATCGATAAATAAGTGAGGGAGAATAACATATTTTTCAACCCATTGCTGTGTTTTATCGTAACCTTTATCCAAATAAACAGCACCAATCAAGGCTTCCAGCGTATTACCAAATATTTGAGAAATTTTGAGAGAGCTATCGTACTTATTGTAAATGGTGATCTTTTTCAACCCCATCTTTATTCCAATTTCATTCAGCTGTTGGCGGTTTACCATTTTGCTGCGCATTTCCGTAAGAAAGCCTTCGCCTTTGTATGGATATTTTCTAAAAAGATAATGAGCTACAACAGAGCTCAATACAGCATCCCCCAAAAACTCAAGGCGTTCGTTATTTTCATCTGCACCTTCACGTACAGAGCGATGGCTTAAGGCGGTTTTGTATAAACTTAAATTACCCGGAGTAAATCCTAAAACATTGCTAAGCTGTTTTCTAAACTCTTTGTGGGTTCCGCTAAATAAATCTTTAATGAATTGCAAAATATTGGAAACTAAGTTTAGTCGAAATTAATATTATTTGCGGCAAAATAAAAAACTATTCGTTAATAGTTCAATAAAGAAATGATGTACAAGGGAGTGACACAACAATGATGAAGAATGAATAAGTGTTTGTTACAAAAAATCTAACCAACAAACTTTTTAACGATCACTGACGCATTATGACCACCAAATCCAAATGTGTTGCTAAGTGCAGCGTCTACGGTGCGGTGTTGTGCTTTATTAAAAGTAAAGTTGAGTTTTGGATCTAACTCAGGATCGTCAGTGAAATGATTAATAGTAGGAGGAACAACATTTTTAGTAACTGCCATGATACAAGCCAATGCTTCCAACGCACCGGCAGAGCCAAGGCAATGTCCCGTCATACTTTTGGTAGAGCTGATATTTAAGTTATAAGCGTGATCACCAAAAACATTTAAAATAGCTTTTGTTTCGGCAATATCCCCTAATGGAGTAGAGGTTCCATGTACGTTGATGTAGTGAATATCCTGCGGTTGCAAGCCTGCATCTTTCAATGCAGCTATCATTACATTTCTAGCGCCCAACCCTTCCGGATGAGGGGCTGTGATATGATGTGCATCAGCAGTAGCGCCGCCGCCGGCTATCTCACAATAAATTTTAGCACCTCTTGCCAACGCATGGTCCAGGCTTTCCAATATCAATGTACCGGCACCTTCACCCATAACAAACCCATCGCGGTCTTTATCAAAAGGACGACTGGCGGTTGCCGGAGAATCATTTCTTTCGCTCATTGCTTTCATAGCATTAAAACCACCAACACCTGCAGCGCTGATAACTGCTTCGCTGCCACCGGTAACAATTACATCTGCCTTGCCCAAACGAATGGTATCAAAAGCATCAACAATTGCATTGGTAGAAGATGCGCAAGCACTCACCACAGCATAGTTAGGACCTCTAAAGCCATGACGCATGGATATTTGCCCTGCGGCAATATCCAATATCATTTTTGGAATAAAGAAAGGATTGAAACGTGGCGTACCATCGCCGGTTGCATAATTGGTAACTTCTTCCTGGAAAGTAATTAAACCACCTATGCCACTTGCAAAAATAACCCCCACTCTATCTACATCTACATTGTCTTTATTAATGCCGGCATCTTTTACAGCCTCATCACTTGCAATTAATGCAAATTGTGTAAAGCGATCTATTTTACGGGCTTCTTTTTTATCCAAGTATTGCGTAGGATCAAAATCTTTAACCTCGCAGGCAAACCTTGTTTTGAATTTGGATGCATCGAATTGTTTAATAAAATCACAGCCACTTACTCCGTCTGTAAGACCTTGCCAGTAACTGGCTACATCTTTACCTAACGGGGTAATGGCACCCAATCCGGTAACAACTACTCTTTTTAATTCCATAAAAGTTTGCCTGCAGCGATTAAAACAGATAATTACTTGGCGTGTTCTTCCAGGTAAGTAACAGCCTGACCAACGGTAGTGATGGTTTCAGCCTGTTCATCAGGAATGGAAATATTGAATTCTTTTTCAAATTCCATAATTAATTCAACGGTGTCTAAGCTATCTGCGCCTAAATCGTTTGTGAAAGAAGCTTCAGTGGTAACTTCCGCTTCGTCAACTCCTAGTTTGTCAACAATTATTTTTTTTACTCTTGTTGCAATGTCTGACATAGTAGTATTTGTTTAGTTAATCAGGTGCAAAAATAGACTTTTTGGAATAATTACAAAGAAATAATAAACAACCACTTTTCTTTTAAAAACCGTCATACTCATATAATTCTTTACTACCATTTAAAATTGCGTAAAACTTTAATTCGGGAAAATTGTATATATTGTAGCGAACTCCTGAACTTATAGAAAAAGAAATTCTTAAAACGATTGTTATGGCTTTAAAACAAATAGACTACGGCACTAAGGAATACAAGCAAATGGTGGATCTCCGGTTTGATATTTTACGCAAACCATTAGGGCTTTCTTTTTCTGACGAACAACTGGTAAAAGAAAAGGATGATATTTTAATTGCCGCCTTTGATGATGAAGATATGGTTGGCTGCTGCATTCTTTCTCCCACCGGAAATGGCGCCTTGCGTTTACGACAGATGGCGGTACAAAAAAAATTACAGGGAAAAGGCATTGGTGAATCAATATTATCCTTTGCCGAAACCTTAGCACGTGACAAAGGATATAAAACCATAATGATGCATGCCCGCAATACCGCTATTGGCTTTTATGAACGCTTTGGCTATAAAGTAAATGGCGATCAGTTCATAGAAGTAAATACGCCGCATCATATCATGGAAAAAAGATTGGTGTAAAAATCATTACAACGATAATCTTTTCAATAAAAAAAGATAGAGGCTAATCCTTCTATCTTTTTTTATGCTTATTATTATAAGAGCTTCACTTAATAATTGGAGAGGTCGTCCTATGAAATTGAGAGGCACCGCCTATGGAATACATAGCTTGTCCTATGATCTTCATAGGTACTACCTATTAAAATCATAGGTATCGCCTAATAAATGGAGAGGTCTGCCTATTAAAATCATAGGAGGACCTATTAAAATGATAGGTACTACCTACTAATTTAATAGGATCACCTACTAAAATGGTAGGACGACCTACTAAATCACTAGGTCGTCCTAGTCATTTAGTAAGTAGAGCTATTGAAATTATAGGTCAACCTACTAAAGTAGTAAGTGTGGTTACTGAATTACCAGGCTTACCTACTAATTTAGTAGGTCGACTTACTGCAAGACCAGGTTGAGCTACTGACTTTGTAGGTCTTAGTGAGAACGCCGCTAATATTCTCTTAAATTTCTATTGAACCTGTATATATTATTTTGTATTCTCCTAATTGCTACGCAACTTTATTAATATGAAGAAAACTCTACTAAAAGTAATACTGTTAATTATTACTATCGTTACCTGTACCACCGGTTTTGGGCAAAAAAAATCTCCATCAAAATATTCCAGTCTTTTTTGGGAAATAACCGGCAATGGCTTAAAAAAACCATCCTACCTGTTTGGCACCATGCATGTTAGCAGCAAAATGGTTTTTCACTTAAGCGATTCGTTTTACACTGCTATAAAAAATGTAGATGCAGTGGCGCTGGAGCTAAATCCGCAACTGTGGCAATCGCAAATGGTAGAGATGGATAAAATGAAAGAAAACTACACCCGCTTTACACAAAAACAAGGCAATGATTATTTAAATGAAAGCTCTTTCCGGATCACTAAGTACGAAGATGAATTGAAAGCTGCTTTAAGCACCGAGCCGCCTGTTGTAAATAGTTTATTATATCGTACTTATCAAAGCCAGGAAGATTTTGAAGAAGATACTTTTCTTGATCTATACATCTATCAAACCGGAAGAAAACTAGGTAAAAGAGCTGCCGGCGTTGAAAATTATTACGAAACCGAAAAACTGATAATGGATGCATATGTTGATATGCACAATGAGAAAAAGAAAAAGACCATTGATACCGACGGAGCTTCTATGATGGAAATACAAGACAAAATACAGGAAGCCTATCGCCATGGCGACCTGGACCTTATGGATTCACTGGATAATATGATCGAAGTGTCCGACGCCTTCAATGAAAAATTTTTATATAAACGGAATGAGATACAGGCAAACTCCATTGATACTATTTTAAAGAAAAGCTCGCTGTTTGTAGGCGTGGGCGCCGCCCATTTACCCGGCAGTCGCGGCGTTATAGAACTATTGCGTGCAAAAGGCTATAAGCTTCGTCCTATTAAAATGATCGATAAAGAAGCCATGCAAAAAGATGCTATTGATAAAATAAAAGTGCCGGTTGTATTTAATACAGTGAAAGCAGATGACGGCTTTTACAGTGTAGATGTTCCCGGGTCTTTGGCAAAAACATCCGATGATCATTTTATGAACCGGAAACAATTTGCCGATATGAATAACGGCAGCTATTACATGGTTACAAGAGTAAAAACCTATGCTGCTTTTAACGGGCAGTCGGAAAAAGACATCTTGAAAAAAGTTGACAGCCTGCTGTATGAAAATATTCCCGGCAAAATTCTTTCTAAAAAAATAATTACTAAGAACGGCTATAGTGGTTATGATATTACCAATAAAACAAGACGGGGGAATGTTCAACGCTACAATATTTTCGTAACTCCTTACGAAGTAATTATTTTTAAAATGAGCGGCAACGAGGATTATGTGAAGGGCACAGAAGCAGAACGTTATTTCAACTCCATACAATTAAAAGAAGCAACAACCGTCACCACTGCTTTTTCTCCAAAGCAGGGAGGTTTTTCTATACAATTCCCACAAACTCCTTTAGAAAGCTTTAATACCAATACTACTGATGAAATTAACCGCTGGGAGTATGAAGCCGTTAATAAAACTACCGGTGATGGTTACCTTGTCTTTAAAAAAAATGTAAATAATTTTTCTTTCCTGGATGAGGATACGTTTGACCTGAAGTTGATGGAAGAGTCTTTTCGTTCCTCCGACATTTTTGAAAGACAATTGCAACGCAAGCTTTCTTCGTTTAACGGTTACCCTTGCCTGGATGTACAGGAGCTTTTAAAAGATAGCTCTGTTATAACTGCACGTTTCATTATTAAAGGCCCTGCTTATTATGCTATTGCAGCAAGAAGTGCTGATAGAAGCAAAGACTTCAGTGATTTTATACGCTCTTTCAAATTTGTTTCCAATCAATATGCTCAAAACAAAAACTATATTGATACTTTTTTAAATTATTCAGTAACAACTCCTGTAATTCCGCAAATAGATGAAAGCCTGCGTTCATCATTGGAAAAAATGAATGATAATTTAACAGGTGGTTATTACGGCTACAGTTCGAGCTATTATCAATATTGGCCTGATTATAAGTATGCCTGGTTTTGCGCCGATTCGACCGGGACTGCCATTTCCGTTTCCTTTTATCAATATCCCAAATATTATTCTATAGATACAGCCAATTCCTTTTATGCCCGAAAATTTGGAGAATATAAGGAGGAGAACAGCATGCTTGTTTCTCAAAAAGATTCTTTCACATTAGCAAACGGAACTTTTTGTGCACAGTATACATTAACCGATACCGGCTCTTCAAGAACGATGCGAAAAATTGATTTCTTAAAAGATGACCGTTATTTTGAATTGACAACAATTGGCGATACGCTTAGTAAGTTTGATGCATTTACAGATTCGTTCTTACATTCATTTTCACCCGATTTAAAAAAGCCGGGGCGTAATATTTTTGTCAGCGCTACAGATAGCTTTTTAACCGACCTGTTCAGCATCGATAGCGCTACCCGTTCCAAAGCACAAAAATCTCTTAGCAGTATTGATTTTGAAGAAAAAGATGCCGGTAAATTGTACAATGCTATTTATAAGCTAAAAGCAACAGATAAAGATTACATCGATACTAAAACAAATTTAATTACGGCATTAGGTAATATCAAAGACACTACCAAGCCTGTTATTGTTGACCAGCTTAAAAAAATATACGAGCAGGTTGGCGATACAAGTTTATTTCAAAATGCAGTGATCAGCTCATTGGCATCGCACAAAACAAAAGAAGCTACTTTATTATTTAAGCAATTGGTATTACAGGATCCGCCTGTTTTTGATAATAATTACGATTATTCCGGTTTGTTCAGAGGCTTGAACGACACATTGGCTTTGGGTGCTAAATTATTTCCTGAGATATTACAGCTGACTTCTTTGGATGATTATAAAGAACCGATAACTTCTTTATTGGTAACGTTGGTGGATAGTGGCTTTATTAAAGCCAATCAATACGAAAGCTATTTCAGCAAATTTTACTTTGATGCTAAAATTGAATTAAAGAAACAGCAAACAAAAGAACAATTAGCATCGTCTAAAAAAACAGACGAAGATGATAATGACAATAGTGTCTACAGGGACTATGGCTATGATGAGCACAAAGATGAGCTATACAATTATGCCGTTTTATTAATGCCTTTTTACGATAAGAACCCCAACATTCCTAAGTATTTTACTAAACTGTTGCAATCTTCTAACCAGGGGTTACTACTGAATACGGCGGTTTTACTTTTAAGAAATAACAAAACAGTAGCAGACAGTCTTTTGTTGTCATTAGCTTCTGATGACCAATATCGTAGCGAGCTATACAGGAACCTGAAAGAAATAAAACAATTAAAGAGATTTCCTGAAAAATACAAAACACAGGAAGATATAGCCCGTAGTGTTTTATTGGAAGGAAATAATTATTCAAAAATAGATTCTATTGTTTTCCTCACTAAACAACATGTTTATTACAAAGAAAAAGGCATTGTGTATTTCTTTAAATATCGCATTAAAAAAGAAGATGACTGGAAGATCGGCATCAGCGGCTTACAACCTGAAAAAGAAGATTCAGTAAGCACAGACGGGCGTTTAACATCCATGACCGATAAAAAATACAAAGAAGATGATCCCCGGGATGAACAATTGCAAAAGCAATTAAAGAAGCTGTTGTTTGGTGCACATCCAAGCGCCCGCAATTTTTTCTATGGAGATGATACGGATTACCTGTATAAAAGAATGTCGGAATATGGTAATTAATTACTGTAAATTAAACACCGATTCCTTTAGGCATGGAAGCTAATAATTTTTTGGTGTATGGATGTTGCGGAGAAAAATAAACATCATCTGCCGTTCCTTGTTCTATGATCTTTCCTTTCTGCATAACAAGGATCCTGTCGCTGATATAATGTACAATAGAAAGGTCGTGCGAAATAAAAATAGAAGTGAATGCAAATTCTTTCTTCAGTTCATTTAACAATGCTAATACCTGTGCCTGAATAGTAACATCCAAAGCACTTACGCTTTCATCAAAGATCAAAAAAGAAGGGCTTAATGCTAATGCCCGTGCAATACAAATGCGTTGTCGTTGACCTCCGCTGAACTGGTGCGGATATTTATCGTATACTGATGCATCCAGGTTCACTTTGTTCAATAATGTTATTACTTTTTCTTTTCGTTGTATATCTGAATTCAACATGCCATGCACTTTCATCGGTTCGGCAATAGCGTCTCCGATCTTGATCCTTGGATTTAAAGACCCATATGGATCCTGGAAAACGATCTGTATATTTTTTCTTAATGGCTGCAATTGCTGTTTGGTTAACGCTGTCAAATTAGTTCCGTTCAAGATCACTTTGCCTGCTGTTTGTTTGATCAATTGCAAAATGGTTCTTCCCAAAGTTGTTTTACCGCATCCGCTTTCTCCCACCAATCCTATTGTTTCTCCTTTGTACACTTCAAAGCTTACATCATCTACTACTTTAACATACCTATCAGCACCAAACAGTTTTTTCTTTTTTAAAAAACAAACCTGCAGATTTTCTATTTTTAAAACAGGTGACAATGAAATTCCTGCTGCTGTATATCCTTTGCCTTTTAGTTTACTACCTAATAATTTTTTTGTGTATGCATGCTTTGGTTCTTGCAGAATCTGTTTTGCATTTCCCTGTTCAACGATCTCTCCTTTATACATAACTAAAATGGTACTGCCTATTTCTGCTGCCAATGCAAGATCATGTGTTATAAAAATTATCGACATTTTTGTTTGCTGCTGTAATTCTTTCAGCAGATCGATGATTGTTCTTTGTACAGTAACATCCAATGCAGTAGTAGGCTCATCCGCAATTAATAAAGCAGGGTCGCAACTCATTGCCATGGCGATCATTACCCGTTGCTTTTGTCCGCCGCTTAGTTGATGTGGATAACGATCGAAGATAATAGCAGGTTCAGGCAATTTTACTTTTTCAAAAAGTTCGATTGTTCTTTTTTTAGCCTCACTCTGTGAAAGTTTTTTATGTAGCAGGATCGTTTCCATTACCTGCCAACCACAAGTCAAAACAGGGTTTAATGATGTCATTGGCTCCTGGAATATCATCGCTATATCTTTTCCTCTAACAGCATTTATTTCTTTTTCAGAAAGTGATAACAGATCGACAGTCGGTGCATTCTCTTTATTAAATAAAATTTTGCCGCTTGTGTTTGCTTGCTTTGGCAATAGCTGCATAATGGCTAAAGATGTAATGGATTTTCCCGAACCGGACTCTCCGACAATAACCGTGATCTCACCTGCATTGATCTCAAAAGAACTGCTTTTTACTGCGGCAACAGATTTGTTATCAGTTGTAAATCCAACAGAAAGATCTTGTATTTGAAGTAAAGGCTGGTTCATCTATATTAAAATTAAGGAAATAGGGATAGACTCTTAATTCAATTATCTCTGATCGCTGCAAAACAATACCAACCCAAACTGTGTTATCTTTGCACGGAGAAAAAAGACATGAGCAGAAAAGGTAAAGTATTGATGGCAATGAGTGGCGGTATTGATAGTACCGTGGCAGCGTTAATGCTTCATAATGAAGGTTATGAAGTGGTAGGTATTACTATGAAAACCTGGGATTACGCCAGTAGTGGCGGCAACGGTAAAAAAGAAACCGGTTGTTGTAACATTGACTCATTTAATGATGCAAGGGCTGCTGCGGTTGAACATGGTTTTCCGCATTATATATTGGATATAAGAGATGAATTTGGTGATTTTGTGATCGACAATTTTGTAGAAGAATATTTAGCAGGCAGAACTCCTAATCCCTGCGTAATGTGTAACACGCATATTAAATGGCGGGCACTATTAAAACGTGCCGATGCTATGGATTGTGAGTTTATTGCTACCGGCCATTACGCACAAATCCATCAACATACCAACGGAAGATATTTTTTACGTAAAGGCATAGATGACACAAAAGACCAAAGCTATGTACTCTGGGGACTACAACAGGATCTGTTAAGCAGAACATTGTTGCCTTTGGGGACTTATCATAAAACAGCCATCCGCCAGATGGCGCATGATTTCGGCTATCCTGAATTAGCTAAGAAAAATGAGAGCTATGAAATATGCTTTGTTCCCGACAATGATTATCGTGGTTTCTTAAAAAGAAGAGTAGATCATTTAGAAGAAAAAGTGACTGGTGGAAACTTTGTAGATACCGCTGGCAATATCCTGGGCACACATAAAGGTTATCCTTTTTACACGGTGGGGCAACGCAAGGGATTGGATATTGCGTTGGGTAAACCAGCATTTGTTACCGCCATTGACCCGGATACAAATACAGTTGTTTTAGGCGATGAAGAAGATCTGAAGAAAAATGAAATGTCAGTTGGAAAAATCAACTGGATAAAATACGATGGCGTACCAGATGGTTTTGAAGCAGTAACCAAAATACGCTATAAAGATAAAGGTGCTCTAAGTGCTTTGCATACATACCAAAACAATGCAAATGTGCGTTTTTATGAGGATGTAAAAGGAATTGCACCCGGCCAAAGTGCTGTATTTTATGAAGGAGATGATGTTGTTGGCGGAGGAATTATTCAGCGTAGCAAGCAGCCTTTTTAGCAGAAATTGTCTCTGATTATGTAACTTTCCAAATATGAAAAAATTATTTTTTCTTTCTGTTATTACTATTGCCATTCTTAGCGCTTGTAATAAAACAGATGATTTCTCTCCTGTATCATTAGGCGATTATAACCTGCAAACACCCGGTAAGTATATTATTTACCAGCTCGATTCTATTTCATATGCCAATAACGGCATTCCTCAAACAATAAGTTATTTCGCAAAAGATGTAGTGGATTCGGTGCCTATTACAGATACGCTTGGTCGTACGGGTTATCGCATTTATCATTACATCAAAAAAAATGAATCCGACGAATGGCAACCTGATAATACTTTCTTTACTATTCCTACCAAAAGTAATATTGAGTTCATTGCCGATAATCTTCGTTATATAAAATTGGCTGCGCCGATGACTGAAGGCTTTTCGTGGAAAGGGAATGCATATATCGATACTAAAACACAAACACAAACTGTTACTACTCCTGGGGTAGCTGACTGGGATCTAAGCTATATGGACGACTGGGATTACATGTATTCAAACGTAAATCAACCGGCTACTGTTGGCAATCTCAGTTTTGACAGTACCGTAACTGTAAATGAAAGAGATGAAGTTTCCGGCGATACAACTGATGTTAGTTATTACAGCGAGGTAACACACAGTGTAGAACAATATGCAAAAGGAGTAGGTTTGGTGTACCGTAATTTTGTACATCGCATATGGCAGCCTGGATTAGGTGCTTATGAATCTACCTCGTACGGCATTACACTTACCATCATCGATCATAACTAAGCCGTAGTTCTTTTATGAAGAAATGCCTGCTTTTTATTATTATTTTGCTTGCGGGCAAAAATAGTATGGCTCAATTCTCCCGTTATGTTATTCAGTTAAAAGATAAAGCAGGAACACCTTTTACCCTTAATGATCCATCACAATTTCTTACACAACGTGCTATTGACAGAAGATCACAGCACAACATTATTATTGACAGTGTGGATCTTCCTGTAACACCGGCATATCTCGACAGTATTCGTCTATCCGGAAACGTTACTATCGTAAACATAAGCAAATGGTTAAATACCGTGTGTATTCAAACAACAGATGCGAACGCATTGGCTAAAATAAACACCTTCACTTTTGTTGTCAGTTCTAATACAATTGCTATGCGACCTGCTGCAGTTGTTACACCTGAAGTAAATCGTCCAACCTCTCCTGAAGGTATTACAGGAGATAGTAGTTATTATGGTGCAGCTTTTGGCCAGATCCATTTACACAATGGGGAGTTTCTGCATAACCACGGTTTTAAAGGTAATGGCATGATCATTACTATGACAGATGATGGATTTTATAACTTTAATACTTTACCGAGCTTTGACAGTGCTCGTTATAATAACCAGATACTGGGGACATGGGATTTCGTAAGCCGTGATACATTGGTGAGTGATGATGATGCACATGGCATGCAATGCTTTAGCACGATTGCCTCCAATATGCCCGGCACTTTTGTTGGAACTGCCCCCGGTTCCAATTATTATTTATATAAAACAGAAGATCTGAATAGTGAATATCCTGTTGAGTTATACAATTGGATCAATGCTGCAGAAAAAGCAGATAGCTTGGGTGCAGATGTAATTTCAGTGTCACTCGGATATAATACGTTTGATAATAACCTTGGCTCTTATACATATGCCGACTTAGATGGAAAATCTACTATTATTGACAAAGGAATTAATATAGCCGCCCGTAAAGGAATTTTAGTGGTAGCTGCTGCAGGCAATTCCGGCGGCGATGCATGGCATTATATTGATACGCCAGGCGATGCGGACAGTGCTCTTTCTGTTGGTGCTGTTGATATTAACCGGCAACCTGCTTATTTTTCCGGGTATGGTCCTAACAGTGCCGGGCAAACGAAACCAGATGTGGCTGCCGTTGGTGTAAATGCTATAGTTGAAAGTCCTTATACAGGACAGCCCTCTTATGATGGCGGAACTTCTTTCTCCTGTCCTATTATAGCAGGCTTGTCAACTTGTTTGTGGCAGGCTTTTCCTGAAATAAGCAATATGCAAATTATTGATGCTTTGCATAAAGCATCCGATCGCTATACCGATCCTGACAACAGAACAGGGTATGGCATTCCTGATTTTAAAAAAGCGTTTGTACAATTAATTCAACAACTGCACACGCAACAAATAGTAGCTGATAACAACAGGCCATCCATTAACTGGATGGTCAAAAGTGCTGCAGACATGAATGTTATTGTTGAACGAAAACTTTCTTCAGATGCGAATTATATTGCAATAGGCACTTTAAATAAAGCCACATCTTTTACAGTTAATGATTTTTCTTTTACGGATGATCTAAGCGGGCTTCCTTCCCAAAGCATTTCTTACAGGGTCAAAATGACTATTGCTGCTGACACAAGCTTTTATCTTGATTCGACTGTTGTAACGCACCTGGATACATCTGCAGTAGTTTATACAGATAGTATTTCCATTTATCCAAATCCAGCTGTAAATGATCTGAAAGTTTTTATCTCACAAAAAAATGCATCTAACATACAGATTACAGTATGCAATTCGGCAGGACAATTAATATACACGTATAATGAAAATCAGCCGAAGGGCAGTAAAATATATACTATCCCTTTCCAGAAACTAAATTCAGGCGTTTATTTTGTAACACTATATGCAGACAATAAAAAGAAAATTACCAAGCAGGTAATACACCTGCTGTAATAGCTATCGTTTGCGGAAAATCGCTACAAACATAGTATCTGCTTTATGAGCATATCCTTGTAGCAATTCCTGTTGAACCAATTCCAGTTGAAATTTATCTTTGATAAAAGCCACCACTTCTTCATTTTCTTCTTTAAATACAGAGCAGGTTATGTAAACAAGAGCGCTATCTTTTTGAAGATAGGGTATAACGTTAGTAACAATTTGCTTTTGCTTGAGGCTGTATGCACTAATTTTCTCTTTTGTAAAAAAAACCAGTTGTTCCGGCGTTCTGCTCCATGTACCGCTACCCGTACAAGGCACATCGCAAATAACAATGGCCGGCTTTAAATTATCCTGTTGATCGACCGGTAACGTTTCTGTAAATTTTGGAGACGCCAGATCTCCAATAAAGTATTTATATGATTTAATGCCTGCCTTTGCAAAACGATGATGAAGATTTAAAATAATACTTGGCCGAATATCTGATATGGTCAGGTCTATGCGCTGATTAAAAATATCATATAATAAAATAGATTTTCCGCCGCTTGCCGCACAACAATCCCAGGCAGGGATGGCAGGCGTTTTATGAGTAGCATGTTGCGGCTTGAAAAAATTCAATACTCTTTGTGAATTAAGGTCCTGTATAACTACTTCTTTATCTAAAGTAAAGTAATCTTCTATTTTTGTTGAATTAGGCAAAGCCACACAATCATCATCCAATAATCTATACGGCAGTTTCGATTTTTCTAATTTGCTTAATACACCTAACCTAACTTTAGGACGTATACGAATAAACAGGTCGGGTTGTATTAAAAATGACGTAGAAAATGCATCCATATTGATGCCCGCGCTTAGTTCCTTTTTAAACAAAAAAATAGTATCGATGGAAAACGCTGTCTTTACCAGCGCTAATTTCTTCTTTAACACATTTTCAATTTGGTCGTTCCATTCAGGTTTTACTGTTTCCAAAAATTCAGAAGGCTCGTTTTCACACAAAAAAGTTCCCAGTATTATTTTATCGGAAACAGACAAGCTTTCAGCAGCCTTTCCAATTCTAAAATAATAATAACATAGTGCAGCTATTTGTCTTCTATCTCTTGCACCATATTTTTTATTTTCCGAAAAATAATTTTTCAAAAAAACGGCTAAAGGAGTTTCTCCTTTATAAGATTCAATAATTCGTACAGCACTATATAGGTATGAACGGAAGCGACTCATATAACAAAAATAAAAAGCCACAAGATCATTTCTTGTGGCAATAGGTTTGATGTGTATAACAATTTATAACTCTAATAAACTTTTAACCGGATCTTTTCCAAATAAAAGCAGGGAAGGGTTTTCCAGTAATTCTTTTACTCTCACTAAAAAGCTTACCGATTCTCTTCCGTCAATAATACGATGGTCATAGCTTAAAGCCAGGTACATCATTGGTTTTATCACTACCTGCCCGTTGACAGCAATTGGTCTTTCTTCTATTTTATGCATTCCCAAAATAGCAGATTGCGGTATATTGATAATAGGTGTACTTAACAAAGAACCGAACACACCACCGTTAGTGATGGTAAATGTACCCCCGCTCATTTCTTCAATAGTAAGTTTATTGTCTCTTGCCTTGGTTGCCAGCTCTACTACTTTCTTTTCAATTTCGGACATGCTCAGGCTTTCCGCATTACGTATAACGGGAACGACTAAGCCCTTTGGCGCACTAACGGCAATGGACACATCGCAATATTCATGGTAAACAATATTATCCCCATCGATCATCGCATTTACAGCCGGCCATTCCTGTAACGCAAAGCAGCAGGCTTTGGTAAAGAAACTCATAAAGCCGAGATTCACTCCGTGTGCTTCTTTAAATTTATCTTTATTCTTAGCTCTTATTTCCATTACGGCGCTCATATCCACTTCATTAAAAGTGGTGAGCATAGCTGTAGTATTTTTAGCTTCCACCAATCGGCGACTAACCGTT
The DNA here is from genome assembly GCF_020042285.1 of Ferruginibacter albus. Classification (NCBI taxonomy): domain Bacteria; kingdom Pseudomonadati; phylum Bacteroidota; class Chitinophagia; order Chitinophagales; family Chitinophagaceae; genus Ferruginibacter; species Ferruginibacter albus. The sequence continues at coordinate 3,308,771 of NZ_CP083388.1, forward strand.
TTGCGGAGGTTGCTCATTTTTTCAGGACGATCTGCTCTTCCGAATAAAGCAACTCCCGGTTTTCTACCCGGATTGCTCAATGCATCCAATACATCCTGTTTAAATATTTTACCGTTACTACCTGTTGGAGTAACTGTTTTAGGATCCACTTTTTTATCGGCAATTATTGCAGCTGCAACAGGTGTTGCCTTTACATCTTGCGAGGTTTGAGGTTTTTCAGCGGCAGGTTTTGTTTCTTTTGGAGCTTCCTTTTTTTCTTCCGGGGTAGCTGCTGTTGCAGGTTTTGGAGCATCGGTATCAATAATTGCAGCAATATCCCCAATTTTTAAAGTATCCCCCTCAGCAGCCTTGGTTTCCAATACGCCCGCATTTTCGGCATTAATTTCAAAAGTTGCTTTTTCACTCTCTAATTCGGCAATTACTTCATCTCTTTCCACCCAATCTCCGCTTTTTTTAACCCATTTAGATAAGGTAACTTCCGTAATGCTTTCTCCAACTGTAGGAATTTTTATTTCAACTGACATTGTAATACTTTAAAAATCGATGTAAATTTCGGGGAAATTAGCTGATAATTTGCAGAAATGGCTAATTTATTGAGAACAAATCGTTAAGGCAGCTAATTTGCTATAATTGGAATCAATATTTTCTGATATTTGCAGACACGATATTTTTTTATCCCGGCATCCTATTAAATACCTTAAAAGTCAACATAAATACCTTTATCTTTAATTTTGAATATATATTTAATATATCCCAATATATTTTCTGCCATATCCAAAAAAAACCTATTTTTATTGTTGCTTAGTGTACTTAATACATATTAATTTAAAAAACTGCTTTGACATTATGAAAGAAAAAAAATTCCCCAAAGCGCTTTTCGCAGTCGCTGCATTATTTTTTTGCAATGAAAGCAAGGCCCAGTTAAGCATTAATGGCGCAACGCTTTATATACAGGCAGGTGCTACTGTCAGTGTTCAGGGAAACGTTACGAGTAATACCGACATCCAGGGTGACGGTAAGTTATTATTAAACGGAACTGCGAACCAAACTGTTGACCTAAAAGGAACCGCCGTTAATAATCTTGAAATAAATAATGCTACCAATGCTACTCTTGCCAGCGATATTAAAGTGGCAAAGTCATTAACTTTTACCAATGGTAAAATAACATTGGGCAATTACAACCTTACTTTAGCTGATGTAGCTACTACCAGCGGACAAGGTGCGAGCAAGTTTTTAGAAACGAACGGAACAGGACAGGTTGTTCAGCAATTAACTTCTATCGTAACAAAAAAAGAAGTTCCTGTTGGTTCTGGTACTATTTACCGCCCTGCATTTGTTACAACCAGTGCAGTAAATACAAATGCAAGCGTTGGCATACGTAACCTTGCTACTCTGGATCCTAACAGTCCTCCGCATATTTCTGATTATGTAACTGCTTATTGGCCTGTTACTAAAACCAATGTAACCGGCACTTTAACCGTTACAGGGCAATATGATGCAAGCGATGTTACAGGCACTTTAGGTAATTTAAAAGGTTACTATTATAATGGTACTGATTGGAGCTCAGCTACAACTACAATAAATACAGGCACTAAACAAATTACTGCACCTGTTGCAACTGCAAGTGGCGAGATCACCGGAATGGATGGCTTTGTTTTATTAAAAGCAAAAGCGTTCTTGCAGGGAGCTTATAATACAGTTTCAGGTGTAATGACTAATACATTAAGAACACTTCCTTCTTTCCCTTTATCAGATCCTTACAGAACTGCTCCATACAATACAAGCTTTACCCATACAGCCAATACAGGCGTAGAAACAATTTCCTCAACAGTATTGGCAACACAGTCTAATGTAAACGACAATATTGTTGATTGGATATTTCTTGAATTAAGAAATACTGCAACCAGCGGAAATGCTGTTTTGCAAACAAGAAGCGCTTTATTGCAAAGTGATGGCGATATAGTAGATATAGATGGTGTTAGCCCTGTTACATTTAATAATGTACCTGCAGGAAATTATGTTGTTGCCGTTAGACATCGTAATCACTTAGGATTAAGCATAAATCCTGCTACAACTTCAAAGGCATTGTCTGAAACAAAATCAACTGCTACCCCACTTGATTTCAGTTCATCTGCATCAAATTTATTAGGTACAGCCGGAACTAATTATCTTACTGTAAGCGGAGTAGCTATATTATATGCAGGTAATGCAAATGGTAATACAGGTGTAAAATATAGTGGACCAAGTAATGATCCTGCTTATATCTTAAGTACAGTATTGGGCGGAAATGCAAGCTCATCAGTAAGCTCTTATAATGTCGGAGATGTGAATTTGAACGGCTCAGTTAGATATAGTGGTCCTTCTAATGACGCGTCTTACATTTTAAGTACTGTTTTAAGCAGCAACGCAAGCTCCAGCAAAACACAAGTTTTACCTAATTAATTTTAAAAAAACTATTTCAAAAAGTAATCATGAAAAAAATTCTAACATTTATAGCTGTCTCTCTATTTAGTACAATGGTCTTTGCTCAAGGAACAAAAAATATTGTTTTTACAGCAAAAGCTAATGCTGCCAATGGTGTAGATGTATATGCAAAAAATATATCAGGCTCAACTATTTCCGGAATATTAGGAGCTAGCAACCTTACTTTATGTTTGGTATTGCCTTCCTCATTATCTCCGCAACCAACTGTTACAATAAGTTCACCTATCGGCGGCCAAACATTCGATGCACAGTTACACAATACTATTACGATAAATGCTACCGGCTATGATATTTATACTTACAACGGGTTAGGATCAACCGGAACAATAGATTTCCCTAGCAATACAGAAGTATTGCTTGCTACGTTCAATCTAGTAAGGACTAATTCAACAACCACTAACGCAGCATTGGCAATGCTTGCTGCGGGAGGCATTTCCGGCTTCGATTATTGTTACATAGCCCCAGGCGGTACTGATCAAACAGACTATTCTAATCCATTCTATGGAGTATCAATATCAGATCCAAATCTTCACAATTGCGGTGGAGCAAACGATCCAAGCACAAATTGTACTTCTTTATATGGTGTAGCAAACGCTATTGTTCCTGTTAAATTCACTGCTTTTAATGCTGTTAAAAATGCAGATAATGCTAATTTAACCTGGTCTGTAGCCAACGAGTCTGCAAATACCGATCATTATGAAATTGAAAGAAGTACTGATGGTACCAGCTTCTCAAAAATTGCTACTGCAGCTATAAAAGGTGGTTCATCTAATAATAATTACAGCTATACTGATGCAAATATTTCAATCTTACAATCTAACGGAACTATTTATTACAGAATTAAACAAGTTGACAAATCAGGACAGGTAACTTACACTGAAATAAGAACCGTTAAATTAAATGGCTTAGCTATCAGTGTTTTCCCTAACCCGGTTAAGAATGTTCTTACAGTTTCAACGTCATTGACAAAAGCAGGTAATATCATTTTTAGTTTAACAGATGCAACAGGAAAACAATTAAGACAATTACAAACTTCAGGAATAAAAGGAAGTAATACTAACACTTTACAGATGGAAGGCTTAGCAAGCGGAAGCTACTTATTAAAAGTTAGCGCCGGAACAGAGACTTCAATCCTTACAATTTTTAAGAATTAATAAGAAAATAAATTCAATAAAAAATCCCGTCAAATGACGGGATTTTTTATTGCTATAATGTGTTGAATTTATATGCTGAAGGCGGTATCAATTATTTGTGCCTGTTCTTTTGCGTGAATCTTAGAATAGCCGGTTGCGGTAGCTGCGCTTGCAGCACGACTTACAATATAAAAATTAATGTTCTTTAAATTCATACGCAAGAAAGTAGCAGCGCCCATATTCAAAGGCTCTTCCTGTACCCAATGCCAGATAGCTTTGCTGTATTTTTTATACAACTCATCCAATTGATTTTGTGGCAAAGGATAAATTTGTTCCAAACGAACGATCGCTACATCATTTCTATTTTCTTTTTGTTTACGCTCTAACAGATCAAAATAAACTTTACCGCTGCACAACAATACTTTTTTGATTTGTGTTGCATCTGTTACTCCCGTATCATCTATTACTTCTTTAAATCCTCCATTAATAAATTCATCTTTACTGCTGTAGCTTCCCGGGTGGCGTAAGTTTGCTTTTGGAGAAAAATTGATCAATGGCTTTCTGAACTGCCATGCTAATTGTCTACGGAAAGCATGAAAAAGATTTGCAGCAGTTGTAACATTGGTAATCACCATGTTCATTTCTGCACACATTTGTAAAAAGCGTTCCATACGAGCACTACTATGTTCAGGACCTTGTCCTTCATAGCCGTGCGGTAACAACATAACAATGCCGTTCATGCGTTGCCATTTGGTTTCAGCAGCAGCAATAAACTGGTCAATCATCGTTTGAGCGCCGTTGCAGAAATCGCCGAACTGTGCTTCCCAAATAACCAATGCATTGGGATTTGCCATTGCATACCCATATTCAAAACCCAATACGCCGTATTCACTCAATAAAGAATTATAAATACGGAAAGGCGCCTGCATTTCTGTAAAATGATCTAATCTATTATAAGCAGCATTCGTATTTTCATCATAGATCACCGAATGACGATGGCTGAATGTTCCTCTCTTTACATCCTGTCCGCTCATGCGAACATCTTTACCTTCTATTAATAAGCTTCCATAAGCCATCAATTCACCTGTTGCCCAATCTACTTTATGTTCGTCTTGAAACAACTTTATTTTATCCTGTAACAGTTTTTCAACTTTACGCAAAGGCTTGAAATCAGCCGGCCATTTCATCAGCGCATCAAATAACAACGTAAAATCTTTTTCGCTAATGGCTGTTGAAGGTGATGCATTAAAATCATCTGTTGTTGCTCTGCGCAGGCTTTGCCACCACTCTTCCGGTTTTTGATACGTGTATGGTAATGGATTCTGTTTTACTTCGTCTAAGCGTTCCTGTAAGTCTGCCAAAAACTTTTTCTCCATTTCCTTTGCTAATGCCTGTGCATCCGGCTCGCCATTCTGCATTAAGTATTGCGTATAAACTTCACGAGGATTTAAATGCTTATCGATCAAACTATATAATTGAGGTTGCGTGAACTTAGGTTCATCCCCTTCATTATGTCCATGTTTGCGATAGCAAACCATATCAATAAAGATATCGCTGTTAAACTCCTGGCGATATTGGGTAGCCAGTTCAACCGCTTTTACTACTGCTTCCGGATCATCCCCATTAATATGCAATACGGGCGCTTTTACCATTGACGCAATAGAAGTACAATAGTCTGCGCTGCGTGCATCATCAAAGTCTGTTGTAAAACCAATTTGATTATTAATAACAAAATGCAACGTACCGCCGGTGTAGTAACCTTTCAGGTTACTCATCTGCAATACTTCATATACAATCCCCTGTCCTGCAACGGAAGCATCTCCATGAATTAATATCGGCAATATCTTGTCAAAATCACTATTGTATAAAACATCTGCCTTACTACGTGCAAAGCCCACCACCACAGGATCTACCGCCTCCAAATGCGAAGGATTGGGGCAAAGTTTTAAATGAATTTTTTTACCGGTGTCCGTTTCAACTTCACTGCTAAAGCCCATATGATATTTTACGTCGCCACTACCCATTGTTGTATCTGGGGTAGATGTGCCTTCAAATTCACTAAATATTTGCTCGTAAGTTTTACCTAAAATATTCGCCAACACATTCAATCGTCCGCGATGCGCCATACCGATCACTACTTCCTGTACTCCATTTGCCGATGCAGTATTAATGATAGCATCCAATGCAGGAATGGTTGTTTCCCCACCTTCCAGTGAAAATCTTTTTTGACCGACATATTTTGTATGAAGGAATTTTTCAAACATCACCCCTTCATTCAATTTTTGCAGTATTCTTTTTTTCTTGTCCAATGTAACCGGCTCCAGCATTCGCTTTTCAACGGCATCAATGATCCAGTCTCTTTTTCTACGACTATTAACAGCACTAAATTCAACACCTACATGATTGGTGTAACATTTTTGTAAATGCGCTACTATATTCTTTAAAGTAGTTTTCCCAAGTCCAACAAACTTTCCTGTTTCAAACTCTGTATTCAAGTCTGCATCCGTAAAACCGAAATTTTCCAAACCCAGGTTTGCCTGCCTGTCTTTGCGTTCCCGGATAGGATTTGTTTTGGCAATTAAATGTCCTTTTCTTCTGTATGCTAATATTAACTGGTAAACATTAAATTCTTTATCCAAATTAGAAGCAGTTGCCACAGCATGTCCATTAGCACCATTGCCATTTACAGCAGGAACTGCGGCATTGTTAGTAACCGCAAAATCAAACCCTTCAAAAAAGTGGCGTAATTCAATGTCCACACTTTCGGGGTTCTTAACAAAATCCTGGTATAAATTTTCGATGTAAGCAGGGTGAGAGCTCGTAATATATTGGAAGTCCTTCATTTTTTTAAAATATGAGTGCAAATATCGGTCATTTATACGTTGCGATGCAGTAAGAAATTGTGTTGGAAAGCCAATTTTTCCTCAATTTTTCAAAAAAACCCAGCCTAGCTGCTAAAAAAGATTAGTATTAATTGGCAATATTGATTACGAATCCCTATCTTTGCAGCCCTAATTTAAAATTTAGATGGCAAATCACTCAGCTACCAAAAAAGACGTTCGTCAAAGTCGCAAGCGCAATGAGCGTAACCGTTATTACGGAAAAACAACCCGTAATGCTATTCGTGATATCAGAGCGGTTGACGCAAAGAAAGAAGCTTCGGACAAATTACCGGAAGTGGCTTCTATGATCGACAAATTGGCTAAACGTGGTACAATACACAAAAATAAAGCTGCTAACTTGAAAAGCAAATTGGCTAAAAAGGTCAATGCGCTTACAAAATAATTATGCTGCTGTATGATAGTAAGAATAGCCCGTCAGAAGTTCTGACGGGTTTTTTGTTTCTATTTCTTTAATCGCAGCTTATTATCTTTGCACGCTTATTTCATGCAAAGACGCTAAGGAGCAAAGAGACAAAGTTTTCTTAGCGACTTATTTACTTTGCGTTTTGTGTGAAACATTCTATTGAACTATTAAATTAACAATAACAATGTATCGTTCTCATACCTGTGGCGAATTAAGATTAACAGACGTAAAAAAAGAAGTAACGCTTGCCGGATGGGTGCAAACCGTTCGCAAGTTTGGAAGCATCACCTTTATTGATATCCGTGATCGTTATGGCATTACACAATTATTATTTTCAGAAAGCTTAAATGCGCAATTAGATGCCAATCCCTTAGGAAGAGAATTTGTGTTACAGGTAAAAGGAACGGTGAATGAACGCAGCAACAAAAATGCTAACATAGCAACAGGAGAAATTGAAATTACAGTAACTGAATTTTCAATCTTAAATAAATCAGTTGTTCCTCCTTTTACTATTCAGGATGATACGGATGGTGGTGATGATCTAAGAATGAAATATCGCTATCTTGATCTAAGAAGAAATGCAGTTAAGAAAAATTTAGAATTGCGTTACTCTGTAAATCGCAGTGCAAGAAATTATTTGCATGAAAATAGCTTCATGGATATTGAAACTCCTTTCTTAATTAAATCAACTCCTGAAGGTGCAAGAGACTTTGTGGTTCCGTCGAGAATGAACCCGGGACAGTTTTATGCATTGCCTCAATCGCCACAAACCTTTAAGCAATTATTAATGGTAAGCGGTTACGATCGTTACTATCAAATTGTAAAATGTTTTAGAGATGAAGATCTGCGTGCTGACCGTCAGCCTGAGTTTACACAGATAGATTGCGAAATGAGCTTTGTAGAACAGGAAGATATTTTAAACATGTTTGAAGGTTTGATCAAACGGATTTTTAAAGACGTAAAGAATATCGACTACACAGAGAAAGTTGAACGCATGACATGGGAAGATGCTATGTGGAATTATGGTAATGATAAACCTGATATTCGTTTCGATATAAAACTATTGAACCTTAAAAAGCCTTCAACTGTCTTTACTAATAAAACAGACAATGCTTCTTTAATTAATGGCGTAGATTTTAAAGTGTTTGATGAAGCTGAGACAGTCATTGCTATTTCAATTCCAGGTGCAAGTGAATACACACGTAAACAAACCGATGAATTAACAGAGTGGGTTAAACGTCCGCAGATAGGAATGAAAGGTTTGGTGTTTATTAAAGTAAATACTGATGGTACATATAAAAGCAGCGTAGATAAATTCTATAGTGAGGATAAATTGAAAGCGATTGCCACTGCAGCTAATGCAAAGCCAGGTGACCTGATCTTAATTCTTGCAGGTACAGAAGAAAAAACAAGAAAAGCCACCAGCGATCTGCGTATGTACATGGCAGATAAATCAGGCTTACGCAAATCCGATGAATATAAATTATTGTGGGTATTGGATTTTCCTTTGTTTGAATATGCAGAGGAAGATAATCGTTGGGTTGCCCGTCATCATCCGTTTACATCGCCAAAGCCTGACCAGATTGATGTGATGATCAATAACGATCCTGTTATTAAGGATGCTGCAAATTATTTGGCACATCCTTATGCCAATATCAAAGCAAATGCATATGATATGGTGTTGAACGGAAATGAAATCGGCGGTGGCTCTATCCGGATCTTTCAAAAAGAATTGCAGGAAAAAATGTTTGCTGCTTTAGGAATGGATAAAGAAGAACAGCAACATAAATTCGGTTTCTTGTTAGGTGCATTTGAATACGGCGCTCCTCCGCATGGTGGTTTGGCTTTTGGTTTTGATCGTTTGTGTGCTATACTTGGTGGAAGTGAAAGTATCCGCGATTTTATTGCGTTCCCTAAAAATAACAGCGGACGTGATGTGATGCTGGATGCACCATCTACTATTGATGATAAACAGTTTGATGAATTACAGATCAAATTGGATTTGAAATAGGAAATGGCAGATACCACATTTCATACAATTACTTCATTTGATAAAGCATTAATAGAAAAAATTGCAGACTGGTATTTTGAAGAATGGAAAATTCCAAAAGAAAGAACAATCCATCGTCTACAACATCAGTCGGGTGATGATGTTTTGTTCCAATTGGTTTTATTTATTGACAATATTCCTGTTGCAACGGGCGGACTCTATAATAATGTTGGGCTACATCAATCATTTCCTCATTATAAAAAGTTGCAGCCCTGGATAGCATTATTATATACATCCTCCGATCATAGAAATAAAGGTTATGGCAGGCTATTATTACGAGAAATAGAGTCGACTTCCTCAAAAAAAGGATTCGTTGATCTTTATCTTTATACTTTCACCGCTGAAGAATTGTATTTAAAAGAAGGATGGAAAGAGCTAAGCAGGGTGAATTATCATAATAACCAAACTGTTATTATGCAAAAGCAAATAAAAACTCTTAATAGCCTTTAGATAGTTTTGCAAAAAAGTTTATAGCAGCCATGATCTCTTCATCTGCTTTATCTTGTGTTGCTGAAAGAGGAAAGGTTCTTTTGAAAAAACCACTTTCGCCGTCTTTATAATATTCTACTACCAGGATAAAATTATCTGAAACACTACCTGTTATTTCCTTTTGTGTTACATAAGCTGTTTTAAAATGCTGCCAATCTGTAACAAAGTTTTTATAAAAATAAATGCCTGTTTTATTAATGGCGAAAGATGTTTTATTCTGGATCCCTCTTTTTAAAAACCAAATTGCCGGTATTATACAAAACCCAAGTGATTTAATAAAAAGCCTATTGCCGGAATCTATATTGTTATCGTACATCAGTGCACTTATTGCCATCGCTGTAAAAACCGCAGCACAAATAAAATCAATGATCACTGACTCTTTTACAACAAAAGTTGAATCTTCTGTTAAAGGGCTTTCTCCCATTATTGCTGAATTTCTATTAAAATGAAATTAAGCAGAATATTTCAAAAAAGATTCTTCTTAACTTCAATGTCCAATGTCAGCACCATTAGCAGAAAGATTACGTCCATCGTCGTTGAATGAATTGGCAGGTCAGCAACATCTTACCGGTAAGGGAAGTATTTTACGCACTGCCATTGAACATGGCAAAGTTCCCAGCATGATCTTATGGGGACCGCCGGGCACTGGTAAAACCACCATCGCAAATATTATTGCCAACACATTAAAGGTTCCATTTTATACTTTAAGCGCCATTAGCAGTGGCGTAAAAGAAGTACGTGAGGTGATTGATATGGCAAAGAAGCAAGTAGGCGTTATTTTATTTATTGATGAGATCCATCGCTTTAATAAAGGTCAGCAGGATGCGTTGTTGGCTGCTGTTGAAAAAGGGACTATCACCTTGATCGGCGCTACTACAGAGAACCCATCTTTTGAAGTAAACAGCGCTTTGCTAAGTCGTTGCCAGGTGTATGTATTGAGATCATTAGATGAAAATGATTTGATCGCATTATTGAAACATGCTATTAAAGAAGACAAGATCTTACACAAAAAAAATATTGAATTAAAAGAAACGGCAGCATTAATAAATATTTCAGGGGGTGATGCAAGAAAGCTGTTGAATTTATTAGAGCTTGTTACAGAAACATTGGGCGAGAATGCTATCATCACTGATGACAAAGTAATGGAGATAGCGCAGCAGCGTATTGCCATTTACGATAAGAAAGGTGAACAACATTATGATATCATTTCAGCTTTTATAAAATCCATCCGCGGCAGCGACCCTAATGCTGCTGTATATTGGCTGGCAAGGATGATAGAAGGTGGTGAAGATGTAAAGTTTATTGCCCGCAGAATGGTGATATTGGCAAGTGAAGATATAGGTAATGCAAATCCTAATGCATTATTATTGGCCAACGCAACGTTTGATGCAGTTAATAAGATCGGTTATCCTGAATCAAGAATTATTTTATCGCAATGCGCTACTTACTTAGCAGCAAGTGCAAAAAGCAATGCAGCCTATATGGCTATTGGCGAAGCTTTAGCAGCAGTAAGTAAGCATGGCGACCTACCGGTACCATTGGCTATTCGCAATGCGCCTACCAGGTTAATGAAGAATATGGATTATGGAAAGAATTATGAATACTCTCATAATTATGAAAATAATTTTTCTCGGCAGGAATATTTACCGGAAGAATTAAGCGGCACAACATTTTATGACCCCGGTAAAAACGCAAGAGAAGAAGAGTTGCGTAAACATTTAAAATCTCTTTGGAAAGATAAGTATGGTTATTAATTTTTGTTTCACACAAAGAGCGCAAAGAAGACAAAGGCGCAAAGATTGAATTGGTGAAGCTATGTTATATTTGACAGGATTAACCGGAACAAGTACATGAAATATATTTTCCCTTTTATTTTTTCTTTTATTGCTGTTACTACTTATTCGCAAACAGATGTAGCTCCTTATTATAAAGGCGCCATCAAAAAAAACAGGGAAACCACTCAGCGTAACATCATCGGCTACATCAATAGAAATCTTTCTTTGCCAATAGCTGATTCTACCGAAGACAATTGGGAAGGCGGCTTATGGGCAATGGAACTGCTACAATACAAATCGCCCTGGCTATTGAACCGTGTGCATTTTGCTTTTGATACTATACTACAGCATAGCATTCATTTTCAAAAAGCTTTATTAGAATTAGTGTATGCTAATTATCCCAATGATTTTGTGAATGAGGTTAAAAATTTAATAGAACAAACTGCCGACGAAAAAGTATTTGCTTTGTGCGCAGAATATTTACGTCAAAACAATTCATCAGAAGAAACGGATGATTATCTCTGGGATAAGTTCTCTACTGCCAATAATTTATATTCATGGTATAAAAATGAAGACAGTGTTTCTAAGGTGATCTTCATTCAACTATCCAGGCAAAAAAAAATATCTAAAGAAAGAATTTTAGCACCGCTACTGGATAAAAAATACCTTAAAAAGAATGTGGTTGCTTATTCTATTCAACGTAAGAACAGGAATTATCCGGGGATTGTTATTATAAAAAATGGAGATGGAAATTTTGTTACCAATGACGATGGTACAATTTTCAATGTTCCGCAATTGGCGCGGAGTGTAAGCAATCTACCTTTCTATATTACCAATGGCAACACTCCTCAAGGCGTTTTTAGAATGCATGGCTTTGATGTATCCAAAGCGGATTTCATCGGGCCAACAAAAAACATTCAATTGACCATGCCATTTGAAACGAGCCTGAAAAAATTCTTTAATGATTCTACCATTACTGATTCCGCCTGGACAGAAGATTGGTATAAAAAAATATTACCCGGCGGATTAAAAGAATATCAATCGTTATATCAAACTTATTATGCCGGTGCTGTCGGTCGAACAGAAATTATTGCACACGGCACTACCATCAATCCTGAATATTATAAAGAAAAAACATTTTACCCGTTAACGCCAACTCAAGGCTGTCTTTGCACAAAAGAAATATGGAGCGATGCAGATGGACACCGACAGGAAAGTGACCAGCAAAAATTAGCAGATGCCATCAAAAGAGCCGGGGGTGCAGAAGGATATTATATTGTTATTGAGATAGATGATCAGCAAAAGCCGGTTCAACTCGAGGAGGTTTTGCAATACATAAAATAGTGAATGTGAGATGCAGAATGTATTACATCTTAATATACTGTTAACTATTTCACGATTGACGTTTCATGTCTCACACATTTGCTTTATATCAAATAATTGTTATCCATAGTAGTTTCCGAACATAATCAGGGGTTTTTAATACAATAATTAATCTTCATTACCGTTTAAATCTTTTGCGCAGAGCAATCTGCATCCAAACGCCCAAAAGAATTTAAATGAAAAATCACCTACATCCGCTTATGAAAAAAGGCATATTTGCCTTGGCGCTATGTCTGTGCTTATTCACGAAATCTTTTTCTCAGCATTTTATTTTTGGTAACGAAAACTTTAAAGCAGAAGTTGGATTAAACTTTGGTCCTACTTTTTTCTTAGGAGATCTCGGAGGCGGTAAAGGTTATGGAACCAAATTCGTAAAAGATATAAATCTCTCCGTAACTAAATTAATGAAAGGCGGCTTTGTTTCGGTATATCCGAATAATTGGCTGGGCTTTCGATTGGCAGGTCAATACACTTATGTTGAAGGAAGAGATGACCTGATCCATAATTATGGTTCTGATGAACTGTATCGTAAACAACGGAATCTTGATTTTAAATCTGATATCTGGGAAGTATACGGAGCAGTGGAATTATTTCCTTTAATGTTAATGCATCAAAACATGGGAGATGACTATGCGCCCAGATTACGCCCTTATTTATTTGCAGGTGTCGGTGCTTTTCATTTTAACCCGGTAGGCTCATTGACTAACCCGGATGGAAGCACCACCTGGTATGATCTTAAACCATTGCATACAGAAGGTGAAGGCTTTGCGGAATATCCCGACAGAAAGGAATATAGTCTTACGCAAATGAACATTCCGTATGGAGGTGGCTTAAAATATTTTGTATCAGACAGAACAAATATTAGTTTGGAAGTTTTGTACCGGAAAACTTTTACGGATTATATAGATGATGTAAGTACATACTATATAGATCCTTCATTATTCGATAAATATCTTTCTCCGGCAGATGCAGCAATAGCAAAAAAGATAAATGATAAAACAGACGGGATATATGTTGCAGGCTCGAGCAGGTATACGCCTGGAGTACAAAGAGGCAATCCGAACAATACGGATGCATATTTTTCGTTTCTATTTAAGATCGGCTTTCGTTTAGGACCCATTTACGAAAGCAGTTTCGAAAGAAGAGCAATGAGGCAGACAAGCTGCCCGCACAGATATTAAGATCCGTACCCTACAAAACTGTAAACTATGAAACAGAAATTTCATGCAAATCAAGCCGTTTCAAAAGTTATAATACTTATTACGTGCTTTTTGCTGGTAATGATTTACAACCGCTCAAAAGCGGGCGATCACGACCCGGTTTTCACAAAAACAAGTTTAAAAAAATCTGCTGTTTTATTTAAGCAAAACGCAGATAGAAAAGAATTGACCGTATTGGTAAAGGCAGATATTGCCTCCCCATTACAACTGTATTTCTTTTCAGCTGATGGCACTTTGATCAAACAAATAGCCATCAACAAAGAAACTGAAACAACGCTGACAGACTTACAAAAAGGAACGTACTTGTACCAATGTTTCAGCAACGATTATCAGTTACAAAGCGGAAAGCTAACCCTGGAATATAAATAATAAACAACCCGTACCCTAAGTAGTTTTTGGCAAAGCGATCTAACAGAAGTTAAACCCCCGGGAACAAACGATGTACATTCTTGTACGATGAATGATGCCCCTGAAACCACAATTTTAAAAGACTTCGTTAACATCCTTTGCCAATTATTTTTTTTGACCTATGATCCTTGTACTATTAAATATTGTGGAATTTATACTGATGTATAGAATGTCTATCAATTCTACATTTTCATTATACTTTAGCAAGCCTTTAGATAAATAAAGCTAGAGAATTTCTATTTTAATTCTTCTTTCAGATACAATCCTGTATAACTTTCTTTTACTTTAATCAGATCTTCCGGAAGCCCTTCAAACAAAACCTGTCCGCCACCATCGCCGCCTTCAGGACCAATATCGATAATATGATCTGCTACTTTTATAACATCCATATTATGCTCAATTACTAAAACGGTATTGCCTCTGTCAACCAACTTTGTGATAACATCTATCAAATGTTGTATATCCTGAAAATGCAGTCCTGTTGTAGGTTCATCCAGGATGTAAAAAGTTTTACCGGTATCTTTCTTTCCTAATTCTGTACTTAGTTTTACACGTTGTGCTTCGCCGCCGCTCAATGTTACAGCACTTTGCCCAAGTGTTATATAGCCAAGCCCTACCTCTTGCAATACTTTTATTTTACGATAGATAAAAGGCACAGGTTGAAAAAATTCAACCGCTTCATCCACTGTCATATCCAGTACATCACTGATGGATTTTCCTTTGTAACGAATCTCTAATGTTTCTCTATTGTAACGTTTGCCATTACACTTTTCACAATGCACATAAACGTCGGGCAAAAAATTCATTTCGATCACACGCATACCGCCGCCTTCGCAAACATCACATCTTCCGGATTTTACATTAAATGAAAAACGCCCTGCATTGTAACCCCGAATCTTTGCTTCAGGCACTGATGCAAACAATGTTCTTATATCCGTAAAGAAGCCGCAATAAGTTGCCGGATTGCTGCGTGGTGTTCGGCCGATCGGTGCCTGGTCTATTTCAATTACTTTGTCTATATTCTCCAAACCTTTGATGCTGCTATATTCTAAAGGCGTAGCTTTTGATCCGTAACAATAATGACTTAATAACGGATACAGCGTATCATTGATCAAAGTAGATTTTCCGCTACCGCTTACACCTGTTACCAATATTAATTTTCCGAGAGGAAATTTTACACTGACATTTTTAAGATTGTTCCCTTTTACTCCTTTCAGCTCAATAAATTTTCCGTTGCCTTTTCTTCTTTCTTTCGGCACTTCAATTTTTTTCTTGCCGTGTAAGTATTGTGCGGTATCAGAATTAGAATCTAAAACAGTTTGCGGTGTTCCTTGTGTTACAATTTGGCCGCCATACTTACCCGCACGTGGACCAATATCTATTAAATGATCGGCAGCTAACATAATGTCCTTATCGTGTTCTACTACTAATACACTATTACCAATATCCCGCAGATTTTGCAGGGATGTTATCAATCGATGATTATCTCTTTGATGCAAGCCAATGCTTGGTTCATCTAATACATAAGTAATGCCTTGTAATTGTGAGCCGATCTGCGTTGCTAAACGTATGCGCTGCGATTCGCCACCACTCAATGTTCTGGAAGGACGATTTAACATGAGATATGTTAATCCAACATCTAATAAAAACTGTAAGCGCTCTCTTATTTCTTTCAATACATCCTTAGCTATGGCATTTTGCTTGTCATCCAAACGCAATTCAACTCCATCAAACCAGGCAGCGAGGTTATCTAAATTCATATCGCTTAGCTCAGCAATATTTCTTTTATCGATCTTAAACCAGATGCTTTCTTTTTTCAGCCTTGTACCGCTACAAGTACCACAGGTTTTTAATTCCATAAACTGCTCTACCCAATCACGTAAATGATCGGTACTTGCAGGAGATGAAAACCAACGTTTCAACATTGGAACAATACCTTCATAACTGCCGGTGTAAAATTCAGGAACCGTTTCATCACTCATGTCCATTTCCAGCTCAGGGTTAATTCCTTTATCACCGTGTAACAATAAATTCAATTGTGTTGGTGTTAGATCTTTTATCGGCTTATCTAAACTGATCTTATTTTTCTTTGCAAAATCAACCACTTGCTTAAAAACACTTGCTTCTCTTTCTTCACCCAATGGTACAATGGCACCATCTCTTACACTTTTTGATTTATCCGGAATCACTTCATCCATATCGATCGTGTAAACATTTCCTAATCCTTTACAAACAGGACAAGCTCCATAGGGAGAGTTGAATGAAAAACTGTTAGGAGAAGGTTCTTCGTAACTGATGCCGGTATCTTCACACATTAATTGTTTACTGTAAACAGCCAATGTATCATCATCATTCAATAAAACAAACATGAGCTCTTTACCAATTTGCAATGTTTTTTGTACGCTTTGGCTTAAGCGTACTTTCATATCATCGGTAACAGCCAACCTATCTACAACTACCTCTATATCGTGAATTTTATATCGATCTACCTGCATTTTTGGAGTAAGGTCTTTTACTTCTCCATCAATACGAACCTTTAAATATCCTTTCTTGCGAATGTCTTCAAAGAGTTCACGGTAATGCCCTTTACGTCCTCTTACCAAAGGAGCCAATAATGATATTTTTTTATCGCGGAATTTTTTAAAGATGTTCTCTACTATCTCTTCTTCACTAAACTTCACCATTCGTTTGCCGGTATTGTAGCTGTACGCTTCTCCTACTCTTGCAAACAATAAGCGCAGAAAATCATATATTTCGGTAACGGTACCAACAGTGCTTCGTGGGTTTTTATTGGTGGTTTTTTGTTCGATGGAAATCACCGGGGAAAGTCCTGTTATCTTGTCTACATCCGGGCGCTCCATATCGCCAACAAACTGGCGGGCATATGCCGAAAAGCTTTCCATATAACGGCGTTGCCCTTCATTATAAATAGTATCAAATGCCAGCGAAGATTTTCCACTACCGCTAACACCTGTAAACACTACTAACTTGTTCTTCGGAATTTTAATATCGATATTCTTCAGGTTATGCTCCCTTGCACCAAACACTTCAATCAGATCATTTTGCTCTACCGGTTGCGAAGCCTTTTTTTCTTTTGCCATGCGTACTTACTATGTTATCAAAGATACTAACAAGTAAGCGGGTTTAAAGTTTGAAGAAATAAAATAACAAATTCCAAAACCCAAGCTTCAAAATTTCCAATAAGGTAACCGTTGAATTAAAGGTGTTGGAATCTGCGCTCTGTTTGGCATTTAACTATGCTTGTGCTGTTGGTCCGCCGAATGTAAATGGAATTTCTACTGCTTCCATATCCTGGATAGTTCCATTTACTGCTTCAAACTTTTTAATGTTATCGGTAATGGCTTTCATAAAGCGCTTTGCATGAAATGGCGTTAATACAATACGGCTTTTTACTTTGCTTTTTGGAGTACCGGGCATCACGTTCACAAAATCAATTACAAACTCTGCATGACTGTGTGTAATAATAGCAAGGTTTGCATATTGCCCTTCGGACATTTCTTCAGAAATTTCTATATTGATTTGATTTGGCTGCGGTTCGTTCTTATTGTTGCTCATAATTATTTTTTAAAGGAGAACAAAGATAAGATTTCTGGCAGAGACAGCGAGAGGATGAAAGATATACGATCTTATATCCTAGAAACGATAAATCCCCTGTAGCGTAACTTCTGACTTTGTGTTGCCTTGAATTATGTCGTAGCCGCTACCGATGGTGTTTTGATCCTTATAGATCAACTGTGCCCATCTTGCCCATAAAGAAAGTCGTTTGCTTACATCATAATTAAGATTGACATAATAACGATAGCCTTTACCATAAAAAACAGGAATGGAATAACCGTACAACACTGTATTCTCAAAGGCATATATTCTTGAGTTATAACTATCTGTTTCAAAATATTGTAAACGTACACCACCACTTAGGCGGCTACCTTTAGGGTTATACAAAACATCCGCATACATTAAAAAGCCTGTTTCGGGCTCCGCATCTTCACTGGTTTTATACCAATCCGATTCCTGTCTTGCCCTAAATGTGATAACAGGTGATACTTTATAGCTTAGATCGATGCGCCAGTTTTGTATGTTGGCAGGCAGAACAGGATTTAAAATAAGATCATCAGGATTATAGTTCTTGGGCTTGGTTTCCGAGCGGTAACGCATGTATATCTGCAATTGCTTATTAGGTGTATAACTCACTTGTGCCTGGTAGTCGCTGCCTGTAGATGGAGCATCTACCAAAAACCGTAACCATGGAAACTTAAAAAAATCTGCGTAAGCGCTTATTGTCCATGTTCTGTTAGGATGAATAGATATGCCGCTATAAAAGCCTTCTTCATTTTCAGGTGTAGAGCTTTCAATAAAAGGATTGCCATAGATCGATTGATACGAAGGAGAAATATTCCGGTACAGGAAGCTCATATCAACCGTTGGATCAACACTGATCAATAATCCATCTACAAATGCATAATGGTTGGTGCTGGTAGTGGCTGCTTCTCCAAAGAAATGCATGTTTCTGTAAGTATAACTATAATCCACGCTATAGTTGCCAAACTTATCTCCGATGGAGCGATATAAATTATAGGGTGCTGTTGAAAAAGAATCTGTGCCTTTTGCCAAAGCTGTACTAAATATATACCGTACTGCATTGATGCCTATATGAAAGTTATCTTTATTGTACGATAAATTTCCACCAAAGCTTGTTTGCCCTATAACATTTTTATTTGCTAATTCTGTTTTGGTACGATGGTAGCCATCCACATCAATGCTTGAAAAATAATCATCTTGTGTTAGCGTGTCTGCACCGCTGTTAATGCTTCCATCTATTTTTCTGTAAGAACCAAATACCGTTGCTTCAAAATTATTTTTGCCTAATGTTATTCCTGCACCACGATTAAACAACACTTCACCCGGCGAGCTATAAGGCCGCAACACAGGTGATTGTCTTTTTATATTCATTACGTTGGCGGCACTTTTACCAAATGCCAGGCTTTGCCATTGTGTTAAACCTTGTCCCAGGTTCACTGTAAAATCGCCTAATGCCAATGCTTTTATAATACCGATATTTCTTGCAAATAAATGTGCGGAATAAAAATCAAATCCTTGCTTTTGACTTCCTTTAAATAATTCTTCACCCGCATCTTTCTCTGCCGTAAAACCGTACTGCAATAAATTTTTGTAATTGTATTTATAGCGAAGCAATAGATGATCAGGTGAGCCGGGATAAATATGATCGCTGCTATCCCCTTTAGGGTAATCGGTATAACCTCTTGATTTTTCCAACACACGGGTTTCTCTTACCAATAAAGAACTGTTGCCGCCTTTAAATCGTTGCCCTAATGTTGCCAATACATCAGCATTTGTATTTACAGTAACATAAGGAAGTATTTGAGCAATGGTGGCTACATCTAATGTGGGTATTGCCTGTAATTCATATATGCTGAGAAATTTGCCAAATACTTTTCTGTAAGAAATGATATTTTCAATTTGCAAAGGAGAAAGCAATTGCAAATCTTCCATTTCTTCTGCAGTGGCGGTATTTAAGTTTAAGCGATTGCGTGCATATTGGCGCAATAGCTGAATATAAGAATCATCTTCTGTTGCATTGTCGTCACTATTAGAAGTGGCGTTTTCTAATTGCTGATCCAATACAGGATTATCCTGCACATCCGGTATAGAATCTGCCACCTGTGCTTTTACACCGGAACCGGCTAAAAACAACACCAATAACAAACTATAAGCCCTTCTCATCTTTCTTTTTACCAAAATTTGCAATGAATAATAAACCCGGGGATAATCCTAATTGCGGGTGAAAACTACAACTGACATCTAACCGGTAATTGCTCCAGCCAACTCCGGCGCCGGCATAATAACTCGATGTACCCGAAGAAATGCCTGCCCGTGCAAAAAATATTTTATCAAACTGGTATTGTACTCCTGAATTGACATTAATGGGATAACCCTCTTCTTTCACTGCTTCCATGCTTATATAAAACTGGTTGGACGGTTCGTAACCCAATCCAAAAGAATAGGCAGAGGTTAATTTTTCATCTCCTTTAGAAAAGCTTCCTCCTACTGGATTATAAATATGAATACCTGCATTTAGCTGGTCGGTTAAATGTGCAATGGCACCGGCTTCAAAATTAATAGCACTGTTACTTCCGTAACTCGTTATGCTATACCCGTAATAATTAAACTGAATACCTACATCCAGGTTTTTGCCTAAGCTTCTTGCATAGGCTACTCCAAGCTGGTTTTCATTATAATCGGAGAAACCTGCATACTTAAGATCTATACCAAAATTCCCTTTGGACGTTGCAAATGCTGCAGCAGCTGTATATACACTTGTTTCCTGTAGCATAAATCTTCTTTCACCATACACACCTACGGAAACATCTTTTTGTTGTGCCAATGCTGCCTGGTTATTTGTAAAAGAAAACACATCCGTGTGCTGCGTGCTATATGCACTTAATCCAAGATAGATCGCAGAGATCGGCTCTCGTAACGATTGTGCAGATATTATAACGGGAATAAACAGCAGTCCAAGCAAGGGGTAAAACGCAAATTTTCTCAAAACAGTTCCTTTTAGTAGTGACAAGATAAGATAAATACTTAATTGAAAATACAATGCCCGTCAAATCTTAGTAATTTTGCGCCATGCAATTATTAGATGGAAAACTCGTATCGCAGTCAATAAAAGATTCACTAAAAACAAAACTCATTGAAGCGCAGTCCAAAGGCGCTAAAATACCGCACCTGGCAGCAATACTGGTAGGTAATAACGGCGCCAGTGAAACATATGTAGCCAGTAAAGTTAAAAACTGTGCTGAAATTGGTTTCAAAAGCACGCTTATACGTTTAGAAGAAAGTATTGACGAGGAAAAATTGATCGACGCCATTCAACAATTAAATGCCGACAATGACATTGATGGTATATTGGTTCAATTGCCTTTACCCAAACACATCAACGAAGAAAAAATAATCAATGTTATTCATCCGGGTAAAGATGTAGATGGATTTCACCCCATAAGCGTTGGAAAATTAGTACAGGGCTTACCAACCTTTGTGTCTGCAACACCTTATGGAATAATGTTGATGTTGGAACATTACAATATTGAAACCAAAGGAAAACATGCTGTAGTAATAGGAAGAAGTAATATTGTGGGTCGTCCCGCAAGTATTTTATTAAGCAGGAATACCAACCCGGGAAACTGTACCGTTACACTATGCCATAGTCATACCAAAAACTTAAAAGAGCTTTGTTTGCAGGCAGATATAATTGTAGCAGCATTGGGCAAACCTGGCTTTTTAACTGCTGACATGGTAAAAGAAAATGCAGTAGTGGTAGATGTAGGAATAACAAGGGTTCCTGATGCTGCAAAAAAATCGGGCTTTGCTATTAAGGGCGATGTAGACTTTGCCAATGTTGCACCTAAATGCAGTTATATTACTCCTGTTCCCGGTGGCGTTGGATTAATGACCATTGCGGCATTGCTGATGAATACATACAATGCTTCGTTACAGAAATAAAATATTATAGAACACTGATAAAGGGGATAATTATGATCAGCTCATTATTATTATAGAATTAGTGTTTCACTTTTTATCAATTGAAGAAAATAAAATTGGAAGTTGCAACCACGATATCATTACCAGTAATGGAACACTTCTACACCATCCAGGGTGAAGGTTACCATCAAGGCAAAGCGGCTTATTTTATCCGCCTTGGCGGCTGCGACGTAGGTTGTGTTTGGTGTGACGTAAAAGACAGTTGGGATGCAACAAAGCATCCCGTATTGGATATTGATGAACTGATATCGAATATTGAAAAAGATATCAAACGTCAAACGTCAGAGGTGAGACATGAAGTTGATCTTACTTCTCACGTTTCTCCTATTGCAGTCATAACCGGTGGCGAACCATTATTGCATGATCTAACCTATCTCACATCGGCTTTAAAAGAAAAAGGTTTTCAAACAAACATTGAAACGTCCGGCTCTTCGCCGTTAAGCGGCACATGGGATTGGATCTGTTTATCACCTAAAAAATTTAAAGCACCATTAAACGAAGTAGTTGCAGCAGCCAATGAATTAAAAGTAGTCATCTTCAATAAATCGGATTTTGATTGGGCTGAAAAATATGCCGCATTGGTTTCACCAACTTGTAAATTATACCTTCAACCCGAATGGGATAAAGCCGCTGTTATCACTCCACTTATTATTGACTATGTTAAAGCCCATCCAAAATGGGAACTGTCTTTACAGATACATAAATACATTAACGTACCTTAGTTATTGAATTTTAATATTGATAACTGAGCCAAATGAAAAAGAAATCGTTCAAATTACTTCTCCTTATATTTCACGTTACACTTTTCACACTTCACACTAATGCACAATGGTATGATCCTGATAAAGTAAATAAAAAAGTGGGCGACTTATATGCACAAGGCGTGCAGGAAGCACAATACGGGAATTATGCAGAAGCATTAACCTGGATAAACAAGGCTATAGCAATCGATAAAAAATTTGTTGACGGATATTTATCAAGAGCGGGCATTTATTCGGCGTTAAAAAATTACAGATCGTCCATGACCGATTTTGAAACTGCTTTTAAATTAGATTCTGTTTATACATATGAATATCATCTTCCCTATTCCATTTCTTTGGCTGGTGACGGACAATTTGAAAGAGCGCTGGAAGCTGTGAATATATTTTTAAGATCCGATAAAATAAATGAACAAAGCATAAAAGCGGGTAACTATCGTAAACGCACATACGAATTTGCAATTGATTATAAAAAGAAACATTCCGACAATAACTATGTTTTTGCCCCAAAGAATTTGGGCGACAGCGTTAATACAAAATTTGCCGAATATTGGCCATCAATAACTGTTGATGGCAAACGACTGGTTTTTACTCGAAGGCTAAGAGATGCAGACGAAGATTTTTTTGAAAGCGATCTTATTAATGGCACATGGAGCAATGCAACATCTTTATCAGGAAAAGTAAATACGAATTTAAATGAAGGCGCACAGAATATTTCCCAGGATGGCGAATGGCTTGTTTTCACCGGCTGTAATTATCCCGAAGGATATGGGAGTTGCGACCTGTACATTTCTCATAAAACAAAAGACGGCTGGAGCGAAGGACAAAATCTTGGACCGGCTATAAATACAGATGCATGGGAAACATCTCCATCCTTATCTCCTGATAAAAAAGACCTGTACTTTGCCAGCAATCGCAGAGGCGGGTATGGTAAAAGTGATATATGGGTAACACATCACTTAGCAAATGGCGATTGGTCTGCTCCGGAAAATCTTGGATCTGGCATTAATACAGAAGGCGATGAAGGATGTCCTTTTATGTATGCAGATAATCAAACATTATTTTTTAGCAGCAACAACTGGGATGGTTATGGCAGTACAGACTTGTTCTATTCTAAAAAATTAAATGACACTACCTGGAGCACACCTCAAAACCTCGGCTATCCTATCAATACGATTGATGATGAAGGCTCTTTAATTGTTGCAGCTGATGGCAAAACAGCTTATTATGCCAGCGATAGAAGCGATAGCAAAGGGCAATTGGATATATATAGTTTTGATCTGAGAGAAGACATCCGTCCGCCAAAAACATTATGGGTAAAAGGTAAAGTGTTCGATGCAAAAACAAAAGCAGGCTTACCTTCATCTGTACAACTAACCGATATCGTCACAAGGCAGATCATTAGCGATGTACAAACAAATGAAGTAGGCGATTATTTAGCTACGCTTCCCGTAGGAAAAGATTATGCGTTCAATGTAAACAGGAAGGGATATTTATTCTATTCTTCCAATTATAACATCAACATAAATACTACGGATTCCTTCTTTACTGCCGATATTCCGCTACAACCAATTGAGGCAGGAGCAAAGATCATTTTAAATAATATTTTCTTCGATTCTAAACAAAGCACGCTAAAATCCGGTTCCTTAATTGAGCTAGATAAAGTAGTTCAACTGATGGATGACAATCCCAAGCTGGTGATCCTAATAAGTGGTTATACCGATAATGTTGGTAAAGATGCAGACAACTTAAAGCTTTCTAACGATAGAGCCTTAGCGGTAGTCAACTATCTCTTATCAAGTAAAAAAATTGCGAAAGAAAGATTACAATACAAAGGTTTTGGTGCTTCTAATCCTATTGCAGATAATACAACAGAAGAAGGCAAAGCTCAGAACCGAAGAACGGAATTAACAGTCATCAGTAACTAAGAAAATTAAGCAGTCCGTATGAACAAAGATCTGCTATACCAAATAGCACTTACATTGGTGCCTAATATCGGCAATGTGCATGCCAAATCCCTGGTAACTATTTTTGAAAGCGCTGAAGCCGTTTTTAAGTCAAAGAAAAAAGACCTCGAAAATATTGAAGGCATTGGTGCAGTAAGAGCTAAAAGCATAAAAGAGTTTGACAATTTCCTTAGCTCCGAAGAGGAAATACAGTTTATTGAAAGATATAAGATCACTCCCCTGTTTATTAACGACGAGGTTTATCCTAAAAGATTGCTGAATTGTTATGACAGTCCGATATTATTATTTTACCGTGGCAATGCTGATCTAAATCATTCCAAAATAATTTCTATTGTAGGCACACGCACTAATTCCGATTATGGTAAAACCGTTTGCGAAAAATTAATTGAAGATCTAAGCAATGAAAATGTTTTAGTTATTAGCGGACTTGCTTTTGGTGTTGATACCATTGCTCATAAAGCCGCGTTAAAGCATAAGTTGCAAACCGTAGGCGTATTAGCGCACGGCTTAGACAGAATTTATCCCGCGCAAAACAAAGCCCTTGCCAAGCAAATGGTAGAGCACGGTGGCTTGCTAACTGAATTCCTAAGTAACACCGATCCGGGAAAACAAAACTTTCCAAAACGAAACAGAATTGTAGCAGGCATGAGCGATGCCGTAATTGTTATAGAAACCAGTAAAAAAGGCGGGTCATTAATTACGGCAGAATTAGGGAACAGTTATAATAAAGACGTTTTTGCCATTCCCGGAAGAACAACCGACAGTAAAAGCGAAGGTTGCAATTATCTTATTAAAAACAACAAAGCAGCCCTTATTACTTGTGCCGATGACCTGTTGGAGAACATGGGATGGAAAGAACATTCAAAATCATCACCCAAAAAACAAAGAGAATTATTCATTGAATTAAGTGAAGATGAGAGAATAATTGTTGACCTGTTGCGGCAGCATGAACAAATACATATTGATGAACTTTATTTTAAAACAGGATTAAGTAGTAGCGCATCGGCTGCGGCTTTACTGAGTTTGGAAATGCAGGGAATTGTAAACGTTTTACCCGGAAAGCTTTATAAATTAGTTTAGAGGCTAACATAGTTTAAGATGTTGTTTACCGGATTTTTGCCATTTATATTTTTCCTTTACCTTTGCACATGGCTACAATAAATAACTCCTCTGCGCAAAGCAAATCCAAAAAATTTTTCGGCGAAGGCCTAACGTTTGATGACGTTCTGTTAATGCCTGCATACAGCCAGGTACTGCCTCGTGATGTAAGTATTCATACTCAACTTACTAAAACAATTAAGCTGCATGTACCTATGTTAAGTGCAGCAATGGACACTGTTACGGAAGCATCTTTGGCTATCGCCTTAGCCCGTGAAGGCGGATTGGGTATCCTGCATAAAAACATGAGCATTGAAAAGCAGGCAGAACAGGTACGTAAAGTAAAAAGAAGTGAGAATGGCCTGATATTAGACCCTGTCACCTTAACCCCTGATGCTACTATTGGCGAAGCTTTACGGTTAATGAAAGAAAATAAGATCGGCGGTATTCCAGTGGTGGATGCACAACATAAATTAGTGGGAATTTTAACCAACCGTGACTTACGTTTTGAAACACATTATGAAAGCAAAGTAGGCTCCATAATGACAAAAGACAATCTTATCACAGCACCGGAAGGCACCAATCTTAAAAAAGCAGAAGCCATCTTCAAGCAAAATAAAATTGAAAAATTACCGGTAATAAATAAATCGGGCATTTTAATTGGTTTAATAACGTTTAGCGATATACTAAAACTAAAAAGCCATCCCAACGCCATCAAAGATTCTTACGGACGTTTATTGGTAGGCGCAGGCGTTGGTATAACAAAAGATATTCTAGACAGGGTTGATGCATTACATCGTGTAGGCGTTGATGTTATTTGTTTGGATAGTGCTCATGGACATACCAAAGGAGTGATGGACGCATTAAAAACCGTTAAGAAAAACTACAAAGGCTTACAGGTAATTGCCGGAAATGTAGGCACTGCAGCAGGTGCAAAAGCACTGGCAGATGCAGGTGCCGATGCTGTTAAAGTGGGCATTGGACCTGGTTCTATTTGTACTACACGTATCGTTGCCGGTACCGGCGTTCCTCAAATTACCGCAGTAATGGAAGCTGCAGCCGCATTAAAAAATAAAAATGTCGGTATCATAAGCGACGGCGGTATCCGTTATACAGGCGATATGGTAAAAGCCCTGGCAGCCGGCGCTAACTGTGTAATGATGGGAAATGTTTTTGCAGGTACAGAAGAAAGTCCAGGCGAAACGATTATCTACGAAGGAAGAAAATTCAAACAATACAGAGGCATGGGTTCTATGGGTGCGATGGCACAGGGCAGCAGCGATCGGTATTTCCAGGATGTAGAAGATGATATTAAAAAGTTTGTACCGGAAGGAATTGAAGGTCGTGTGGCATTTAAAGGACATCTACGTGAAGTGGTGCATCAGTTTACCGGTGGTTTGCGTGCAGGCATGGGTTATTGCGGTGCAAAAACAATTGCAGAATTACAAAATGCAACTTTTGTAAAAATAACCAATGCCGGTATAAAAGAAAGTCACGCACATGATATTGAGATCACTAAAGAAGCGCCGAACTATTCAAGATAATCAACCATTTAAAATTAGTACTTAATAATTTTTGTAACAAGCCGTTGTATTTCAATTAAGCATCGTTGTGTCACATTTCGTTCATCGGCATTGCTACTATTAAACTTTAATTGACTCGAATGTTTTTAAAATTTCTTTTTAAAAAGTTCAAATCAAAAACTTCAATTTTAAAAAAAGTAGCGACACTTTTAATTATTAATTATTCATTATTAATTACCAATTGTAACGCACAGGATTCCTCTCATATTCGCATATCGTTATTAACCTGCACTCCCGGGCAGGAACTTTATTCCATATTCGGGCATAGCGCTTTAAGGGTGATCGACAGTAGTCTTGCAGGCAATGACGGAAGAGACATCGTATACAATTATGGCACTTTTAATTTTGATGATAAGAACTTCTACATAAAATTTACAAGAGGCAAGCTGCTGTATTATGTTTCAATAGAATATTATGATGATTTTATAGGATTTTACCGATATGAAAATCGTGGTATCACCGAACAGGTTTTAAATTTCTCTCCTGAAGAAAAAATAAAGATCAATCAGGCATTGATTGAAAATGCCAAGGAGCAAAACAAGTACTATAAATACGATTTCTTCTTTGATAACTGTACTACCCGTCTCCGTGATATCATCAAAAAAAACAAACACCCTCAACCAATATTCAATGCTGTAATGCCCGTACACGCTACTTTCAGAGATGCCATCCATCAATACCTGGAAAAAGGCGGATTATTGTGGAGTCAATTGGGCATCGATATTTTATTAGGCGCAAAAACGGATGCAGTAATGACAGTTGAGCAATCGCAGTTCCTACCTGATAATCTGATGCGATCTTTGGACAACAACAGTAAGCAACTGGTTTTATCAGAAAAAATTTTAACTACTCCACACAATGACAAATTAGATAAACCTGTCTTCACTCCTTTTCTTTGTTTCCTGGTATTATTTGTATTTATCATCGGGCTAAGTTTTTATGAAACGGCTGCTGCCAGAAGATTTTTGCAAGGCTTTGATGGAATGTTATTTTTTCTCACCGGCGTTATTGGTGTTCTATTGATTTTAATGTGGACAGCCACCGACCATATTATGTGTGCCAATAATTATAACCTGTTATGGGCTTTACCAGCTCACAGCATCATGGCATTTTTTATCAACAGTAAAAAAAATTGGGTAAAAAAATATTATCTTATCACTGCAATCATATTAACCGTTCTATTATTGGCGTGGTTTTTTCTTCCACAACATTTAAATGTTGCATTAATGCCATTGGTATTACTGTTAATTGTTAGAAGTGTTCATACTTATATCAAGTAAGATGAAAAAAATTATTCTGTTTAAAGAAAAAGCTGTTGCCTACGAAATATCAGGACAAGGACTGCCCGTAGTTTTGATACACGGCTTTCCCGAAACAGGTGAATTATGGCATTATCAAAAAGATTTTTTAGCTCAGCAGTGTCAGGTCATCATCCCCGATTTGCCCGGCAGCGGAGCATCTCCATATAACGACCAGTTATCTACTATTGATGACTACGCAGAAGCAATAAAAGCAATCACTGATAATGAAAAGCTCGACCGGGTAGTTTTGATCGGGCATAGCATGGGCGGCTATATTTCATTAGCTTTTGCAGAAAAATATCCTCAATTGATCAAAGGCATTGGCTTGTTCCACTCTACAGCATTGGCAGATACAGAAGAGAAAAAACAAGCCCGTTTAAAAGGCATTGAATTTATCACCAACAACGGCGCTTTCCCTTTTGTAAAAACCAGCGTTCCTAATTCTTTCAGCGCTGATTTCAAAGATCAGCATGCTCATGAAGTAGAAGCCTTGATAGAAGCAGGAAAAAAATTTCAGCCTGAAGCATTGATACAATATTATCGTGCTATGATCGCACGCCCCGATAGAACCAGCGTATTAAAAGCCTGTAATGTTCCTGTTTTATTTGTTATTGGCGAACAGGATACAATTATACCAATGCAAACAGTTTTACCTCAAACTTATTTACCTTCTTTATCACACATACATATTTTACAAAATAGTGCACATATGGGTATGTGGGAAGAAACACATAAAGCCAATCAAATACTGTTAGATTTTTTAGAATCATTATCATGAATAAAATTGTTGTTATAACAGGGGCTACTTCAGGTATTGGAGAAGCCTGTGCACGTAAGTTTGCTGCAGACGGCGACAATATCATCATTACCGGCAGAAGAAGCGAACGCCTAAATCAATTAAAGCAACAACTTGAAAAAGAATTTGCAATAAAAGTAGTAGCCTTAAACTTTGATGTTCAAAATAAAGAAGAAGTATCCGCAGCTTTTTTAACCTTACCCGAGAACTGGAAAGCAATTGACATCTTAATTAATAATGCAGGGCTTGCATTAGGAAGAGATTATTTTGACGAAGCTGATATGAACGATTGGGAAACCATGTTGAATACAAATGTGCATGGCTTATTGTACGTAAGTAGAGCTATCCTACAGTTTATGATTACACGAAAAATAGGGCATATCATCAACATCAGCTCCACCGCGGGAAAAAACGTATATGAAAAAGGCAATATTTACTGCGCCACAAAACATGCAGTAGCTGCAATTAGTCAATCCATGCGCATTGACCTGCTGCGACATAATATAAAAATAACAGATATCTTTCCAGGAGCCGTACAAACCGAGTTTTCAAATGTGCGTTTCAAGGGAGATGATAAAAAAGCCCGTGAGGTATATGAAGGCATTACACCACTTTCCGCTACAGATGTAGCTAATAGTATATTTTATTGCACTTCACTTCCCCCTCACGTATGCATCAATGAACTGGTACTTACCTGCACACAACAGGCAGACTCTTTCTATATGTATAAAAATCAATAAGTTCCGCCCAAAAATATCTTTGCTCAATTAAATACTAAAAGCATATTCTTTTACGTTTAGTATATATAGTGTAGTCCACTTTAATCCGAACAAAGACCATGAACATCCGTATTCTATTAATAATCATTACCATAGGGCTATTTAGCATCCAGGCCAAATCTCAGGATGTGATCCGCCAATCAGCCTGCAGCGACCCCACCATCATTCACGAAGCAGACAGTGTTAAGCAAGAACTCATCAAACAAGGATTTATTGTAGTAAAAGAAGCATCCATGCAAATGGAAAGCGAATATGAAATGCCGGTTGTTGTTCCTTTAACGCAAGGCAGCTGGTACCAGTTTGTTTTTATTGGCGATGCTACTTCAAAATTATATGAAGTACGTATGTATGACTACGATGAAAGACAGGTAGCCTATCAAAAAAAGCAATGGGGCGATGTTGACGGCAACGTAATAAGCTACTCTTACATACCGCAATTTTCAGAATACCACATGATAAAACCTGTACAGGTAAATAAAAAGAAAAAGAACTTATGCGGTTATGTTATGTTACTTAAAAAAGTTAAAAACTAAACTATCTCTTTTTTGTGCTTGATTATAATGAAACACTGTGGCTTACCGCAGTGTTTTTTATTATAGGCTGTTGGCAATAATACTACTATTATCAGTTGCTCCTGCTTTTCGCTGCAAGTCCGCCACATCTCCACGCACACATCATCAGCGGGCTTTTCGCTTCACTCAGGCAGTCCTTGAACCCATTATCATTATTCAACCATACGAGGATTATAAGTTTTACAAAACGCTTATTGATCTGCATGCATTTTTTTCTCAATAGCATCAAAGTCTAAGGACAAGGACCTGAACTCTGCTTGTTGCCGCATCCGTTGTTTATCTGCAAACCCATATTCCGCGGCCTTTATCAGGTCATCTTCTGTTGCTTTTGAATTTCCGTTGCGTGCGTTTACTATCGCAGAAAAATACCAGGCATCGCTATTCGTTGGATCTGCCATTTTATATAAGCTTACAAAATACTGTGCTTCTGCATTCTTATTAGCATTTATCATTTGATTGCTGATAGAATAAAAAGCAAGAGATAAATAAGCCAGCAAACGCTTATTCATGGCACCTTCATCAGTTGAAGCTGCTGCTTTTTTATTCAATTCCTGAATGGTAGTTGTCCAGTAATTAACATCCCCATTTTGAAAAGCTTCATTATAACGGCTCTTTATATTTTCTTCTTGGGTAAACAACAGGTGTTGGCTTGTTGCTTGTTGTTGATATAAAGGATTTGACAAAATCAAAAGATCTTTTGTTTTAAAAAAAGCCGTCTCATCCGATACGCCATCCAACAGGCTGATTAAAAGCTTGCAGGTAGCATCCGCTTCTAATAACTTATTATCTGAAATATCATCCTCAATTGTTCGTTTTTCCTTGATTACAAGATCACTGATGAATTCATTGTTAACTGCAATTTGCTTGCTGCGCATGGCATCCAATTGCAACCCGGCAAAAGCCATATTCATTGTAGCTTGAGCCGCCCATTCATGCTTACCGTTAAAAAGTAATAAACGGTGATGTGTAGTTGTTTTATCCAAAGCATTTACAAAAGAAATCACATTGGTCATGTTCATATCGCCGGTACCTGCAATTCCGGTAAAGCTAAAACCAAAATTGCCGGGTGTAACTCCATCCGGTAACGCAGCACTATTGGCTATTACACCTTTTATGCGACTATCGCTTAAAGCGATATAGCCTGCCACTTTAGCACCACCGGAAAACCCGCAGGCATACATTCTTGTTGTATCAATGCTTATTCTGCTGATGACATCTGCTGACAATGTGTTCCAAATATTTTGTGCTATCGAAAAATCATTCCCGTTCTTTGAATTATTGCTTCCCACTAAAATAAAACCATACTTATCTGCCAGTATTTTATATTTGTTCAAAGGCAATGCACCAGCTGCATGCGGATCGAAAAAAAAGACTACAGGCGGTCTTTGTTTACCATATGTTACCGGAATGTATAAAGCATATGACTGTATGGTATCACTTGTACAAACTACATTTGAAATTATTTTTCCTTTTGGCAATGTATCTTTTATTGGAGCTATTACATGAACAGCACCATCAACCTTTTCTTTTGAATGAAGATCAGTGCAGGATATAATTCCGAATAGAGCAATAAAAAATCGTATAGGCATATTTAAAATTACATTTTTATTTTAGTTGGTTTTTAAATTCGTTATATAAGCAACCACTTAAAATAATTTTGCGTTCTAACCAGCAAAAAATCATCAATGAAACTATTTTCACTGGCTGCAATAGTTATTCTATTATTAACAGCGTTATTTTCCTGCAGCAAAGACCCGGTTACAAACCCTGAAAGAAAGATCAGGTACATACTTTATACCAACCAGGATTTTTCCGGAGATAAGGATACGATCCGTTTCACTTTATTAATGCACAATCATACCGGTAAAATGTTTGATTCCGCAATAGCTCCAATGACGGTAGAAAACATCCCTGATTTTAATCATAAGATCGTTATTGACAGGCTGATCCCCAACAATGATACCTCTACTTTTTCCGTTGGCTTTTCATATTATATAGACAATGTAGGTTTAGCCTGGTCTATAGATACTTGTTCTGCAGGCGTTACATACAAAGAAGTAAGACTTGACTTTAAATAACTATTTCCTAGTTATAAAATACAATTATTCTTAAAACATAGTTAATTACCTTTTTTCATACAGCAATTTGTTGATGCATTATGTCAACAAAGAAAAACTTTATGAAAAAAATTATCTTACTACTATTAGTATGCTGTACAATTGTAACAACAAAAGCACAGTTAAATGCGGGAGAAAAAGCTATTGGCGGAAGCATTAGTTTTAATTTACAGGATTATAATACTAACAATGATCAATTGGCTACGCCGTCTCGCTATGCACGTGCAAATGCATTTATAACTTTAGGCAAATTTATTAGTCCGGCTCGTGAACGAGGTTTTCTGCTCTCATACTCTCTCTCCTCTCAAACAAATTGGTATGGCAATGATGTTACCACCATTACTCATACAATTGGAGCAGGCTATTTTAGAAACTACTACAAATCAATAGGCAAAAACTTTTTTCTTTCTTTGAACTGGAATATTAGTGGAAATGGCATATTTAGTGCCGGTCCTGATTCCTCCGCCAATGGGGAACCGGTAATGAAAACAAAAGGATGGGGAATTAGCACTTCAATTAATCCCGGAATTATTTATAAAATAGATAAACGATGGCTCGTAACTATGCAACTCAATAACATAGCTTTCTTAGGTTATTCCCATCTCGAAGAACAAACCATTCAACCGCAAAACTCTTATACAACTACTACCAATGATCTTACAGCATATTCATCGTTAAATAATGTATCACTTGGAAGCATTTCCATCGGATTTAAATACATAATGAACCCTAAGTAAACTATCTATCAATAAAAAAACTCCTCTGCAAAACAGAGGAGTTTTTTATAAAATACTTTTATTGATTATTACACCACCAACATTGCATCACCATAACTAAAGAAACGATATTTATCTTTTATCGCTTTCTTGTACGCTTCCATTGTTAATTCATAACCTGCAAAGGCACAGGTCATAATTAATAAGCTTGTTTTAGGCAAGTGAAAATTTGTAATTAAAGAATCTGCAATAGAAAAATCGTAAGGCGGGTGAATGAACATATTGGTCCAGCCTTCAGATGGCTTTAATAATTTTTGCGCTGTAAAAGAAGATTCCATTGCACGCATGGTAGTAGTACCCACTGAGCAGATCCTTCTGCCATCTTCTTTTGCTTTATTTACAATTTTACAAGCTGTATCATCAATAGCATAATATTCTGCATCCATTTTATGCTTGCTCAAATCTTCCACTTCAATCGGGCGAAAAGTTCCTAACCCTGTATGTAAGGTAACTTCCGCAAAACGAAGACCTTTAATTTCCAAACGCTTAATTAGTTCTTTACTAAAATGCAAACCTGCTGTAGGCGCAGCAACTGCTCCTTCATGCTTTGCATATACCGTTTGATAACGTTCTTTATCTTCTTCGTCGGGCTTGCGTTTAATATATTTTGGCAAAGGTGTTTCACCTAAAAATTCCAGCATTTCACGGAAAGATTCTTCCGAGCTTTCCCATAAGAAACGAATGGTACGTCCACGGCTTGTAGTATTATCAATAACTTCTGCTACCAGTTCATCATTCTCACCAAAATATAATTTATTACCTACACGAATTTTACGGGCAGGATCAACAATTACATCCCACAAGCGATTCGGCCTATTTAATTCACGCAATAGAAACACTTCTATCTTAGCACCGGTTTTTTCCTTACGTCCATACATACGTGCAGGAAACACTTTCGTGTTATTCACTACCATCACGTCTTTATCATCAAAGTATTCAATGATGTCGCGAAAATGGCGGTTTTCAAGCTGACCGGTTTTACGATGGATAACCATCATGCGACTGTCTTCTCTTTTTTTAGTTGGATTTTGTGCGATAAGATTTAGTGGAAGGTCGAATCTGAACTGACTTAACTTCATGTGAACCAATTATTTTTTTAGTAAATGATCACATGCCGCGGATGCTGTTGTTACAGAGATTGTCCCTTATTGCAGGGCGCTTATCATGTTACGGCATGATTTTCAAAGATTGCGAAGGTAAGGAATAATCAACAAATTCAGGTTAATAATATAAAGGTCAAAATTCAAGCTTGAATTTTGACCTTTATGAATGGTGTTTCTTTATTAATTCATTGGAACTTCTACTGCCAGTAATTCAGCATCTTCATTTGCCTGTATGGTAAAACTGTCTGTATCCCAAACACCCAAAGCATCTCTCTTATTCAATGTTGTACCATTAACGGTTACACTACCATTGATCACTACGAGGTAGACGCCGTTTCCTTTAAAAGCATTGCTATATGCCAACTCCTTACTTTTTTCAATTTTAGTTAAAGAAAAGCGTGCGTCCTGGTTTATCCATAAAGCATTGTCTGCCTCAACAGGCGAAACTACTGTTTGCCATTTATTGATTCTGTCATTTATATCGAACGTACGTTGATCATAGCGAGGTTCAATATTTCTTTTTTTCGGGAAAACCCACAATTGAAAAAGGTTTACCGGTTCAGTAGTAGAAGCATTAAATTCCGAATGTCTCACGCCACTACCGGCACTCATTATTTGCACATCGCCGGCTTTAATAATACCTTGTCCGCCCGTGCTGTCTTTATGTTGTAAAGCACCGGAGTGTGGAATAGTAACTATTTCCATATTATCGTGCGGGTGCGTAGGGAAGCCCCCACCTCCGGCAACAGTATCATCATTTAAAACCCTTAATAAACCAAAATGTACTTTCTCGGGATTATGATATCCTGCAAAGCTGAAGTAGTGTTGTGCATCTAACCATCCATGATTGGCATGTCCTCGTTCGGATGCTTTCTGTAATATTGTTTTCATGATTATTTTCCTTTTTTTAAATTCAATGTTTAAACATCAAAATAGATACCAAGAGTAAATTAATGACAAAAGGGCATTTTCAAATACATCAGAACAATAAAAAACCTGTAAAGTTTACTCTTTACAGGCTAGCAAAAGAATCAGTTCAATTAATTAAGATTCAGCAGATCATCATACGGCAAAGGCACAATTACTTCCTCTTCCCTGTTCTCATTATACTCAACAATGAAATTATTTCTTCCTTCGCCGGTTGTAATAGCAAGGTATTTTTGCTGTATTAACTCCAGCATGTTTAAAAATAGAAATATAGCATGGATACGGTTTTCTGCTACATCAAATATCTTTTCGAAAGACAATGTTTTTTCTTTTTTGCAAACGTCCAACATATACACACGGGTACCTTCCATTGTATAATTATATCGAATAACCGTATGCACCGGCTTTCTGCTACGCTCATTCAGCTTTTGAACAACCTTTTCGAAAGCTTTCATCAGCTTAAATAAGGTTACCGCCTGTATTTCGGTTCCTTCGCCTGCTTCTTCTCCTATCTGCACCAATTCTTTTTGCAGGTTACCACGTTTAACCATCAGCATGCGCAAGGCTTCCATTTCTGCCATTTGAGCTGATGCTTCTTTGAATTTTTTGTATTCCAGGATCTTATCGATCAATTCCTGTCTTGGATCTATTTCATTTCCATCGGCGTCCAGCTCTTTTCTTGGCAATAACATTTTTGCCTTAATGCGCATAAGCGTACTCACAAACAAAATAAACTCGCTGCTTAATTCAATGCTCAGCTTTTCTGTATTATGAACATAATCCAAAAAATCGTTGGTGATCTTTGTAATGGGAATATTATAAATATCAAGTTCGTCTCTTTCTATAAAAAAAAGAAGCAGATCGAAAGGACCTTCGAACTGCTCTAACTTTATTTGATAGTTGGGTGCATTTGCCATATTAGTCGGTTGTAAACAGCAAATGTAAAAAGAAGTTGTACAGAATTAGAAGTTTGCAACGAATCCAACGCCTAATGTGGATAAAACCTGTAATCCTAACGCATGAGTTGGGTTAAGCTCTTGCTTTACATCATCATCATATAAAAAATCTATTTCGTAAGAGGCGCTTAACCATTTATTTACCTTTAACAAAAACTGGTTTGTCCAGAAAACATCTATGTTTTGAGGATTTTTAAGATAATTGGAATAAAGATCGAGCTTGCCATTGTAAGTAACATTTTTTACAATTTCTTTTTGTGCAGTGATCGTTATAAAAGCGCCGAATTCCAAGCGGTTTGTTTTACCGGAATCAACACCATATAATTTTGATAGCGGAGTTTCCTGTGTGCCGCCCGGTGTTACGCCTGCAGGAAATACGTAACTGTAAGGGTTATTTGAAACAAACGTCCACCTTGCAGAAGCAGGGGAACCAAATATAGATAACCACGGTTTAGGATGCCAATCGATACCTGGAGCAAGTGTTACATAAGCGGGGGCAAAAAAACCTGAGTTTCTACGCTTTAACCCTACACTATCTAAATAATTGTATTGATATCCATCGGTAAGTTGAGAACGTAATTGTCCCAGCACAGTAACATATACATTCTTCCATCCTTTGGGTTCGTATCCATATTTTGAAACAACGCTTAACAGATCGGTTACTTTACGAACGCCCAATGTAGTAGTATTTACCAAGCCATAGTTAAGATCTAAAATATTGTCCCATGTATTTCTTCCCCATTTTTTAGTAGCAAACGCATGTAAAGTTCCGTTTACTGCTAACGAAAACTTATCGCTTCCCGCAGCAACCCAATTGTTATTACTTACTTGTGAAAGATTAATATTTAATGTTGCTCCCTTACGCCAGCCGCTTTTAAATGTTGTATCATCAATAGTATTTGTTTTAGTAGCGGCAGATTTTTTTAAGTCAGACAGGGATACATCCTGGGCAAAACTTATATAGCTTATAAAAGTTACTGCAATTACAATAAGTAGTTCTCTCTTCATCTTTCTAAATTTTAATTAATAAAATAGCGGCTAATTAAAGTATTAGCCGCTGCAAAATTATATTTGTTATCATTATTTTTTAAGAGCATCCCTGATCTCCATCAGAAGCTGATCTGTAGACGACGGAGCGGGCGGTGTGGTTGTTTCCACTTCTTTCTTTTTTGATGCATTAATTGCTTTGATGACCATAAACAATGCTAAGGCAATAATGAGGAAGTTAAATGCCGCCTGCAGAAATTTTCCCACGGCAATTCCATCTATTGCCCATTTCTGGAAAAAATTGGTGTCGCCGCATATTTTACCAATGATGGGCATAATGATATCCCCTACCAAAGAATCTACAATTTTCCCAAAAGCGCCGCCGATAACTACTGCTACTGCCAAATCAACAACGTTACCTTTAAGCGCAAATTCTTTAAACTCTTTAATAAAACCCATAATAAATAGTTTTAGATAAAAAATTATATATTTCAAATGTAAAAAGGAATCTAGGTTATTCCAAGTGTTATTTTATTAATAAGATGCAAAGAGATTTTTTAAGCTGGCTCATATTTATAATACTTTCCATTATTTGGGGCAGCAGTTTTATATTGATGAAAGTTGGGTTACAGCAATTAACACCTTATCAAGTGGCGGCTATTCGTATTCTTTCTTCAGGAATGGTTTTATCACCGCTGGCAATGCGATACTTTACATTGATCCCTCGTCAAAAATTATTGTATGTTTTTTTATCGGGATTTATCGGCAATCTTATTCCTGCATTTTTATTCTGCCTGGCGGAAGAAAGAATTGACAGCGCTTTAAGCGGTACATTGAATTCTCTTACTCCCATTTTTGTTTTAGTTACAGGTGTTTTGTTTTTTAATTTAAAGACATCGTTTCAAAAAACATTGGGGATAATCATCGCTTTTTCGGGCACTGCTTTATTATTTACAGGCAAAGCACATGTATACGATCAGAAAGATATTGTGCATATGCTGTATGTTGTATTAGCAACTGTTCTATACGGGTTCAATGTAAACATGGTGCATAAAAAACTGGAAGAGATCCCCTCAATACATATTGTTGCAGTAGCATTAGCTATGAATGCAGTGCTTGCATTGCTAATATTACTTTTTACAGGGTATTTTAATTTGCCCTTAGCCAATAATGATGTTTTACTTTCTACCGCAGCGGCTGTTGTATTAGGTGCTATTGGTACAGCAGTAGCTACTATCATGTTCTATAATCTCATAAAAAGAACAGGTGCAATATTTACTTCCTTGGTTGCTTATGGAATGCCAGCTATTGCTATATTTTGGGGAGTGATTGCAGGAGAGAACATAGGCATTGGACAAATTGCCTGTTTACTGATCATTTTATTTGGAGTATACTGGACAAAGAGAAGTAAATAAAAAACCCACTTTATTAAGTGGGTTAGTTTTTATGCTGTGATATTTTCAATCTTAAACTTCAACATTCCGGCAGGCACCTGCACTTCCGCAACATCGCCGATGATCTTTCCTAAAAGCCCTTTACCAATGGGTGAGGTAACAGAAATTTTTCCTGACTTCAGATCAGCTTCTTTTTCTGAAACTATTTGATAAGTAACCTGCTTTTTTGTACCCAGGTTGGTCAACGTTACTTTGGTTAAAATAGATACTTTACTGGTATCAATATTCGATTCATCTAAAATACGGGCAGTGGCAATCACTCCTTCCAAATGCTTTATTTTAGCTTCCAGCATTCCTTGTGCTTCTTTTGCCGCATCATATTCAGCATTTTCTTTTAAATCGCCTTTTTCACGAGCTTCTGCAATGGCCTTGCTGGCAGCCGGGCGATCCACTCCTTTCATGTGCTGCAACTCTTGTTTCATTAATTCAAACGTATCTTTTGTTACATAATTTGTCTCCGACATAACTAAATCTTTAATAGTAAATAGAAAAAAATACAACGCCTCAGAATTACCAAGGCGTTGTATATTACAAATATAAGAAAATTTTAAATACCTAATTTCTCCAAAACCACAGCGCTCATTTTATAAAAAGCTTCGTAGCTGTATCCTGCAATATGCGGCGTAAGAATAACATTAGGCTGCTGAATTAAAAAATCAAATTGCTCCTGTTGCTCGCTTGTGAGCTGATCTATTTTTTCATTTTCCAAAACATCCAGGGCAGCAGCAGTAATTTGTTTTTGTTGCAGCGCTTTAATTAAAGCGGATGTTTTAACTACCGGTCCGCGACAGGCATTGATGAAATAGGGCTTGCGTTCAAGGCTATCAAAAAAGTTTTCATCTGCCATGTACTTTGTTTCGCCTGTTAAGGGAACATGAAAACTGATCACATCTGCATACCGGCAGATCTGCTCTAAATTCGCTTCTTTAATATTGTCTTTAGCAAAACCGACATTGTATTTATCATACGCTAAAATTGTTACATCAAATGACGATAATAATTTTGCTAATGAACTACCCGTGTTGCCATAACCAATAATGCCAACTGTTTTTCCGCTTAACTCAATACCCCGGTTCTTATCTCTGTGCCATTCACCTTTTTTCACTTCATCAAAACTTACCGAAATATTATTCATCAGGTTTAACAGCAACCCTAAAACATGCTCAGCTACTGCATTTCGGTTCCCTTCCGGGCTGCTCACGCAACGAATGCCTTTGCTCTCTGCATACGCAACATCAATCAATTCCATCCCACTACCCAGTCTTCCTATCCATTTTAAATTAACTGCTTTGTCTAAAATATTTTTATCAATGCGCAACCGCGTAGTCACTATCAACCCTTCTGCTTTATGAATGATATCCGCTAATTCATCATAAGTTATATTGGGCAGATGAACTACTTCATATTGTTTTTGCTGCAGCGTATTGATAAGATACTCATGACATTTATTGGTGATGATCACCAATGGTTTATTATCGTTCATCTTCAAAAATAAATTACAATTGTACAGCAGCGATCATGCTTATTTCAACATTGGCATTTTTAGGTAATGCTCTTACCGCCAGCGTTTCTCTTGCAGGAAAACCGCCGTTGAAATAGCTTCCATAAATTTCATTAACCTCTGCAAACAAATGCATATCGCTTAAAAAAATAGTTGTTTTAACTACATGATTAAAATCCAACCCCTCGTGCGACAGTATGGCTTGTAAGTTTTGCATTACCTGGTGTGTTTCTTCGGATATGCTGTTATTGAACAGTTCACCGGTACCGGGTTTTAGTGCCACCTGTCCTGATATAAAGATCAGGTTACCTGTTTTAACAGCCTGGCT
Source organism: Ferruginibacter albus (assembly GCF_020042285.1). Lineage (NCBI taxonomy): Bacteria > Pseudomonadati > Bacteroidota > Chitinophagia > Chitinophagales > Chitinophagaceae > Ferruginibacter > Ferruginibacter albus. Next base: position 3,349,603 of record NZ_CP083388.1, read on the forward strand.
GTATGGCCCGATCGCAGCCGGAGCTCTTTGCGTATGAATAATTTCTTTTCCCATTTTAATTCTTTTTATACTACAAAGATAAATGCTTTAACAACCAGTAATTTTGCAACTTACATGAGCTTACTATTAAACATCGATACCGCCACCGAAACAGGGTGTGTAAGCATTGCAAAAGATGGCAATGTATTGCACACATTATTAAATGAAGAGCAGAAAAATCATGCTTCGTTTTTACAACCTGCTATTGAACAATTGTTCAGGCAAACAGGATATACATTAAAAAATATTGATGCGATAGCAGTTACAGAAGGCCCCGGTTCTTACACCGGTATCCGGATCGGAATGTCGAGCGCAAAAGGCTTATGTTTTGCATTAAATAAGCCGCTCATCCTTATCAATACATTAGAAATACTTGCGCAGACTGTTATTTTACAATTGGATAACTCAACCTATCCTGACGACGTTTTAATTTGCCCAATGATAGATGCCCGGCGAATGGAAGTTTTTACTGCTGTTTACGACAAAACATTAAAAAAAAATTTAGCACCTAACGCAATGATTTTAACGGAGAATTCGTTTATTAATAGTTTAAGCAATCATCCAATCATTTTTACCGGAAGCGGCAGTAAAAAATGGAAACAGATTTGCAAAAACCATCATGCGTTTTTTGATGAAAATGTGTACAATCCACACGCTATGTGTCATTTATCGCAAGAAAAATTCAAGCATATGATTTTTGCTGATATTGCTTATTCTGAGCCGATGTACCTGAAAGATGTGCACACAAATAGTACATCGCAATAAATAAATTCGTAACTTAATGATATATTAAAATTTTACTGAAAAAAAGGTTGTTTATGCAATCTTTTATATATTTGCGCTGTTTTTTAGAAGTAATTAAAATTTAATAACTATGACAAATCTAGCTGACCAGGATGTTTTACCGTCTGTTGAACAGGACAAAGCAAGTTCAATCAAGATCGACTACTACAATGTAAAAAAAGCCGCTCTTACACTAAGAGCATTGAATCACAAATTACGCCAGCAACTTCTTAAGCTGATCGACGAAGAAAAAAAGATCACCGTTACAGAAATTTATGTAAGATTAAGATTGGAGCAATCTGTAGCTTCTCAACACCTGGCTATTTTGCGCAAAGCAGGTATTGTAACTACAGAGCGTGATGGTAAATTTATTTATTACATCATCAATCACAAACGCATTGAGGAGATAAGTGATTTTGTAGATAAATTGGTTTCATAACATTTTAAAAAAAATATTGTTATATAAACGGATGCTTCAACATCCGTTTTTTGTTTTTTATTTTTGTACTGTAAAAATTACACAATGTTCACCCGGCAATTATATACCCGTTGTTTAAGTGAGGCGGCTTATTATATCGAGAGCAATGGCATTGCTGCTGTTATAGATCCATTGCGTGATATAGATGAATACATTGCTTTAGCAAAAGAAAGAAACGCCACTATCAAGTATATTTTCGAAACACATTTTCATGCAGATTTTGTAAGCGGTCATTTGGACCTGGCCAAACAAACCAACGCTACCATTATTTACGGCCCGCAAACTGTCACTAGTTTTCCGGTGTATGTAGCAAAAGATGGAGAAACATTTTCATTAGGTTCGGCCACTGTTACGGTATTGCATACACCCGGTCATACTATTGAAAGCAGCTGCTATTTATTAAAAGATGAAGCAGGAAAAGATGTTGCTTTGTTTAGCGGCGATACATTGTTTGTTGGTGATGTTGGCAGACCGGACCTAAGCAGCGGAAATTTATCTAAAGAAGAATTAGCTGCTATTATGTTTGATACCTTACAGAATAAAATAAAACCTTTGGCAGATGATATTATTTTATATCCTGCACATGGTGCCGGAAGCAGCTGTGGTAAAAACTTAGGTCCCGATACATATAGCACTATCGGTGAAGAGAAGAAAAACAATTACGCATTACAAATAACCGATAAAACTGAATTTATAAAAGAGGTTATCAATGGTTTAAGTGATGCGCCGAAATATTTTTCCATTAACGCAAAAATCAATAAAGAAGGTTACGACAGCCTTGACTCAATAAAAATGAAAGGATTAACACTACTGAGTATTGAACAGTTTAAAGAAAAGATCGACCAAGACGTTATCGTTTTAGATACAAGAGACAAAACACAATTTGCAGAAGGCTTTATACCCGGCAGTATTTTTATTGGGCTGGAAGGTCGCTTTGCAGAATGGGCAGGTACCTTATTGCCTTTTGATAAAACAATCATCTTACTAACTGAAAAAGGTAAAGAAGAAGAAACCGTTGTTCGTTTGGCAAGAGTAGGCTTTTCAAAAATAGAAGGTTATTTAGACGGAGGCTTTGAAGCATGGCAATCCGCCGGTGAGCCCATCGATATGATAATAGATATTGAGGCAGATGAGCTGGCAATGGATATTCCTTTTGATAAAAACCTGCGCTTACTGGATGTACGCCGGGAAACAGAATTTGCAGAAGGTCATGTGAAGAACGCTTTAAGCATTCCGTTAGAAGAAATGACAGATATAGCCAAGATCGCCAACTTTGAGGAGCACGATAATTTATATGTTTACTGCAACAGCGGCTACCGAAGTGTGATCGCTGCATCGTTAATAAAAAAACAAGGCATTCATAATTTACGCAACGTGTTGGGCGGATGGCAGGCAATCAAAGAAATTGATAAAATAGATTTTGATAAAAATATAGAAGCGTTGAATTAATGATCTTTATTGCTCCATTTATTACCATTACCAACCTAACTTAGCGCCTGAAATATTTATCACTCAATGACCTCACAATTTTTTACTTATAATAAAGGCAAAGTTTTACAGGCTTTACGTTATCATTTTATTACAAGAAAAGAAATAAAAGGCATGTTGATAATAGTGAATGTTTTTGCTATTATATCTGCTATTCTTTTCTTTTTAAAAAAGATAAATCCTTTTGCATTTCTATCAAGCTCGATTCTGTGGTTTATGCTGATGATCGCCTTTTGGTTTTTATTACCATTGATCATTTATAGAGGTTCCAAAACATTTAAAGAACGTTTCCAGGCTACTATAACAAACGATGCATTTACTATTTCTAATGAAAGAGGAAGCCAGAGTTGGGAATGGAATAGTTTTGCTTCCTGGATGGAAAGCCCGCACTTTTTTCATTTATATTTTAATGCCCGCACTTTTTTTATCATCCCTAAAGATGCTTTTGCAGAAGAAGAATGGCATGATATCAGAATGGTGCTTAAAGAAAACATAAAGTAACTTCTACTTATAAAAAATATACAGGAGTATCGGTTCTTTTGAATTATCAATATACGTTGCCAACACATTTAAATACGCCGGCGAAACCGTTGGACAACCATAACTTTCACAAATAGGTAAAGGCGCTACTTCATTTTCAGGCACGCAGGAATGTGAATGCAACACCACAAAGCGCCTGAAAACATTGCTATTGGTTGAATCTAAGCCATACAGTTTATACGCTAATCCAAATTTGCCGTTGTAGGGTTTCCCTATTTTATATTTCCCGATAGAACTACATTTACTTTCAGGAATATTGGAGAACACCAGGCTATCTCCTTGTGATGAACCACTGCCATGCGTTACCAACCCTGCCCTTTCGATAGAATCTTTTACAAGGTCATATACAAAAAAGCGTTTTTTACCGGATGCGATCCGCATATCGATTATAAAACAAACAGATGGGTTAAACCTGTTCTTATTGATGTACGTTTTAAGAAGCGTTCCTTTTTCTTTTAAACGCGTTAGCTCTAACTTATCATCATTTGTTTTTATTACAGTGGAGCGAAAGCTTGTTTTAGTTACTTTGAATTTAGGTTGATACCATATAAAGTATGCTAATGCCGCTACACCGATCAAAAGCATTAATACGATTGCTGTTAGTTTTACAAAAAGTTTCATGGAAAAAATAAATGATCCTTGAGATGCTGGCAACATCTGTTTCCATAACAGTAAAGTGTTAAAGAAAAATAAATTATGTAAGTCTTTGTCTTTACGCTCTTAGTTGTTCTTTTTTTATCATAATTCTTTTTCTTTAGTTTTGCAGCCTTATCTATCAATTTATGTCAGAAGAAGTAGAGCTAATAAAATCGGAAACAGAAGTTTCAATGAAAAAGGCAATTGATCATTTTGAAACTGAATTGGTAAAAATTCGTGCAGGCAAAGCCTCCCCCGCTATGTTAGATGGAATTGTAGTGGATTACTATGGTTCTCCTACGCCAATCGGACAAGTAGGTAACATTGTAACCTTAGATGCCCGTACGCTCTCCATACAACCCTGGGAAAAGAATATGTTGCAGCCAATAGAAAGAGCCATTATTGCTGCCAACATCGGCATCAATCCTCAAAACGATGGTGTTAATATTCGCTTGTTTTTACCGCCGCTAACTGAAGAAAGAAGAAAAGAGTTGGTAAAAAGAACGGCAGGTGAAGGTGAGGACAGCAAGATAGCAGTTCGCAATATCCGCAGAGATTCTATTGAGCAGATAAAAAAATTACAGAAAGACGGGTTGAGTGAAGATGCTTCTAAAGAAGCAGAAACTTCTATCCAGGATATCACTAACAAATTCATTTCTTTAATAGATAAGCATTTGCAGGCGAAAGAAAAAGAGATCATGGCGGTGTAGGATAGAGACGCAGATAAATTTATTTTATAAAACCCTCTTTATTTCTAAAGAGGGTTTTTGTTTTTATTAATAATGTTCTTTTTGCCAGCCCCATACCCGATAAACATCTTCATATGTATCAGGAAAGTTTCCTTCTAACACCTTACGAAGACTTATCATTATCTTTTTAATTTGCTCCTTGTCGCTGTTTTTGCCTGACACATGAGCCGTTATTTGTCCGTCTGTATCGCTGGCTTTTGTCATAGCTGTACTATATGCGTCATAAACGTTATTCCAAAAATCAGTGCCATATTCTTCATTGCCAAAACCTTCTGTTTCAATAGCCGCTTTTGTCTGTTTTAATGCCTGCAGGCGTTTGTTCCTGTCTCGTGGAAGTTGAAAAACGTGGTTTTGTTTTTCCAAGCCAAAGGCGGCATAATGCGCCGGCGCATTGTCTTTTTTGTATTTTTTTTGAAGGTAGACCTTCACTTCAGTAATAGCATCGTCAATGCTGTCGTCCAGTTGCGCTAATGTTTGTGTAAGTAGCGGGCGATTGGCACCGGTAGCAAGGCGTTCATCCAATTTTGCCGCACACAACGCTACCAGGTTACTAAAAGAGCCGGAATCAAAATAGGCTAAGGTAATAGATGGATGAGCTACCCAGCTTTTTGCTACCGCTTTTGCCACATCCATAAAGTCTGCATCTTTAACAGGTAGCCCCGGTGTTTTGTGTACAGAAGCATCGGAAGATGAACTTGCAGAACCGGGCGCATCGGGTGAATAAAAGAAACGTAAGTTATTCATGAGTAAAATTTTATAGCTAACGGAATTATTAGCCACCATTAAATTAAAGAAGAGATGATAAGAGCTAGATGTTGGATAATGCATTTAAGTAAGTATTGTGTTGCTAAAAATCAATTTTATGTAGAGATAGGAGCAGTGAGCTGTGCTCACAATGCATTTAGTTGATAATATGAACAATGAGCAATGCTCATAAGGCATTCTTATTGGTAATGTAGGGTGTGAGCAATGCTCACGATAGATATTTCTAATAAATATGGGCTGTGAGCAATGCTCACAAGGCATTTTAGTTGATAATATAGCTTCTGAGCATTGCTCAGAGTATATATTTTAAACTTAAGTGGGAATTTGGAATTGAAAACAGTAATCTATTTTATTGAATAGCTTATTTATTATTAGCTCTTTTCCTTGCTTTTGTCTTGAAACAAAAAGCAACAAAAAATTCAAGGCAGGAACGATGACGGCCCGTTCCTGCCATACAGCTATCTTTTGTACTACTGTAAACTGTACTATAGTAATTCTATTCTTAGATTTATACAGTAGGCTATTTCTTATACCTCTTTAAATATAATGACAACTGCAAAAGAGCAGGCTACTTTTCTTCGCATCTTCACCAGTAACTGCATAAGGCGCCTCTTTTGGTTCGGTATTGCCGCAGGCGGTATTGAAAAAAATGCGCAGCATATTTTTTTCAAAGAAGCAAAAGCAGCGCCGTTGCAGTTACGCAGCCCCGCCGGCTGTGGAGGCGAATACTTTGAATTAAATACAACTACATTTTTAAAGTGAAATTTATGAAGGACCGTCTTAGACAGGCTCAGACTGACTCTCTGCAATATCAAAACATAGTTGTAGGACTATTTTAAACCAGATAAATAGTAAATAAAAAAGGTCAGTTTAATACTGACCTTTTATTTTATAGTTTTATCTCTTCTTCATTATCATCAAAAAAGTGAAACTCTGTAAGATGATAATTGCTGTTAGATTTGATCTTTATTTTTTGTTTGTACTTCAAGCTCCATTTACGACGCTTGGATATAAAGCCTTTTGTAAGATACGCGTAAACGATAGGATGCACTTCAATAGTTAAGCCCTTATGCTTTTGCATAATTAAATAGCTAAGGTTCTTTTCTATTTCATCCTCTAATATCAATGTAGAAGAAACTTTGCCGGTACCATTACAGGTAGGACAAACTTCTGAAGTATTGATCGTCATCTCCGGCTTCATACGCTGCCGGGTTATCTGCATCAATCCAAATTTACTGATAGGAAGCACGGCATGTTTGGCACGGTCAGCTTTCATGAACTGTTCCATTGCATCTGCCAGCTTCTTCTTGTTTTCCATCAGCTTCATATCAATGAAATCAACAACGATGATCCCACCGATATCTCTCAGGCGCAACTGGCGGGCAATTTCTTCCGCTGCCTCTAAATTGGTTTCCAGTGCATTTTGTTCCTGGTTATTGCTAACACTTTTATAGCCGCTGTTTACATCAATAACGTGCAAAGCTTCGGTATGCTCAATAATTAAATAAGCGCCACTTGGTAAGTTTACTGTTTTACCAAAAGCAGCTTTTACCTGGCGGGTAATGCCAAAGCTGTCGAATATAGGAGCCCCATTATTATGAAACGTAACGATGTCTGCTTTATCAGGTGCTATCTTTTGTATATAGCTTTTTGTATCGCTGAAAATAGATTTATCGTTTACAACAATGCGGTTGAAATCTTCATTCAAGAGATCACGAAGAATACTTGTTGTTTTCCCTTGCTCACTTAATATTTTAGAAGGAGGCACAGCACCTTTTAAATTAGTTTGAATTGTTTTCCATGTTTGAACCAGGGTCAACAGGTCATCATGCAGTTCAGCGGTATTTTTTCCATCAGCCGCTGTACGAACAATTACACCAAAATTTTTCGGCTTAATAGCTTCGATAATTTTGTGCAATCTTTTTCTTTCGTCTGCAGAATGGATCTTACGTGATACCGCAATGATATCATTGAAAGGAGTGATCACTACAAAGCGCCCGGGAAGTGATAATTCGCAACTAAGACGAGGACCTTTCGCTGCGATAGGTTCTTTCAATATCTGAACCAAAATATTAGGACGACCGCTTAATACTTCTGCGATCTTCCCTGTTTTTACAATTTCGGGTTCTACTTCAAACTTGCCAAAATCGTAACCGTTCTCGCTTTTATCGTTTATGGAAAGATTGGTAAACTTTAATATAGAACGTACGTAAGGACTAAGATCGGTATAATGCAAAAAAGCATCTTTCTCAAATCCCACATCCACAAACGCAGCATTTAAACCCGGAATTAATTTTTTTACTTTTCCCAAATAGAGGTCGCCCACAGCAAAACTGGCATCCGCCTTTTCGTTGTGTAATTCCACCAGCTTTTTATCCTCCATAAGAGCAATTTCTACTCCCTGGGGTGCGGCGTTTATAATTAATTCCTTTGTCAAGTTTAGTACCTTTTTTAGACCATAACATGGAAGGAAAATGCCGGCAGTACTATTATATGGAGTAAATAGCAGGAGCCGGAATTAGGTACAGGAATGAAGTGCCTGTACCCTTCTAAAAGAAATCGTTATTTCTTTTTATGGCGGTTTTTTCTTAAACGTTTTTTACGCTTATGTGTTGCAATCTTATGACGTTTTCTTTTTTTACCGCTAGGCATATTCTAGTCTTTTTTTGTTTAGCAATAATTTTAATTATGTAAATATTTTTTAGCTATTAATTCTTTGATGTGCTTACTGCATCATCTTTATCCTCTCATCCACCTCTTTACTATAGTTCGGGTTATTCACCAGTCGCTTGCTTATTTCATACCATTTCACCGCATTTTCTTTATCCCCTTTGCCTGCATAAGCATCCGCCAGCCAGGAAACAGCCTCTGCATTATTTGGCTCATTGGTAACTACAGTTGTTAAACGTGGTATAGCTTTATCAAATTGAGATGATATAACACCGCCAATTCCCAAAACCAGTTGCGCCTGCATGTTGGTAGAATCTCTGCGAACGACCTGCAGCAGTTGCTGGATACCCTTCATAGTTTCCTGTGCATTGCCTGCCATTCCTTTACCATAAACATAGCAACTTCCCAATCCAACCTTTAAGCTGTCGTTGTTGGGATCCAGTTCAATAGCCTGTTCAAATAACTCAATAGCCTGTTCGGCTACCCAACCTTTTTTATCCGGATCTCCTTCTCTTTGCAAATCCGTTAACATTAATTGGGCTGCAAAGGTGAGGGTTTTTTCAGACTTTACCAACTTGGCAGATTTTGCAATATAAAAATCGTAAATAGTATGGTCGTGTACAGAGTCTTTCCAGAAAGATGCCAACGCCGAATAATCTTTTAATTGCTGGTCTTGTACATCGCCGCGGCTAATATTATTTTCTAATGCTAAAACGTATGTTTGTTGGGGGAGAGAGAGGTGTTGCTTTGCAGTTTGCAGGTAATTATCAAACGAAAAAGACGGCGAAGGCTGTGCAGTAGCAGGAGTTTGTATCTCAGGTTTTTTTTCGACTGTTTTGCCGAAAAAAAATAGGGAAAGTAATAAAATCAGTCCTCCGCCGGCAAGTATAAATTGTTTCTTCACATTCAAGGTTTAAAAAATGCGAAGTTACTTGTTCTATTCTTCTTCCATATCATCATTTACCGGAGAGTCATCGAGTTTTTTACTCTTTACTTCTTTCACAAATTCTTTTGCCGGCTTAAAAGCAGGAATGTAATGTTCAGGAATTTCTACCGCTATATTCTTTTTGATATTTCGACCGATTTTAGCCGCACGTTTTTTAGTGATAAAGCTACCAAACCCGCGAATGTAAATGTTTTCGCCGGAGATGAGCGACTGCTTGATCTCTTTAAACATTGTCTCCAAAGCCACCATTACATCCACTTTGGGAATGCCCGTTTTATCAGAAATCTGTGTGATTAGATCTGCTTTTCTCATATTGCAAGTTTTAGTTTACGTTAAGTAAAAAGAAAATTAAGACAAATAAATGAATTATGCAACACTATCGCCTGATTATCAGGTTGTAATAACAAATCAATAAGATATTTATATTTTCTATAAAATATGTAATTGTTTGATTTTAAGTAAGTCATAACAAAAATAAAATAAAATAGGTGCTTATTTCTTTTTAAAGGAAATTTGAAAAAATGGAAAAAACAGCTTCTACGAATAAATTTTTTACTCGTCAGCTTTTGAAATGGAATGAGTTATGCAACACCCGCCAAATGCCCTGGAAGGGAGAAAAAGATGCATACAGGATCTGGTTAAGTGAAATTATCCTGCAACAAACCCGGGTTGAACAGGGACTCGCCTATTATCAACGTTTTATTAAAGCTTTTCCTACAGTTAATGACCTGGCAAAGGCACCCGAAACAACTGTTTTTAAATTGTGGGAAGGCTTAGGTTATTATTCAAGATGTAAAAATTTAATCGCCACTGCCAGGTTTATTTCTACTGAATTGAATGGAGAATTTCCAAATACGTATGAAGCTATTTTGAAACTAAAAGGCATTGGTCCGTACACGGCAGCTGCTATTAGCTCTTTTGCTTTTCAACTACCGCATGCTGTTGTTGATGGAAATGTGTTTAGAGTGCTTTCAAGATTCTTTGGAATTAAAATACCGATCGATAGCACTGAAGGAAAAAAAACATTTACAGTACTTGCCAATTCATTATTAGATAAAAAGCAACCGGGCATTTATAACCAGGCATTGATGGACTTTGGCGCTGTTATTTGTAAGCCGCAACAACCTTTGTGTGATGCTTGTTTGCTGCAAAAGAATTGTGTGGCTTATTTAAATAATAAAGTGAATGTATTGCCTGTAAAAGAAAAAAAGATCATTAAAAGAACAAGATGGTTTTATTATTTCATTGTTGAACATAATAATAGTTTTTTAGTAAGAAAGAGACCCGCAAAAGACATTTGGGAAAACCTATATGAATTTGTTTTGTTTGAAAGCGATAGTGAACTACCGGAGAATAAAATAAAAAAGCAATTGGAATTAATTGCCGGCATAAAAACTCAAAGCAAAATAACTATCTCAAAAAAGTATAAACAACAGCTTAGCCATCAAACCATTCATGGACAGTTTATAAAGGCTATAACTAATTCTCCTTTAAAAATTGATGGATATGATATAGTGAGCCAAAAGAAAATCTTGCTGTTGCCGTTTCCGAAATTCATTACCTCCTACTTGAAAGATATTGAATAACGATCTGCAGAAGAAGTGAGTTCCGGCAAATCGGAATTAAATTACACAACACTGCCTGATAACGATACAAAAGCCGCTCAAAAGCCTCAAAAAACCTCAATTATTAGATTGTTGCAATTTTTTCAAAAACACGTTTAAATGAAAAAATTAATCTTTAAATTTGTTTAGTACTGTTTGTATCTTCATTAATGACTTAAAACCAACAACATGAGAGGCGTAAACAGGGTAATGCTAATCGGTAATTTGGGAAAAGACCCGGATATTCAATTTCTGGAAGGAAATATTGCTGTTGCCAAGTTTTCGTTGGCTACTACAGAAACCTATAAAGACAGAAACGGAAAACTGATCTCTCAAACAGAATGGCATACAGTAGTTTTATGGAGAGGGTTGGCAGAGTTGGCGCAAAAATATTTACACAAAGGAAGCCTGGTTTATATTGAAGGTCGTTTAAAAACAAGGAGCTGGGAAGATAAAGAAGGAAATAAAAAGTTTGCTACAGAAATTGTGGGTGATAATCTGATCATGCTGGATAAACGCACGGATGGGCATGCTGCAGGTCCGGATATTATTGAAGGAGGTGAAATACCGCCACCTGACGACAGACCTGAAATTTTACCTTTTTAAATTAAACACTATACCTTCGGAAAAAATTAGAACATTTGTTCTGGTTATTGTTCACTAAAACTGGTTGTTTTGGATTATCATTCGGTCATTAATTTTACTGTAAGCAATAAGCTTTCTTTATTGGCAATTACGCCTGCTATTTCTACTGTACTCATCATTTTAGCTATTATTCTTTTTACTTTATCTTTTTTGGTAGCCGGTTCCGAAGTGGCTTTTTTCTCGCTTACACATAAAGACCTAAATGCACTTAAAACAAGACCCGAGCCAGCGTTAAAGCGTATAGTTACTTTACTGGAAAAACCGAAAATATTATTGGCGTCCATGCTTATTGCCAATAGCTTTATTAATATCGGCATTATCCTTATATCCAATATTTTAATTGACAGCTGGCTGGAAAAATTAGGCTTGGTATTCTGGCTGAACTTTGTGATCAAAGTAATTTTGGTAACCTTTTTATTAGTGTTGTTTGGAGAAGTGTTGCCAAAGGTTTGGGCAACCAACGATAAGATCTGGTTTGCGTCTACTACATCTTTATTGATAGATGTGTTCAATAGTGTTTTTTATCGTTTTAGTAAAAGATTGGTTCGCTTTAGTGATAGAATTGAAAAGAAGCTCTCTCAAAATAATTCTCCTTTATTAGATAGCAGTCAATTGGATTATGCCATAGACCTTTTACCCGAGCATGAAGCAACGGTAGAAGAAAAGCAAATATTAAAAGGGATACGAAAATTTGGCGATACTACCGTAAAACAAATAATGCGTACACGGCTCGACGTTAGTGGCATTAGCAATACCTCCACTTTTGAGGAATTAATTAAAAAAGTAGAAGAATTAAATTATTCAAGACTTCCTGTATACAACGCCGACCTGGATGAAATTGAAGGCATACTACATACTAAAGACCTATTGCCGTATGTTAACACCGAGCGCCCGGAAAATTTCAACTGGCATGATCTTATTCGCCAGGCTTATTTTGTACACGAACAAAAACTAATCGAAGACCTGTTACAGGAATTTCGCAACCGCCATATACATTTTGCGGTTGTAGTAGATGAATTTGGCGGTACATCGGGCATTGTAACGCTGGAAGACATCATGGAAGAGATCATCGGTGATATAAAAGATGAATTTGACGATGAGGAAAGTGTAAATAAAAAGCTGGATGATCACACTTTCATCTTTGAAGGCAAAACAATGATCAACGATGTATGCAAGGCAATGAGTATTGCTGTTGATGCGTTTGAAAATATAAGAGGCGACAGCGATTCCCTGGCAGGATTGGTATTAGAGATAGCCGGAGAGTTTCCACAGGTGAATGAAGAAATTGTAAGCAGTAATTATACTTTTATTCCTTTAGAAATAAACCGCAACAGAATTGACAGAGTAAAAGTGATTGTAAAACCAGCGGTAACCGAGTAATGAAATTTCACATTCCAAATTCCAGATTTCAAATTTCAAATTTGTTTTTTGCTTTCAGCTTTTTGCTTTTAGCTTTTTGTTCTTGTAATTCTGCCTACATTTCAAAAAAGCATGGCTATTATAAAATTGATTTTCCAAAAAGAGAATACACGCAATTTGACCGAAAAGATTTTCCTTTCAGCTTTGAATATCCTGTATATGCACAAATAATCCGTGATTCTACTTATTTTGATAGCGATCCCGAAAACCCTTACTGGATCAATATCGATTTTCCTCAATTCCGGGGCAGAGTTTTTTTAAGCTATAAGATCATAGGAGGTAAAGCAACGTACAAAATAAAACAGGACAATGGCGTTTATAAAGATTCATTTGCCATTAACGTATATGATAAATTGGTAAATGATGCGTATGCATTGACCAATAAAAACACTGTAGCGGCTTCTTCTATTAAAGACAGTGTAATTAATACCCCTAACGGCTTATCCGGAATATTTTTTAAAGTAGGCGGCAATGCAGCCACTTCCAAACAATTCTTCTTAAGCGATACCACTAAGAACTTCATCCGAGGAGCACTGTATTTTGACGTGACTCCCAATGCAGATTCATTAAAGCCTGTCCAGGATTTTTTGCAGAAAGACCTGGAACATATCATTAACACATTTAAGTGGACGAATAAATAATCTCACGTCCAGCTTCCATCTTTTCTAACTAATTTTGCAGCTTCCATGATAGCAATTGACAACATATTGGTAAGCGATGAGGTGATTAGCGAGCAATTTGTGTGCGACCTTAATAAATGCAAAGGAGGTTGTTGTGTTGACGGCGATGCAGGCGCTCCGCTTACAAAAGAGGAATTGCAAAACATTAATGAGGTGTATGATGCTGTTTTGCCTTATCTGACGGAAGAAAGTAAAAAAGAATTGCAGAAACAAGGCAAGTATGTTTACAGTCGTGAGTTCGGATGGGTAACTCCTACCATTGAAAGTAAGGTTTGTGTATATGGAATAACCGATAAAAAAGGCATTGTAAAATGCGGAATAGAACAGGCGTATAATGATGGCAAAGTACAATGGAAAAAACCGATCAGCTGCCATTTATATCCTATCAGAACCAAGCAAAGCAAGAACAAGCAAATAGAATATGTGAACTACGAGCCACGTGAAGACCTTTGCAAAGCAGCCTGCTCTCTCGGAAAAAAACTAAAGGTTCCGGTGTATGTTTTTTTAAAAGAATCTTTAATAAGAAAATACGGAACCGAATTTTACGAAGCATTAGAAGCCACTGCTAAATATTTAGAATCAAAATAAGATCATGAATTTTTCTTCTTCATTTTTTCGATATAAACCTGTATTGGTTTTTACTTTTTGTCTTTTATCTGTTACCTTTTTCTCCTGCTCTACACGGGTTAAAATAGACAATGATCTAAAGAAGTATTTTGACGAATATAAAGTGGATGGCTCCTTTGAATTCCTTAATAATAAAACCGGGCAAATAACGGCTTATAATCTAAGTCTTGATGCACAGCGCACATTACCTGCTTCAACCTTTAAAATTGTAAACTCATTAATTGGTATTGAAACAGGAAAGATAACAGATGGAAACATGGTGATCAAATGGGATGGTATTAAACGTAGCAATGAAGCATGGAATAAAGATATGGGCATGAAAGAGGCTTTTAAAGTTAGCTGCGTTCCTTATTACCAGGAAGTTGCCCGCAGAATAGGAAGAGATACGATGCAATATTGGCTGGATAGCTTGCATTATGGCAATATGAAAATAGGTGATCGTATTGATAGTTTTTGGTTAGACAACAGTCTTAAAATTTCTCCGGATGAGCAACTGGGGTTGGTAAAGAAACTATATTTCGATCAACTTCCTTTTCAAAAAAGAACACAAAAGATCGTGCGTGAAGTAATGACACAGGAGGATAATACGTTGTATAAGCTTTGTTATAAAACCGGCTTGGGCTATGATGAACAGCATAATTCTATCGGCTGGATAGTAGGCTGGGTAGAAGAAAACCAGCATCCTTACTTTTTTGTTACGCTTATTAAAACGCCCGATAAAAATATCGACATTCAAAAAGCAAGATTGAGTATTACAACAGCCATTTTAAAACAAATGGGGTTTTTTGAAGGCAAGATGTAATTTTTGATCGAGCTGCCGTAATGCTATTCAATATTGTGGAGTTTATCCTGAGGCATGAAGGATCGTTCTCTTGTACGGCACATCGTTATTCATCAAAGAATATTTGATATGTGGAAATACCTTCTCTTACTGTTGTTGTTCGGCTGTAATGAAAAGAAAGCGAATATTCCAACTGTAAAAGAAACAACCATTGTATTATTGCCTTACGAAGGATTTGACACTTCTCTTATCCCTTTTATTCAGCGACAAATAGACAGCTTTTATCATTGCAAGGTAATATGCTTAACTTCTGCTCAACTTCCGTCATTTGCATATTATAAACCAAGAAATCGCTATAAAGCAGACAGTCTTTTAAAATTTGAAAATCGTTTTTTAAAAGATAATGAGATAATAGTTGGATTGACAGGCAAAGACATTTCTACTAAAAAAGATTCTATTGGCGATTGGGGAATATTGGGTTATGGCGCTTGCCCGGGCAGCGTTTGTATTGTTTCAACGTATCGGTTATTAAGTTCGCCGGCTCTTTTTAAAGAACGATTCATCAAAATAATATTACATGAAATCGGGCATAATTTCGGGCTGCCGCATTGCAGTAATAATGTGGCATGTTTAATGAACGATGCGGAAGGTTCTATAAATACCGTAGATAAGGAGAAAAAATGGCTTTGTGATAAATGCCGCAAACAAATTAGTCTGTGATGGTTTAGTAGTAAATTTGCATCTCATATTGCATATTATGTACGCAGCAAGCATATCCACATACAAACGTTTAAAAACCCGTGAAGTAAAGATTGGCAATTTATTGTTGGGCAATGGTCATCCTATTCGGGTGCAAACCATGACCACCACCGATACAATGGATACTATGGCAACAGTAGAACAATCCATTCGTTGTATTGAAGCCGGCGCTGAACTGGTACGCATAACTGCACCATCAAAAAAAGAAGCAGAGAATTTACTCAACATAAAAAATGAATTGCGCAAAAGAGGTTATAACACACCGCTTGTAGCAGATATTCATTTCACACCAAATGCTGCTGAAATAGCTGCCACCATTGTAGAAAAAGTAAGAGTAAATCCCGGCAACTATGTTGATAAGAAAAAATTTGAACAAATTGAATATACGGATGCTGAATATGCAGAAGAGATAGAACGTATTCGTGAACGCTTTACGCCATTGGTTAAGATCTGTAAAGAGCATGGAACAGCTATGCGTATCGGAACCAATCACGGTTCGTTAAGCGATAGAATTATGAGCCGCTATGGCGATACGCCTAATGGAATGGTAGAAAGCGCTATGGAGTTTTTACGCATAGCACGAAACGAAGATTACCACAATATTATTCTCAGCATGAAAAGCAGCAATCCATTGGTAATGGTACAAGCGTATCGGTTGCTGATCGAGCACATGCAGGACGAGTTTGGTGAGTGTTATCCTTTGCATCTCGGTGTTACTGAAGCAGGTGATGGTGAAGATGGAAGAATAAAATCTGCCATTGGTATTGGAACCTTGTTGGAAGATGGTATTGGCGATACTATTCGGGTTAGTCTAACAGAAGATCCGGAATTTGAAATTCCCGTTTGTAAAGACCTGGTGAAAAGATATGCAGATGATAAACGTCAAACATCAGCCGATAAAGAAAATTTGACTTCGTTACCATATTCTCCATTTGAATATAAAAGAAGAGAGACAAATACAATTGATAATATTGGCGGACATCATGTACCTGTTGTTATCGCTGATTTTATGGAGGCTGCAACTATTGCCCATCAAGACTTGCAGGCAATTGGCTATACTTATAACGAACAAACAGATAAGTGGACTATTGGCGATACTGCTGCCGATTATATTTATTCGCATAATAAATTGATCGACTTTGCTTTGCCGGGCACTTTAAAAGTTATTTGCAATTATAAGGTTTGGAAGGGAGAAAGCGATCAACAAAAATATTTTCCATTATACAGCAGTAATGAATATTTAGAAATTACGGATCGTTCGCAGGTAATGAATTTTATTTCGTTAGATACAAACAGCGAAGTAACAAATGAAATATTGCAGGCAATACGTGCTGACAAAAAAGTGGTTTTATGCCTTTGGTCAACTGCGGCAAATGCCATGCAATCGGTAAGAAGCTTTGTAATAAAGCTGATGAATGAAAATATTACCTGCCCTGTTATTGTAGTTGTTGAAAGCCATGACAGCACAATCGATGAGCAGTTAATTCATTTTTCTGCAGAAAGCGGCGCATTGTTTTTAGATGGCATTGGCGATGGGATATGGCTGATAAACAATCCCGGAAAAATTCAAAACAATAAAATATCAGGCAGAACCTATTTGCCAACAAAAAATAATCATCAATTTTTAAATAACACTTCATTCTCTATTTTACAGGCTGTTCGTACAAGAATATCTAAAACAGAATATATCAGCTGCCCAAGTTGCGGAAGAACATTGTTTGAGCTACAGGAAACAACTGCAAAGATTCGGGCAAGAACCAATCATTTAAAAGGATTGAAGATCGCTATCATGGGCTGCATAGTAAACGGCCCCGGTGAAATGGCTGATGCAGACTTTGGTTACGTTGGCAGCGGCGTTGGGAAAATAACGTTGTACAAAGGCAAGGAAATTGTAAAACGAAATGTAGACAGCGCTGTAGCGGTAGATGAATTGATTAACTTATTAAAAGAAAACGATGCCTGGGTGGAACCTTTGGCAGTAGTTGCTCAATAAAGAGCATCAGTATAAGTGAGTGATACTTCGTTCCTCAGGATAAACTCCATGATGATGAATAACGAACGATTGTTTGTAACAAAATAAATAACATCAATAAACTCTCTCTTAAAAATAGCATGCAGACAGACTTCTTGGTTATAGGCAGCGGGATAGCAGGACTAACTTATGCTTTAAAAGTAGCACAGGATTGCCCGGATAAAACAATTACGATTCTTACAAAAACACAAAGCGATGAAACCAATACCAAGTATGCGCAAGGTGGTATTGCCGGCGTAATGGATGCAGATAAGGACAGCTTTGAAAAACATATTGAAGACACATTGATCGCCGGCGATGGATTGTGTAATGAACATGTTGTTGAAATTGTTGTGAAAGAAGGTGTAGACAGGATCAAGGAGTTGATCGAGTGGGGTGCACAGTTTGATAAAGCGCCTGATGGAGAATTTAAGTTAGGTAAAGAAGGCGGACATAGCGAATACAGAATATTGCATCATAAAGATTTTACCGGCAGAGAAATGGAAAGAGCATTGCTGGAAAAGATCAAAACCTTACCAAACATCAAACTGGTAAGTCATTGCTTTGTGCTGGATCTGATAACACAACATCATTTAGGATATTTAGTAACTAAATCTACGTTGGATATTGAGTGCTATGGTGTGTATGTGTTGAACCTGAATACGCAAAAGATTGAAAAGATATTAGCGAAGATCATTTTACTGGCCAGCGGCGGCAACGGACAAGTATATCGAACTACAACAAACCCTGCCATTGCAACAGGAGACGGTGTAGCAATGGTATATCGTGCAAAAGGACGTATTGAAAATATGGAATTCATCCAGTTTCATCCAACGGCTTTGTACGAGCCGGGCGTGCGTGGACAATCGTTCTTAATTACAGAAGCAGTACGTGGTGATGGCGGTATTTTACGCAATGCAGACGGTGAGGCATTCATGGAAAAATATGATGCCCGCAAAGACCTTGCACCAAGAGATATTGTAGCAAGAGCTATCGATAATGAAATGAAGATCGGCGGTACGGAAAATGTTTATCTTGATTGTCGCCACATGCCGAAAGAAAAATTCCTTGAACATTTTCCTACTATTTATGACAAGTGTTTGAGTATAGGCATTGACGTTACCAAGCAAATGATCCCTGTGGCGCCTGCGGCGCATTATAGCTGCGGCGGTATTAAAACAGATGAATACGCACGCACATCTATCAAAAATTTATATGCCGCAGGTGAATGCGCTTCAACAGGCTTGCATGGCGCCAATCGTTTAGCAAGTAATAGTTTGCTGGAGGCTATGGTATTTGCACACAGAGCTTATTTGGATGCTATAGAAAGAATAAATGGTATTAAGCAAATTGATGAAAACCTTATTCCGGGCTGGAATGCAGAAGGAACCAATAAGCCAAAGGAAAAAATCCTTATCACACAAAGTTTAAAAGAATTGAAATTGCTGATGAGTGATTATGTGGGTATTGTTCGTAACACAGAGCGTTTGCATCGTGCCAATAAACGCTTAGATCTGCTGCATGAAGAAACGGAAGTATTATACGAAAAGACAGAAGTATCCCCACAGCTTTGCGAATTACGCAATATGATCACTGTCGCGTATCTTATTGTAAAAAGCGCAGAATTCAGGCATGAAAGCAGGGGCTTACATTATACAACGGATTATCTTTCTAAAAGCGATAAGGTTCAAAACATTGTTTTGTAATTTTTTAGTCAGCATTTGACTTTCAATTAAGCATAGTTGTGTCACTCCCTTGTACGGCATACCTTTGTGCAACAATTGGCTATGTATTATATTGTTTACGGAATATTTTATTTGTTATCATTACTTCCCTGGCGAATTATTTATATCATAAGTGATTTTGCTGCTTTCTTACTATACCGTGTATTCAAATACAGGAAACCGGTTGTTATGAATAACCTGCTAATAGCTTTTCCTGAAAAAACAGAAACAGAAAGAGAAAAAATAGCGAAAGAATTTTATTCCAATTTCACTGATAACTTTATTGAAGTAATAAAGCTGTTATCCATTTCAAAAAAAGAATTGAATAAACGTTTCCAATGTAATTATGAAGTGATGAATGATCTGTACGATAGCGGGATCAACATACAGCTTTTACTATCGCACCAGTTTAATTGGGAAATTGCCAACCCTGCATACGCTGCCAATCTTCAATATCCATTTGTAGTAGTTTATATGGGTATCGCTAATGAAACATTCAAGAAACTTTTTTATAAGATACGGTCACGATATGGTTCTCTATTAGTAGGCGCCTGGCAGTTCAGAAAAGATTTTGCTCCTATTTCCAAAGACAGGTTTGTGCTGGCTTTAGTGGGAGATCAAAGTCCTGTAGATGCTTGTTATTGGCTTCCGTTTTTTGGAAAACTAACTGCTTTTGTAAAAGGTCCTGAAAAAACGGCCCGCATGTACAAAACTGCAATAGTGATGGGCAATTGCTATAAATTAAAAAGAGGGCATTATAAAACGGAATTGACCTTACTAACCACCGACCCTAATAGTTTACCTCATGGAGAAATAACAAAGAAGATGGCCGCTTTCATGGAAGATTCTATTCGCCAACATCCATCCAATTATTTATGGAGCCACCGCAGATGGAAAAGAGAATATAATGAAGAACATCATCAAAAAGATCTTTTGGTATAAAAAAAGCCGTTCGAAAAATTCAAACGGCCTTTGTTTATGCTGAGTTCTATTTCACTAACTGCAACCCATGCTGTTTCCACAATTCAAACATTTGTAACAAGTACCACTGCGAATAGTAATATGACCGCAGGTATTACAGGCAGGCGCATCGCTTTGCATCGATTTTAAATAATTCTGTGTGCTATCCCCGGCATTGACCATAGCAGTTTTTTGAGCCTTTGCCGGTTGAGGTGCGGCACTTCCCAATACTCGTACTTCACTTAATTCAGGTTTACGTTCTCCAATAGTTGGCGAAGCTTCATCCCAACTTTCATCGCCTAAATTTTCCACTTCAGGCTTATCCAACACATGAACCAGATCGTTTCTGCCTAAATATTCATACGCTAATGAGCGGAAGATAAAATCAATGATTGATGTGGTAGTTTTAATATTCGGATGATCTACCATTCCGCTTGGCTCAAAACGTGTGAACACAAATTTTTCTACAAACTCTTCTAAAGGCACGCCGTATTGTAATCCGATTGAAATAGCGATAGCAAAACAGTTGAGCATGCTGCGCATTGTTGCTCCTTCCTTCGCCATATCAATAAATATTTCTCCAACAGTTCCATCACTGTATTCACCGGTGCGAAGGAACAATGCCTGTCCGTTTATTTTTGCTTTTTGTGTAAAGCCCCTACGTTTTGCAGGTAATGTTTTGCGTTCTACAATTTTTGCAAGTTTACCTTTCAATGTTGTATCCGGACTGCTTTGCATGCGCTTGCTTACTTCATCCAGCAACTCATCAATAGTAAGCTTGCTCATATCCACTATTGTAGGTTGACTCGCTTCTGATTGTTCCACTTCATTTATCGTCTGTGCGTTATCGCTAGTTTCCGTTTTCTTTTTCTTGTCTGATTTGTTGCTGAGCGGTTGAGATAATTTAGACCCATCACGATACAGTGCATTTGCTTTCAAACCTAGTTCCCAGCTTAGGCGATAGCTATCTGCGATCTCTTCTACTGTGGCTTCGTTTGGAAGATTGATCGTTTTGCTGATAGCACCACTTAAAAATGGTTGCGCAGCTCCCATCATGCGAATGTGCCCGTGTGCATGAATATAACGCTGGCCTTTTTGTCCGCATTTATTAGCACAATCAAATACAGAAAGATGTTCTTCTTTTAAATAAGAAGCGCCTTCTACCGTCATTGTGCCGCAAACATATTCGTTGGCTTTTTCAATCTGTTCATCGGTAAATCCTAATGCTTCCAATAAGCTCCAGCCAAAATCATTGTATTGTTCAGGCTTAAATCCTAACCGTTGTAAACAAGCTTCTCCTAACGTATACACATTAAATACAAACCCGATTTCAAAAGCGCTAGCCATAGATGCATCCAGCTTTGCTATTTCTTCTGTAATAAATCCTTTCTCACTTAATGATTGATAATTTATGTAAGGGGCACCCTTTAATGTAGCATGCCCTTTAGCATAATTTACGATCTCTTCTATTTCCTTTTCGTTGTATTGGAGGTTGCGCAAGGCCTGGGGAACGCTTTGGTTAATGATCTTGAAATAACCACCACCGCTTAATTTTTTAAATTTCACTAAAGCAAAATCAGGTTCAACACCTGTAGTATCGCAATCCATTACCAAACCAATTGTTCCTGTTGGAGCAATTACAGTAGTTTGTGCATTGCGGTAGCCATATTTTTCTCCTAACTGAACCGCATCATCCCATGCTTTGGTAGCGGCTTTCAGTAAATAGTCAGGACAATACCTTGCATTGATACCTTGAGGCTTTATTTCCAATCCTTCATATGCATCCGTAGCATCATACGCAGCTGCACGATGATTACGCATTACACGCAACATGTGCTTTTTATTTTCTGAATATTTAGCAAAAGGACCTAAGATGCTTGCCAGCTCTGCAGAGGTTTTATAAGCAATGCCCGTCATGATCGCTGTAATAGCACCTGCAATTCCTCTTGCCTCTTCACTATCGTAAGCAATACCGCTTACCATTAACATACTACCCAGGTTTGCATAACCTAAACCAAGCGTACGATAATCATAACTTAATTGTGCTACTTCTTTAGATGGGAACTGCGCCATTAAAACGCTTACCTCTAATACAACTGTCCACAAACGGGAAGTATATTCAAAGCCTGTAACATCAAAACTATTATCAGCCTCATTAAAGAAACGACGAAGGTTGATAGAAGCAAGATTACAAGCCGTATTATCTAAGAACATATACTCACTGCAAGGGTTAGACGCATTTATGCGACCACCCTCAGGACAAGTGTGCCATTCATTAATGGTAGTATCGTATTGAGTTCCCGGATCAGCGCAGCGCCACGCAGCGTAATTAATTTGATTCCACAATTCTCTTGCCTTCACCGTCTTCATTACTTTGCCGGTGCTTCTTGCTTTCAATTCCCAATCGCCATCTTCATCCAATGCTTTAAAGAAAGAGTTAGGAATACGAACAGAGTTATTGCTGTTTTGTCCGCTTACTGTTTTGTACGCTTCGCCTTCATAATCGTGAGAATAGCCCGCAGCAATTAAAGCCGCTACTTTTTTCTCTTCCTCCATTTTCCAGTTTACAAATTCCTGTATTTCGGGATGATCTAGATCCAGACAAACCATTTTAGCTGCACGACGTGTAGTACCGCCACTTTTAATAGCGCCAGCAGCTCTATCACCAATTTTTAAAAAGCTCATTAATCCGCTGGAAGTACCGCCGCCACTCAATTTTTCGCCATCTCCCCGAATGCTGCTAAAGTTAGTGCCCACACCACTTCCGTATTTAAATATTCTTGCTTCACGAACCCAAAGGTCCATAATGCCACCGTCATTCACCAGGTCATCATCTACACTTAATATAAAACAAGCGTGAGGTTGAGGGCGTTCGTAAGCCGAGGTTGATTTCTTTAATTGATCGTCGGCAGGATCTACATAATAATGTCCTTGTGGCTTTCCGGTTATTCCATACACTTCATGTAATCCTGTATTAAACCATTGAGGGCTGTTAGGTGCACAAGATTGATTTAATATACTATACACCAATTCATCGTAAAATATATCAGCATCTTTTTGCGAAGCAAAATAATTATAACGCTCGCCCCAAACCCTCCAGCAATGCGCCATTCGATGTGCTACCTGCTTTATCGTTGT
The DNA here is from genome assembly GCF_020042285.1 of Ferruginibacter albus. Taxonomy (NCBI): domain Bacteria; kingdom Pseudomonadati; phylum Bacteroidota; class Chitinophagia; order Chitinophagales; family Chitinophagaceae; genus Ferruginibacter; species Ferruginibacter albus. The sequence goes on from NZ_CP083388.1 coordinate 3,373,045, forward strand.
TTCTCTGCCTGTCGTGCCATCACCTTGCGGTACACCTGCTTTACGGAAATATTTTTGTGCCAATATATCTGTAGCGATCTGGCTCCATTGCTTTGGCACTTCCACATCTTCCATCTTAAACACTACCTCTCCGGTAGGATTTTTTATCACGGATGTACGATAATCGTACTCGAACATATCGTAGGGAGATACTCCATCTTTTGTAAACTGCCGACTAAACTGCAGTCCGCCTTTGGCGACTTGTTTTTTACTGTTTGGCATACAAATAAATTGGTTAGTAGATTAAGAATTGTTTTTGCGATGTGCGTTAACGAAAATATTTTTTCATTTCCAGATTTCCTCATGGTAAATATCAACAGTTGTGGAAAAGGACTGTGAATATTTTCGTAATTCAGCAGCATGGCTGCCTTTCACTTTTATGCACATTAGTGTAACAAAATAGTAGCCGAAAAGATTGGTTTTTTCGTTAAAATTTTCATAGGCTGATTTTAGTGTGTTTGGCATTCATCAACACTCTAAAATGCCTGATTTTATTGGATATTTTTGGTCCTGTTTATTGAAAGCTAAGCCTAGTCTTGACTGTATCCGAGAAGACATTCTCAATGCCTTTCAATCGTAAAATTACTAGCGAGTTCAACTGATGGTTTTGAAGGGTCAAGTACATTTAAAATCTATTGGACTCAATTATTTTATTAGTATTTTGACGCTTATAAAAAAGTATTTGTTGATGAAAAATTTTACCGGGCAATTAAAAATATTTTCTATTGTTTTAATTATTGATATTATTTGGGAATTATACGAGTGTATTATATATATAATGAGAATACCTTCATTTCATTGGATATTATACGATTGGACTTTTTATGTTTTTATTGGAACGCCCTTATTGGGTCTTACCGGCTCAATTATTTCTTTCACCAGCAGTTTCAAAAAAAATTCATTGTTAATCCTTTTTTTAAGCATCCGTATAATAGCCATACCTATCATACTTTTGGATTATTGTCACTTTTTGGCAAAAAAACCTGATCTATTTGACATAACAGCAGCAAAAGTTCCTCTTTCAATTCATATAATAATATGTACAGAACTGGCAATCTATATTTTTTTCATTTATGCATTTGGGCTGTTATGTAAACATAAAAAAGCAAGAATTGATACCATCAATTATGAAACCGGCACTGTTCATGAAATCGTATTGGCAAATCGAAAACAAAGATTTATTAATCGCTTAGTAGATACTTCGCTCCTGACTTTTATGTTATATTGTTCAGCATTGGCAATTATTCGAAATAATCTTTTTACTCCATGGAGCACAGGAAGTGGTTATATGGACTATTATATATTTTTAATTCCTTTTGAATTACTTTATTATTTGCTTTTTGAAGGAGTATTCAGAATGACACCCGGTAAATATTTAACAGGCACTATTGTCATAGATGCCGAAGGAAACAAAGCTGGTTTGGGGCGAATTATTAAACGTACTTTATCACGCTTTATTCCTTTTGATGCTCTTACATTTTTAAAAGGTGATGCTATTGGCTGGCACGATTCTATTTCCCACTCGTATGTGGCAAAAAGTATTACTATTACTGAAGATGACAATACAGTACCTTCATAACAATCATATTTATTTTGAAAACAGTTATACAAAGAGTAGCACACGCAAGTGTAACTATTAATGGCACGGTAAAATCAAAAATCAATACCGGCCTACTAATATTAATTGGTATTGAAGATGCCGACACAAAAGAAGATATTGAATGGCTAAGCAACAAAATAATAAACCTGCGCATATTTGATGATGAAAACAAAACACCCAACATTTCTGTAAAAGATATTGATGGCGATATTTTATTGGTGAGCCAGTTTACATTACACGCTTCTACTAAAAAAGGGAATCGCCCGTCTTATATAAAAGCAAGCAAGCCCGATATTGCGACACCATTGTATGAAAGTATGATCGTGCAATTAGAAAAGGATCTGGGTAAGAAAATTTATACGGGTGAGTTTGGTGCAGATATGAAAGTATCTTTATTGAATGATGGCCCGGTGACGATTATCATTGATACAAAAAATAAAGAATAACGATGCAAGAGTTAACTATTAAAGAAGCGCAACAAAAAGTTGATAAATGGATAAAAACAGTTGGTGTTCGTTATTTTAATGAATTGACCAATTTGGGAATATTGATGGAAGAAGTAGGTGAGCTTTCAAGATTAATGGTGAGAAAATATGGAGAACAATCTTTTAAAGAAACTGATAAAGGAAAAGAATTAAGCGATGAAATGGCTGATGTGTTATGGGTACTGATCTGCCTGGCAAATCAAACAGGCGTTGATCTGACTGAAGCATTGCAAAAAAACTTTGAGAAAAAAAATATTAGAGATGCGGAAAGGCATCAGAACAATGAAAAATTAAAATAAATGGAATATACCGACCTGCCCTTATCGGTAAGAATAGACCGTGCTACTGAGTTTGCCATCATTTTAAGTAATGAGCCCAACAAAACACCGGAACTGGTAATAGCAGAGCTGGCTCAAACATTTTCATTATCAAACGAAGAAGCCAGGCAAGCCTACATTGCATCCAAAACAAAATTTGCGGATGAATATTCAGCAGCGCAAAAAAACAAGCTATATTTTTATATCAGCGCATTTATAGCCGGTATTGCAGGAACTGTTTTATACTTTTTCTTTTCTAAAGAAGCAGGTGGGTTTTTCATGATATTTTCAATGTTTTTTTTATTTACCAGTATTGGGATAGTTATACAACTCATAAAATCCAAATCAGAAGACTTCTTTATAAAAAGAGAAAGCTTACGGACATTATCAAAAAAGTTAAAGAAAAATTTTTTAGTGCAGATATTTCCGGTTCTTTTTATCTTTTTTGTTATAACATTTTGGCAAAATTTTCTTACACATATTTATACTGAAAAAGATGTAGAATTTCGTCCTTTTGTACTCAAAGATGAAATTCATTTAAAATCAACCGGGGGTAAAAGCCCGCAAAATTATTTTGAATTCAAATTCGAGGATTATAATCCGGAGTTCAATTTCTACCATGACGAATATCGCTTTGCTAATTCTATTCTTGGGTTTTACAATTTGAAAAAAGGCGATACGGTAATTGTTGGGATTTTAAAAGAAGACATGAGCAATTTATACCAAGGCCCTATGTTTTCCAGCAATAATACGATCATGGATATTCAAGTAAAAGGAAAGGGTATCATTGATTATGCCTATCGGTACAAAAAGTTAAAAAGCGAACATTCCCGATGGTTTAACATTGTGTCATTATTATTCGTCCTCGACATAATAAGCATCTACTTTTTAGCACGATATCATTTAAAGCAAAGAACTACCTGACATTAGATGCAAGGTTTTAAATCCAGCGAAAAACAAATACCGGGTGCATAATCAAACTATAATTTCAGCTATTTTTGCACCCTTATGGCAAACGAAACAACTATTTTCCAGGAATTAATTTCTCATTGTAAAGAATACGGATACATTTTTCAATCCAGCGAAATATATGATGGCTTAAGTGCTGTGTATGACTATGGACAAAACGGCTCACAGCTAAAAAAGAATATCCGCGATGAATGGTGGAAAAGCATGACGCAACTGCATGATAACATTGTTGGCATTGATGCCGCCATTTTCATGCATCCTACTACCTGGAAAGCCAGCGGGCACGTCGATAATTTCAGCGATCCGATGATCGATAATAAGGACAGCAAAAAACGTTATCGTGTTGATCATTTGATTGAAGGCTTTGCAGATGAGCTAAAAGCCGATGGCAAGAAAGAAGAAGCTGAAGGCGTGTTAGCAGCAATGGACGCTTTATTAGCAAAAGATGATTATGCAGGATTAAAAAAATTAATTGAAGACAATAAAATAAAATGTTCTGTAAGCAAAACAAGTAACTGGACAGATGTTCGCCAGTTTAACCTGATGTTTAAAACAGAGTTTGGTGCAGTGGCTTCTGAAAATCCTGATGACAATATTGTGTATTTACGCCCTGAAACAGCGCAAGGAATTTTTGTGAACTTTTTAAACGTGCAAAAAACCGGCCGTATGAAAATACCTTTTGGTATTGCACAAACCGGGAAAGCATTTCGTAATGAAATTGTTGCCCGCCAGTTTATTTTCCGCATGCGTGAATTTGAACAAATGGAGATGCAATTCTTCATTCGCCCCGGCACACAAATGGAATGGTATAACTATTGGAAAGAAACAAGAAAGAAATGGCATGAGAGCTTAGGCATTCCTTCTAATAAACTGCGCTTTCATGATCACGTTAAATTAGCACATTACGCTGATGCGGCGCTTGATATTGAATTTGAATTTCCTTTTGGCTGGAAAGAGTTGGAAGGTATTCACAGCAGAACAGATTTTGATCTAAGCCAGCACCAGATCTACAGTAAAAAGAAATTACAATATTTTGATAATGATGTTGACCCTGCAACAGGGAAACCTTATGGCAACTACATTCCATATGTATTGGAAACATCGGTTGGCTTGGACAGGCTATTCTTAACCATTCTTAGTTTAGCTTACGCAGAAGAAAAATGGACGAAAGAGGATGGAACAGAGGACAGTCGTGTTATATTGCGTATTCCTGCAAAAATTGCTCCTACTAAATTAGCCATATTGCCATTAGTAAAAAAAGATGGCTTACCTGAAATTGCAAAAGAATTGTACGATGATTGCAAACAATCTTTTCATTGTTTTTATGAAGAGAAGGATGCCATTGGAAAACGTTACCGCCGCATGGATGCAATCGGCACACCATTTTGCGTTACGATCGATCATCAAACAAAAGAGGATCAAACCGTTACCATTCGTTACAGAGATACAATGACACAAGAACGCATTTCTTTAAACGAAGTAAAAAAGTTAGTAATAGATAAAATAAGCTAATGGTGTTGCCAGTGACGGTTAAATAGCTGTTAATTGAGAAAATAAAATAGCACGATTTACTAAAGAGGTTTTCTTTTGCTGAAATAATTTTATCGGCTAATGAAAAATAAAATAGCTGCATGGTGTTTGGCAAGTTTACTAACGATTGTTGCCCATGCACAGCAAAGCGCATCACCTGTTACCATCAGTTATGATGTGAGCGATAAAAAAGATTCTGTATTCTTGACAGTTAACGCAGTTCCTAATACCAAACCGGGCACATTAATGGTAACGGTATCATCACCCATTGCCTTAAAAACTGATACTTCTTTTTACCCAGTAATAGATATCAGCTCAGCCATTGCATTAGTGATCCCTCCCAATTTTCGCTCAAATTCAATGCAGGTAAAAGCTTTTTTTTATCCCAAAATATTTTCTATAAGCGGGCAGGTGGTCAGCAAAGTAAAAGGTCGTAGTATTAATGCAATGGTAGTAACCGATAATCAGCGTTTATATAATAAAGCATTACAGCTTACAGAAGGTGACTTTTTTACATTACCGGCATTGGTATTTGAAAATAAAGCTTCTCTCATTTTTAATTATGCTGATGATAAGAGGAAAGTTCATCCTGATGTAACGATTACACAGAAGCCAATCCCTTCCGATTTTACTAATTTAATATTCAGCACGGAAATCATTTTTACAGCGCCAATTAAAAAAGACTCTACAGGCAAACCTATGCCGGGGAATTATAGTATCAATGCAGACAGCTTAGATAAAAAATTTAAAAATATTCAAGGTGTAACAGTAACGGGTGTACGAAAAAGTAATGCAGAAAAATTTAACGAAGAAAATTCATCTCCTGAATTCCAGGACATTAATGAGCGAGTAATTGATTGCTTAGACAATGACGATGTTTTATCTTTCCCGGATTGCTTAACGTTTTTACAAACAAAAGTTCCCGGACTGCGTGTCAACATTGATAAAATGGGTGAAAGTGAAGTGATATGGAGAGGCAAGCAGGTGAATGCCTTTTTTATTGATGAGATACCCGTGGAGATAGAATCTTTCTTAAGTGTAAACCCGTTGGATATTGCTATTATTAAAACATTTCCTCCGCCTTTTACCGGCGCAGGTTTCGGCAGCGGAAACGGAGGCGCTATTGCTATCTATACCCGTAAAGGAGAATACAGAAGACCGGATGCAACCGCCAATCAATGGCTATTTTCAGTAAAAGGATACTCAGCTCCCATACATGTTTTATTTAATGATAAGTAAGCTGCCGGTTTTTATATCCCAATAATCTTTATTTTTAATGATATGAAAAAGACCCTCTCTTTTCTTATCATTTACTTTTCTCTTTCCGTATGCTCTGCCCAGGAAAGTCTGCCATCTTATCCCACTATCTTGCGATATTATTTTTCCCGTCATCCTGAAGATGGCAACTATGAAAATGTAGTAAATTTTGCAAAGAAAAAAGACGGCTGGTTTTTACAGAGAATAAACCAAGTAACCCATGAAGTTTCAAGTGAACGACCGTATTGGTTAAAGAAAGATAAAACCTTTATTGACACAGTTGCTTTGCTAAAAGATGCTGATGAGGATATTGAAAAAAATGTAACGGGCTATTTAGGCTCCGGCACAAACATTTATGATTGGTATAGTTATGAACGTTGCCCATATTATGGATACAATGGATGGGATGTTGATGTAATAAAAGATTTTGAAGACAAAAAAAATCTTTCAGATACTATTTTGGACGGCCTACTAAGAGCTTACGGCCGCTATTCAGGAAGATATACCTGGTATCAATACGGCGGAGATCCATTAACAAATGATACGTTGCAAAGAAAACTAAGTACGCTTGAACTTCCTTCTTCTGCAAGAATAGATAAGGCTGTTTATTATTTGCAGAAATCCATTGAAACAGCAAAAAGGTTACGAGCTCTCAACCCTGATTATGTCACATTAGTCGGGAATGCTGATTTGAAAGTCTTTAATGAGCAAATGAAAGCTTACAGTCAAATGACGATGGCTTTACAGGATAAAAAAGCAAAAGAATTTATTGTTAATACCGAATTAGACAGCCCCTATATTTTACAAGCTAAAAACTATCTTAATTCATGCCCGCCCAATACTATTCTTTTTACATATGGAGACAATGATACTTATCCTTTGTGGTATGTGCAAGAAAAAGAAAATTATAGAAAAGATGTTTCAGTAATTAATACCAGTTTATTAAGCATGCCAGTCTATTTGGATATGCTAAAAAAAACAAATGCGGTAACATTCACAACCGATGCAGATCAATATGGCAAAAAGTTTTTTGAAGTATTTTATTTTTCAGAAAACAAATCTATACCTAAATACAAGAGTATTCCCTTATCGTCACTCTTAAATACAATACGCAATAGGACATATCATGCTACGTTCGACGATAGCATTGCTTCTTACCCATACAAACAATTTGTATTTGACGATTTTTCAAAATTAATTGATGAAAGCAAGTCTTCATTTCAATCTGATGATGACTCCCAGGATATTACAACAGAGCCCATTATTCAATTAAATTCTTACTTATTAAATGGCGACTTTATGGTGTTTGATATCATTAACGAGAATGCCGGCATACGACCTATTTACTTCACCACCGCCACATATACGGGCTATTTTAACGATTGGCTTCAACAGAATGGAATTTGTTATCATTTTGCCTCTTCAGAAACGTTACAAGATGATTCTGCAAAAACAGTAACAGAAGATAAGCTTGAAAATTTTGTACAGACCATTTACAAAACTCCATTGATAATATATAATGGTCATAAGACGATCTCTTTTGATGGCAACAATACTTTTTTTCCATTGTATTCAACCATTGCAAATTTTTATCTTACTAAGGATGATAAAGACCATGCGAATTACTGGCTTAATAAAGCGTTGGACGAAGCTCATTTTATTGCAACAAATAATATACCTGCGGCATGCATGTTAATGGGTCCGCTTGCCGATGCAGGAAATAATAAAAAAGCGAAGGAATTATGTGAACTCTATGCTACCTATATCTATAATAAGTATAATCATCCATCAGCAATAGAAGGATATCTATCTAAAAAAGATTGCTATGCAACATTAACATCGCTAAGAGATTTCTTAGAAGGTATTACTGTTGACAATTCAATGATTAAAAAATTAATGGATGATGTAGAAAGAAATTAATTATCCATACAATTCCTGGTGAATGGCTTTTCTATCGTAGCCCAAAGCCTGGATCGTTTGTTTAGCTTCATCGATCATTGCCTTCCATCCGCATAAAAAGAAGCAGGCAGGCTGTGTTTCTTTACATAATTCTTTGTAAACAGTGTGCACATATCCTTTTCCTGCACCATCCCACTCCTCTCTTGATAATACCGGATGGTAATGAAAGGTTGGTAGTTCTTTTTCCAATTGCCTGAACTCATCGTAATACAACAAGTCTTTTTGTGTACGGCAACCGAATATTAAATGAACGTTTTTATGCTCTAATCCTTTTAGTTTGATATGATTGGCCATGCTGCGGAAAGGTGCAATACCGGTTCCGGTGGCAATTAAGAAAATATCTTTCTGAAAATTTTCTTCATGAAGATTGAATACACCAACGGGTCCGCGTAATGTCAATTCGCTTCCTTCTTTTACTTCATTAAAAAGATAGGTAGTACCAGCACCCCCATCTAATAGCACAATGCATAATTCAAACACATTGGTTCCATCAGGCCAACTGGCAATGGAATAACTGCGCCAGCGCTTATTAGGTTTCTCGTGAATGGGTAGATCCAGCGTAACAAACTGTCCGGGTTTAAAATCGAAAGATGTTAGTTCGGGAACTTGTATAAAAAAGCGACGTGTATTATAAGTTTGCTGTTCAATTTTGATCACCTTACCGGTGCGCCAAGGTTCTACAGGCATAATCGTTGTTTTTAAAAATTTCGCAATGATACAAAGAAAATTTTTGGCAGGTAAGATTATATCCGCAAACGATTTCGTTAAGTTAACTATCAATTATAGCGAATATGCGATATTTGCGCACTTTTAATAAATGAAGATTTAATTGAATACTGCAATGAAGCAATTGTTTAGCCTTATATCGCTTATGCTCGTACTATGCCGGGTACATGCCCAAATCGGCGATTCTGTAAAAGAAGAAAGATTTTCTATTCATGCACAAACAACCATAATCAACCAGTATAAGCCTCCTTTTAGTGCAGCTTACACCGGTAAGAACAGTTTACTTACCGGAGAAGAAAGCAAAACTTCTATTACCTCTACTTTTTTTGCCGGGATGAGGTTGTGGAAAGGAGCAAGTATTTTTATTAATCCTGAGATTGCAGGCGGTTCCGGTTTAAGTGAAGCATTGGGAGTTGCTGATGCTACCAATGGAGAAACCTTTCGTGTTGGCGACCCTGCTCCAAAAATTTACCTTGCCCGGCTGTTTTTCAAACAGATCTTTTCGTTAAGTAATAAACAAATTTTTCAACAAGATGATCTTAACCAGTTAGCTACCACTATTCCTGACAAGTACTTGGCAGTAACCATTGGAAAAATCGGCATGGCTGATTATTTTGATAACAATAAATATAGTCACGATCCCCGTACTCAGTTTATGAGCTGGTCTTTAATGAGTAATGGTGGATGGGATTATCCGGCCAATACAAGGGGTTATACTCCCAGCGTTGTATTGGAATATATTTCTCCAAAAAATGAAGTAAGATATGCGATATCGTTAGTTCCGGTAGTTGCTAACGGCAATGAAATGAACTGGAGCATTGGAAAAGCAAGCTCGCAGACTATTGAATATACACACAGGTATAAATTGTATTCCAAAGAAGGCGCTATCAGGTTGTTGGGATTTTACACTTCTGCCAATATGGGTAATTATAATCAAAGCATTGCTTTGGATCCAATCAATCCTTCTATTGAAGACAGCAGAAAATATGGCAATACCAAATATGGATTTGGCATTAATGCCGAACAGGAGATCACAAAAGATCTTGGATGTTTCTTTAGAGCAAGCTGGAATGACGGCAACAATGAAACCTGGATGTTTACCGAAATAGATCACAGCATCAGCGCCGGATTGTCTACAACAGGTGAAAAGTGGAAAAGAGAAAATGATAACGCAGGGATCGGTTATGTAGCCTCAGGCATTTCAAAACCTCACCAAGATTATTTAAAAGCAGGTGGCAACGGCTTTATGCTGGGAGACGGCAATTTGACCTATGGATGGGAACACCTGGTAGAATTTTATTACTCTGCCGAATTGGTGAAGAACCAAATTTATCTTACCGGTGCTTACCAGCTATTGATAAACCCCGGTTATAATGCAGACAGGCAGGGACCTGTTAATATACTATCTATCCGGTTGCATGCAAGGATATAATTGGACCTTGTTGACAGATAACTATTGCCGATGGGCTGCCGGATGGAAGCGTCACCGTAGCGCAGCGAAGGTATAGCGTACAGCCGGAACTACTGTTGAATAATGCTCAACTGTTGAAAGCCCCTGTTTTTTATTGTACTATTATTTTTTGTGAAGACGTTGAAGTTTCAGTAAAGATTTTTAATTGATAAACACCTTTTGCAATACCGGAAATATTCAAGGAATTATTATTGCCCTGTAGTTGAAACCTTCGGATGATCTTGCCGGAAACATCCAACAACAAAGCTTCTGTACAATTTTTTGAACTTGCAATAAATAACTTACGATTGGTTACGGGGTTGGGATATACAACTATAGCAGATGCATTGTTGTCAAAATTCACTTGTTGTATGGCTGAATAAGAAACGCTGCCATCAGCATCGGCAACTTTTAACCGGTAATAATTTATTACTAACGGCGATGCATCAACGAAATTATATTGCTGATTTAAATTTGAATTAGTAGCCGGCACAATACCAATATCTGTAAATATTTTTCCGTCGCTGCTTCTTTCAATAATGAATTGATCAAGGGAATTTTCGCTTTGCGTTTGCCAATTCAATGCCACTTTTGAATTTTGTTTATTAGCTATAAAAGATACCAGCTTTAAAGGCAGGGCGCTATCATTGTTAATGCCACCTTTGTTTAACCAAAACTCACCGAATTTCGACACATCATATTCAGCATAATAACCATTATCATAGGGAATAATATCCGTACTATCCGGAGTAATGAACGAAAACAATCCGGTTAGATTATCTGCCAGCGTACCATTTTCATCTGCCAGGCTACCATTATATTGCGTAACGCCTAATTGGTAGGCATTCTGTGGTCTTGTACAATTAGCACAGCCCACATCGGTTAGCAAACGATTGACTTCTGAATCAGTAAAATAAAAACGCACTGCTACCATTCCCGATGGTTGACCGGTTGGTCTGATAACAATATTTCTATTAAGGTAATATTGATCATTCGCATACCGGGTAGAGCCGTTATACGGGTACACGCTAACGTTAGTTATTCCTAAATTATTTCCATTGGCATTTATAGACACAACCCGTTTATTGTTTGCTGTAAAATGAATCCAGTTATTTCCACTTACGTTTTGCGATAAAGAAGTGATGGGCGTATCTGTATATACCGCTGCTTTATCAAAAATGTGAAAGTCATCTATCCCTGCCCCTTCATAAGTTACACCATCATCTGCATTCATTACAAACCGAAAACGCACATTAGTGCCCTTTGTTGGTATATCAATACTTGCCACATGCCATATGGTGTTGGAGTTGCGCCAGTTTCTTGTGGCAGAATCATACCAATTTGTTCCCTGTTTAAAATCACCAAGCTTTTGCCAATTAGTACCATCAGTTGAATATTCAACCCAGCTAAAATCAAAATCTTGTTCTAATTGTAAAATATGACTGAATGAAAGTACGGGTTGGTTTAAACTGCTTAGATCGAAACAAGGCGTATATAAATACGATTGCTCATTGTTATTGTAATTGCCTGTTAAGTTGGTTGTCCATATATAGTTTCCATTAGGCGCCTTATTGATAATGGTTTTTGCAGGCGCTCCCCATTGCCAGGTAGAATTAGTGCCTTGTGCATAAAACTGCCCGTTGTTATTTTCAAAACCCTGTAAGTATGGATATGTAGTAATTACAGGACTGTTATGTAAGGAATAATTTTTTACACTATCATTGATGGAGTAAGTATCCCCCGGAAATTTAACCCAGGCATTAATGGAATAATCTACATAAGAAGAAAGATTCGCCTTGGTAGTAAAGGTATAATCAACAGCGCTGTTGGCAGCAATTGAAGGAATTATTTCCGTTACAACCGTTCCATTATTTACCTGGTAATTAACAGGCACATTGGCAACTGCAGTATTATTATAATTTTTTACACGTATTGAAATGGGATTGGCGCTTGATAAACCGCAACCATTTTTTGAAGGCGATAAAATGCTGGCGACTGATAGATCATTGAACACTTGCTTCAGTGTCATATCGTCAAATGTAAATCCATCATCCAGGTCAGATTGGGGAACGGGTGTGTTGGCAGAAGTATAGCCCTGCTCTCCAAATCGTATTTGAAAAGTAGGGGTGATCGCTTGTGAAGGAGTAGCGCTATTCAACAGATCATTTATATTAAAGTTGCCATGCTGCCATTGTCCGAATGCGGGTTGATTAGCATATAAATTATACGCTTCCACCCAATTGTCATTTTCGCTGCCGCGAATCCATATCCTGTTATTAGGAGAGTCTGCCATACCCTGGCTTCTATAGTAAAAATCATAACGGAGTTGAGTACCCGAAAAAGCACTTAGATTATAACTGGCAAATGCCGTACTGGTGGTATAGTTTTTTTGATAAGGGGTCTGATCTAACGTAAGTGCTTTAGTGCCCGAACGTGAAAAACCCGTATTGACAAAGGTTCTTGCTCTTCCATAAACTGAAGAAGCGGTGAAATCAAACGCATCGTTACCAACAAAACCTAAGGTAGGATTTCTATATTCGCCAACGGCAGATGTTTCAAACGTTTCTATTATGGGTAAAGAAGCTATTACAGAATTGTCCAAAAGTTTCACTGCTTTATACGCTGTATCATTCTGATGATTAGAGTCGGCAACATTAGTAGTCCAGGCTTTAAAGTTATAATGAAATGCTGATGTATCATATACGTAAGGCGTAGTAAAGGTATAATCGTAAGTGCCTTTAGCAGGCACTGTTGCAGTAATAGTTTCTGTTGCTATGCCACCTTCACTATTGTATGAAACAGTAATAGGTCCGGCTACATCCGTACTGCCTAAATTTCTTATTCGAACTTTTACAGGCTTAACTGCATTACCGGCATTAGCAAAAAATTTCCTGGCCGTATTAGGCTCTAATATCGAATCAACTTTTATATCTCCATTAAATATAGTTGCTGTACAGGCACCGCCCGATGGAGTAATATTTACAGATAAAGAGCGCCTACCTGCCGCCGAATCTTTTTTTGCTGCAACACCAAACCAATACTGCTTATTCTTATCCAGGTTTTTAACCAAAAAATTGGTATCGATTGTATTGGCAATTACCATCATGCTATCGCCAGACATCTGCAATATGTTATATGAAGTAGCGCCGGCAATACTGTTCCATTTTAATGAAACATAACCCTGGCAAGCATTGAAAGCGGTAACGACGGGTCGGCCCAATATGGTGATACCGAATTTACTTTGATCACTATAACTAGTTCCATTAGTGGAAATTCTTATTAAAGCTTTGTTAGTAACAGTAGCAGGCACAGTCCATGTATAAGAACGGGCATTGGCAATGGCGTTATTAATAACATTCCATACGTTGCCGCTATCTGTCGAATACTCCAATGTAAATGTTTTGCTTTCACTTCCATATACATTCCACCTGATCAATTCAGATTCGCCGGGTACCCATGTTTCGCCGCCGTAAGGATATTGCAATGTTATGGAAGAATCCAGTATTTCATAAGCAACAATATAATCCTGCGGACCATAAGGAACATTATATCCATTTACGTTAACCGTATAAGTTCCTGCCACAGGATCATTGATCGTTACCTGCTCAATATTATTAGTATGATCTGCGCCTTCTACAGCATTATTATTTACACTACCGGGAGAAGGATTTAAAATAAGAGGCTTATGTATGGTAACGCCACCAGGTTCAGCAACAGTAAGATCCAGATCATTTATTAAAGCGGTAGCTGCGTTAATAGCAGCTTCTTTATCACTCCAGTACAACATTACTTTTAGCTTCCTTGCATTTTTAGGAATTGTAATAGTATGCGTTGCATTTGCATTGTTGGTTATGGTATTAATAAAATAACGATTACTATCCAGGTCCTCTACAGCTCTTTTTGTATTCAACATGCCAAAACCAAATCTAAAATCCGGCCCGGGGTTTCCCAGATCTTCTGCACTGTTGCAAAGCAATGCTTTTAATAATGCAGCTTTAGGATTAGTGCCGCCATTTGATCTCCGGTAATCTTCATATAATAAAGCCAGAGAACCTGTTACTGCAGGAGCTGCCATACTGGTACCGCTTGTAGTAAGATAATTATTATTAGTAATGGTAGATGTTACGTTTACTCCTCCCGATACTATTTCGGGTTTAATGCGTCCGTCTTTTACAGGTCCGCAACTACTTAATCCCGCAATAGTATAATTGGAATTATCCATAGCGCCGACCGTCAATACATTTTTTGCGCTTTGCCAACCTGATTTTACAGTAGCAAATGAATTTGAGTAGGGAGAACAGTTAGTACCCCCATCGTTTCCGGCTGCAATTATATGCATTAACTGTGGTGTATTTTTCAATTGCCAATCTATATAATTGCTCAGCACATCATATTTTCCTTCACCTGTACATCCTGCATCAACCGAATAATAAGAGTTATTGGTGACTACCATATTATTGTCTGCCAAATAAGTAACTGCATTTATTATTATACCGGTAAAATATTGATTGATAAGAGTGGCTTTAGGTGCCATGCCATGATATTTTACATCGATGATACCTGCACCTGCCAATGTTCCTGCCACATGTGTTCCATGATCATCCGGGTACCAGGGAGTGCGCATTATCAGCTTATTGGTAAGGTCAATATGAGTAGACATATCTGCATTGTCACCAATACCTACAGTTACACCTCTGCCTAATAAATTTTTACCTCCTACAGCCTCTAACGCACTCACACCATGTGCTGCAACACTATTATAATTAAGCGTTTTGTCTTTTAATGTTTGTAAGGTTACGGAACTTACGAAAGGCAATGCAGCAATGGCATTTATCAGCTTTGTATCAATTTCAATAAATATAGAGGATGGCGCTTCGAACTTGTTCGTTATTAAAACAGCACCCAATTTCTCCAGTTCAGCCTCCGCCGTTTTTCTATCAATAGATGAAATAAAATTAACAGCAATGCACTTAAAATCTTCTTTATTGTAGGATGGTTGATAACTGGTTAGATCAGCATCAATTTTATAAGCAGAAGGAATAACACCGACAGCAATAATATTTAATTTTTGTGCCTGCAAAAAATCAAAGTCATTTCGGATGCTTGCAAAATAACTGTTAGCAGGTAAATAATCACTTAATTCAATACCGGCAGTTTTTAGCTGTTCAATTTCAGTTACAGTGGGTATTGATGCGAATTGCAATAACACAAAGTATTTATCATCATATAAGGCGGTCTTTATTTTCTCTTTTTTGAAAATTTTTGATGATATGTTCTTTTCTATTTTATAGTTTCCATTTGAAAAGTGCACCGGTTTTATCTCCTGCGCAAATGACCGTGTACAAACTAAAGAAAAAAGGATTGTCAGAAATGGTAGGCAACTTTTTCGCATTCAAAAATATTTATTGGATTTCACAAGGTTTACAGCTTCCCAAAGCTATGAATAAAAGTGTTAATAAGACAAGCCCATTACCTTTTTTGCTGCCTGTATTTTGTTAATGAAATATTACCAGCCTCGCAGAGACAAGAGAAATTGTAATTATAAAAATTTGGTGTTCTCCTTGACTTTGTGAGACTTAACCTAGAAATTGGTATAACCTTTTCTTTCATGTAGTTTTGCGTCTTCGATGAACCTGGAATTGTTGATGGCTTCTTACGCAAACGATCCCCGCTGTTTTCAAATAGCGGATGGTATTCTATCGCCTCAACTCAACCACATCCACCTAAAAGGACTTGTTGGCGGCTCCTCGCAATTTATTTTTACAGCTGTATTTAATAATCCGGCTACTTCTTCTCTAAACCATCTTATTATTTTAAGAGACGCCGAAGAAGCAGCCTACTTTCATAATACGCTGGAAAATCTTACCAACGCGTTGGATATTTTTTATTTTCCTTCATCGTTCAAAAATAAAAAGAACTATCGTTTATTAAACAGCAGCCACGTGATGTTACGTACTGAAGCGCTTACTAAGATTGCTGCCGGCGGAAATAAAAAGATCGTTGTTACCTATCCCGAAGCGTTGTTCGAAAAAGTGGTTTTATCAAAAACACTTTCAGAGAATATTATTTCTATAAAGCAAGGTGATACACTTAATGTGAACGCAATATTAGAACGTTTTGTACAATATGGTTTTAAAAGAACTGATTTTGTATATGAACCGGGACAATTTGCTGTGCGTGGCGGAATATTGGATATTTATTCTTTCGGCAATGAAAAGCCTTACCGTATTGAGTTGTTTGGAAATGATGTGGATAGCATTCGCATATTTGATGCGGAATCGCAATTGAGCGAACGGAAATTATTGCAGGTAAATATCATCCCTAATGTAGAAACGCAATTTGAAACAGGAGAGAAAGTTTCTTTATTAAACTTTTTATCGGAAAATACAATTGTATGGTCTGAAGATTGGGAATTCATCAAGGAGAAAATTGAACAACAGGAAGAAGATCTTGAGCTATTTCTTGAACTGCCCACGAACATCAAACGTGAGACGAGTGACGACAGCGATATTAATGAGAAGACCGATGTTACAAAAAATGATTTCATAACTGCATCAATATTGGAAGAACAAGTTCAACAGCATCATATAATTGAATTTGGCTCTAAAGCTTACTTTAATAAAAACACTGAGTTTGCAATTTCTAATTTACAATTTGCAATCAAGGATCAGCCTTCCTTTAATCGCCAGTTTGATCTGTTGATAAAGAATTTGCAGGAGTATGAAAAACAGAAATACAATATTTTTCTTTTTGCAGAAAATCCAAAACAATTAGAAAGGCTGCACACTATCTTCATTGATCTGAAAGCAGAGATACAGGTTACTCCCATTCCTACTGCAATACACGAAGGTTTTATTGATGACGATCTAAAGATCGTTTGTTATACTGACCATCAAATTTTTCAACGGTATCACAAGTATAAGGTAAAACAAGCTTTTAGCAAGAATAAGGCGCTTACGTTAAAAACCTTGCGGGAGCTGCAACCCGGCGATTATGTAACACATATCGATCATGGCGTTGGAGTATACAGCGGTTTGCAAAAAATTGAAGCCAATGGAAGAATGCAGGAAGCGGTTCGTATTGTTTATAAAGATGGTGATCTGTTATATGTAAATATTTCATCGCTGCATAAAATTGCAAAATACAGTGGCAAAGAAGGCAGCATTCCTAAAACGAACAAATTAGGAAGCGATGTTTGGAACAAGTTGAAGGAGAAGACCAAGAAACAGGTTAAAGACATTGCAACCGACCTAATAAAGTTATACGCACAACGTAAAAGTCAGCCGGGCTTTGCTTTCAGCATTGACAATTACATGCAGACAGAATTGGAGGCATCGTTTATTTATGAAGATACTCCCGATCAAAACAAAGCCACTGTTGATGTAAAACGTGATATGGAAAAGCCATCACCGATGGACAGGTTGGTTTGCGGCGATGTAGGCTTTGGTAAAACAGAAGTAGCCATACGTGCTGCCTTTAAAGCTTGCTGCGATGGTAAGCAGGCTGCCGTATTGGTACCTACTACTATTTTGGCTTACCAGCATTATAAAACGTTTGGAGACCGGTTAAAAGATTTTCCGGTGACTGTTGATTTTATCAATCGATTTAAATCGTCAAAAGAAAAAAAAGAAACGCTGCAAAAATTAGCAGAAGGAAAAATTGATATCATTATCGGAACACATTCCATTTTAGGCAAAGATGTTAAGTTCAAAGACCTGGGAATAATGATCATTGATGAAGAACAGAAATTTGGTGTAGCGGCAAAAGAGAAATTAAAACAGTTGCGAGCAACGGTAGATTCACTTACGCTAACAGCAACGCCTATCCCAAGAACATTGCAATTTAGCTTGATGGGTGCACGGGATCTAAGCATCATTAATACACCGCCGCCTAATCGCCAGCCAATACAAACAGAAGTGCAGGTGTTTAATGAAGACACGATAAGGGACACCATATATTATGAAACAGAAAGAGGCGGGCAGGTTTTCTTTATTCATAACCGGGTAAATGGCCTTGCGGAGATGACAGGACATATACAAGGCTTGTGCCCTGATCTTAGCATTGCTTATGCACACGGACAAATGGATGGCGATAAACTGGAAGACACTATCCTGGATTTCATGGATAAAAAATATGATGTGCTGGTGTGTACCAACATCGTTGAAAGCGGCGTGGATATTCCCAACGTTAATACCATTATTGTAAATAACGCTCATCAATTTGGATTAAGCGATCTGCATCAGCTACGTGGAAGAGTTGGCAGAAGTAACAAAAAAGCATTCTGTTATTTATTGGCTCCGCCGATGAGCACTTTACCTCCTGATAGTCGTAAGCGTTTGCAAACATTAGAGCAGTACAGCGATCTCGGTAGCGGCTTTCAAATTGCTATGCGTGACCTGGATATACGTGGCGCCGGAAATTTATTAGGCGGTGAACAAAGCGGCTTTATTGCTGAGATCGGTTTTGAAATGTATCAGAAGATCCTGGATGAAGCTATTCGTGAATTAAAACGTAAAGACTTTAAAGAGCTGTTCAAAGAAGAAATTCAGCAGCAGGATGATTTTGTAAAAGATTGTTCTATCGATACAGACCTGGAAATATTGATTCCTGATAGCTATGTTGAAAGCATTACAGAAAGATTAAGCCTGTATTCAAGATTGGATAATTGCGAAAACGAAAAAGACCTGGAAGAATTTCATGCTGAATTGATCGATCGTTTTGGACCAATACCTTCGCAAGTGGAAGACCTGTTCACCACTGTTCGCTGTCGCAAACTTGCTGTGGAGTTAGGTTTTGAGAAAATGCTTTTAAAAGATGAAATATTAAAATGCTTCTTTGTCAGCAACCCGGATTCACCTTATTTCCAAAGTGAAACATTTATGGGTATATTAAAATTCCTTCAAGCAGCTACCAATAAGGCCAGGTTAAAACAGGTTGGCAAGAACGGAATTTTGATCGTGAACGACATGAAAACGATGAAACAATTGCATCAATTTTTAACCAGGATGTACGAAAGCATTAAGGGCTAATCTGCCTGAACGATTTTATATCGATACTTACTCATTCTGTAAATAATATATTCTGCAATTAAAAGGTTCAGCGTCCAGCCCAGCCATGCAATAATTCTATATCTATCCATAGGATGAATTTCGGTGAAGTTTGCAATGATAACTTTCCATAAACGCAGACTAATAGCAGACAGTGTGAGCGCAAAACTTCTTATCATGTACATACGATGCAATCTAAATTTCTTTTTTATAGCATAATATAAAGCCAATGCTGTAAATAATATCCATAATACAGACAGCAATACAAATGCAATGCGTGATGATAAACCACCATTGGCATAAAAGCTCATTAAAAAACTTGCCGGCCCCGTCACTAATAAAATATCGATCACATAAATGTATCCAAATACTCGGTGCAACCGGGGTTTACGACGTAATAACCGTTTTGAGAATTGCGTGAACCCGGCGAACAGCACCAATATACTGCTGAATACATGTACAAAAAAAGCAAGCCGCCATTCGGTTACATGTATGTATTCTTGTTTTAATTGTAAAAAAGCTACATCATTTTTTACGGGAATATAGGCATAGATAATACGCAACATTAAAAACGAAAACACCGCCAACGCAACCAGTAAAATTGCCGGAACAATATTTTTGCGGAGTATCATCAAAATTGTACTTTACAGAAAATTAGTATTTATGAAACACATTTTTTCGTTTGCCTTGTTAGCTGCTTTTATAATTGCTTCCTGCAAAAGCAAAACATCTTCTACCGATAAAAATACAGACAATGCTGTTGCAGACAGCCTTGTTAATAAAATAAATATCTTAGGCTCCTATGTTGGAGCTTTTGGCGACAATAAGATCAATGTTTTAATTACAAGAATAGCCGGGGACAGCATTGAAGGCAATAGCATTGTTGCAGGCAATGCCAGAACATTTAAAGGAACCATAAATAAAAAAGATTCTGTTATCAGCATAAGTGCAAAAGAGCCGGGCGATGATAAAAATGATGGAAGTTTTCAATTTGCGATAAATGCTTCAAATCCAAATACACTTACCGGTTCATGGCAACCTTATAAGTCAACCGAAAATGTTGGCGACAAAAAATTTTCTCTTGTCAAAAGAACATTTTCTTATAAAGCAGACGTTGGTGAATATCCTCAAGCAAGCATGAAATTGTTAAGCGACAGCGATGTAAACAATATGGATAAGTACGAATTAGAGATGATGCGCAATGAAATATTTGCCCGTCATGGTTATTGCTTTACAAGAAGAGAAACCAGGCAGGAATTTGAAAGTGAAGATTGGTATATACCGGCTTCTGTTGATGTAAGAAAAGATATAACAGAAATAGAAAGGAAAAATATTACATTGATAAAAAAGTATGAAAAATATGCCAAGGAGTATGGTGATGATTATGGCAGATAATTTCAAATAAGAACAATATGACCATCTTTTCAAAAATAATAGCAGGAGAAATCCCTTCTTATAAAATTTTAGAGAATGAAAAATTCTTTTCCTTCTTAGATATTTTTCCATTGGTAGAAGGGCATGTTTTGGTGATACCCAAAACTGAAACAGATAAGTTTTTTGACCTGCCTGATGATTATTTGTCAGAAATATTATTGTTTGCAAAACCCATTGCTCACGCTATTGAAAAAGCATTCGACTGTAACCGGTGCGGAATTAGTGTAATTGGTTTGGAAGTGCCGCATGCTCATTTGCATTTAACACCTATTAATAGCGCAGGTGATATAAGCTTTACCAAGCCCAAGTTAAAATTAAGTGCAGAGCAATTGAAAAGTGTTCAAGAGAAAATAGTAGCACATTTGTAATTGCTCTCTATCTCTCAGAGACAATCAATTTACATTCAACCGGAAACCCACCCCATGTATGGTTTCCAATATCACAGAAGGATCTGCTTTAAAGTATTTACGAAGCTTGGTTATAAACACATCCATGCTTCTGCCTAAAAAATAATCATCCTTACCCCAAACATTCAGCAATACTTCTTCTCTTTTTAAAATCTTATTTGGGTGAGAGGCAAAGAATTTGGTAAGCTCTGCTTCACGTTGTGTAAGTGTGATCACTTCACTGGTAGAATATATTTTTAACTCATTATACGAAAAACGGAGTTTTCCGATTTGATATTCTTCCTTTACATCAGCCATTAATTTTTTAGTACGCCGTAAAAAAACTTCCATTCTTAATATCAGCTCCTGCATGCTAAAAGGCTTGGTAATATAATCGTCTGCACCGGTTTGAAAACCTTTTATCTTATCTTCCTCCAGGCTTTTGGCAGTAATAAATAAAATAGGAATGATATCGCTATGCTGACGGATCTTTTTAGCCAGGGCAAAACCATCCCGTATCGGCATATTCACATCCAGCAAACAAATATCAAAATTGTTTTTTTGAAATTGCTGCCAGGCTAACTCTCCGTCTGCAACATGTATCACATCAAACCCTTCATCACTTAAACTATCTTTAATTACAAATGCCAAAGCATCATCATCTTCTGCTAACAAAACTTTTCCTTTATTCATAGTTATAAATTTTTAGGAATTTTAATTGTAAAGGTGCTACCCTCTCCACGTTTACTTTCAACTTCTATTTTACCATTGTGTGCATCCACTATTTTTTTCACAAAATTCAAGCCCAAACCAAAGCCTTTGGTAGTATGGATTTCGCCATCGGTAACCCGGTAAAAGCGATCGAATATTTTTTTATAATGTTCGCTGTTAATGCCCATTCCATTATCTTCTACTTTTACTATCAAATGCAGGTCTTCTGCAAACGTACTGATCTTAATAACAGGTTGCTGCGAATATTTAATAGCATTTTCAATTAAATTAATTATAACCAGCAACAAATGATTTTTATCCGCTTTAATGACGGCATTGTTCTGCGTGAACGAAGTGGTTAGCTGCACGCTCTTTTCTAATATCAATGGCTGCAGATCATTGATCGCTTTTTGTATTAATTGATTGGCATCAAATTGCTCCAATACCAACGGCAATGTTTTTCGGTCAGTATAAGCGATCTCCAATAACCGTTGCACCTGCCGCTGCATGTAATCGGTTTGCTCTGTTATAATACCGGCGTATTTAGTAAACTTATCCGGCTTTTGTATGATCGAAGGTTGTTGCAAAACATCTGCAGCTATTTTAATTACTGCTAATGGCGTTTTAAACTCGTGTGTAAAATTATTTACAAAGTCTTTTTGTGTCTCATTCAAGAACTTTTGACGATATAAATAAAAAATACTACCGCTGAAACCTATTAAAACCAATAATAAAATTCCGCTTGATATGATCCAGAAGTACATTTCCTTTAAAATGTATTGTCCGCGGTGCGGAAAAAACAAAATGAGATAGGAGTAATTTCTTTTGAAAACAGGTATTGAAATATTATCCGAATTGGAATGATAAGTATCTGGCAGATCAATATATCTTTCCCCGGAATATTTTTTTGTTTGGGCATCGTACACCGCAATATTACAATCGGTAAACACGCCAAAATCTGCCAACTCATAACTTAGCGTATTGCGTATAGAATCTATCGGAGGTGCTTCATCGATCTTTGCAAGGTAAAAGTCATTGTCAGAAATCTCTATTAATTTTTCTATACTATGCTCCCCCATCAAATTAAGATCTTCGTACAAACCTTTAATGCTTTTAGAAACATTTGTACTGAATTGCTTTTCTTCAAAGAGGTAAACTTTTTGTAACCAGAATAATTGTACAGCAATGATAATAGCCACCACCAAAGCACTTATGAGAAGCCCCCATCGCAACGCCTTTGACCGAATTACCATTCTTTGTAAATTAATCATGCAAAGGTTTTTAATACTGCTACAATTGAGTGTTAATAGGCAGTTAAGCTATTTACCGCCTTTATAACAATAAACTATTATTATTTATTTTTTATCCTGCCGGGATTATTTTTAATAAAGTCATCCCAGCCTTTTGCTTTTTTTGAAGACGGGTTTATTAATGAACTTTCCTGGAAATAATGACAAACAGCTACTGCCAACGCATCTGATGCATCTAAATATCCCGGCTCGTGATCGAACTGCAATAAACGTTGTAACATTTTTAACACCTGTTCTTTATTGGCATTTCCATTTCCTGTTATTGATTGCTTTATTTTTTTAGGAGAATATTCAGTTACTTCCAAACCGTGGCGCATAGCGGCAGCAATAGCTACACCTTGCGCTCTGCCTAACTTTAGCATGCTTTGTACATTTTTACCAAAAAATGGCGCTTCAATGGCAAATACATCTGGCTTGTATTTAATAATAAGTCCGCTTACGGTATTGTAGATCAACTGCAGCTTTTTATAGCCATCATTTACTTTACCTGGTTTTAATACATCCATTTCCAGCAGGGATATTTTACTCCCTGTTATTTCCAATAATCCATAACCCATCACCACAGTTCCGGGATCGATGCCTAAAATAATTTTTGATTTTTTTTGAACTGACAAAGCTTAGCAATTTAATAGATTACCGATAATTAAAGTATCATTGCAACTCCAAAGTTTTAAGCTGCAAGTTTCAAAGAAGCTTACAGCTCAATAACGGAATTCCGTACAAGTGAGTGACACAACGATGTTGAAAAAGAACTAATGACTGGACAAAAATAAATAAAACGCCATTGAATAAACAGATCAAAATACTGCTGAACTACTTTTTGGGCCCTGTATTATTTGTTTTACTTTCCTGGAGTTTGTACAAGCAAATAATTAATCAACCCGATCTTGCCAATCGATGGGAAGAAATTAAAGCAAGCTGGTACAATTATAAATTCTGGCTGGTAATTATTTTAATGCTGGTAAACTGGGGAATTGAGGCAAGAAAATGGCAATTGCTGATCGGGCATTTACAACAATTTAGTTTTTTTAAGGCCTTTAGTGCCGTATTATCCGGCAGCAGCGTAACCATGCTTACGCCTAACAGGGTAGGTGAATATGGAGGAAGAATCTTATATGTGGAAGAAGGGAATCGCATTAAAGCCATTTCGCTTACTATTGTGGGCAGCATCAGCCAGTTTTTGGTTACTATGGTAATGGGGTGTTGCGGATTATTTTTTCTTCGTTTTTTTTCAACCAGGGCCAATGCATTGAATGAATTGCCTTCTTTATGGAGCAATATATTGCTGTCGTTAAGCATCGCTCTTACCTTATTGATACTGCTTTTCTATTTACGTATAGGCTGGTTGGTGAGAATGATAGAAAAAATTACTGCATTACAAAAATTTGTTAAACATATACAGGTGCTCGATGAATTTAGTAATATGCAACTGTTGCATATACTCCTGTTATCGTTTGTTCGATATATGGTATTTGTTTTGCAATATGTGCTGTTGCTGCAGGTAATGCAGGTGGATATTGGTATTATATTAGGATGCACTTCTATCAATGTATTTTATTTAGTAATGGCGATAGTGCCCACTTTTGGTTTTATTGAATTTCCTATGCGTGCAAAAACCAGTTGGGAAATTTTGAAATTTTATACTACCAACGAATTAGGCGTTGGTGCGGCAACACTAGGTATTTGGCTGATAAATCTTGTAGTGCCGGCTATTATAGGTAGTTTGCTTATTTTGAGCATTAAAATTATAAAGGAAAAATAAGGTAGTGCCTGCTGTGACAATAAACCTTTGATTTATTTTTATAGTCGTAGTGGATAACTTATTGAAACCTCAAAAGCTGTACAAAATGAAAAAATTAATCAGGTATGCATTATTAATGACGTGTTTATGCAGTTTTCAGGATGGACCTTCTGATGATTTTTGCGGTATTAAAAACACTGCTTTTAAAGAGGGCGAATCTGTTACCATGAAAGTTTTTTATACCGCCGCCGGCGTATATGTTGGCGCAGGCGAAGCTACATTTACCACAGCTCTGGAAAAATATAACGGTAAAACGGTTTATCACTGCATTGGTGATGGAAAATCGTATTCTTTTTTTGATAACTTTTTTAAAGTGCGTGACAGATACGAAACATACATTGATACTTCCAATATGTTGCCGATGAAATTCGTTCGCAATGTAAGTGAAGGCAACACCAAAATTTACAATAACGTAACCTTTAATCAGACTGCTAAAACTGCTATTACTACTAATGGCGTTTATAAAACCACCAGCTGCATACAAGATGTAATGAGTGCTATTTATTATGCCCGGAATATTAATTTCTCTAAATACAAAGTGAATGATAAAGTACCTTTTGATATGTTTTTAGATGACCAGGTTTATCATTTATACATTCGTTATTTAGGTAAAGAAGTAGTGAAAACAAAATATGGCAAATTCAATGCGATAAAATTTAAGCCACTGCTTATTAAAGGAACTATGTTTGAAGGCGGTGAAAAGATGACAGCCTGGGTAAGCGATGACCCTAATCATTTATTGTTACGAATTGAAAGTCCTATTACAGTTGGTACTGTTAAAGTAGATATGTATGGATATAAAAATCTGCGTTACCCGTTAAGTTCTTTAATTGAAGTGAGATAGGTTCAACATTGCAGCATGCTGCTTTATCCAATATCCTGTATACGAAATGTATCTCCTTGTCTTATCCCTTTTTCTGTTATTTGTAAATTACAGCACTCAATATTCGGGTCATGTTCAAAAAATAAGGTATACTTATTTTCCATTGCTTCGTTTAAGAACGATTTCTTTTCTTGTAAGGTAGTAAGAGGAAACATATCGTAAGCCATTACATAAGGCAAAGGAATATGTGCAACAGCAGGTAGCAGATCTGCCATAAATACAATTCTACGATCGTTGTATTCTATTAACGGCAACATCATTGATTCTGTGTGTCCGTTTGCAAATAAGAAAGAGATGGATGGTAATATTTCTGATGAAGTTCTGCCCAATTTATTAGCCGCCATTTGGTGATTACTTTTTACCATTTTCAGTTGACCACTATCTTTTATCGGCAAAATATTTTCTTCCAGAAAGCTTGCTTTTTCTCTGTCATTGGGTTCTGTAGCCCATTGCCAATGCGCTTTGTTGCTCCAGAAGCTTGCGTTTTTAAATGCAGGAACTAATTTATCTCCTTCTCTTTTTATGCTTCCTCCACAATGATCAAAATGCAAATGGGTTAGAATAACATCAGTAACATCGTCTTTATTAAAACCATGTTTTGCCAAAGATTTATCTAAGCTATCATCTCCATTCAAATAATAATGACCGAAAAATTTTGCATCCTGCTTATCTCCCATTCCGTTATCGATCAATATTAATTTATTACCATCTTCAATCAACAAACAACGCATGGCCCAGTTGCACATATTATTGTCATCTGCCGGATTAAGTTTATTCCAAATACTTTTAGGAACCACGCCAAACATGGCGCCGCCGTCTAATTTAAAATAACCGGTGTTGATGCTATAAAGTTTCATTCGTAATTTTCTTTTCAACAGAACGCGTCCATAAAAGCCCGATCAACCCTATTATAAAAAAGATTGCCAATGCCAATACTGAGTGACGCTGAGAACCCGTTATTTCCGTAATAAATCCAAAGCTGAACATGCCAATTACTATGGCAATTTTTTCTGTAACATCATAAAAGCTAAAGAAAGAGGCCGTATCTTTTGTTGCAGGCATCAGCTTGCTGTATGTAGAACGACTTAATGACTGAATGCCTCCCATTATAAAACCTACAATAGTAGCCAATAAATAAAATTCATTAATGCCTTTGGCCGGCATATAAAACGCAGCAATGCAACAACAGATCCAGATTATCACACAAACC
Source organism: Ferruginibacter albus (assembly GCF_020042285.1). Lineage (NCBI taxonomy): Bacteria > Pseudomonadati > Bacteroidota > Chitinophagia > Chitinophagales > Chitinophagaceae > Ferruginibacter > Ferruginibacter albus. The sequence goes on from NZ_CP083388.1 coordinate 3,400,159, forward strand.
ATTAATGCCTTAAAGTTTCCGATCAACGTTGATAATTTAGATATAAGATAAGATCCAGGAATGGCAATAAGTTGAATAATAAGAATAGCGATGATCAAATTTGCAGTGGGAATCTGCAATTCATCTGTACCGTATAATGTAGCGGCAAGCATTACGGTTTGCACACCCATGTTATAAAAGAAAAATGAGAACAGGTAACGTTTTAATACAGGCATGGACGTTAACTGCCGCCATACTTTCCCTAATTCTATATACCCGTTTACAATAATATTCTTTTTATTCTCAGTTCCCGCCGGAATGCTTTTAGGTAGTCGTGATAAAGAAAACTGGCCAAATGCCCACCACCAAATACCGACTAGTAAAAACGACAGTTTAGCCGGCAGATAATCATCTTTTATTCCAAACCACTCAGGTTTCATCACAAACAAAAAACACACTATCTGTAAAATAACACTTCCGATATAGCCCATGGCAAAACCTTTGGCACTTACTCTATCCTGGTCTTCCGGTGCTGCTATTTCAGGTAAAAACGAATTATAAAAAACCAGACTGCTCCAATAACCAATACAGGCAATCACTAATGTTATTATTCCGGTATTAAGATGGCCTTTATCGAAGAAGAACATACAGGCACAAGCAATGCTTCCTATCGTTAAAAAAAAGTTCATGAAGCTTTTCTTATTTCCTTTATAATCTGCAATAGAAGAAAGGATAGGCGACATAACAGCAACGATTAGAAATGCTACTGCCAACGCATAATTATATAAAGAAGTATTTACAAATCTGCCTCCCAGGAAATTTACATAATCGATCGTATTATCTTTCCCATCTCCTGTAACGGAACCATAATACGCAGGAAAAATAGTGGATGTAATAACCAGGCTATAAACAGAATTAGCCCAATCGTACATTGCCCATCCGTTAATTACTTTTTTAGAAGCAGTTTGCATTAAATTGAATTAAGGATGAAAAATTAGGGAATAAAAATTAAATACTGTTTAAATAACATAAAAAAAGCGCTCACAAAATGGAGCGCTTTTTAATATTATTTTGTTGTTATTTATTTATAAGAATAGGTAACGCCGTTTTTAATAGATTGTTTTACACCGTAGCCATCTGATTTATCAGATGTTAACAGAATGAAAGGAGCGCCCAATTCAGCAGCTGATTCTCTTAATTTTCTGGTAGCTTTTTTATCAGCAGAACCAGCAGTGTTATAGCTTAATAAGCCGGATGTTTTGCCTCTAACTTCTTCGCCTTTTTTCAATCCTAATACTTGAGAAGGATCAGTAACGATCTGTACTTGTTCCCAATCATCCTTGCTTGAAACAACTACTTTATCAGAAATAGTTTCTTTACGTCCGCTTGAGCCATAAGTAATAGAAGCTACCGCCAATTTACCGATTGTTTGTTCTGCATCTTCACCAGGGTATTTATAGGTGATAGTGTTTTCGTTTACTTTAATAATTTTTACATCCAGTGTTTCGCCTGAGTGTTTTGCCATTTTGTCGTTAACCGCTGTTTGAGCAAAAGAGAAAACTGCAACAAGCATTGCAATAAGTGATAAAGAGATCTTTTTCATAAAAGTAAATATTTGTGTTTTTGGTTGCAGCAAAAGTATTTGTTTTATCGACATTTCAAAATAAAATGCGAAATTTTATTAATTTATTGGCTCTATTATCCTAAATACCCTTTCATGATCAATAAAAGCAATAAGATTCCTACCACAATTCTATACCATCCAAACAGTTTAAAGCCATGCTTTTGCAAATAGCTGATAAAAAACTTAATAGCGATCATGGCTACAATAAAAGCCAACAGGTTGCCAAACCCCAGCAACATCAGGTTATGCTTGTTTTTTATAACTTCAGGATGTTCTTTGTAGGTTTTTAATAATTTATAGCCTGTTGCCGCTACCATGGTTGGAACAGCTAAAAAGAAAGAAAATTCTGCTGCTAAGCTTCTTGTCAGTTTTTGACTCATGCCTCCAATAATACTGGCGGCGCTTCTGCTTACACCCGGTATCATTGCCAAACACTGCCAAATACCAATGATAAATCCTTTGCCATAACTAATGTTTTTTTCTTCCGTTATCGTATGCTCATTGAATATTTTATCAACGAATAACAAGATAATGCCACCAATCAATAACGAAAATGCTACTGTTGTGGGGCTTTCCAGCAATGCATCAATTTTATCCGACAATAATTTTCCCAATACCAAGGCAGGAATAACAGCAACTACAAGCTTTATATAAAACTGCCATTTGCTGAGATCGAAAAACTTTTTCCAATACAAAACAACTACTGCCAGTATCGCTCCTAATTGTATGGCGATCTCAAATAATTTTACAAACTCATCTTTTTCAATTCCCATCAATGAGCTGGCAATGATCATATGCCCGGTAGAAGAAACAGGCAAAAACTCCGTTAATCCTTCTACAATAGAAAGAATAATAGTTTGAATGGAAGTCATTAGTTTTAGTTAAATGTTAGTAATAAAAAACCGGTTTGAAAATAAAAAGTATTTCTCAAACCGGACTTATCATTCCTGAAAATAAATTAAGCGTCTTTAGGCTTTCTCATTATTGCAAATATTTCAATAATAAACCCTGTAAGGATCAATAAAGGCGCAATAGTGATGCGGGTTGTGCTGTAAATTTCATCATCGTTGAACTTAGTAGGGTCGGGACTTTTACCGCCTGCCATTAAAAAAAAGCCCAACGCCAATACCACTACTCCAATCAACATCATTTGATAGTTCTTTTTATCAAACAAGCTTTCTGCTTTTGCAGGTTGTTGTTTTACCTGTTTTTGTTTAGCTGTAGCCATCTCAAAAAATTTAGTGCAAAATAAAGTATTTTATTAATAAAGGTCGTCCAGTTTTATTTTCAGGTATTTAATAACCGCCCTGTGCGTGCTAACCCACGAAATAGTGATTCCTAATATCAACATCCCCGCCACCACAATTGCAAGATTAGTAACATCTCTTAATTGCTTAAGCCAAGGCACAACACTTTCTGCAAATAGCATAAACGCTATCATTGCTACAATAGCTATTAAAGCGGCTATGGTACCATTAATAACAGCCTTAACATTCAACGGACGGGAAATAAACCCTCGTGTGGCACCCACCATTTGCATGGTTTTAATAATGAACCGATTACTATACATTGCCAAACGGATCGTATTATCAATTGATACAATTACTATAATAGTACCTATCACTGCAAAAATGAAAACAAAAATGGTAGCATATTTAACAAAAGAACCAACGTTTTGTATGGTCTTTTGCGGATCTTGAAATTCCGATATTACATGCCCGTAGTTCGTCAATAATAAATTGCGCAAATTATCAAGGCTGTCTTTATTTACATAGTTGGAGTTGAGAAAAAAGCTTACACTCTCGGGTAAAGGATTATAATCGATCATCTTTTTCCAAGAGCTGTCATTTTCCAAATTATAGCTCGCTATAGCTTTGTCTTTGGTAATGTATTCGGCATTTCGCACATAAGGCAAACTGGTTACAAACTGAAATACACTGTCTTTTTGCTTTTGTGTGGCAGAAGGAAGTATGTATGCATTCACCTGCAATTGCTCTTTTAATACTTCCCCCCATTTTTTCAAATTCAGCGACATCCAACCCACAATACCAAATAAAAATAAGATCAACGCTACGCCAATAATAGCATACGCATAGGAGGGCTTGCTTCGTTTTGCCGAGGATGATTTTCCAAATTGAGTCATTCTAAATATTTAAGTGGTTAGTAGTTTTTGATACAGGCAGTAGCAAGTGCTTCAGCATCGTTGTGAACTTCTTCTGTTATCCGATTCTTTCAGTAAAAGAATTTGGATAATCATTTCTTTCATCGGCATTACTACTATTAGCTTTAATTACGATTTATCAGATCGATCATAATTATCTGCGTCATCAGCATTCTGTCGCTTATGCGGCAAAAGTATAGCATTTTACCTGCTTTAGTTTACTTTTGCTGCCTGTAAAATTAACTTGCTAATTCTTATATTAGTATTTAGCCAATAGTAAAATAACGTTTCTTTTACAAAGCAATAATCAAGATCACAAGCAATTCGTGTAATAAAAATGGAATATAAGTTTAACGAGATAGAAGAAAAATGGCAAAAGCACTGGCAGCAAACAGAAGCATATAAAGTGAGCAACAACTCCTCCAAACCCAAATATTATGTATTGGATATGTTCCCTTACCCCAGTGGAGCCGGCTTACATGTGGGACATCCGTTAGGTTATATTGCCAGCGATATTTACGCCCGTTTTAAAAGACTAAAAGGATTCAACGTATTGCACCCGATGGGCTACGATAGCTTTGGTTTGCCTGCAGAGCAATATGCTTTGGAAACAGGGCAGCATCCTGCCGTTACAACTGAAAAGAACATTGCCACATTTCGTAGTCAATTAGATAAAATTGGTTTTTGTTTTGATTGGAGCCGTGAGGTAAAAACCAGCGACCCCACTTATTATAAATGGACACAATGGATATTTCTCCAGCTATTCAATAGTTGGTTCAATAAAAAAACAAAGAAAGCAGAAGGCATTGATACATTAATTAAGCAATTTGAAACAGAAGGCGCTGATAGTTTTACTGCCGATGAATGGAAAGTATTTGATGAAAAGAAAAAGATGGACATATTAATGGATCATCGGTTGGCGTATTGTGGTTATGGCGAAGTAAACTGGTGCGAAGCTTTAGGAACCGTTTTAGCAAATGATGAAGTAGTAAACGGTGTAAGTGAACGTGGCGGTTATCCTGTGGTAAAAAAGAAATTACGTCAATGGTATTTACGTATAACCGATTATGCAGACAGGCTGCTCGAAGGCTTGCAAACAGTGGATTTCAGCGATGCAATGAAAGAAATGCAGACCAACTGGATAGGAAAAAGCTATGGAGCGGAGATAGACTTTCAAATCGTCAAACGTGAAACGTCAAACGACAACTCACGTCTTACGTCTCACGTTTTACCTTTGCGTGTTTACACAACACGCCCCGATACCATTTTCGGCGTTGACTTTATGGTAATTGCTCCCGAGCTGGAATGGATAGACGATGTGAAAAGCGCTGAACAAGCTGCTGCTGTTGATGAATACATTGCCTATGTAAAAAGCCGCAGCGATAGAGAACGGCAGGCAGAGAAAAAAATAAGCGGCGTATTTACCGGAGCTTATGCTATCAATCCTTTTAACGGAAAAGAAATTCCTATCTGGATCAGTGAATATGTATTGGCAGGCTATGGCACGGGCGCTATTATGGCGGTGCCTTGCGGCGATGAACGTGATTTTAAATTCGCACAACATTTTAATATTCCCATCACGAATATTATCGGCAGTCATTTTAATGGCGAAGAAGCAAACGCAACCAAAGATGCCATTTTAGAAAACAGTGATTTTTTAAACGGTATGGTAATGCGTGATGCCATTGATATTGTTTTAAATAAGATTGAAGCAATGGGTATCGGCAAGCGCAAAACAAATTTCAAAATGCGTGATGCTGCATTTAGTCGTCAGCGTTATTGGGGCGAACCATTTCCTATAAAATGGCACAATGGAATTGCTTATTCTTTAAATGAAAGTGAATTACCTGTTCAACTGCCGCACGTAGAAAGTTATAAACCCGGACCGGAAGGCGAAGGGCCTTTAGCAAATATTCCTGAATGGGTAGCGAAAGAATTAGAAACGAATACTATGCCTGGTTATGCCGGCAGCAGTTGGTATTTTCTGCGTTACATGGATCCACATAATGATAAAGCATTTTGTGATAAAAGCGCCAGCGATTATTGGAACCAGGTTGATTTATACATTGGCGGTACCGAACATGCTGTTGGGCATTTACTCTATAGCCGTATGTGGACAAAGGTTTTATTTGATTTAGGCTTGATTGGTTTTGATGAACCGTTTAAGCGTTTGGTGAATCAGGGAATGATAACAGGAAAATCTTATTTTATTAAAAAGGTATTTGCAAAAAATGTAAGTATAAAAGGAGAATCAAGAATAGGATTTTTAATTTCAACAGATGAAGCTTTGAAGTATGAAAAAAATACATTTAAACATCAAGGTAAAATAGATTATCCAGGAGTAAACGAATATCATGCAGAATATGATTCAGAAGATTTTAGATTACGATATGGGCATCTATTTGTGGACTCTCAAGATAGAATCACAGAAAAGAATTTAAAAGAATTGTTTCAATTAATGGGGATGCAGCCTGTCCAGCTTGAGAATGACCTCGAATACATTTTATGGAAAGATGATTTAACTGAAAATGGCGAAAGATATTTGTTATGCAAATGTGACATTGAGAAAATGTCAAAGTCAAAGTATAATGTTGAGAACCCGGACAATATAATTACCAAATACGGCGCTGATACCTTCCGCATGTACGAGATGTTCCTCGGTCCTGTAGAGCAAAGCAAACCTTGGGATACAAAAGGTATTGAAGGTGTTCATCGTTTCTTAAGAAAATTATGGCGTTTGTTTTTTGATGAAGTAAAAGGAAAGGTGTGGAATACTGATAAACCTACCGAAGCAGAATTAAAGATCTTACACAAAACGATAAAAAAGATCGAAGAAGATACAGAACGTTTCAGCTTTAATACGGCTGTAAGTACCTTCATGATCGGTGTAAATGAATTAAGCGATGCCAAGTGTAATAAAAAAGAAATATTAGAACAGCTATTGATCTTATTAACGCCGTATGCGCCGCATATCGCAGAAGAATTATGGAATCAATTAGGAAACGAAGGTTCAGTGTTGGATGCAAAATATCCAACATTCAATCCCCAGTATTTAATTGAATCTTCTAAAGAGTACCCGGTTTCTATAAACGGTAAACATCGTACCAATATTACCATTGCTATGGATGCTTTGCAGGCAGATGTAGAACAAATTGTTTTAACGAACGATGTGGTTTTAAAATGGACAGAAGGCAAGCCTCCTAAAAAAATAATTTTTGTAAAAGGAAAGATGGTAAATATCGTAGTGTAGGTTTTATTTCTGCAGATAAATGCAGATCAGCGTTTATCTGCGGGAAAACCATCAAATATGTATTGGCGCCATGGAGCAAACACTTACGCCAATTAAAAATAGTACGCCGGCTGATATCAACATTGCAGAACCGACATCTCTTGTTTCTTTAGCGATTGAAAATATAAGCCCTAAAAGAAACAACACGGCTCCCAATAAAATTCCTGCCAGTCCGATCATAGCTGCGCCGCCGGAATGTATATCAGTAAGATTGTATATTATGCATATTAAATACAGCGCTCCGCAAATAATAAAAGTTATCTTTTTCGATTTACTCATACTAGTTAAATTATTTAAGACCCGAACAAATAGAATAGCCTATTAAAAACTCTACCAGTACTATTAAAATTCCCGCAATCAAGTATACCTTACCTTTCTTCGCTCTTTGTTGATCACTACCTAATAACATTATCGAACCGGCAATGATCAATCCTAACGGTGTTAATATAAATGCAGCAATGATCAAAACAAATACTAATCCGATCATAAGTACAAATTGAATATTTTAATTGATAAAGCTTCTTTCTTTTTGTAACTCTTTTAAATAATTTTCCTTCTCATCCCGGTAAAACAAATTCATCGTTTCAAAAGGAACGATCCTTCCGTCTTTATGAACAATATGCACGCAGCTCTTTTTGATGGCTCGCACATCAAAATCATAGGCGTCAATAAAGCGCATGATAATAATGCGAAACAGGTTTTCATATGTTAAGCCGGGCGCCTGTATTTGCGGCAGGCAACATAATAATTGCTGCATGTTTTCTTCTACCCTGTCAACCGAAATACCGGTGCTGAAAATCTTTATCATTTGATTGTGCAATGTTTCGTCTTGCTCATACACAATGGTGTTCCTGCTATTGTCTAATAAAAATGCAGGATCAATGTAACGCGTTAAAGGAAAAACCTGTCTTGCCAGTTTTAATGCATATCCCATTGCCAAAGCATCGGGGTTACAAGGTACAGGGATCAGGTCGTTTGGCTGAAAGATATTGGTTTGCTCTAAAATTTTTGTTCGTACATCCGTTAACGTTATTCTGTCTGTAGCAGGATCAAAATTCTCTGTTCTGCCGGCAATTTGTGTTGGTTGAAATGTTACACCTCTTACACAACGTTGCTGCAAGGCAAACTCAATGATCTTTCCTATTTCATCATCATTTACACCTTGTTGTAAAGTAACTACCAATGTGGTAGAAAGATTTAACGCATTCAAATGTTCCAATGCCTTCATACGAACATCTGTGAGATCTTTGCCACGTAACTGCTCCAACGCTTCCGGCTTAAAAGAATCAAACTGTAAATAGATCTCAAAGTCGGGCATATAAGATGCCAGCTGTTTTGCAAATTCAAAATCTTTTGCAATACGAATGCCGTTTGTATTCAACATTAAATGTCGTATAGGTTTTGATTTGGCAATATCCAGTATGGCAAAAAAATCGGGATGTACCGTAGGTTCACCGCCGCTTATTTGTACTACATCGGGCGTGCCTTCATTCGCTACAATTATGTCCAGCATTTTTTCCACTTCTTCGATCGTTCTGTGTCTTCCATAATGCGGTGAGCTCATGGCATAACAGGTAGGACAGGTAAGATTGCACCTGTCGGTAATTTCAATGACCGTTAAACAGCTATGCTGCTCATGATCCTGGCACAAGCCACAATCATAAGGGCAACCATAATGCGTTTTGGTATTGAATTGCAAAGGTGTTTCGGATGGTTTATTATAATTGCGGATGCTTTTATAATAAGCCGCATCCGATGCTATCAGCACTTTTTCAAATCCATGCTGCGGACAGTTTTTAAGCATATACACTTTCTCCTCTTCAAATACAATTTTTGCATCTACCCGACGCAGGCAAGTGCTGCAAATGCTCAATGTAAAATCGTAATAGGTATAAGGGCGTTCAGGCATATTGTTTCAATAGTTTTTTGGGATGAAGCAAATATTTATAATAATAGATCAATCCTAATAAAGCTGCAAGTTGAATGGTGGATAATCCTAACAGCGTGAAATAGCGTGGCTTTATAAAATCAACTAAAAACCGGAACATGCAATAAGCTATCAAAAATAGTTTAAAGCGTGCTCCTTCTGCCAATACATATCTTTTATCCAATTGCAACATAACAAGACATAGCAACAGCAAAAAAACAATTTCATATAAAGCTACGGGATGTCGTAATATTCCATCACCTAAATTCATTCCCGTAAAAAAATGAGTAGGAGAGCCGTAGGTTTCTTCATAAATACCCATCGAAAAACATCCAATGCGGCCGACCATTAATGCTAATATGATCGGGTAGGTGAACAGGTCGCCTGTGTTTTGCTTTTCACCGATAATTTTTTTCATCAATTCAACACCCAATAATCCTCCTAAAAAACCACCCAACACTGTTTTATTATTATAAATATATTCCCACAGATCTTTGGTTCGAAATAATTCATAGGGTCGCTCCAAACTGCCTACCAGCCTGCTTCCTATTAATGCGCCAAATATAGCACCTACCAATACCCACATTCTTTTTTGTTGTTCAATAATGTCGCCTTGTTTTCTTTTCAGGTAGAGGAAATAACGAAAACCAATAAAAAAGCCGAGTATCTCTGTAATTAAATGAAGCGTGATCTTAGTGCCGCCTACTGAAACCATTACAGGAAAATTCATAATTGTTTATTGTTTGATCCAGGTAATGTTTCCGGGGTTTGACTTGAACTCGATAATGCCATCGCCTTTTGCATAAGTAACTTCATAAACTCCATCTAAATTATTGAGAAAAGCGGAGTCATTCGTAATGGATTGAGCCAAAGAATAGTTGGTGCCATTTAAAGAATAGTCCGTAAGCGTTCTGGGATATATGTTATTCGTATACCCATTACTGTAACTGACATTAAAATATTGTATGCCAGATGCAGTTAAGTTATTACCATAAAAATTGTTATTCCCTAAATTGAACACTACGCTTTTAACTGCTGTATTGGTGTATTGTGCCAATGAATTATTCAGGCTGATAGAAAAATTAATGTAATTGCCGGCGCTATCTTTTTGTGCAACACTGGTAAATAGTTTTCTTGATGAACAGTTTTGATTAGGTCTGTCAAACCCATTGGTAATATCGTAAGGAACAGTTGAATCGGCGAGAATAAATGAAATAAGATATGCGTTGTTTAAAGAGTCTTTAAATGTTATTTTTTGCCCGTCATGATAAGGAAACCAATCATCTAAAACAGCGCCGTCATAACCCGGGCACGGTATTTTTTTAGAGCAGCTTTGGCTGTCGCAGGAATGCAGCAAAATGACAGACAAGCATACGAGTGGAATAAATGCAAAAAAGTTTCTCATATACGGTTATTTTATTAAAGGTAAAGAATTGAAGCTTATTTTAAGGCGTATTAAAATTAACCTTTTATCTACGCTTTAATTAAAGTGGATCAATAATATACCGATAAAGTAATTGCGACGCAACGATGCTGCCATGAAAAAGCTTTAGCTTGTACCAAAATTCTTGGCCTAGTCCTTATTAAAAAAAGCATAAAGTATTGTAATGACCGAACGGACTCTTGCCGCTTGTATTAAAAAATGTATTTTTACAGATAAATCTAGGCAATGGAAATCAAGCCCGGTAAACTTTTAGCCACAATAAATTCACCTGCCGACATGAAAAAGTTGAGCAGGGAACAACTACACCAGCTTTGCGATGAGCTGCGTCAATACATTATTGATGTAGTGAGCGTGCATGGCGGTCATTTTGGAGCTAGTTTAGGCGTGGTGGAATTAACGGTTGCATTGCATTATGTTTTTAATACTCCCTACGATCAATTGGTTTGGGATGTTGGGCACCAGGCGTATGGGCACAAAATATTAACCGGTCGTAAAGACGTCTTTCCTACCAACAGAAAATATCATGGCATCAGTGGTTTTCCTAAACGCAGCGAAAGCGAATACGATACTTTCGGCGTAGGGCACTCCTCCACTTCTATATCAGCAGCATTGGGCATGGCAATGGCTTCTCATTACAAAGGAGAAAAAGATCGGCAACATGTAGCTGTTATTGGCGATGGTGCTATGACGGCGGGAATGGCATTTGAAGCAATGAATCATGCTGGCATTGCCAAAAGCAATGTGTTGATCATTCTGAATGATAATAATATGGGCATCGACCCAAGTGTTGGTGCATTGAAAGAATACTTAACTGATATTACCACTTCACAGACCTATAATAAGTTTAGAGATGATTTTTGGAAAGCATTAGGTAAGTTACCTGTCGGTAAGAATTTTTCAAGAGATATTGCTTCCAAGATCGAAGCAGGCTTAAAAGGCGTGGTAAGCAAAAGCAGCAACTTATTTGAATCTTTAAAGCTGCGTTATTTTGGCCCGATAGATGGACATAATATTACCAAGCTGGTAGATACGTTGAAAGATCTAAAAGATATTCCCGGTCCAAAAATTTTACATATTAAAACAGTAAAGGGAAAAGGGTATGAACTGGCAGAGAAAGATCAAACGAAATGGCATGCGCCCGGTTTGTTTGATAAAGTGACCGGTGAGATCTATAAAAAGAAATTCGATTTACCACAGCCGCCAAAATACCAGGATGTATTTGGTCATACCATTATTGAGCTGGCTGAAAAGAATGATAAGATATTCGGCATCACCCCCGCAATGCCAAGTGGTTCCTCTTTAAAATACATGATGGAAAAAATGCCGAATCGTGCATTTGATGTAGGCATTGCAGAGCAACATGCTGTTACACTCAGCGCCGGTATGGCAACGCAGGGCATGAAAGTGTTTTGTACCATTTATTCTTCCTTTATGCAGCGTGCGTATGATATGGTTATACATGATGTGGCGATCCAAAATCTACCTGTGATATTTTGTTTAGACAGAGCGGGTTTAGTAGGCGAAGATGGACCGACGCATCACGGCGTTTATGATATTGCGTTTATGCGCTGCGTTCCTAACATGATCGTAAGTGCGCCAATGAATGAAAAAGAATTGCGTAATCTTATGTACACAGCGCAGTTGGATTCAACAAAAAATCCTTTCTCTATCCGATATCCCCGTGGCGAAGGTGTTATGCCCGAATGGAAAACACCGTTTGAAGAAATACAAATTGGCAAGGGTAGAAAGTTGAAAGATGGTAAAGAGTTGGCAATACTTTCTTTTGGTCATCCCGGAAACTTTGCAGCATCTGCCATTCGTGATGTAAAAGCCGATGGAATAAATCCTGCGCATTACGATATGCGCTTTGCAAAACCATTGGATGAACAATTGCTGCATGAAGTGTTCAGCAAATTCAATAAAATAATTACTATCGAAGATGGAACGGTTAAAGGAGGCTTTGGCAGTGCTATTCTCGAATTCATGAATGAACACAACTATAAGGCTGAAGTAAAAATATTGGGCATTCCTGATCGCATTGTTGAACACGGCACCCCAAAAGAATTATACAACGAAATCGAAATTGATGCGAACCATATTGCACAAGCTATTCGTGAAATGTTGAAGGTGAATGTAAATATGTTGCAATAATTTTTTGTACTTAGCATCTGTCTCTTAATTAAACATCGTGGAGTTTATCCTGAGGCACGAAGGATCACTCACTGCAACCCCATAACATTATTCACCTTTTTAATTAAATTTAGGTATGTATAGGATGGATAAAAGCATATCAAGCAGCGGTTCTTTTAAAGAAGCAGAAAAAGCGAAGCGCTTTAACTCCAACGATACTTTATCAGAAAGATTACAACAGTCCTGGTATCTTACCTGCATGGCATACGGAATAGATCATAACACTCCCCCTAAAATGGAGAAAAAATTATTTTCTGTTAGAAAACATACTCAGTAATGGGAAATATCTTCAATGATGATTTCAGAGATTTTATTAATGCTTTAAACGAAAATGAAGTAGAGTATTTATTAGTAGGAGGTCGCTGTGATATTGCATGGCTATCGTCGTACTACAGGCGATATGGATATTTGGGTAAATACAACTTTGTTAAATCTTCAAAAGCTTAGAAAAGCATTTGCTCAATTTGGCTTGCCAACTACTGATCTTACTGAAGAAAGGTTTTTACACGATAATTCAATCGATGTATTTACTTATGGCAGACCTCCTGTTTCTATCGATATTATGAAAGCGGTAAAAGGATTGCAATTTGAAGAAGCTTTTACATCAGCAAAAATCTATGAAGAAGATAATCTTCGGATCAGGTTTATTAATTATGATCAATTGCTAAAAGCTAAGCAAAGTTCCGGTCGTCACAAGGATATGGATGATATTGAAAAACTACAATAAACTTCATTACACTAAGAGAAATATTATGACTTCAAAATTTACTATTCTCTTAATAATTCTTTTTTGTTGTATAGCCTGTCAGGCACAACTCAATCCATATTCATATTCCAGTCAAAAAAGTATTCATTCTAAAAACGGCTCTGTAGTATGTGCACATCCGTTGGCAAGTAAAGTTGGCATCAATATTTTAAAACAAGGTGGCAATGCCATAGATGCTTCTATTGCAGTACAATTAGCATTGGCAGTAGTTTATCCCGGCGCAGGCAATATTGGCGGCGGCGGTTTTATGGTAGCGCATTTAAATAATGGCAAAAACATCGCATTGGATTTTAGAGAAAAGGCACCTTCCAAAGCATATAGAGATATGTATTTAGACAGCGCCGGAAACCCTGTACAGAATTTATCGCTAGATGGTCATTTGGCGGTAGGTGTGCCGGGCACAGTTGCAGGTTTATTTAAAGCGGCAAAATATGGAAAGCTCTCTTTTAAAAAATTAATTCAGCCTGCTATTGACCTGGCAGAAAAAGGATTTGTAATTACTCAATCGGAAGCTGATAATTTAAATAGTGCGAAAGAAAATTTTATACGATTAAATACCAAACCATCCGCATTTGTGAAAAGCACAGCTTGGAAAAAGGGTGATACGCTTGTTCAAAAAGATTTAGCCAATACATTAAAGCGCATTCGTGATTATGGACAAAAAGGTTTCTACGAAGGTGAAACTGCTAAACTTATTGTAGAGGAAATGCAAAGAGGCAAGGGATTGATCAGTTATGACGATCTTAAAAATTATTCTGCAGCAGAAAGAAAAGTGATGGACTTTAATTATAAAGGCTATCGCATACTAACAATGCCTTTGCCAAGCAGTGGCGGTATCATTCTACAACAATTATTAAAGATGATTGAACACAGGAATATTGCTGCATTAAAATTTAATAGCCCTTTATCTATACAATTAATAACCGAGGCAGAACGAAGAGCTTATGCAGACAGGGCAAAATTTTTGGGTGACCCTGATTTTGTACAAGTTCCTGTAGATACATTAACAAGTGATTTTTATCTGTCGCAACGAATGAAAGATTTTGTTTCCGGCAAAGCTGGTAATAGTAAAGATGTACAGGCTGGAAATTTAAAAGAAAGTTTTCAAACAACACATCTCAGTGTTGTAGATAAATATGGTAATGCTGTTTCAGTTACTACCACATTAAATGCTCATTATGGTAGTAAAACAGTTGTTGGCGGTGCCGGTTTTTTATTAAATAATGAGATGGATGATTTTAGCGTAAAACCCGGTGTTCCTAATTTATATGGCGCTGTTGGTAATGAGCAAAATTCTATAGCACCCAATAAACGGATGTTAAGCAGCATGGCGCCGACAATCATCCTTAAAAATGGTCAGCCATATATTGTAGTTGGAACTCCAGGTGGAACAACTATTCCTACAAGTGTATTTCAAACTACAATTAATCTATTGGAATTTAATTTATCTGCCGAAAATGCGGTTAATAAACCTAAGTTTCATCACCAATGGTTGCCCGACGAAATATGGACAGAGCCCGGCTTCGATACTTCTGTAATCTCATCTTTACAACAAATGGGATATAAAGTAAAGCCTGTTAAAAGCTATCGAAGAATAGAATTAATTACAATTAAGAATAAACAAATTATTTCTGTTGCAGATAAAAATGGAGATGATGATGCAGAAGGCTATTGACTATGATTCAGCCTCCAAAGCTTTAGGTGTTAACGCAAATATCTTATGCGTTTTGATCATTTCATCATTGGTAATTCGCTTCTCTTTTACTTTTTTCCGTGGGCGCAGATAATAGATGATTCCGGTTAATATCAATGCGCAGGAAAGTAAAATACCTATTATAATTGTTGTTCCGAATCCACGCAGAAAAAAAGCTAAGGCAATAAAGATGATATTAGTGCCCACGCAAGTCAATGTTATTGTCTTATGACTAAATCCCAGGTCAAGCAACATATGATGCACATGGTTTCTATCCGGGCTAAAAGGAGAACGACGGCTTAATATGCGTAGACCAAATACACGCAACGTATCAAACAAAGGAACTATTAAAATAGCAAACCCTATTGCCGGGGCAGCTTCTATAGGAAACTTAACAGAAGGGTTTCCTGCAATGTTTATAAATTTTATTACCAGTATTGAATTTGTTAATCCAATCAGCAAAGAGCCGGTATCCCCCATGAATATTTTTGCCGGAGAAAAATTATAAATTAGAAATGCTATTAAGCTTCCTGCAAGTGAAAACGCCATTACAGCAAACACTAAGAAAGATGGACCTAAATAATAAAAATAAGTTCCAAAAAGCAAGGTCGTTAATAAACCAAGGCTACCCGCTAATCCATCAACACCATCTATTAGGTTAAATGAATTAGTGATAACAATTATCGTAAACAATGTAAGAATGATGCTGCCGATTCGAGGTATTTGTTCAATTCCTAAAAAGCCATGCATATTAGTTATTTGAACACCGCCAAATTTTATAACAATGCCTGCAGCAATTAATTGACCAACAAATTTTTTGGCTGCAGATAAAACCAGGATATCATCTTTTATCCCTAAAAAGAAAATCACTAATGCTGCGGCTGCAAAAAATTGCAATTCTCTACTGGCACCATGTAAAGAGGGAGTTCCTAATAAAGTGGCTAAAATAAACCCTGCAAAAATTCCTAAACCTCCTAATGTAGGAATCACAATTTTATGAACCTTTCTTTCGTCCGGCTCATCAAACAATTTCTTATCCCTGGCAACCTGTATAATGATTGGAATGGCAAAAAATGTAATTAAAAAAGCCAGCACAGCACTTAAAACTATATTATCCATGCAGAGGTGTTAAGGTAAATAATTCAAGTATCCTTCCGCAAATCTACTCAGATGTTCACACAATCAAAGTTCTTTAACAAGAAATAGATTCGATTAAGTAAATATACGTTGCTTGAAAAAATAATTGTTAAAATCTTTTAAAAATTTAAAAAATAATGCAGCAAGGGATGACAATTCTCAAAGATATTGTTGTTTTTTATGATATCATTTGATTAATTCAACTTTTCTTTTGTTTTAAGAATAGTTTTAAAGTAGGTTTGCAGCCCGAAACTTTATAAGAATGAGCAATTTAAAAGATATCGCTACGCAAATAAGAAGAGATATTGTGCGTATGGTTCATGCAGTACAAAGTGGTCATCCGGGTGGATCTTTAGGATGTACAGAATACTTTACCGCATTGTATTTTAATGCAATGAAACATAATCCGCAATTCAGCATGGACGCAATTGGCGAGGATGTTTTTGTATTAAGCAACGGGCATATTTCGCCTGTATTTTATAGCACATTAGCTCGCAGTAATTATTTTCCACTGCAGGAATTGGCAACTTTTAGAAGATTAAACAGCCGCTTACAAGGGCACCCCACTACTCACGAACATTTACCGGGAGTTAGAATTGCTACCGGTTCATTAGGGCAGGGAATGAGTGTTGCTATTGGCGCTGCTTTATCAAAAAAATTGAACAAGGATAATAACCTGGTTTTTTCTTTACATGGTGATGGTGAATTGGATGAAGGGCAAAACTGGGAAGCAATAATGTTTGCTGCACACCATAAGGTAGATAACCTGATCTCTACAGTTGATTGGAACGGACAACAAATAGATGGCACTACTAATAAAGTAATGAATCTTGGCGACCTTGCTGCAAAGTTTACTGCATTTGGCTGGGAAGTAATTCATTTAGACCATGGAAACGACATGGATGAGGTAGTAGCCACGTTAGCCAAAGCGAAAACATTTGTAGGAAAAGGAAAGCCTATTGTAATATTGATGCGTACTGTAATGGGTAAAGGAGTTGATTTTATGGAAGGCAGTCATGCATGGCATGGTATTGCACCAAATGATGAGCAGTTGAAAAGTGCGTTGGCACAATTGCCTGAAACTTTGGGTGACTATTAAACCTTAAAAGAATTTTATTTTTATAAAGCTGCAATTGATTGCGGCTTTTTTATTCACTGGCAGTTAATTTCCTCTTAATTCAAACTTTTGTTTAGCCGCTTTATATGCGGGCAACCAGGATGCTATAAATGCAATGATCATTGATGTTGCTGCTACTAAAACAAAATCAGTTGCCTGCATTTTTACCGGAAAATAATCTATTAAAAAAGTTCCACCTTGCAGTTTTATCAATTTATATTTTAATTGAAGAATACAAACTATTGTTGCCAGTATAATACCGGTAGCTGCTCCGATAGTTCCTAATAATAAGCCTTCGCTCAAAAATATTTTAAGAATACGTTTTTGATCGGCACCTAAGCTTTGTAAAATGCTGATATCTTTTTTCTTTTCCAGCACTAACATAGTTAATGCGCTTATCATATTAAAGGCTGCTATTATTAAGATCAATGTAAGAACAGCATAAATAAACCATTTCTCCAGTTTCATAGTATTATACAAGCTGGTGTTCTGCTCATATTTGGTTTGCACTTTATAATTATTCCCCAATAAAGAAGATAGTTGTTGTTTGGCTAATTGCAGATCGGCTTTACTGGCAAGCTTAATTTCAACAGCACTGTATTCATCATTACTAAAACCCATTTGTTGTTTTACAAAATCAATATTGGTAATAGCATATTTATTATCAAACTCCTGCTGAATTAAAAAAACAGCACTTGCTTTTGCATTGCCTTCACTTAATGATTGCAAAGGATCGGCATTTGTAATTTTTATTTTGGGAAGAATAACGGTCAGGATTGATGCCGGCAAAGCTCCATCGGTATTAATACCTACTGCACTTTGTATCCCCGACCCAACTATTAACTGCGGGTTATTAGCTGTACCTAAATTAAAGCTGCTGTCTCCTTCTACAATTTTAGAAGCAACGTCTGTAACTTTTGTATAATTCTCATCTACCCCTTTTAAATAAACAATGGTTTGATCATCTTCATTTTTTAATAAGGCCTTTTCTTCAGCTATTAAAGAAACAGCGTTAACTGATGATTGCTTTTGTAGTAGGCTTAACTGCTCATGGGTAAGTGTAAACGTTTTTCCTTTTGCAGGAATTATTTTTATGTCCGTATAAAAAGAAGCGTATAAGGATTTTACAAGATCTTCAAATCCATTAAAAACACTCAATACCAATATTTGACAGGCAGTTGCAAATGCTATTACGCCAACAGTTACCCATGCAATAATATTTATGGCATTAGCGCTTTTTTTTGCTTTAAAATATCTCCAGGCAAAGAGTAAGTTCAATATAGCAGGTTTATAAAATAGAATGACACAATGATCACATCATGAAATTAAAGCTAAAGTAATAACTATAATTAAACTAACAGATTCTATAATTAGAAGTTTCTTGTAATTGTTGACAAGCAACTGAATAAGGAAATCGCCTAATAAAACAAATAGCGAGAAAAAAAGAAAGTAGGATGCGCCCAAATTATCATTCCCATTTTTTGAAATTATTCCATAATAAAAGGAAATACTTAGCAAAAACAAACAGAATATATTAGCTGGAGTAATTCTGTATTTCAAAATTTATAGTTTAAGCTATTTTTTATCTTCCTCTTCTTTTTTTATTTTATCAAACAGTTCTTCCATTTTAAAAACATAATCCAGGGTATCGTCTATATAAAACTTTAATTCAGGAATACTACGTAGCTGATGACGTACCCTTGCTCCTAATTCTTTTCTTATTTCCTTGGTTTTTTCTTCAAAGGTCTTTAGAACTTCATTGGTATCTTTTACCTGGAAGGCGCTTAAATATACTCTTGCGTCATACAGATCCGGAGTGATTTTTACTGATGCAATGGAGATCATCCCGCCATTCATCATAGTTAAACCCATGCGCAGAAATATCGCATTTAATTCCTCGTTTAATAACCCGGCTACCTGTTTTTGTCTTTTACTCTCTTGCATTTTATGTTGTAGAATATAAAATTAAGTTGTTTGCTACATTTATTAACTATAAATATTTTACGTTATAAATAGATTTTATATATCTTCCACAAAATATTTAACCTTATCAAATAAAGACCATGCGAAAACTATTTTACCTGCTATTAGCCCTTACCGTAACAGTAAGTTCCTGTTCTTCTTCTAAAAAAACAACAACATCGGCTTTTTCATCAAAAGGATTTGCCCCTGCTGCCCCTAAGGTTGGAGATGATGGATTGTCTTATGAAACGGCAATTGTAATAATGGAACAAACTGAAACAAAAGGCATAAGTGCTGAATACAAATGGATCAAAGAACATTATTCAGATTATGTCGTTAAAACACAATCGTTAAATACTCATAATGGTTCGCCTTTCGATATATTATCACTTGAATTTTCAGATGGTCGAAAACTTGATCTTTATTTTAATATCTCCAATTTCTTCGGCAAGCTTTAAAAAGAAAAAGGAAGATGTTGCATCTTCCTTTTTTATAATAAATAATTATTTGATCTTATTTAGATCCCATTTTAGCCTCAATGCTTAATGTTGCATGAGGTACTGCACGTAAACGGGCTTTATCGATCAATTTGCCTGTAACACGACAAATGCCATAGGTTTTATTTTCTATACGCATTAACGCTTTTTCCAAATGGTCGATAAAAGTTATCTGGCGACTTGCCATCTGGCTAAGTTGCTCTCTCTCCATACTTAAACTTCCGTCTTCCATTGTCATGTAGCGGTTATCGGTTTCGTCTCCTCCCATTTCATCTTTACGTGTGATTAGGCCATGGAGGTATGATAATTCTTTTTTTGCGGCATCAAGCTTACGCATAATGATTTCTCTGAATTCGGCCAATTCGGTATCGCTGTATCTCATGGTTGGTGCACCCGGGTCTTGTTTAGGCCTGTCTAAAACCGATTTGGTAAATTCGGGTTGATATTTACGAACCGTTTTAGTAGTAATTTTTGGGATCACTACCGGTTTAGCAGGGGTTACTTTAATATCTTTTGCTTTAACATCTTTACTTGCAACAGGTTTGGCTGGCGTTATTGCTTTTGCTGCAACTACCTTAGCAGCCGGTTTAGGAGCTGGCTTAGGTGCCGGTTTAACTTGTTTTGCAGGCGCTTTTGCAGCTACTTTTTTAACCGGGGCAGCTTTTTTAGGCGCTGGTTTTACCGCTTTTTTAGCAGCAGGTTTAGGAGCTGGTTTTGATTTAGCCTTAGCAACAGGTTTTTTAGCAACAGGCTTTTTAGCCACTTTTTTAGGAGCAGCTTTTTTAGCCGGAGCTGACTTTTTAATGGGTTTAGCAGCTTTTTTCGGTGTTACTTTCTTTTTTGTTGCCATACTATGTTGCTTTTTTAAGTACGTTAACTGTTACGATGGCGTTATTCACCTCAATTTCAATACCTTGTTGAGTTAAAACAGGGAGAAAAGCAAGCGAATCTGCCAAAATTTCGGCGCAAATATAATCTTTAAATTGAATTATTGATTTTTGCAGCTCTGTATTTTCCGATATTTCAACATTTATGCGATCTGTAAGCTCAAAGTTATTTTCTTTTCTAATATTTTGTATTCGATTTACAAACTCTCTTGCATCGCCTTCACTTTTCAGATCATCATTTATTGTAATATCAAGAGCTACGGTTAAAGATCCCTTACTTGCTATTTCATAGCCCGGAATCTCATCTGTAGATATTTCTAAATCTTCTAATATGATAAAGACAGGCTCTTCGTTATTGGTCTTATAATCAGAATTTAAAATATATTCTTCTTTTAACAACGAAACCTTATCAATTGTTTCATTATCGAATTGGGCTATTTTTTCTGCCGCCCATTTCATTTTTGGCCCGAGCCGTTTACCCAGGGTTTTGAAATTGGCTTTTGCTTTTTTACGGATAAAATCGTTATTGGCAGACAATATATCAACTTCTTTGATATTAGTTTCTGCTTTAATGATTTCTTCTACAGATTTTATGCGATTTGCCATCTCCGTATCCAAAGCGGGTATAAAAACCTTTTGCAATGGCTGACGAACCTTAATATTTACTTTCTTGCGTAATGATAATATTAGAGAAGATACATCTTGCGCCAATTGCATTCTTTTTTCCAGGTCTTCATTAATTACATTGCTGTCAGCTTTTGGAAAATCGCTGTGATGAACAGATGCTACATTTATACGGCCGGTTGTTTCTTCCAAATTGCCGAATAACCAATCTGCAAAGAAAGGTGCAATAGGAGCAATCAACCTGCTTAATGTTTCCAAGCATTCATATAAGGTTTGATAAGCGCAGATCTTGTCAAACTCATACTCCCCTTTCCAAAAACGGCGACGGCATAAACGCACATACCAGTTACTCAAATGTTCGTCAACGAAATCTTCGACAGCACGACCCGAAGCTGTTGGTTCATAATCATCCAAAGCTTCCTGCACTGTAGTTATTAATGTGTTTAAAGAAGACAATATCCATTGGTCTAATTCAGGGCGTTCTTTTACCGGAATATATTTTTCTTTGAATGTAAAGCCATCCACATTTGCATACAAAGCAAAGAATTGGTAAGTATTGTATAATGTTCCGAAGAACTTACGTTGTACCTCTTTAATTCCGTCAATATCAAATTTTAAGCTATCCCATGGCGATGCGTTGGTGATCAAATACCAGCGTGTTGCATCAGCCCCGTATTTATGAATGGTATCAAATGGATCAACTACGTTTCCTAAACGCTTGCTCATTTTGTTACCGTTCTTATCCAATACCAAACCATTACTCACAACGGTTTTATAAGCAACGCTATCAAACAATAACACCCCTAATACGTGCAAGGTATAAAACCAGCCTCTTGTTTGGTCTACACCTTCGGCGATAAAATCTGCCGGAAAATTTTGCTTGAACGTTTCTTTATTTTCAAAAGGAAAATGCCATTGTGCATAAGGCATAGCACCACTATCAAACCAAACGTCTACTAAGTCTGCAACACGTTTCATTTTTTTACCGGAAGCACTTGCTAAAATAATTTCATCTACATAAGGTTTATGCAGATCCAATATTCCTTCGTGTAAATAATTTTTATTGGTATCATCCCCGAATAGTTCAGCCGCTTTTTTTATTTCAGTATTTAATTCAGCAATGGAGCCAATGCATTTTTCTTCTTCACCACCTTCTGTTCTCCAAACCGGCAAAGGCGTTCCCCAAAAACGGCTGCGACTTAAATTCCAGTCCACCATATTTTCCAGCCAGTTACCAAAACGCCCTGTTCCTGTTGCTGCCGGTTTCCAGTTGATGGTTTTATTCAATTCCACCATTCTTTCTTTGGCTGCAGTGGTTTTAATGAACCATGCATCCAACGGGTAATAAATAATTGGCTTATCGGTACGCCAGCAATGCGGATAATTGTGTTCGTACTTTTCTATTTTAAAGGCACGATTTTCTTTTTTCAATTTTACACAGATGTCAACGTTTACGTCGACATAGTTCGGTTCATTACGATAATCTTTTACAAAGCGACCGCTGAATTCACCTACGCCATTTATAAATTTTCCTTCTTTGTCAACCAATATCAATATACCCAGGTTATTTTTCTTCCCTGCTTTAAAATCATCTGCACCAAATGCAGGAGCTGTATGTACAATCCCGGTACCATCTTCTGTAGTTACAAAATCGCCGGTAATAACACGGAAAGGGTTTCCTCCACTATGTTCTTTGGTATTGGCTTCATAAGGTAGTAATTGCTCATATTTACACTCTTCAATATCTTTTCCTTTAAAGGCTAATACAATTTTCCAGGGAAGAATTTTTGCTTTTTCGTTGTAATCCTCAAAACCAATATTCTCTCCTTCGGGCTTAAAATATTTGCCTAATAAGGCTTTTGCAAGAATTACATTAACCGGAAGATGTGTATAAGGGTTGAATGTGTTCACTAATACATAGTCAATATTAGGACCAACAGTTAACCCTAAATTAGAAGGCAATGTCCATGGAGTAGTCGTCCATGCCATAAAGAAAACCTCATCGCCGTTCACTGCATCATGCAAAAATTTGCTTTTTGCATCTTGCTCAGCACGGAACATCACAACAGCACTAGTATCTTTTACATCTTTGTAAGTACCCGGTTGGTTTAACTCGTGAGAGCTTAATCCCGTTCCTGCTGCAGGTGAATAAGGTTGTATGCTCACATCTTCATACAACAATCCTTTTTTATATAGTTCACTCAAGCACCACCAAAGTGATTCGATGTAATTGTTTTCAAATGTGATGTACGGGTCGTTCAAATCAACCCAGTAACCCATTTTTTTTGTGATATCATCCCACTTGTCTTTGTATTTTAAAACCTCTTTGCGACAAGTAGCATTGTATTCCTCTACGGATATTTTTTTACCAATATCTTCCTTTGTAATACCTAATAATTTTTCAACGCCTAATTCGACAGGTAAACCATGCGTATCCCAACCGCCTTTTCGCTTTACCTGGTAACCTTGCATAGTTTTATAGCGGCAAACCAGATCTTTTAATGTGCGGCTGATAACGTGATGAATACCTGGCATTCCATTAGCGCTTGGAGGGCCTTCATAAAAAACAAATGGAGTTTTTCCTTCTCTTAACTCGATACTTTTTTCAAAACTGTTATGTTTTGACCATTTTTCGAGTATTTCTTCACCTATTGACGGTAAATTAAGCTGTTGATATTCTTTATACTTTGCTGACATTAACTACTTTCTTGAATAAGGGTGCAAAGGTAAGGAAATAGGCTGTTGATGTATTCCTGCTTACAGTAAGTAAATCATCTTTTAAATTCAGGACTATTTAAAGTTGCAACATTAATTGAGCCGCCAATTTGCAATGCTTGAAAGCAAAAGTTATTATTTTACAGCAGTAATTATATTATAAAAAAATAGAAATCATGTAGTTATGCAAAATATTTTTTGCGTAATAAAGCATTTTGGCATAAAATTAGCTATTAAGAGGGTGCTAACGATTGCAATTTATTAAAGGCTGGTCTATGAAAAACACCTAAATTTCTAAGCTGTCTTAATAAATTCAAATAGCGCTAAGCTCCAAATACATTGAAAACCCACAATTGCAACGCTATTTTTTAATAGCTGCTGTTCCGTTTTAAGATCCTAAGTCTAATGTAATTGTGTTTGTATCTCCAATTCCCACCTTTAAAAACTTTAAACCAATATCACCGAAAATATTTTTTTAGAAACCTCCCTTTTTCAAGGTTTCAGCTAACACACTCACACATGAATTGAAAGCAACTCTTTTAGGGTTGCTTTCGTATTTTAATTCCATTAAGATTGGCATCAATAATAAAACTCAATAAAAAAGCCCCTTTGCGATCGGGGCTTTTTATTTAATTATTTAAAAGGATCAATTAATGACCCAGGTTTCATTACCTCTTAAAAGCTTATCCAAATTACCTTTCCCTTTTTTAGCAATGGCTTCTTCGATCTGCATTGCCATTACATCTTCATAACAAGCTCTGTCATTTTCATAGAACACACCAAACGGACGAGGCAAATGCCCTTCAATTCTTGGATCATCAAACATACGAACCAATATCTGTGCTTTATAAAAATCTCTCTCATCATGCACCCATAATTCGTCAATGCTGGCATCTTTTCCAATTTCTACCACTACAGGGTGGAAACCATCCAGCTTAATTCCTTTATTATTTTCTGCACCAAAAACCAATGGCTTACCTTGCTCTAAGAATAAGGTTTCATTTGCTTTAGTTCCTTTTTCGGTAAATACTTCAAACGCACCATCATTAAAGATGTTACAGTTTTGATATATTTCTAAAAGAGAAGCACCCCTGTGCTGTTGTGCACGAATTAACATTGCCTGCAGATGTTTAGGATCGCGATCCATGCTGCGTGCAATAAAGCTACCATCTGCGCCCAATGCCAGTGCCATCGGGTTAAATGGATGATCGATACTTCCCATTGGAGTACTCTTGGTTACCTTATTTTCTTCGGAAGTTGGCGAATACTGACCTTTTGTTAAACCATATATCTGGTTGTTAAAGATCAGCATGTTGATATCGAAATTTCTACGTAAAAAATGGATGGTATGGTTACCGCCGATACTTAAGCTATCTCCATCGCCGCTTACTACCCAAACGCTCAATTCAGGACGGGAAGCTTTTAAACCGCTGGCAATTGCTGCCGCACGACCATGAATGCTATGCATTCCGTAGGTATTCATATAATATGGAAAACGGCTGCTACAGCCAATTCCAGAAACTATTACAATATTTTCTTTTGGAATACCTAATGTAGGCATCACTTTTTGCACTTGAGCTAAAATAGAATAATCACCGCATCCGGGACACCAGCGAACTTCCTGGTCGGTAGCAAAATCTTTAGCGGTAAGAGGTTGTTTGACTGTTGTTTCAGCAGGAGCTGTTGCAATCGCACTCATAATAGGTCTTTATTTTTAAGAAACGCAAAGTTAGTAAGAATACAATATTTAATGAAGAAATAACGCTTTTTTGACTGTTATATTACGCAAACGTTGCCAACATGGTTGAGCCTAATTTCTCACAAAACAAAGAGCAGACAACATATAAACAACATCAGTGAGCCTTTATTTACTTACAGTTATTTAAAAAATCCTTAATGCCCAAAACCATTTTATCAACCATTTGCTGCTGAAAATTTTCATCTAATGCCTTTTCTTCTTCTGCAGGATTGCTTAAAAACAAGGTTTCTATTAATGCATTGGGATACTCTGTAGGGCTATTCAACATAAAATTAAAGGAGCCGGTATTACCATACTCTTTCAATCCTAATTCCAGCATTCGTTTGTAAATAAAATTACTTAATGGCTTAAACGAAATATAGCGATAGTATGTGCTTACACCACTAACATTTATCGGATCTTCCGATGAATTCAAATGAATGCTTAGCAACAGATCGGGCATGCTGTCCCGGTAAAAAAGTATACGTTGATGGTTGTCTACGTATTGTTCCTGGGTTCTTGTCATAATGACCTTTGCTCCTTCTTTTTGTAAAGCAGCTTGCAGTTTTAGTGCAATCGGCAATGTTATATCTTTTTCAAAAACGCCTGTTGCACCAACAGCTCCAGTATTTGTTCCCCCATGACCTGCATCTACAGCTATTGTTAAATTTTTTAATGCCAGGTTATCAGGCTGATGTTTTACCTGGATAACCAGGTCGTTGTAATTATTATAGTAGATACAATAACCCCATAATTGCTGGTGTTTTAATTCGATCGTAATACGATAAACATCATCTTCCATCTGTTCATAATAGACATTCTTAACCTCTTTTGCGCTTTCAAATTGCTTTATCCAGTTGGTGTTATTGGTAGCGCCAAAAACATCCACTACAATTTTTGAAGGATCAATTAATTGAAACGATTGATATGGCAGCCGTTTCGACAAGCTTACAGTTACATAATCAAACTTATCATCACCATATACTTTCCAGTTACCTGTAAGCGATCGAGGGACAAGCGTTCCGGCAGGCATAAAAGTTAATAAGTCTTCATCCGGTACATATGCTGTTCTTGTTTTAGATAATTGTACACGGTATTTATACCCGATCTTTCCGGTAATATTTAACAATATATTGCTATCTAAATAACCAATTTTGGAGCCCCCCAATCTATCACTTCCTAACCCAAACTCTATATAAGATAACCTTCCTTTTGTAACAGCAATATTAGAAGCAGGTGCAAAAACAGAAAATGTATCTTTTGTATAAGCCGATGATTTTCGATTATCCTTATCCGTTAGCACTACCGGAAATCGAAAGTTTTTAAAGCTGTCCGTAGCTTTAATCGTGTATTCACCCTGATAAATACCCGGCATTCCATTGGTCTGGGATGCGGGCAATTCATTTAAAACAGTGTTGCCTACCCTAACCGTACAATTAGGCAATGCTTTTACCTTAAATTGAATTTTATCTCCTGCCTGCAAACTCGAATTTCCTTCAGGAAAGCTTTGCACAGACGCAATGGTTAATGCTTTAACTGTATCTGCAGGCTTAGGTATAGAAAAGGAATAATGTATCTTTTTGTTTATTGTATTTCCTTTATTAGAAGCAGCAATGATAAAGTCACTATCTCCAACATTAAGATTTAATTGATAAGCAAAGCCGCCGGTGCTATAAACTTTTACAGGCGTATCATTAATAGTAATTGTACAACCCTTGCAAGTTGCGCCGGCAATAAATTGTTTTGAGTAGTTGGTATAGATGGTTTCTTTCGTAGGCTGCTGCAAACGGATAAATAATTTGCCTGCATCTTGAGCAATAGAGTTCAAACTTATTAGTAAACAAAAAAATAAAATGGGTTTTTGCATAAGTAAAGTTAGCAGAAAAGCCTATGAATACTATTGATATACAACCTCATTTTTAGTTAAAATACCGTCGACACCTTCGAAGTTCTTCTATATGGCAACTCGGAATAATCGTTGAAATTTGCATCTTAGTTTGACCCGAATCACAAAATAATCCGGAAATGAAAATAGCTCCCTTACCCATCAATGAGGAATTACGTTTAAAAGATCTTTACTCCTACAACATTCTTGATTCTGAAAAAGATCAAAACTTTGATGATCTTGCTCAATTAGCAGCCGATATCTGCAACTGTCCGATCGTTGGATTATCTTTTATTGACAAAGAGAGAATATGGGCAAAGGCTGCAGTAGGAATGGAAACAGCCAGCATAAGCCGTAATGTGGGCTTATGCGCTTATACAATTTTGCAAAATGAAGTATTGATCGTTAAAAATGCCCGTGTCGATAAACGGTTTTATAATAACCCATTAGTAATCGCCGGGCCAAAAATCGTTTTTTATGCAGGCGCCCCTATTGTCAGCTCTAATGGATTTGTATTAGGCGCTGTAGGTATTGTAGACACAAAGGTTCGGGAAGACTTTAACGAACAGCATGTTCATGCGCTTGAGCTAATTGCGAAACAGGTTTCTCTTTTATTAGAGCTAAGACTTAAAAATATGCAGATAAGTGAAACGGCGGAAAGGCAAATTGCCAACGAAAAACGGATCAAGCAATTAGCTATGAAAGATAAGGATAGTGTTAAAAGTTCTATTGCATATGAATTACATGAAAACCTGCTACAAACCCTTGCTGCTACTAAACTGTTTGTACAATCTTCCCAGGAAATAACAGATATGCAGCCTTATTTTCTGCAAAAGACAAAACAAAGCATAGAACAAATGATCAGCGAGGTAAAAGCTCTATCGAAATCTATTTCACCCACTACTCTTACTAATGCAGATTATTCTGATTATATAAGAGACTTTGCTAAACAATTCGGACAGGAACACGATATAAATGTACGCGTTGGCAAAGCGGATGCAATAAAAAACGCATTACAAAGCGTAGGACTCAACTTATTTCGTATTACGCAATATCAGTTAGAGATCGCTAAAAATTCGTTTGCTAAAAATATTTTTATTGCTGTTAAAAACGAAGATGGAATTACTTTGGATATTAACGATGATGGTGTTACCAAAAACGAGGGCAATATAGACAATATCAATTTGTATAATAAAATATTAACCCGTGCTGAAATTATAGAAGCCAAGATCAAACAAGCATCTTCTTCTTTTGGTAATTCATTACAAGTGAAAGTGGGGCTTATATAAGATGCAAAACCTTTCTTTATATAAATTATTTAGGCAGGTGGTAATGAGTTGAAACGTAAAGCAATGCCAGGTCCCAAAAGAAATGACAGAAAATAAGCACTTTGATATTCTTATATTTCCAATAAAAAGTGGCGAAAACAATTCCTATACAAAATGGACCTACAATATTTTTTACAGTTCCATAACCGATATGAATTGAAGCAAACAAAGCAGCGGAAACTAAAATTGCCGCAAAAGCATTTTTAAAAAGCATTTCCAGCCGAGGCTGTAAATATCCCCTAAACAAAAGCTCCTCAGTAATTCCTGCTGTTACTGCCGCAAACAATAAAAGCAAATTATTCCCTTTAAGCATATGCAATACTTCTTCAAGTTTGGCGCTATGCTCTTTTGTCTTCATTAATACTTGCAGAATAAGAATAACGATTGCAGGAAAGATGAGGTTAATCAATAAAATAACAAAAACGTATAAAAGGTATTTCGAGAACTTATATTTATTTTCTTGCCATAACAAGAATTTTTGTTTCTCAACTTTATCGGCATACAACCACATGGCACCGGCAACTAACCAACAATAGAACCGGGTAAGCCAAAATATGCTGCTATCGATTTTTTGTATTGATTTGGAAACACATAACGGGATGAAAAGCATTAATACAAGCAGCAATAAAATGCCGCCAACAATTACATAAGTTTTTTTACCAAGGGTAAAATTCATAGATTCTTTGTTTCAAAAAAGAAACGAATATATCTGAAAATCATCACCAGGCAAATCTTTCTGCTTCAATCAATTTATCCGCAATTCGCCTGCGGGCATCTTTACTGTTAAAAGATTCTGTTTTGGTAAAACGTTTTATCCCTAATAACATCATACGTTGTTCATCCCCCGAGGCAAAAGAATTAACAGCTTCCTTTGCATATTTACTAATATTATCAGCGGTATCGTATAAAAGCGTTTGCAACATATCAGACTGAACGGAAACATTATTCCCTAGTGCAGTTAATTTCTCTACCCTTAATAAAGCACTTTCTGCAACAAACGTTTCAATAGCCATATCAGCAATGTTCATGATGATCTCTTCTTCACTTTGCAAATTCATCATCAACTTTTGAACAGCAGCACCGGCAACCATTAAAATACATTTTTTAAAGTTGATGATCATTTTCCTTTCTTTAGTAAAAGCAGTCTCATCATCATTTCCAAATTCAGGAATGCTCATTAATTCTTTTGCAATTGCCGTGGCAGGACCCAATAAATTCAATTTGCCTTTCATTGCTCTCTTTAAGATCATATCCACTATCAGCAAACGATTAATTTCATTAGTACCTTCAAATATTCTATTAATACGACTATCCCTATAAGCACGACTAATAGCATATTCATCGCTAAACCCATTGCCTCCGTGAATCTGCACGCCTTCATCCACCACGTAATCCAGCGTTTCACTTCCATTCACTTTTAAAATGGCGCATTCTACTGCATATTCTTCCGCTGCGCCCAGTAATGCTTCATTAAATGGTTTGGCTGAATGTATCAATTCGTTCTCTTTATCATCTATCCATTTAGCAGTTCTGTACAATGCACTTTCTGATGCAAATATTTTTATAGCAGATGCTGCCAGCTTATGCTTGATGGCGCCAAAATTGGCAATAGCCGTTTTAAACTGTTCCCTTGCTTTTGCATATTGAACTGTTGTTTCCAATGCAGCCTTAGAGCCACCTAATGTTGCAGCACATAATTTTAATCTGCCAATATTTAAAATATTAAATGCTATGATATGCCCCTTTCCGATCTCTCCCAGTAAATTTTCAACAGGCACTTTACAATCCTGGAAATAGAGTTGTACTGTTGACGATCCTTTAATTCCCATTTTATGTTCTTCCTGTCCTTGAGTAAATCCTTCAAAGCCACGTTCAACAATGAAACAGGAAAATTTATCACCATCAATTTTTGCAAACACGGTATATACATCGGCAAAACCGCCATTGGTTATCCAACATTTTTGTCCATTCAATAAATAATATTTTCCATCGGCAGATAAAGCCGCTGTTGTTTTAGCACTTAATGCATCACTGCCGCTATTAGGTTCAGTTAAGCCATAAGCGCCTTTCCACTCGCCTGTCGCCAGTTTTGGAATATACTTTTGTTTTTGTGCTTCGGAACCAAAATATAAAATGGGCAATGTGCCGATTCCAGTGTGAGCAGCTAATGCAACACTAAACGAATTGCCACCACCCAATCCTTCATTTACCAATGTAGATGTAATAAAATCTTTCCCTAATCCATTCAACTCTTCAGGAACGGCAGTGCCTAACAATCCTTGTTCACCGGCTTTGTCCAATAAAGATTGCATTAAGCCCGGCTCCTGCTTATCGATCTTATCCATAACAGGAATTACTTCCGAGTGAAGAAATTGCAGGCACATTTCCTTCACCATTTTTTGTTCTTCGTTAAAATCTTCGGAGATAAAAGTTTCAGAGGCAGCGCTTTCTTTGATAAGCCATTCACCACCTTGTGTTGATGTAAGCGATGTTGTTTCCATAAAAAACTATTTTAATTGAGCAATCGATTTTCAGTTTTTACGGCAGTTATTCGGTAATTATCTTAAGTTCTCATATACAACCTGTAATACTTCTTTAGCTATTTCAATTTGTTGAGGTTTTACATTTTTTAATGCTTCGCCTAATGTTGAGGCTGCAATCGTCATTGTTTTTTCCTGCAATTGCTGCGCTTCTTTTGTAAGAAATATTTTATTGATACGTCGGTCATTTTTAGAAAGTGTTCGTTTCACCAATTTTTGTTTTTCTAAATTATCTACCAGCCTGGTGATACTGGGCTTATCTCTAAATGTACAGTCACATAATTGTTGCTGACTTAGTCCATCTTCTCTCCATAAATGATACAGAACACTCCATTGTTCAATAGTTATATCAATACCGGCTTGTTTAAAATTTTTCTGCAGCCTTCTGGCAATAGCAGTGGATGCTTTACCGGTCATAAAAGCATACAGTTCTCCGTTTGAAAAATAGTTGTTGGGCATATAGTTGTATAAGCAACTATTCAAATATAAAGCAAATTGTGTTTATTTTTAAAACAATAATTAAATATTTTTTCATTGTTGATTTTTAATGCAACATTCTTGTGCCGCTCAATTGTACCCCATACCTTTGAACATACATGTTAGCAGCTATTCTTCTTATTACAGTTATTTTTTTCTTAGGGTATGCAGTACTGATAGGCTATTATTACAAGGGTTGGAAACAATCAAAAGAAGTGATAATTACCAGTACACATTTTAGTGCATCCATTTCCGTTATTATACCTGCAAGAAATGAGGAAAATAATATTAAAGCTTGCCTCAACGCTGTTTTATCACAAAATTATCCCGCTCATTTATTTGAAGTAATTGTAGTAGATGATCATTCTGATGACAAGACCGCAGAGATAGTGCGATCATTCAATACTATACGACTGATATCATTAAAAGATTTTACAGGAAACGAAAAATTAAATTCTTATAAGAAAAAAGCGATCGAAACGGCTATCGCTCAAGCACAAGGTGATCTGATTGTAACAACTGATGCAGATTGCATTCCTTCAAAAAACTGGCTTTCTGCCATTGCATCGTTTTATGAACAAAAAAAATCAGCGTTTATAGCTGGGCCGGTTTGCTATTTCAATTCCGATAAACTAAATTTTATTGAAACCTTCGAGTCCCTCGATTTTATGAGTATGCAGGGAATAACTGCTGCATCTGTAAATCAAAAATTTCACAGTATGTGCAATGGTGCAAATCTGGCTTATGAAAAAAAAGCATTTATAGAAGTAGGCGGCTTTAAGGGAATTGACAATATTGCCAGCGGCGATGATATGCTTTTAATGCATAAAATTTATACCCGCTATCCAGACAGAGTAGATTATTTGAAATCGAAAGATGCTATTGTTGAAACACAACCCATGAGCACATTATCGGCTTTTTTTAACCAACGCATACGCTGGGCAAGCAAGGCAGATAAATATGATGATAAAAGAATTTTTTGGGTATTGTTGTTTGTGTATTTATTTAATTGCTGGTTTATTATATTATTCATCTATTCACTATTCACCATCCATTATTCACTATTACTTGGTTCATTAATTACAAAAACCGTTATTGAATTAGTGCTAATGATTCCAGTAACAAAGTTTTTTTCTCGCCAAAAACTATTGTGGTGGTTTCCAATAGCTCAACCTTTTCACATCCTGTATATAATCATTGCAGGTTGGCTCGGCAAATTCGGTAGCTATAAATGGAAAGACAGAAAAATAAAATAGAACGTTTTCTTCTTATTTCTTTTCTCTTTTGCATAAAAAAATTACAAATCAAAATTGTGAAAAGCAATCAGGTTAAATTGACCTCGTGAAGTATTTTCCTGTATTTGTGTCATTGCTCCCGCTTCCATTCTAAATCTATTACTGAATACATAACCCAATCCACCGTACAAGCGATTCCTGTCAAACACCGGTTTATCTGCGTGTAAAAAAATTTCGTTGTAAGCAGAAAAATAAACAGCCCCCTTTCCCATTTTCTTTTTATTTATCGGAACATTTGCCGATAAAAAATAACGGAACCGCATACGAAACCTGCTTGCTAAAAAACGTTCTTCAATACGATAACGATGTGATATGCTTACACGATTTATTTTTTGCTTTAACAACACTTGTTGATACAAACGATGTTCTGTTGTATGAGTTACTTTGCCTCCTGCATTATACACTCTGCCTGAAACAAAAGCATACCCTTGTGCAACACTTACATCAGGTGTTATATTATACATAGCTGCAGTACGAAGCAATAATTGTTCTCTGTCGTCAATAATATTATAGCTACGGTATTGAGCTTCCGTCCAGATACTCCATTTATCACTTATTTTCCCATTACCGAAATAAATAAGCCAGTTGCCAAATTTTGATTGTTGTGCGAACGTATGTGTTGCAGCAAGAAGTAATACAGCTAAAAGTATTTTTCTCATAGTCTTTTATTGATTTGCAAAAATGCTGCAAAGATTCTTTTAAATTCGTTAAAACTTATTTGTCATCTAAATGTCTTCGATTTTATTATTACCGGGATTATGGAAGCGCCTGAAAAAAAACAAAGGAGCTTTATTTGGTTTAATAATAATTATAGTTGCCGTATTGATGGCAATATTCGCTTATTACCTGGCTCCTGATTCTTCTCCTAACGCAGATCTGCAAACAGTAGAAATACAAGCCAAAAAACCAGGCTATCAGCAACTTTTCTTAAAAATTCCAGATATAAGAAATAACAATGCTAATTGGTTTCAATATTTATTATCCGGCAGACAAAACCAATACAGGTTAATTCCAATAACCGCTTATACTATTAAAGGAGATATAATAACTGTAAATAAATATGTTGATGAAGACACAACAGTTTTACAAACCTATTCTGTTAATCAACTCACTAATCATCATCCTGAAAAATTAAATCAAGAAAATATAATTACTAAAAAATATTGGTTAGGTACAGATAAATTTGGTCGTGATATTTTAAGCAGGCTAATTATTGGTACAAGAATAAGTTTGGCCGTGGGTTTAATTGCTGTACTTATTTCTCTTACTATCGGAATTATTTTAGGCGCTTTCGCCGGGTACTACCGTGGATGGATAGACGAAATTATCATGTGGCTGGTAAATGTAACCTGGAGTATACCAACTTTATTATTTGTATTTGCTATTACGCTGGCTTTAGGCAAGGGCTTCTGGCAAATATTTATTGCTGTTGGACTAACCATGTGGGTGAGTGTTGCACGTTTAGTACGTGGGCAGGTAATTGCTGTTAAAGAATTGGAATATGTTCAGGCAGCAAAAGTATTAGGCTTAAATGATGTTAGAATTATTGTAAAACATATCCTTCCTAATATACTAGGACCTGTAATGGTTATCGCAGCTGGAAATTTTGCAACAGCTATAATTATTGAAGCGGGACTGAGCTTTTTAGGCATCGGTATTCAGCCGCCACAACCTAGCTGGGGATTAATGATAAAAGAGAATTATAATTTCATTATTACGCACAATCCTTTGCTGGCACTTATTCCGGGATTTGCTATCATGTTACTAGTACTGGCGTTCAATTTGTTAGGGAATGGATTGAGAGATGCGTTGGACGTGCGGGCTTAATCTTCTTTTGGCGCTACCTGAACATTTCTGTAAAAGCTTTCTTCCAACGAAATAAAAGTTTCGGTGCGTTCAATCCCTTTTATTTTTTGTAAGGCATCATGTAACACGTAACGCAATTGAGTAATATCCTTGCAGACAATTTCAATGAACATACTATAGTTACCTGTTATATAATTAAGACGAACAATTTCCGGAATGCTTTGCAAATCCTTGGCAACAGAATCATACAAGGAGCTTTTTTCTAAATAAATACCAACAAATGCAGTAATATCATACCCTAATTGTTTGAGATCTACATTGAGTTTTGTACCTTTAACAATACCGAATTCCTGAAGTTTTTTAATGCGTACATGAATCGTTCCACCGCTGACAAATAACTTCTTCCCCAAATCAGCGTAGGATATTTCCGCAGTTTCCATCATTTCATGAATGATCTGTAGATCCAGTTTGTCGAGATTTAATTTTGATGCCATTTTACAAAGACAATTTCGTTGTGATTCAACAATAATGCTAATTTATTGAATAAATTCTATATTTACAAATTTTTTATTAAAATATTTTTAATGTACAGGCATTTTTATATAATTTTGTCTTATCAAAGTTCTTATTACATCTGCTGATGTAGAAAATTGTGGGGTGATGAAATCTTTGGCAGACATGCCCTCTTGTCTCGGGGGTGGAGATTACGGGATAAACTTAGTGTAGAGCCGACCGTCAGGCCGACCAGGATTGACCACTAAATCTTTGCACTATAGCTAACTGCTCCGTGGAGGTTCGACCCCTCCCCCTACAGCAAAAAGCCTTTGTGAAATTCACAAAGGCTTTTTTATTTCCAATAAGTTCTAGATATACCTGCCATGTTCATTTGGATAAAAACTAAACACAGGCTTGCTTTGCCAAAATTGTTTTGACTGAACATTGATTGCCGAAAGCTTTCCTTTAAAAGCGGCGCCGGTATCAATATTCCAAACATTATACGCCTGTATAGGAACATCTATTTTATACTTCACCGTAGGCGTGTGTCCAATATATATCTCGTTAAAAAGCTGTAACCGTTTAGGAAAAAAAGGAGAACTGACCGGCAAGCTTTTATCCATAGCGATCGCCATTTCCCAAAGTGTTCTATCCCATGTATAATTAGCCGGATACCGCTCATGCTGCGGACCTCTTAACGAGGAAAACCCTGCATGTATGAACAACTTATTATCATCATCTACATAATAATCCCGTAAGCGTTCCAAGAAATTAATATGTTGTTTCTTTTTTGTTTTCGTTATCCCAGCATAACTTTTTATAGTTGCTTCACCCCCACTCGAAAACCAAAGCTCATTTACAGTTCCTGTTTGCAACCATTCCAGGCACCATACATCATGATTGCCTTTAATGAATATGCAGGACTGTTTTGATTCCAACTCCATTAAAAAATCAATTACGCCTGAAGCTTCGCTCCAGCCATCTACATAATCTCCTAAAAAAATAATGGTATCTTCTTTTTGTAAAGGCATAACAGCCAAAAGTTCCTGCAATGCTTTTAATCCACCATGAATATCACCAATAGCAAATACTTGTCTCATAATTATTGTAAGCAATAGTTTTCAACTTAAATATGCTAACATCAATTTAAGAGAAAACAAGTTGATCAATTTACCTTAAATATTTTATATATATAATGCGAGAAAGATAGATGATATGCATTTCATTACCAAATTGTTTACTCATACGCAGAGGTTTTATATTTGCAGGTTATGGGTCAAAAAAAACTGCTGCGTTTTGCCGCAATAAAAACTTTTGCCAATGTTTTGGAATATCCTGAAGGAATGCAGGGACAATGGAATACTTTTTTTAAAAATGATCATCCTATTGTATTGGAGTTGGCTTGTGGCAGAGGAGAATATACCGTTAACCTTGCGAAATTATATACTGATAAAAACTTTATTGGCATAGATATCAAAGGAAACCGTATTTATATTGGTGCAAAAAAATGTTTGGATGAAAATATTACCAACGCTGCTTTTGTACGTACGCAAATAGAAAAATTACCGGATTATTTTTCGGTGAATGAAGTAGATGAAATATGGATAACTTTTCCTGATCCGCAATTAAGAACTTCCCGTGCAAAAAAACGCTTGACCCACCCACGCTTTTTACGTTTATATAAAAAACTTTTAAAGCCGGATGGCTTTATTCATTTAAAAACAGATTCTCCCGATCTGTATAATTTTACGAAGTTGGTAATAGAATTGTATCAATTAATATTAATTGATGATTGCGATGATGTATATGCAAAAAGCAATAATGAAGAATTAAAAATCAAAACTCATTATGAAGGATTGGACATTGCACAAAGCGATAAAATATTTTATCTTAAATTTAAATTGCCTGAGATCATTATTGATAAAGATGAAGCATTAACACAGTTATTACAGCATGAGCAAAGTAAAATTGAAGGATAAAAAAACACCGATCAAAAAAGCCATTGATCTTCCTGTTGAAGGGAAGGCAAAAGAATATTCTTTTTTTAAAGATGTATATGATGTAGTACGTCAAATTCCCAAAGGGAGGGTAACCTCATATGGTGCTATTGCTACTTATCTTGGAACAAAATTATCTGCCCGCATGGTAGGCTGGGCAATGAATGCAGCAGGTTTTGCCAAACCAAAAGTTCCTGCTCACCGGGTAGTTAACCGTAATGGAATGTTAACAGGTAAGCATCATTTTGCTACACCAACACTAATGGAAGAATTATTGAAAAAAGAAAAAATTGAAGTAAAGAAGGATACTGTTGTAAAATTTAAAGAACTGTTTTGGGATCCTGCAACAGAATTATCTATATAAATATAAAAAGCCACAGTTCTACAACTGTGGACTTAGCTTTTACGTAGAGTTTTAGATAGGCGTACGGATAACAATAATTTACTTCAATCCCGGATAATTAGAAATGATATCAAAATCATATTCATCTTTTGCTTTTAATTTTTTCACCAGGTCGCTTAATTGAGAAGAGTCATCTGCATCTGCGTAAACCTGGTCGTGCGCCAATAATACCAACTGATCGGGAGTTTTGGTTTTACCCTTTGCAAATACACTATCTATTTGTTGTAAAACTTCATCGCTGGTACTTTCAAGCTTTAAGTTCTTATCAAAGTGCCATTCAAGGTCCCATCCAATTGCAGTAAAACCTTTGCTTCGCAAACTATCCGCAGTTGCAGTACTTGCTTTAATATCGGTAGCAGTAATGTTTTCTGTTCGCCAGATATTTCTACCGGGAGTTCGTACTATTTTATCGGTTAAATGAAGACTATCGGCACATCGGATAAAATCCTTAACAGCAGAATCACTGCAAGTATAAAATTTTACATACCGATTGTTGAAGGCATGAGAGAAACTATGATTCTCCAATTCAATCATTTTACATTGAACAAGACTGTCAAAAGTAGTTGTTTGTTCCCTGCTTGCATATACATGTTCGCCAATAATGAACATGGTAATAGGAATTTGCTCCTTCTCTGCAATATGCATCACTTTACGGGTGCCTTTGTTAGGTCCATCGTCAAACGTTAAGTACAGCGTTTTGCGCTTTTTCTTTTTAGGCGCAGGCTTAACAGCAACTTTTACAGTAGTGTCTTCGTGTGAAATTTTAATTGGATGAACTGTAGTAGTTGTTTCATTCTCACGATAGTGACAGGCAGAAAGAACAACAGTAATAAAAATGTTTTTGAAGATGATTGAAGCGGCCTGCTCAGCTTCGGAACCTTGGTTCATAAATGTTTGGGTAAAATTTGGTACTATGAAGATATTATTGCAAACAGGTGTTTTGCAAGTTTTTGATGTTAAGAATTATGTAAAGCATGTTTGCAACAAACTGTACCATATTTTGTTCTTCATGGCAAACCTATTAGCAATTAAATGAATGTTGATGACTGGAATTGACTTTAGCAACACTTATTAATTTATTAATAATGCACTATAATTTTAAATAGACTTTTTTGCAGTAAATCAGTTATTTTGCAATCTATTGACATTGCTTTAAATCAGAATGAGTTACGAAATTAAACAAGACGGGAAATTTAAGTTTATTGAAGAGGGCGAAGGCGAGCCATTGTTATTACTTCATGGATTGTTTGGTGCATTAAGCAATTTTAAAGACCTGATTGAATATTTCAGCCGGTCTTATAAGGTAATTGTACCGATGTTACCGTTGCTGGAAATGGATCTGCTGCATACATCTGTTGGCGGTTTACAAAAGTTTGTTCAAAAATTTGTTGAGCATCGCAAGTATAATAACATTCATTTGTTAGGCAATTCATTGGGTGGGCACGTTGCGTTGGTGTATATTTTAAAACATCCCGAAAAAATAAAAACGCTGACCCTTACAGGAAGCTCTGGTTTATTTGAAAACGGCATGGGTGATACTTATCCCAAACGCGGCGACAAGGAATACATCCGTAAAAAAACTGAGCTTACGTTTTACGATCCTGCCATGGCAACTGATGAATTGGTGAATGAAGTATTTGAAATAACCAATAATCGTATAAAGGTTATCAAAATAATTGCCCTGGCAAAAAGCGCTATTCGCAATAACCTGGGTGATGAATTGAAAGAAATAAAACAACCTACCTGTCTCATTTGGGGTAATAACGATGGTATTACACCTCCATTTGTAGCAGAAGAATTTCATAAATTAATTCCTAATAGCGAGCTGCATTTTATCGATAAATGTGGTCATGCTCCTATGATGGAAGTGCCGCAAGAGTTCAATAAAGTGCTGGAGACTTTTTTGGCAAGCCATAAAAAAGAATTACCCGTAGTTTAACATATTTTTCTTTTTAATACTTTAAACAGGAGAATTGCGTTACTATCTTAGCAGTAACATTCTTATTATGTTAACCACAGATTTCATAAACAACTCAATACCTCGCTTACACCCGAACGACTCGGTAAATAAGGCATTGCAGCTGATGAATGATTTTAGGGTAGAGCATTTACCTGTTGTTTCCAACGAAAAATATTTAGGATTGGTTAGTGAAAACAATTTGCTGGAAGCAGAAGATGAAACCATTACATTGGAAACTTTACAGGAAAGTTTTTTGCTACAGTATGTAAATGAGAACGAACATTTTCTTTCTGCAGTAAGTTTCTCCAATCAATTTGATACTTCTATTGTACCGGTCATTAACGAAGAAAAAGAATTGACCGGCGTTATTACTACGGCTAATCTTTTAAAGTTATTAGGTAATTTTTCAGGAGCGGATGCAATCGCCGGGATCATTGTGCTGCAAATGGAACGGCACCAGTTTGCTATTTCAGAGATCAGCCGTATTGTTGAAAGCAACGATGCTACCAT
Source organism: Ferruginibacter albus (assembly GCF_020042285.1). Lineage (NCBI taxonomy): Bacteria > Pseudomonadati > Bacteroidota > Chitinophagia > Chitinophagales > Chitinophagaceae > Ferruginibacter > Ferruginibacter albus. Next base: position 3,440,605 of record NZ_CP083388.1, read on the forward strand.
ATTGCACCTCAATACTGTTATCCACCCCGATACTGGCATACTAACGGTTACGCTTCAGTTAAATAAAAAGGAAGTAGCTTCTATTGTTAACACCTTTGAACGGTATGAATATAATATAGTCGGCTACTTCGGTAATGAAAAATTTGAGAACGACATTCACAGTAACTTCCGCCATCTAATGAATTACCTCGACATTTAATTTCTATTTCACGTAACTAAACAAAGAATACAAGTACACAAAGCAAACCTTTGTTACATTATGTTTCATTGTGAACTTTGTGAAATAAACATATTTTTACGTTAAGATTCAGTATTTTACATTACATGCGTATAGCAATTTACAGTCGCGGAATAGAAAATAATCAGCATAACGATATGGCGTTGTTGTTGAAAGAATTGAATTCATATAAAGCAGAGCCGGTTTTCTCGCAAGATTTCTTCAACCAGTTTTATTCTGCCATCAATATAAAAGGTAAATATTCCACTTTTACCTCTGCAGACGATTTGAATGAATCCATTGATTGCCTTATCAGCCTTGGTGGTGATGGCACTTTGCTGGATACTGTTACCATGGTTAAAGATAAAGGCATCCCTGTATTAGGCATTAACTATGGACGCTTGGGATTTTTAGCAAATATTGGTAAAGAGGAATTACATTCTGCCATCCAGTCGTTAGTTGAGAGAACATATGTTTTAGATAAAAGAACATTGATTCACCTGGATGGTGATATTCCATTGTTCAATGGAATGCCCTATGCACTGAACGAATTTACGCTTCAGAAAAAAGATTCATCATCAATGATAAAGATTCATACTTATTTGAATGGTGAATTTCTAAACACTTATTGGGCTGATGGATTGATTGTTGCCACACCAACCGGCTCTACAGGTTATTCCTTAAGCTGTAATGGCCCCGTTGTTTTTCCTGAAAGCAAAAGTTTTGTAATTACACCTATTGCACCCCATAACTTAAACATACGTCCCATCGTAATTCCTGACGATAATATTATTTCATTTGAAGTAGAAGGAAGAACAGACAGCTATATTTGTACATTGGATAGTCGCAGGCAGGTTGTTCCAAAAGAAGCGCAGTTAGCAGTTAAAAAAGAGAGCTTCGAAATAAACCTTATCCGCTTAAACGAAAATAATTTCCTCCAAACACTTCGCAACAAATTAATGTGGGGAGCAGATAAAAGAAATTAAAATGTTGCAGGCTTGTTAATCTCTTTTATAACATGGCAACAATATTGCTATACATACGTTTTTGAGCAACAATGCGTTATTTTTGCAACCATGAAAAAGAAAACCATTATCATCCTTTTCGCCGTTGTGGTAGGTTTTAATGCCCATGCACAATTTGGCGAATTTTTACAGGGTGAATTTGGTTTTACTGCGGGCGTGTCGAATTATTTTGGCGATCTAAACCCCAGCTCCTCCTTTAGCCATCCGAAACCTGCAGTTGGTATCTTTTACTTAAAGCAATTTAATAATTACCTCGGCATGCGGGTAAGTGCACATTATACCCAATTAGGATACAGCGATATCTATAATAATAACAGTTTTCAAAGATTAAGAAACTTAAGCTTCAATACCGATATCTGGGAGCTGGCAGTGCATGGCGATTTCAATTTTTTTAAATTCGTTCCTGGAGATGATAAATATTTTTTCACTCCTTTTATATCTATTGGTGCCGGCATTTTTACGTATGATCCTTATGCCTATGTACAAGGCCGCAAAGTTTATCTTCGTCCACTCGGTACCGAAGGACAAAATATTAATTATAAAGATGCAGAAGGAAATGTTCGCTCTCCTTATGGCTCAATGGCCTTTTGTTTCCCTGTTGGTATTGGCATAAAATATAATATCAGCAACCGAACTAATCTTTCTTTTCAAATAACACATCGCCTTACTAATACTGATTATATTGATGATGTAAGTACCACTTATGTTGGTGCGGATAAATTTCCTACCCTACCCAATGGTCAACCTTCGGATGCGGGCTTATTACAAGACCGCAGCTATAATTATGGCACTCCTATTGGTGTTGAAGGGCGTCAAAGAGGCTGGAGCAAGCAAAAAGATCAATATATTATTGCAGAAATAGGGCTTTCTTTTACTTTTAGCGATTATCGTTGTCCTTCGGCAGAATATTAATGGCTAACCCTTTATTGCAACTAAATTTCATTACTTTTGCCCGCCAGAGTCAGGTGTAAAAGCCTGACCTGCTAATTTTTAGACTTAATGAGTTTGAAAGATTCTATAAATAAAGATCTTCTGCCATCGCACATCGCAATTATTATGGATGGCAATGGACGCTGGGCAAAAGAAAAAGGTGAAGACAGGCTATTTGGACATTTCCATGGAGTTGAGAGTGTGCGGGCTAATGTAGAAGGTTGCGCAGAATTGGGTGTACAATATCTTACTTTATACGCATTTAGCACCGAAAATTGGGACAGACCTGAATATGAAGTAAAAGGACTAATGGAATTATTGGTAGATACCATCCGTAAAGAAGTACCTACGCTTAACAAAAACAATATTAAGCTGCATGTAATTGGCGATATCAGCATGTTGCCCGGCAATGCTCAAAATGAGTTAGCAGAAGCAATAAATGAAACAAGCGCCAATACCGGCTTGAACCTGATAATGGCATTGAGTTACAGCAGCAAATGGGAAATACAACAAGCACTTAAGCAAATTGTAACAGAGGCGGCAGATGGAAGATTGACACCAGGTGATGTAACCCAGGAAACATTTAAAAATTACCTGGCTACCAAAAATTTTCCTGATCCCGAACTGATGATAAGAACCAGTGGCGAACATAGAATTAGTAATTTTTTATTATATCAACTGGCTTATGCAGAATTGTATTTTACAGATGTTCGCTGGCCTGATTTCAGAAAAGAAAATTTATACGAGGCTATCATAGATTTTCAAAACAGGGAGCGTCGTTTTGGTAAAACCAGTGACCAGGTACAGGCACAATAGTGAAAACGTGAGAGGTGAAACGTGAGAAATGAATACGTCAACATTAACAGCTCACTGCTTACGATTCACCCTTAAAGTTTTAAGTCATTGATTCTAAAAAAGCTAAACAATTTTCATTTAACAATTCGTTTTCATAATTGCAAGTAATTTGCCGACCGTAAAAAAACAGTTAATGCACCGGATCTACCAGAGTTTTATATTTATTATCATAGCATTTGTAAGTAGTAAGGCAACAGCTCAGATAGATTCGATACCACCAGCCTCCGCTTCTGTTAACCCTGCCTTGGTACACATTTTCGAATCACGAGTTCCTAAAGAATATGTTATTTCTGACATTGTTGTAACAGGAACAAAGGCTTTTGATAAAAATCTTATCATTTCTATTTCAGGTTTACAAGTTGGCGATAAAGTACAGATACCTGGTACCGATGTCTTCAGCAAAGCCATCAATAAGCTGTGGAATCAGAATTTAATTGCAGATGTGCAATTGTATTTTACCAATTTAGTTGGTAATAATTTAAGCATTGAAATTGATATTACTGAGCGCCCACGTTTAACCTCGGTAAAATTTGTTGGAGTTAAAAAAGGAGAAGCTGAAGACCTAACTACAAAATCAGCATTAACAAAAGGCAGAGTAGTTACCGAAAATATGAAGCTGAATGCTTTAGAAGCGATCCATAAGTTTTATGTAGAAAAAGGATATGGTAATGTAAGTGTGGAATTAAAAGAAGAAATGGACTCTTTAGCTAATTCGGAAACAATGACCTTTTACGTTAATAAAGGAGGCAAAGTAAAAGTTAACTCTGTTAATATTTCAGGAAACCATACCATCAGCTCTATCAAGCTAAAGAAACAAATGAAGGGAACAAAAGTGATGAACCGCATTACGCTTTACCCTGAAAAAATCGTAAATCCTTTTGGAGACTCAACTCAACCATCAACTTCATTTAAAGACTACGTAAAGAACTTGGATTTCTTATCTCCTCCAAAAACAAAAGAGATATTGGATCCATATCTTCATTTAAAACTTTTCAGCTCTGCCAAATTCAGTCAGAAAAAGTATGATGAAGACAGAGATAAAATAGTTGATTATTATAACTCACAAGGTTACAGAGATGTATCTATTATCGATACTGCCTCTAACAGAAATAAACAAGGCAACCTTAATTTATTTATAAAAGTAAATGAGGGAGGTAAATATTACTTTGGCAATATCAGCTGGAAAGGAAATACAAAATATGCCGATTCATTATTGTCTCAGTTCTTAGGTATAAGAAAAGGTGATATCTATAATGCTGAATTATTAAATAAGCGTTTAGGTAAAGAATTAACAGCAGAAGGTGGCGATATCAGCAGCTTGTATATGGATGACGGATACCTGTTTTTCCGTATCGATCCTGTTGAAACGGCAGTTTATAATGATACAATTGATTTTGAAATAAGAATCCAGGAAGGACCACAGGCAACTATTGGTAAAGTAGATATATCAGGAAACGAAAAAACAAAAGAATATGTTATCCGCAGAGAACTAAGAACAGTTCCCGGAGAAAAATTCAGTCGTGCCGATATTATCCGTACACAAAGAGAGCTATCCCAATTAGGATTTTTTAACCCTGAAAAGATAACACCGAACGTAGTACCGAATGCAGATAATGGAACCGTAGATATTGGTTGGCAGGTAGAAGAGAAATCGAGTGATCAGCTAGAGCTTTCTGCAGGCTGGGGTGGTGGTATTGGGTTAACCGGTACACTGGGCGTAACCTTTAATAACTTTTCCATCAATAATATTTTCAAAAAATCTACCTGGGACCCTTTGCCTTCTGGTGATGGACAACGTTTAAGCGCCCGTGTTCAATCTAACGGTAAAGCATATAGCTCTTACAGCTTTTCGTTTACCGAACCATGGTTAGGCGGCAAAAGAAGAAATTCATTAACTGTAGCATTATCCAGCACAAAATATTCAAATGCTGTAGATCCTTATGGTAATTATTGTTCTGCCTGTGCCGATACTTCTTTTATCAGAACAATGGGTGTATCAGTTTCATTAGGCAAACAATTAAAATGGCCGGATGATTATTTCTCTTTGATTTATTCATTAGAATACCAACGGTATGATCTAAAAAATTATTCCGGAATATTTTCAGGACTTAGCAATGGCAACTCCAATAACATCAATTTCAAGGTAACATTAGCACGTAATGCCACATTAGGAAATCCTATTTTCCCAATAGGCGGGTCTAACTTTTTCTTAAGCGGACAGTTTACATTGCCTTATTCTTTATTAGGCTGGACAAAAACTACAGCCAATCAATACGCATGGCCTGAGTTTCATAAATGGCGTTTTAACGGCGAATATTATGTACCTATTGGCCGAGGGCACGGAGCAGATAAAAATCAGCAGTTGATATTAAAGTTTGCTGCCAAATATGGCTTTATAGGTAAATACAATAGCAAATTGCAAGTATCTCCATTTGAGCGTTTTCAATTGGGCGATGCTGGTTTAAGTAATAGTTTTGCATTATTGGGATATGATATCATTGCTCAAAGAGGGTATCCTGTTTACTCCTCTTCTGATCCAAAAATAAACCCTGAGAATGTTACTCCGTCTCAATTCTTTACTATCTTTAACAAGTACACCATGGAGTTGCGTTATCCGTTTAGTACCAGTCCGACAAGCACCATTTACGGATTGGCATTTTTTGAAGCAGCAAATGGTTGGTACGATTTTAAAGATTATAATCCTTTTAAATTGCGTCGTTCCGTTGGTGTAGGTATGCGCTTTTTCTTACCAATGTTTGGTTTGCTAGGATTTGATTATGGTATTGGAATTGATAAGATCGGTCCGAATGTAGGTTTTACAGATGCTGCTAAATTTACATTCATGTTAGGCCAGGAACCAGAATAATTGAAGCTGATAAATATTTCTGTTTATGAAAAAATTATTAATTATTTCAATTGCGTTGTTGTCTTTTTGTTTTGTTGGCACCGCACAACGATATGCTGTTATCGACAGTAAATACATTTTAGATAAAGTTCCCGAATACAAACAGGCACAGGCAAAATTAGATTCCATTAGCGTACAATGGCAAAAAGAGATCGACTACAAACAATCTCAATTGGATAGTATGCTAAAAAGCTATGATGCAGAACAGGTGATGCTTAGCGATGAATTAAAGCAAAAACGGGAAGACGAATTATACAATCGCCAGAAAGCTTTAAGAGACCTACAAAAAAAGCGTTTTGGCTTTGAGGGCGATCTTTTTAAGAAAAGACAAGAACTGATAAAACCAATACAAGACAGAGTTTACTCTGCTATTCAAAAGCTGGCAGTGGAAAAATCCTTTGATTTTATTTTGGATAAAAGTGAAGGAATTACCGTTATATTTGCCGACCCAAAATTGGATAGAAGCGACGATGTATTAAAGAATTTAGGCATTAAATAAACTTACCTATACATAGATCGTCCATTACAAAACAAAAAATAATACGTAAATATTAAAATCAGGAAATGAAAAAACTATTCGTAGCAGGCGCATTGGTGTTAAGTGTATTTGGAGCATCTGCGCAAGGTAAAATTGGTTACATCAGTACAGAAGATTTAATATCGGCAATGCCTGAAGCTGCAGATGCCAATAGTAAATTACAGGATTATCAAAGTTCATTACAACAACAAGGCAATGAATATTTGCAGGAACTGAATGAAAAAGACAGCTTGTTTGTCAGAGATTCTATCAAACTATCTTCAGCAGCAAAAGAATTAAGAAGAAACGATTTGATCGCATTGTATCAAAAAGTTCAGAACTGGAATCAAACTTCACAACAGTTATTACAGGAAAAACAACAAACATTGTTGGCTCCTATACGTTCTAAAGCATTAGATGCCATTAAAGATGCAGCAAAAGATGGTGGCTACACTTACGTATTAGACGCAGCAGCATTAATTGTTAGTCCTCCGGGAGATGACATTTTACCATTGGTAAAAAAGAAATTAGGCATTAAAGATGTCCCGTCTACAAAAACACCGGTAACAAAGCCCATCGGACAATAATTAATTATAAATAATAATTATACAAAGCCATCTTATTAAAACAAGATGGCTTTATTATTTTTGATGAATGAAAGAATATCAGCCTATTGGTGTATTTGATAGCGGTTATGGTGGTTTAACAGTTTTAAAAGAAATTGTTGCAAAGCTTCCTGAATACGATTATTTGTATTTGGGTGATAATGCCCGTGCTCCTTATGGTCCCAGAAGCTTTGAAACTGTTTATCAATATACATTGGAATGTGTAGAGTGGTTTTTTAAACAAGGGTGTTCGTTGGTAGTGCTGGCCTGTAATACAGCTTCTGCCAAAGCGTTGCGAACAATACAGCAAAATGATCTTCCTAAGTTAGACGGCAGTAAAAGAGTGTTAGGCGTTATTCGCCCCACAACAGAAATTATTGGCAATTTTACCAAAACAAACGAGATTGGTATTCTGGGTACTAACGGTACTGTACAATCGAATTCCTATCCCATTGAAATAGCAAAGTTTTATCCAGACATAAAAGTCCACCAGGAAGCAGCTCCAACCTGGGTGCCATTAGTAGAGAACAATGAATACGACACTCCGGGAGCAGACTACTTTGTAGAAAAACACATTCGTAATTTATTAGCTCAATCACAAAATATCGATACGATTTTATTGGCTTGTACCCATTATCCTTTGTTGATCGATAAGATCAAAAAGTATGTGCCTGAAAAGTTAAGCATTGTTTCTCAGGGAAAAATTGTTGCGGATAGTTTGTCAGATTACCTGGAGCGTCATTCAGAGATAGAATCAAAATGCAGCAAAGGTGGAAAAATCTCATTTTATACCACCGATTCTACCCAAGATTTTGACAATCATGCAGCTGTTTTCTTCGGAAAACCAGTAAAATCAACCCATTTACATCTTTAAATCACAAAATTCTTAGTTATTAATTACCAATTTTTAATTAAAAACCCTACCTTTGCCGTCCTTTCACAAACAGCAGGGATGGTGCCCTGGTGGATGTAAACAGAAAAAATATTTTGTAAAAGGAAAAACTTAAAACAATGCCTGGTAAAAAAAGGACCTATCAACCTCATAAACGTCGCAGAAAAACAGTACATGGCTTTCGCAAGCGCATGCAAACTGCAGACGGACGTAAAGTATTATCTGCACGCCGCAGAAAAGGACGCAGGAAGCTAACTGTTTCAAGCGAACGTGGTACTAAAAAATAAACCCTAAATTCCCCTAAGGGGACTTTGAAATAAATTATAGCCCTCTTGCAGAGGGCTTTTTTAATTTTGCATAATTGGAAGAAAGAATACGATATACACTTAATAAGAACGAGCGACTTAAAAGTCGTAAAAAAATTGAGCATTTATTTAAAACAGGAAAGAGCATTAATGCTTTTCCCGTACGAATGCTTTATGTATTAAGTACAAATGAAACAAGCGATAATACATTACTGGCAGGATTTAGTGCAAGCACGAAAAATTTTAAAAAAGCAGTTGATCGTAACCGGATCAAACGCTTATTAAGAGAAGCTTATCGTTTACAAAAAACCGAGTTGGAAAAACAACTCAAATCTTCCAATAAAAACATATCGCTTTTTTTTATTTATAGCGGAACCGAATTGCCCGAATACAAGTTGATTTATGAAAAGGTGCAAACATTGATCAAGCGACTGCAAAAAAACTTTCATGAGAACAGTACTGCTACTTCTTAGCCTTCCTTTTATTGCATTGATAAAATTATATCAATGGATAATCTCTCCCTGGCTGGGAAGTAAATGCCGCTATACCCCTACCTGCTCTCATTATGGCATTGAAGCATTTAAAAAATACGGACCCATTAAAGGTTTTTGGTTAACTGTTAAACGGATTGCTCGATGTCATCCCTGGGGCGGACATGGGTATGATCCTGTACCGTAATAAAAAACTGCAACCATTTCTGATTGCAGTTATGAATTAAATAAAAAGAGGTATAACGGTATGCTGTACAAGAGAGTGATCCTTCGTGCCTCAGGATAAACTTCACGATGTTCAATAAAGAACAAATATTGATCACATCATTATCCTAAGCACCAAAACGTTCAGCTACTTTTGTCCAGTTCACTACATTCCAGAATGCAGCTAAATAATCGGCACGTTTGTTTTGATACTTTAAATAATACGCATGTTCCCAAACGTCAACACCCAAAATTGGTGTGCCTTTTACTTCAGCAACATCCATTAAAGGGTTGTCTTGATTAGGAGTAGAAGAGACTTCCAGCTTACCATCTTTCACAATTAACCAAGCCCACCCGCTACCAAAACGAGTCATTCCTGCTGCAGCAAATTTTTCTTTGAATGCATCGAATGAACCGAATGCAGCATTGACAGCATCCGCTAATTTTCCGGTTGGCGCACCGCCTGCATTGCCGGCTAAGCTATCCCAAAAGAAAGTATGATTCCAATGTCCACCACCGTTGTTACGTACAGCAGGACTAATACTTCCTGCAGCAGCCACCAACTCTTCCAACGATTTGTTTTCGTTTGGTGTGCCGGCAATGGCTTTGTTTAAATTATCAACATAAGCCTGGTGATGTTTATCGTGATGAATTTGCATGGTAGTAGTGTCGATATGCGGTTCCAATGCATCGTACGCATATGGAAGCGGCGCTAATGTAAATGCCATAGTTTGTATTTTTTAATTTATGATTGTTTAAATGGATAACAAATGTACAAGGTATTGGTTGAAAAAACTGTGCCGATTCTTATCTTCTCTCTTTAAAAAAATCTTTCATTAATTGCGCACATTCTTCTTTTAAAATGCCCTTTACAATTTCTGTTTTGGGATGAAAAGGATTATTCGGAGCAGTATTTTTTTTATAGCCGTTCTTTTCGTCATCAGCGCCATAAACAATTCTCCCGATTTTGCTCCAATATAAGGCACCGCTGCACATTAGGCAAGGCTCTACAGTTACATATAAAGTAGCTTCCGGTAAGTATTTGCTGCCTAAAAAATTAAATGCGGCAGTTAATGCAATGATCTCTGCATGAGCAGTACTATCAGTGAGTTTCTCCACCTGGTTATAACCTCTGCCGATTATTTTATTATTCATTACAACTACAGCACCTACAGGTACTTCGCCTTCTTCGTAAGCACGCTGCGCCTCTTTAAAAGCTTGTTGCATATAATGTTCGTCGGTCATGTAGTTGTGTAATTTATTGCACGAATTATTTTGGGACAATCATTAGTTCTATATTGAACATCGTGAAGTTTATCCTGAGACACGAAGGATCTCTCACTGCAACGGCATATCATTAATCAACAGAGCATTTCTCATGATAGTTAATAAGCTCTATAGGAAGTCTTTCAAATGTATAACCATTGTATGCTTTACTGATCTCTTCCAATACTTCATCAATCTCTTCTACCGTTTTTAATGTAACCAATTTATATCGAAATTCTTTTATGCCCGGTAATCCTTTTAAATAGTTTGTATAATGACGACGCATTTCATTTATGCCAACAACAGGTCCTTTCCAATCAACTGATTTGTATAAATGTTTTCTGCAAACATCAATACGCTCCTGTAACGTAGGCGGAGCCATTATCTGCTTTGTTTGAAAATAATGCTTCACTTCTCTAAATATCCACGGATAACCGATAGCAGCTCTTCCGATCATAATCCCGTCAACACCATAGCGGTTTTTATATTCCGATGCTTTTTGCGGGCTATCAATATCTCCATTACCAAAAACAGGAATATGAATACGTGGATTATTTTTCACTTTAGCGATCAATGTCCAGTCTGCTTCTCCTTTATATAGTTGGTTTCTTGTTCTGCCATGAATGGTGATCGCTTTTACTCCGATATCCTGTAAGCGCTCGGCCACTTCTTCAATATTTTTTGTTTCATCGTCCCAGCCCAACCTTGTTTTTATGGTAACAGGAAGCGTGGTGCCTTTAATAACGGCTTCGGTTAACCGAACCATTAACGGCACATCTTTTAATACGCCGGCTCCAGCGCCTTTTGACACTACTTTTTTTACCGGGCAGCCAAAATTTATATCTACCAGGTCCGGGTTAACGGTTTCGCATATCCGGGCGCTCATTTCCATAGCATCCTCATCTCCGCCAAATATTTGTATGCCAAAAGGACGTTCTTCTTCACTAAAATCCAGCTTATGCTTACTCTTAATGGCATCTCTTATCAACCCTTCGCTGCTAATAAATTCACTATACATCAGGTCTGCACCGTTTTCTTTACAAACGGCACGAAACGGCGGATCACTCACATCCTCCATAGGAGCTAATAATAAAGGAAATTCAGGCAGTTGTATATTACCGATAGAAGGCATGGTGCAAAAATAAAAACTAAAAACGGTTTTCCAGTTAACGTTAGGTATTAATGTAAATTGCAACCCTATTTGCAACCGATTATGCAGTATAAAAACAATAAAGGATATACCGGCTGGGCACAATTGGCTTTCCTGTTCCTTTTTATTGCAATAGGCATTGTATTGTGGCAATTCACGGCTTTTTTTTTAGAAAACAGGTTATTGGGCACCAACGGAGGATCGTATATTGATCGTTCAATAGCCATGTCGCAGGCATTAATGCGCCCTGAAAATGCTACCTATGCACAATTATTTCAAATAGGAGGCACTTTCTTTCTTTTATTTTTTCCTTCGCTTTTATTTATACTGGTATGTTATAAAAAGATGCTGTGGGGTGGATTCAGTAAGCATTTCTCATTTTTACAAGTTGTGATCGCTTTTTTTATTTTCATAACCGCTAATATTTTTGCCATTCCTTTTGAAAAAATCAGCAAAATTATATTGGCACACTTTCCATATTGGGATTCATTGGCAAAACAAGCAGAACATTTATATAATGAGCAGGTAACTACTTTAAGCATACTTAATACCTGGCCGCAGTTTCTTTTGGCCATATTTATTATGGCTTTTCTGCCAGCCTTATTCGAAGAATTTTTTTTTAGAGGAGTCATTCAGAATTTATTGGTTCGCTGGTTAAAAAAACCTGTAGTTGCAATTGTAATTGCATCGTTACTTTTTAGTCTTATACATGCCTCTTATTATTTATTTATAAGTCGATTTATTTTGGGGTATGTACTAGGCTTGCTTTTTTATCAATCTAAAAATATATGGGTAAACATATCGGCTCATTTTTTCAATAATTTAATAGTGGTTACACAGTTGTTTATCTTGAATATAAGCCATACTGCAGCCAAGCCTGATCTAGATGCAACGAATCCCTCGATACCAGCCTGGTCGCTTATTATTTCATTACCTGTTTTAATTGGCTTATTTATCCAGTTTAAAAAAGCAAGCCAATTAAAAAGACAAAACATTGAAGAAGAAGAAAATAAAGAAATCAATCTTGCTAATACAACACATCCTGCATGGCATTAAATATTCAAACTTTTAAAACCCGTTCACTGACTGCTATTATTTTTGTAATTGTAATGTTAGGCGGATTACTCATAAATCAATGGGGCTTTATTGCATTGTTTACTATCATTCATTTTGGCTGCTGGTACGAGTTTGTGAAGCTGATGAAAAAGATCAATACAGATAAATACATTGGCAATAGCTTTTTAGGACTGACCTATATAACCATACCTGTTTTAATGATGCTTTTTTTGGGTCTTTATAAGCCAAGTTATAGTTATGATAAAGGATATGAATCTTTTCAATATTCCTATCTTATTCCCTGCGCTATTATATTTTCAATATGGATAAATGACACCATGGCTTACATTGTTGGTTCCTTTATAGGCAAGACCCCTTTTTCAAAAATATCTCCTAAAAAAACATGGGAAGGAACATTGGGTGGAATTATTTTATGTGTGGTAGTTATCACTTTACTGGGATATGCTTTACCGCTAGCGCAATCTATAAAACCAATTCACTGGATCGTTATCTCATTGCTGTGCGCCATCGGCGGTACTGCCGGGGATCTGTTGGAAAGCAAAATAAAACGTATGGCTGATGTAAAAGACAGTGGCTCCATAATGCCCGGCCATGGTGGATTTTTAGACAGATTTGATTCTTTACTAATTGCTACTCCGTTGGTTTGGTTGTATGTGAATTTGTTTATGTTTTAAAGTATTCCTGTTACCTTCTCCGATAACGTTGCCGTACATTCTCATAAAATTTGTCCGGGATATTTTTATATTCGTAACAACTAAATCGATTGCTTATGTTTTCTCGTAGAAAATTTATTGCTACTGCCGGAACAACGCTTGCCGGCTCTTTATTACTAAAACCTTCTTTAGTAAATGCTGCTGAATTTTTTAACGGAACTAAAAAAAGATATGCCATGGTTGGCACCGGCGACAGAGGTACCAGCATGTGGGGAAAGGACGTAATGGACGCTTACCCTGACCTGGTAGAGTTTGTAGGGCTCTGTGATAAAAACAAAGGACGTGTTGAATATGCAAAAAAATATATGGGTGTGAGTTGTCCAACGTTTACAGATTTTGATGAGATGATGAAAACTACCAAGCCCGATATTTTAATTGTAACCACTATGTGCTCCACACACGATCAATTTATAATTCGTGGGATGGAATTGGGTGCGGATATCATTACTGAAAAACCGATGACAACGGATGAAACAAAATGCCAGGCAATACTCGATGCAGAAAAACGTACCGGCAAAAAAGTTACGGTAACATTTAATTATCGCTATTCTCCGCATCGTGCTAAAATATGGGAGTTGTTACGAGCAGGAGCTATTGGCAAGATGACATCAGTAGATTTTCATTGGTATCTCGATATTCATCACGGAGCAGATTATTTCCGTCGCTGGCACCGTTTGCGTGAAAACAGCGGAACATTGTTAGTACATAAAGCCACTCATCATTTCGATCTGCTGAATTGGTGGATCGACTCCGATCCTGTTGAAGTTTTTGGTTTTGGCGACCTGGAATTTTATGGAAAGAATCACTCTTTCCGATCTACCAATTGTCGTCCGTGCACCTATAAAGATCAGTGTAAATTTTATTTTGATGTTTCTAAAAAGCAGCGTTACGTTGACCTGTACGTAAATAACGAACAATACGATGGCTATTTGCGTGATGGTTGTGTATGGAAAGAAGACATCAATATTTTTGACAAGATGAACGCTTCGATAAAATATGCCAATAATGTTGAAGTAAGTTATTCATTAACTACCTACTCTCCATATGAAGGTTATCGCATTGCATTCAATGGTACAGAAGGCAGGCTGGAAGCATGGATCAAAGAAAGTAACCCGCCGGAAGAACAGGATTATGATGAGATAATGATCACTAAGAATTTTCAGAAGCCCGAGTTTATTCGTGTACCGAAAGGTGGTGGCGGACATGCTGGTGGAGATAAGCTTTTAAAAGATAAAGTATTTGGTGTTGACAAATCAGATGCATTGCGACAAACAGCCGGAACAAGAGATGGCGCTTTATCCTGTTTGATCGGAATTGCCACACGCAAAAGTATTGACAGTGGTAAGCCGGTGCGTATTGAAGACTTGACAACGATCAAGCCGCAGGAGAAAAAAATGTAAAATAGAAGAATAACAAAGTATTATTCTTCTATTCTTTCTAAGAAGTAATGTTCTACTAAATTACAGATCTTAGTTTTCAATTGGCTTATGTGTACTTACTGCTATTCTGTTCCAGGCATTTATTACAATGACCAACATGATTATTTCGCCAATTGTTTCAGCGCTGAAAAATTTTTCCGCCTGTTTATAAGTAGCATCTGTAACGCCTTTTTTACTAATAACGGTTACTTCTTCTGTAAGCGCTAACATTGCTTTTTCTTCTTCTGTAAAAAGGTCCGTTTCTCTCCAGGCGCTTAACAAGAATAAGCGTTGCTGAGTTTCTCCGCTTTTTAATGCATCTTTCCTGTGCATATTAATGCAAAATGCACAGGAGTTAATTTGCGAAGCTCTCACCATTATCAAATGTTTTTGAATAGTTGTCAAGGAAGACCTGTGTACTATGCCCGACAAGCCATATAATGCTTTCCACGCATCAGGCTGCGTTTGTTCAATATTTACTCTTTGTTCCATTTTATTGATTTTTATGGAGCAAAGCTATTGTGCACCTATAATGCAATTGCTTAAACAGGTTTAAGAAATTCGTTTGTTTCTTATTTCACTTAAATATTCGGGAGTAAATCCTAAGTAAGAAGCCAGCAGGTACTGAGGTATGCGTTGTACAAATTCAGGAAAGGATCTGCTGAAGTCATTATAGAGCTCTTCTCTTGAAAGGTCATACAGGAATTTAATTCTAAACTGAAATGCCGAATGTGCTCTTTGATGAATTAAACGAAAGTAACGTTCCATTTGCGGAAAACGTTGCAGCAACTCTTCCTGCCTCGAAAAATCAAGCGTTATTATTTCACACTTTTCAACTGCCTGTATATAAAAACCGGAAGGTTGCTGAGAAGAGAAAGAGGTGTAATCTGCCAGCCACCAGTTTTCTAATGCAAATTGTATGGTTTGTTCTATTCCTTTGTCATTAATAAAGAACATACGTAAGCAACCCTTGCTTACAAAATAATTGCTCTTGCAAATCTTACCCTCTGTTAATAAATTTTGTTTTTTGGAAACATTGATGATAGTGAAGTATTCTAACACTTCTGCATAATCCTTTTCATCGATCTCAACAAAGCGGGCGATATGATCCTTTAATTTTTGAAACATTGCAGAAAACTAAATTATTTTATAACCTCTGCCAGCTTCATCTCCAGTTCTTTTCCTGTTAAGCCTACCGCAATAATTTTTCCTTCCGGGCTCACCAAAACATTATACGGGATAGCATTAAATCCATATAAGCTCACGGCTTTACTGCTCCAGTTTTGCAGATCGCTGATATGCGTCCACGTTAGTTTATCTGCATTAATAGCATGTATCCATGCCTGCTTATCCTGGTCCAGCGATACCCCTAATACGGTAAAGCCTTTATCTTTATATTCATTATACGCTTTTACTACATTAGGATTTTCGCCACGACAAGGTCTGCACCAGCTTGCCCAAAAGTCTACCAGTACATATTTGCCACGCAGACTGCTTAAAGAAAATACTTTCCCGCTTGTATCAGGCAGGCTGATATTAGGAGCTATGCCACCGATATGAGGTGTTCTGTTGTATTGATCTATCAGTTGCCTGTATTGCTCCGCAATGGAAGTAACAGTAACATTTTTAGGAAAATGCCTTCCCATATTAACAACAGATTTTGCCAGATCATTAGGATCAAAATGACCAGTATAGCCTAATGCATATACTGCATTTATGGGATCGGAAACAGAATCAATAAAAGAGATCACATATTCCTTGTAGGCGTTATTTTTTTCATCGAAATTTTTTGATGCGACAGCAACAGCACTATCAGATGCGTTTTGTGTCTTTAATTGATGCACTTGTCCGTCTGCATCTTCCAACGCATTTCTAAACGAGTTTGATTTAATAAAGAAATTTTTCAAGATAGAATTGGCGTAAGAACCGAACGAAGTATTTTCAACAGTAGGATTATTATAATCTGTGGTAAAAACAATATTATTCGTATCGTTAATAAAAACAAAACCGTTGTTGTTCCTATTGTTTTCCAGCCGAATACGATACAAGCCTTCTTCCTGTGCCAATGCCGACAAACTGAATTTGCCATTTTTTATTTCAGCAGTATCTAGCACTTCCGGGTTTTGCTGGCTAAAAAATAATTGCTCGATATAAATTTTTTGATCTGGAGCGTTCTTTATTTCCCCTGTAATAGTGAGTTGTTGCTTACCTGATTTGCTTTTGCAGGATGACAGACAAAAGACGATCATCGCAAGCGTTAGAAGTTGTTTCATTACACTAATTTATTGTGAACAGTGAATGGTCAATAGTGAAAATATGAAGACCAAAATAATTGTAACAAAGATTGGCAATTCATTATTGACTATCCACTTAATTTAATTTCTCTGCCAGTAATTTATTTACCAACTGCATGTCGGCTTTACCTTTGCTGATCTTTTTTACTTCGCCGGCAAATAAACCGATCAATCCTTTTTTACCACTTTTATATTCTTTTACTTTATCAGGCATTTTGGCAATTACTTCATCTACCCAAACAGCAAGGTTATCAGCGTTGCTATCTTGTATAAGATTTAATTCGGTAGCTATTTGCAACGGCTCTTTGTTCGTTTCTTTCAGCAATGCTTCAAATATTCGGGTAGAAGCAATATTGAAGTTTACTTTTCCATCATCGATCAACTGTACCAATGCCGCAATTTGTTGCGGTTTTAACGCAAAGCCATTCAGTTCTATGTTGTGATGATTGAGATAAGACTTTACAGGTCCGATCAGCCAGTTCACTACTGCTTTATAATGATTGCTGTGCTTGATCGTTGCTTCAAAATAATCTACCATTGTTTTATCCTGGCAGATCATTTGTGCATCATAATCCGACAATTGAAAAACATCTTTATATTTTTTCTCCAATGCTTCGGGCAATGCCGGTAATGATTCTTTTACCTGCTGTAAAAATTCATCAGTAATATTGAACGGAGTCAGATCCGGCTCGGGGAAATAACGGTAATCATCTGCTTCTTCTTTGCTGCGTAAAGAGAACGTAGTATTGTTATCTGCATCAAAGCTTCTTGTTTCCTGTATTACTTTATTACCGCTTTCAACAATTTCTATCAGTCGTTTTATTTCAATATCAATGGCACGTTTTACATTACGGATGCTGTTCAAGTTCTTTACTTCTACTCTTGTTCCCAATTTAATATCGCCTTTTAAACGAACAGAAACGTTGGCATCGCAACGCAGACTGCCTTCTTCCATATTACCATCACATACTTCTACCCAACGCACGAGCTTTCTTAACTCCGTTAAATAAGCAAAAGCTTCATCGCTGCTATGCAGATCGGGTTCAGAAACTATTTCCAATAAAGGAACTCCTGCACGGTTCAAATCGATGGCAGTAAAATTTTCATCTACATCATGCAGGCTTTTACCGGCATCTTCTTCAATATGTATTCTGTTTAGTCGAATGTTTCTTTCTGTATCTTCTACCTTGATCTTTACATGTCCGTTCTTACAAATAGGTGTAGTATGCTGACTAACCTGGTAACCTTTCGGCAGATCAGGATAGAAATAATTTTTACGTGCAAAATAGTTTTGCTGTTCAATATCGCAGCGCAAGGTTAAGCCCAACTTAATGGCGTGTTCAATTGCCTGTTTATTCATCATCGGCAAAGTGCCGGGGTGCGCCAATGTTATGGGGCTTATATGTGTGTTGGGATCTCCGCCAAAAGCAGCGCTGTCGCCGCAGAAGAGTTTACTTTTTGTAAGTAGCTGGGCATGTACTTCCAGCCCTATTACCGCTTCGTATTTATCGTATTGTATCACGGCGCAAAGGTAAGCAATGAGGTATACAATTTCAGGCAAATTATAGCAATACAAATGATTCGCCTCTACAACCGGCGGGCTACGTAACCGCAACGGCGTTGATTTTACTTTTTGTTTCAAGACAAAAAGTTAAATGAAACCCTAAAGCAAAGAAAAAAGGCACCAGAGAACTGATGCCTGTATTATTCGCAAAGTTTGACAACCTTTAAAAATTATTAATAACGTAAAACAAAGCCAGGTTGCCAAACATAACGAGCTTATAAATTCGCCGTTTTTAGTTTACGTGGGATTTTTACGTCGAAGCTTATTTCTTTACCGCTTCGATTAATTTTAATATTGTAAGACATTTTCCCTTCTTCTGGATGTAACTGCTCTCTTGCCTCGTCGGTATTATCAATTTTTTCACCATCTATCTCCGTGATGATATCATCTTTTTTAATGCCTGCATTAGCAGCGGCAGAGCTATCTTCTACATTGATCACTTTTACCTTTCCATCTTCTGTGTCCTGAATTTTTATGCCGATCTTTTTACGTTGTGGCATCCCCATATCAGCCATATCGGGCATATCAGGCATATAAGGAATATCGTTTTCATCCATTTCATCCGGCGATGGTATGGAGAACGAACGCATCATCGGTGCATCAAAAGTAATGGTACGTGTTATTTTTTCTTTGTGTTCACCCAATTTGATCTTCATTGAATTTTCCTTACCTCCTCTTTTGTAATAAACTTTTATTTCCTGTTGTGGTTTTTTAGACCTGATAACAGATGATAATGTTTCAGGATTACTGATATAGTCATCATCCACTTTAGTAATGATGTCACCTTCTTTCAACCCTGCTTTTTCTGCAGCGCCGGAAGGTACCAGCTCATCGATCTTTACACCGTCTTTTACTTTATCAGTAGTTACTCCTAAAAAAGGATAGGAAGATGCTTTACCCAGTTGGTCATACATGTTCTTTAATCCCCAATCGCCACCATTCATGTTATTGAAATCGAGTGTCATGTTTCCATCACGTACCATCATTTTGCGCTTATTGATAGTAACATCTGCATCTTTAAAATCAGAAAGCGGTTTTCCATTAACTGTAATAGAATCGCCGTTGATCTGAACAGTTATGTTCATTTGCTTATCACCTTTATTGCAGATAACAATTTCTTCGCCGTGCTTATTTTTCGCCGGAGGTGGCGGAGCAGGTGCATCCGGTGGTGTATCCTGACCAAATAAGAACTGGCTGAAACCTATAATACACAAGCTTAATAATAACTTTCTCATATCTTATGATTTAATGTACGAAGAATTTAGTAGTTCAAAAATAGAAATAAATTTTGAATTACGAAATGTTTCGGAAATAAAATATTTGCTTTAACAAAATTTTAGAGAGAGAATATTTCACACAACGAAACAAAGAATACTAAGTGCACAAAGAAATAATCGTTGTTACGTTGTATTCATTGCGCACTTTGTGTGAAACACCTTATAATAACGATTTTACCTTTTCAATAACCGCTTTTAAATTACTTGTATCCTGTCCCCCGGCTGTAGCTAAATTCTTTTGTCCGCCGCCACCGCCTTTAATTAAAGGAGCAATATGTTCTTTAATGATCTTGCCAGCATCTAAGTTTTTTGCAGCAACAACAACATCGCTGATACCAACCGCCACAAATGGCTTACCATCTATATTGCTGCAAAGCACCGCCACATGATCGTGTATGTGGTTTTTAAGATCGAAGCATAATTTCTTTAATGCATCAGCATTGGGCACTTCTATTATGGAGCCGATGAAGGTTACATTATTAATGATCTCATCTTTCTGTAATAATTCATTACGAATTCCTACGAGTTGACGGGCTTCTAAATTTTCAATACGCTTTTTCAACTCTGCATTTTCCGATTGAAGATTTTCAATTGCTTTGGAAAGCTCTTTCGGGTTTTTGAGTGTTTCTTTTATTGTATTTAATACTCCGAAAGCTGCATCAATATATTCTTCTGCTGCTTTACCACAAACGGCTTCTACCCGGCGAACACCGGCAGCTACCGCACTTTCATGCTTGATTTTAAACAAGCCTAATTCTCCGGTGTTACCTACATGGGTACCACCGCAAAGCTCTACAGAATAAGCTGGATCAATGATCACAACACGAACCACATCCCCATATTTTTCGCCAAACAAAGCCATAGCACCGAGTTTTAATGCTTCTTCTTTTGGTAATTGTTTTATTACAACGGGAATGTTCTCTCTTATTTTTTCGTTCACTATTTTTTCTACTGCAATAATTTCTTCATCAGCCATTTTTGCAAAATGAGAAAAATCGAAACGTAGATGTTCTTCATTTACCAATGAACCTTTTTGCGCTACATGCGTACCTAATACTTTACGTAAAGCTGCATGTAATAAATGCGTAACACTATGATGAACGGTGATTGCCTTTCTTCTGTCCACATCAACTTTAGCAATTACTTCACCGCTTAATTCCGCCGGAACGGCATCAGCAAAATGAATGAATAAGTTATTTTCTTTCTTGGTATCATTAATTATTAATGGTGAATTATTAATGATTAACTGACCTGAATCTCCCACCTGTCCACCACTCTCTGCATAAAACGGAGTTTCAGCTAATACCAATTGATACGATTCTTTACCTTTTGCTTTTATTTTCCTGTAGCGTAAAATTTTTGTTTTTGTTTCCAATGAATCATAACCAATGAATTTCGATTCACTGCCTTCATTTATGATTATCCAATCTTCTGTATCCAATGCAGATGCAGAACGTCCTCCTTCTTGTTGGCCTTTTCTTTCTTCTTCGTAACCAATCTCATCAACACCCAATCCATTTTCTGTTGCAATCAATTTTGTAAGGTCAATAGGAAAGCCATAAGTATCATGTAATTTAAAAGCACTTTTACCATCAATTATTTTCGATGCTTTCGACGCTTCTATAACTTCCTGTATAAGCTTTAAACCTTTATCCAATGTTCTTAAAAACGCTTCTTCTTCTTCCTTAATTACTTTGCCAACAAAATCCTGTTGTTTTATCAATTCAGGAAAAACATTTTCGAATTGCTTCGCAATAACCGGTAATATTTGAAATAACAACGGTTGCTTATAATCCAAATAAGAATAATAATAACGCACTGCACGTCTTAAGATACGACGTATAACATAGCCTGCTCCTGTGTTTGAAGGTAGTTGTCCATCTGCAATGGTAAAAGAAATGGCACGAATATGATCTGCTAATACACGAAACGCAATGGCTTGTTTGCTGTCGCTGTAATCGTATTTTTTATTGGTAATGGTTTCTATTGCTGCGATGGTTCCGGTGAAAACATCCGTATCGTAATTGCTTTGCTTTTGTTGCAATACTCTTACCAAACGTTCAAAGCCCATCCCGGTGTCAACATGTTTTTCAGGTAGCAATTCTAAGCTTCCATCTTTTTTACGGTTGAATTGAATGAATACATTATTCCATATTTCAATTACCTGTGGGTGATCGTTATTTACCAATGTTTTTCCATCCACTTGTTTTCTTTCTTCATCCGTTCTGCAATCCACGTGTATTTCGGTGCAAGGTCCACATGGGCCGGTATCACCCATTTCCCAAAAATTATCTTTTTTATTGCCTAATAAAATCCTGTCTTCCGGTATCCATTTCTTCCATTCGTTCCAGGCTTCTTCGTCTTTCGGTAAATTTTCTTTTGCATCCCCTTCAAAAACGGTAACGTATAAACGAGATTTGTCTAGTTTCAATACTTCTGTCAATAATTCCCAGCTCCATTCAATGGCTTCTTTTTTAAAATAATCTCCAAAGCTCCAGTTGCCCAGCATTTCAAACATGGTATGATGATACGTGTCAACACCTACTTCTTCCAGATCGTTGTGCTTACCGCTTACCCGCAAACATTTTTGTGTATCGGCAATACGGGTATTGGGGGCTTTTTTGTTGCCTAAAAAGTAATCTTTAAACTGGTTCATGCCCGCATTGGTAAACAACAAAGTAGGATCATCTTTTAAAACAATAGGAGCCGAAGGCACAATGGCATGTCCTTTTGATTTAAAAAAATCGAGAAACTGTTGTCGTATTGCGGCGCTCGTCATCATAGCCATTCCTGTTTTTAGGTTGATTTTTGCGTTTTAAGAGTCTATATTTGTAACCTTTTTTAAGGGTGGGTGCAAAAGTAATTCTTTTATTGTTTGTGTGAATGAGGAAGGTTTCACACAAAGCGCACAAAGAAAACGACGAAACAACGATGATAACTTTGTGTACTTTGCATTCTTTGTTCCGTTGTGTGAAATTTTCGCTTAAAAAACTAATCTTATCCAATGAAGACCATCTTGCATGAAAAAAATAAAATATTACTATAACACCAATACGCTTCGATACGAAAAGCTGGTAACGCCTTTGCGGGTAAAGCTGTTGCGTGTGTTTGGTTTTTTTTCTGCATTGATCGTTAGCTGTGCCATTGTGATCTTTTTATACACCAAATTCTTCCCGAATCCTTCTGATATTGAACTGCATCACCGCTATGATAATCTGAAAGATGATTATACAGCGCTAAATGACCGTGTACAGCAGCTTCAACAGCAAATGGCGGAGCTGGAGCAGCGTGACAACAAAGTATATCGCTCCATTTTTGAAGCCACGCCACTACCGGATAGCGCAAGAGCCAAACTAATCGAAAAGAAAAAAGAAATTGAGAAAGTACAGGTAATGGCGGATGATGCACTGGGAACCGATATTGCCAAGACATTGAACAATTTGGCTGCACGTATTGCCTTTCAGCAAGACAGCTATACTGATATTGAAAAATTAATTAACAACCAGGGAGATAAACTGGCTTGTATCCCGGCAATACAACCGGTGAGCAATAAAGACCTTACCCGTATCGGCAGCGGTTTCGGTATGCGCATCCATCCCATTTATGGAATTGCAAAAATGCACTATGGCATCGATTTTACTTCGCCGCAAGGAACACCAATTTATGCTACCGGCAACGGTACAGTGATAACTGCCGGCGAAGGAACAGGTACAGGAAACCATGTGATCATTAATCATGGGTATGGGTATCAAACAGTTTATATGCACATGGTGCGCATTAAAGTTCATGTGGGACAAAGGGTAAAACGAGGCGAAGTAATTGGCTGGGTAGGCAGCACAGGTGCCAGTACCGGACCTCATTGCCATTACGAAGTACATATTGATGGAACTCCTGTTGACCCTGTTTACTTTTTCTATAATGATCTGAGCGCAGAACAATACGATCGTTTGCTGAAGATCGCTGCAACAGGCAGTGCAAAAAGCTTTGACTAGCTGCATTCTCCTAAAAGAGAAAGAAACTGAAAAATTAAAAAGGAGATCAGGTTTTTATATTTTATGTAATGAGCATTAGTTCCCTGTTTAAACATCGTTGTGTCACTCACTTCATCTGATTACTACTATTTAACTTTTATTAAACGTAGAATATAGATGCACATTGTATTCACAACTAATAAACCAATAAACAACTAAACAAATAAACCATTAACTTTAGGGTAATGCCACTTCAACAAATAGCTTTTGATTTTGATGCACCGCCGGTAGAAAAAGAACCGGAGAAAAAAGTTGTTGACAAAAAAGTGGAAGAGGAAAAAGCAAAAGTTGAAAGCGAAAAGCCGAAGGCAGAGACCAAAAAACAGGTTGTTGTTAAACAAAAAAAATCAACAAGAGGCAGAAAGAGCTTAAAGGAAATTGCCATTACAGCCGACCTGATAGAAGTACCCGAAGATGAGATCCTGTTTCAGAAAATGTATTATTCTATTGGAGATGTAGCGAGAATGTTTAAAGTAAACCAATCGCAGATACGTTTTTGGGAAAATGAGTTTACGGTATTAAAACCAAAGAAAAATGGTAAAGGCGACCGGTTATTCAGGCCGGAGGATATTAAGAACCTGCAGATGATCCACCACCTTGTCCGTGAAAAAAAATATACAATGGAGGGCGCCAAAGATTTTTTTAAGAATAATAAAAAGGCAGAAGAAAAATTCGCAGTGATAGAATCGCTTAAAAAGATCAAAGCTTTTTTAAATGAATTAAAAGCGAACCTTTAAGTGATAATAGCTGTTTTAAGCCTATGAAACTTTATATAACTTTCTTTTCTTTTTTACTTCTTTCTCTTACATCTCTGGCACAGGTTCAATATGAAATAAGTAAAGACCCCAAACATCCTGAAGTAAAAGTTTTAAAAGGAATCATCAGCAGATCAATTATTGAAAACGATACTTCTTTTCAGTGGTATGCTCCGAATAAGAATTTGTATACACCTGATGCTGCTGTTGTTGACGCTTTTAAACGTTCAAAAGACAGCCTCTCTTTTGTAGTGTTTGGTGGAACCTGGTGCGAAGACACGCAGTTTCTATTACCGAAATTCTTTAAGCTGTTAGAACTAAGCGGCATGCGAGATTCGTCTGTTAGCTTGTTTGGTGTTGACAGAAATAAACAAACTTTGGGCAATATCGCTGCTGCCTTTAATATTACCAACGTTCCTACATTTATTGTTATGAAAAACGGAAAAGAAATTGGTCGATTAGTGGAGTATGGAAAGACGGGTAAGTGGGATAAAGAGTTGGCAGATATTATTAGTGCGAATTGATTTCACGCAAAGATGCGAAGGAAATAAGACGAAAAGTTTTGTTTCTCACAGAGGCAAGGATATTTTGAATACGGCATTCTTTGTGCACTCTGTGAGACACTACTCTTCTTTATTCTCGTTGCTTATTATAATAGTACTTGTTTCTCCGGCTAACTGAATTGAATTTTCCTCTATCAGTTTTTTAATAGAAAAATTTATTTGTTGTTTGAATGTATCCACCTCTTCCTGCGTAAAGGTTTCAGTAAAATATTCTACACTTATCAATAAAGCAACCTTGCTCAATTCTTTAAAATATACAGTGGAGGAAATGATTTGAGCCCCATTAGATGCCAATAGCTTTTTTATAGCATCAATAAATGTTTGTGCTGTAACGGAATGAGTGGTTGGAGAGAGCTCAATATTTATCAGTGTCCTTCGCTGTGTGCGCATGCTTTGGTTATCTACCACCGAATCCACCATTTGTTTGTTAGGAACGGTTACCAAAGTTTTATCAGCAGTACGGATACGGGTGCTACGCAAACCTATCTTTTCTACCTTGCCTGTTATGTTATTAATTTTCACTACATCATCTGTAAAAAAAGGTTTATCAAAAAAGATGATGAAAGATGCTATTAAGTTCTCTAAACTTTCTTTGGCAGCCAATGCCAATGCAGCGCCGACAATACTTAACCCCGTTAATAAATTTCCAATGTGCTGGTTAAAACAGGCTTTTATGATCAATAAAATCCCAACAATCCCGATGATAACTTTTAAAAAATCCCTGAAGAAAATGATCAACTGGTTGTCTTTAACATCCGAGGCATGATGCGCCTGTTCTTTTAATGCTAATGCAACAAAATCTATCAATCGCAATAACAACCAGATAAATGCTACGATAATAATAGCAGTTCCGGTTCTTGTTATAATATCCTTAATAGAATGCCCATATATTTCATAATTGAGTTCAACAGGAAATTTTAATTTGTCTAAAGAGAAAACAGTAATGGCAATTACCAGTACCATTTCAATGGGAGCTATCACCAGGTCGATGAACGCTTTGCCATTTAATGTTTTCCAAATACGTTTGGATAATTTTAAAACAATAGAGGCAATATAGCGGGATATAATTCTTTTAAGAACAATGGCAGCGAGGATAGTGCCGCCTACCATTAGGTAGGCTTTTATGGTATTGTCGAGATATACATGATTTAATAACTCCATAGCCAAAGTTACTGTAACACTATTTTACAGAGAAAACATAAATTCCGTCTTGCTTTAAAACGTAGATCTTATTTATGCCTGCTTCTATCTGCAATGCATTATTAAAGCTCTCAGGCAGTGCATATTCTTTCAAATTTAATGAGCCCAATTGGTATTCATATACTTTAGTATCGGTAAACCCATAAATGCTTGTTTTCACCACGTCTATGTTTTTCCAATGCAAAAAAGAAAGCTTGTTCTTAAGCGAGCCATAGTAATCAAAAATATAAATGCCTTTATTGGGATCGTATAAATAAACAAAACCATCCCGGTCAATGATCTGCGTAGGTGAAGGAATAGAGTCAAACAATAAACGGAAATCGACTGTTTCTGAAATCACATTACCATCACCATCCATTTTTTTCAGTTTACTATCTCCCTCATCAAACAGCCATATATTATTGTCATAAGAAGTAGCAATGCTGTTTACATTAAACACGCCTTGCTTACGCAGGTTGATCGTATTGAGCGTATTTAAAAACCGATCTAAAACCAGCACTGAAGCAAAGTTTTTATAGAACAATAATAACTTTAAGGAATTGGATGCATCAATAGAAGATAGCTGCCCATGTCTTCTTACTTCATTAAACACACCAACAGAATCGCCGCTGCTGTTTATTTTAATAAGCTGATTGGAATTTGTAAGCGCATAAATATTGTCCAAATTATCAACGGTAAAATAGCTATAATCGCCGGGTATGGTTTTTACAAATTTAAATGAAGAATCATTCTGCGCTTTTGATAGCAGGGGTAAAAAAAAGAAAACAAATAATATTTTTTTTAGGTGATTCACTTTTTATAATATTTCAATTCAGTTGTATTGCCATCAAAAACTGCATAAGAGTCGTACCTGATCCAATCTCCTAAATTAATATAGCGGCTGTTATCGGGCAATGCAAAATCGATAGGTAAATGCCGATGCCCGAAAATAAAATAATCAAAATGTTCCTTTTGCAAGATCTCTTTACAATAGATGATCAACCATTCTTTGTCTTCTCCGTAAAATTTTTCTGCTTCAGCTGCGCCGGCCTCACGACTTCTATTGGATGAATAATTAGCAATCCCCATTCCTATCTGTGGCGGTAATATGCCAAACAGCCATTGGCAAATTTTATTTCTAAAGATCTTCTTTAAAAATTTATAGCCGTGATCGCCGGGACCTAGCCCATCGCCATGCCCTACATAAAATTTTTTATTGTTGAACTCAAACGTCTTAGGCTCAAAGTAAACAGGAATGTTTAATTCTTTTTGAAAATAATCTGTCATCCACATATCGTGATTACCCACAAAAAAATGAACAGGAATACCGCTATCAGTGATCTCTGCAAGCTTACCTAAAATACGAACGAATCCTTTAGGAACTACTTTTTTATACTCATACCAGAAATCGAACAGATCGCCAACAATGAATATTGCTGCGGCATCTTTTTTTATTTCATCCAAAAAATCAACGATCTTTTTTTCACGTTGCAAACTTGAAGCTGCATCGGGAGCGCCGAGGTGAAAATCGGAGAGAAAGTATATTTTTTTGTTGCCATTCATTTATGACCATGCTTGTTTTAAAACACTTCTAAATAGAAGATTTAATTCATAATTAGAAATTTTTGGTTCAAAACTAAACTCTTTAAGATATTTAGAAAAATAATCAATCCTATCAACTATATAATTATTAAGGATCTCTATTTTAGGTTCTTTATCTAATTCTTCTCCCTCTTTTTTTCGTGACAAAAGTTGATTAATAGCATTTTTCAACTCCCCATTTTCTACAACATTATTCAAATTAATTTCAAACTCCATAGGAGGCATTTTCTCATTTTTCTCTACCCATGCACAAGCTAATAAAGGACGTAAGACATAAAAATACTTCTTCACCTTCACCATGTCCTGTTGTAAATAATCTTTATAATTATTAACTGCCATACTCAAATAATGATACATGCACGACTTAGGGTTAAAATAAGTGCTACTTAAAGTTCTTGCTTGTTCAACAAAAGATGTTTGCTGATAATAGACAATTGGGCTAATTAGCCATTCAAATAAAGGAGGATTTGATTTTCGAAAAAGCTTTAAAGCTTTACGAAGTTCCCAGCCTGACAAATCAATATCATTAGGTAATATAAACTCTATATTTTCCTTTCTCTCATCTATAGATAAATACCAGTCTTGCACATGAACATAAATAAACCGAACATCCCAATCACTATCTTTCGATGCAAATCCCCAAGCTCTACTTCCAGATTCCACTGCATATAAAATTTTAATGGAATGTTTAACCTCAAGCTTTTTTAATTCTTCTATAATTTCATCATGCATAATATTTATGAAGATTTATCTATCAAAAACAAATAAACCTCTTTTGGCCCGTGTACGCCAACTACCAATGTTTTTTCAATATCAGCAGTTCGGCTTGGCCCGGTTGCAAAAGTTATTAATGAAGGAATATTGTTTTGATATTTTTCTTTCAATAATTGCAATGCTTCTTTAATATCGTACACTAACTGATCAGTATATGCAATGCAAATATGTACAGGCGCATAAACACTGGTTGTTCTTCCGCTTTGTTGTGCTGCACTCATTACAATAGAACCTGTTCTTGCAACTAAAAATTCACAACCGGTAACAGCAGCATCACTGCTTTCCAGGTTAATGGTATTACTGAAGGCATCGTTCCATTTATCCTCGTTGCAGTAGATTTTTGTCCATTGTTTTTCAGCAATTAATTGTTGCAGCTGTTCCTGCATATCTTTTTCATCTATGCAAAAAGCAAATCTTCCTTGCAGCTTGGTAAACTCCTGCGCAAATGTAATTTCCAGTTCATCTGCTGCAGGTTGAAAAACAGAATTATTCCCTTCGCTATCTATAAAAGGTAAAGGCGCCGGGTTACTCAGCGCCTTTCTTATTTTTTTTAAAATATTTTCTTTAGCAGGAGAAACTGTCATGCTTTATATTTTACAAAGGACTTTTATCATCATCAAAAATGGTTTTTTCCGGTGGTGCTTCAGTGATGCCATCCTTCATATCAATGTCCAATAATTTCTTTTCTCCAAACGGACGTTTACCGATCAATGCTTCCACATCACTTTGGAATAATACTTCTTTTTTTAATAATTCCTTAGCTAATGTTTCTACTTCCGATTTTTTGTCTGTTAATAATTTTTTTGTTTGCTGATAAGCACTCTCGATCAATTTACGTACTTCTTCATCGATCATTTTACCGGTTTCTTCACTATATGGTTTGGTAAAATAATTTTCCTGCTGTGGATCGTAGAAACTTATATTGCCTACTTTACTATTCATACCATACATGGTGATCATACCATAAGCGATCTTGGTAATTTGTTGCAAATCGTTGCTGGCTCCTGTGCTTATCTTTCCAAAGAAAATGTCTTCTGCAGCTCTTCCCCCTAGTGTCATACAAATCTGATCCATCAATTGATCCGTATTGTACAAGTATTGTTCTTTGGGTGTGTATTGCGCATAACCTAACGCAGCTGTACCTCTTGGCACAATGGTAACTTTTAATAACGGGTACGCATGTTCGAGGAACCATCCGCAGATGGCATGACCTGCTTCGTGATAAGCAATGATCTCTTTTTCTTCCGGAGATATAATCTTGTTCTTCTTTTCCAAACCACCGATCACCCTGTCGATCGCATCCTGGAAATCAGCCATATCAACCGCTTCTTTATTCTTGCGTGCTGCTATCAATGCTGCTTCGTTACATACGTTTGCAATATCAGCGCCCGCAAAACCAGGTGTTTGTTCTGCCAGTTTATGAATATCTAATGTCTGAGAAATTTTTATTGGTCCTAAGTGTACTTTAAAAATTGCTTCCCTGCCTTTCAGATCAGGACGATCGATAGATATTTGTCTATCAAATCTTCCGGGGCGTAGCAACGCACTGTCTAAAACATCAGGACGGTTGGTAGCAGCTAAAATGATAATCCCTAAATCAGTTCCAAAACCATCCATTTCAACAAGTAGTTGATTCAAGGTGTTTTCTCTTTCATCATTACTCATCATCATGTTCTTGCCACGTGCTCTACCAATTGCATCGATTTCATCAATGAAAATGATACAAGGAGCTTTTTCTCTTGCTTGTTTAAACAGATCACGAACACGACTAGCACCAACGCCCACAAACATTTCCACAAAATCACTACCGCTTAAACTAAAGAAAGGAACCTGAGCTTCACCCGCAACGGCTTTTGCCAATAAGGTTTTACCGGTTCCGGGAGGTCCGATCAATAAAGCACCTTTTGGAATTTTACCTCCAAGTGCTGTATATTTTTTGGGATTTTTAAGGAAGTCAACGATTTCCATTACTTCCACCTTTGCCTCATCCAAACCGGCAACATCTCCAAAGTTGATGTTCACACGGGTGGTTTTATCAAATAAAGTAGCTTTTGATTTTCCGATATTGAAAATACCGCCGGGTCCGCCGCCACCACTTGGTCCGCCAACCTTTCGCATCATCAATATAAATAGTAAGCCAATTAACAGGAAGGGGAGCAAATTCAAAATGATAGAATGGACGATATCGCCCTCTTCTCCCGCATCTGAAACAACATTGGCTGCAGTAGGATGTGCCTTGATAAAATCAGACATATCATTATTAAACCCTAATATGTCTGAAATATTAAAAACAAATTGAGGTGCCTGGGCTTTTTTAGCGTTCTCATAATCATTGTTATGACCATCTCTGTTGGTAGCCAAAATAGTTTTGTAAAAAGCTGGTTTGTTATTTAAGCTGTCTTTTTTTACAGACACTCTAACATACTTTATATTACCATTGGTGATCACTTTGTAGGCATCCACATCACCTTGTATCAACATTTGCTTAAATGCCTGAAGGTTGGTTTCTACGCTGCTTCCGCTTGTATCTCTAAACACCTGGTAAGCTATTAATGCAGCAAACGCAATAGCATATATCCAATAGATATTAAAACGGGGTTTGTTATTTTTTGCCTGGTTTTCATCTCCCGGAAGATTGGGTCCAAATTTTCTTCCGAGGTTAGGTTTATTCTCTGTTGCCATAAGTTCTTATTACAAATTTGTTTTTATATAGTTTAGCAGACGTATATCGATTGAATATATTTTAACTCTTGTGTTCCATCATCGGGGCATCGCTCCACATTTCTTCCAGCTGATAAAATTTTCTTGGTTCGGGAAGCATTACGTGTACTACCACATTCACGTAATCTATCAAGATCCACTGCAATGCTTGCCTGCCTTCGTGTTTGTATGGAATCTCAAGACATTTGCTTTTTACTTCTGCTTCAACTGAATCAGCAATTGCTTTTAATTGAATATTGTTATCAGCTTCGCAAATGATAAAAAAATCAGCAACAGCTTCGGGGATCTTACGGAGGTCAAGGCTTATAATGTTTTGTCCCTTTTTCTCCTGTATGGCATGTATGATGGTTTTTATGATCTTGCTGTTACGGGTTAAGCGGGTAACACTGCTTTTTTTTCGTGAATCCAATAATGTCAGTTTATTCAAATGCTAAAAATTTAGATTACAGATAACAAATATCATTAACTCTGTTTTGTTTTTTAATTGACAGACCTTAGCTTGCAATTAAACCCAAAAATACTACTTCTTTATTCAATCGCCTAATGCCTTTACACAGATACCCCATAACCATCTTAAGCAGCGTTGACAGCACAAATAATTATGCTATGGCACAGGTGCATGCAGGATTGGCCAAGCACGGGTTTGCCTGTTTTGCACATAAGCAAACTGCCGGAAGGGGACAAAGAGGGAAAAGCTGGCATACCGGCCATTCTCAAAATATTGCTTTAAGTGTGGTTATTGACCCGGGAAAATTAAAATTAAATAACCAGTTTTATCTGTCAGCTAGTGTAGCATTGGGCTGCTACGATCTTTTTTCAAAATATGCGGGTGATGAAACAAGCATTAAATGGGCAAACGATATATACTGGCAAAACAGGAAGGCAGGCGGTATTTTAATTGAGAACATCACTCGTGATAAAAGCTGGAAATGGTCTATAGCAGGGATCGGCATCAACATCAACCAGTCAAGATTTTCTAAAGAGCTGAAAAACCCCGTTTCTTTAAAACAAATAACAGGAAAAGATTTTGATATAGAAATAATGGCGAAAGAACTGCATAAAGCTGTTATGAAAAGAATTGATGAGCTGAATGCTGCCAACTATAAAAGTATCTTGACAGAATATAATGAGCACCTCTATAAATTAAACGAACCGGTACGTTTAAAAAAGAACAATGCCGTTTTTTCTACTGTTATAAAATCTGTATCTGCTAACGGAGAACTACATACGAAAGACACCCTGGAAAGACATTTTACCTTTGGGGAAGTGGAATGGATAATAAATGTGTAAGCGCATAGGTAATTTTATAATCTTAGATATAATTAAGTTTCCCTACGTAATTTTGTTATAGCACACCATTATGACAGAAGCCGCCGATTCCTTTACAGCAAAAAGCACTATAAAAGCCGCCGATCTGGAGCATCGACGCAAGATCAATTTTAATATTGGTAAATACAATGCTGCCGTTCCTAACGGAAAAGCGCAGTTCGCTGATCTGCATTTAGCAAGAGAAAGAGCCAAAAATATTAAGTGGCGTGCTATAGAAACATTAGATAAACAACTGGAAGATTTTGAGCTTAATTTTTCCAAACGCGGCGGCAAAGTGATCTGGGCCGAAACTGCAGAACAAGCCATCGAAGAGATTCTCACTATTTGCAAAGAAAAAAATTGTAAGACAGTAGTGAAAAGCAAAAGCATGGTTACGGAAGAAATTCACTTGAACGATGCCTTGCAACAAAATGGAATTGAAAGTATAGAAACAGACCTTGGAGAATACATACAACAGTTAGATGGAGAACCGCCTTATCATATTGTTACTCCTGCCATGCATAAAAGCAAGGAAGATATTGCCAAGCTTTTTGCCAATAAATTAGGCACCGATCCAAAACTAACACCCGAACAATTAACATTAGTTGCCCGAAAGATATTGCGTGAAAAATATACAAGAGCGGAAGTTGGTGTAACCGGCGCTAATTTTATCATCAGTGATATTGGTGGTATTGCCGTTACCGAAAATGAAGGCAATGCAAGATTAAGTTGCGCTTTTCCTAAAACGCATATTGTAATTGTGGGTATTGAAAAAATGATCCCTTCTGTTACTGATCTCGGATTGTTTTGGCCATTGCTTTCTACTTTTGGCACCGGGCAAAAAGTTACTGTTTACAATACCATTGTTACAGGACCAAAACAGGAAAATGAAACTGACGGGCCGGAAGAAATGTATGTGATATTGTTAGATAACGGAAGAACCAACATCTTACAAAATCCTAAACAAAGAGAAAGCTTGTATTGCATACGTTGCGGCGCCTGTTTAAATGCCTGCCCTGTCTATAAAAATATTGGTGGACATGCATATGGTGTTACCTACAGCGGACCGATCGGCAGTGTTATTACACCTCATTTAAAAGGAATAGATGATTATAAGCATTTAAGTTATGCCTCTTCCTTATGCGGTAACTGTACCGAAGTGTGTGCAGTTAAAATAAACCTGCATGAGTTATTGTTAGAAAATCGCCACGAATCGGTGGAAGAAGGCTTTACGAGCTTCAGTGAAAATACTGCGTGGAAATTATGGAAAATAGCAAGTCTTAAAAGAGGAATGATGAACATAGGCAACGGTAATATTAAAAATAAAGTAGTGAACGGATTATTTAAAGGATGGAAGAAACACAGAAGTGATCTGCATTTCAGCGGCAAAACCTTCAATCAATTGTGGAAAGAAAGGTTTAATGTAAAATGATCTTATTCAGCTAAACCAACTAATGGTATTACTATATTCCTCATCATCAACATCACGCCTGCAATACATCTGCAATTTTATTTTTAAAGAATTGCTGAATACCGATGTTGCCATTACAACGGATACTATCGAATTTGAAAACAATACCGGCGTTAAAATAAATTATAGCAACCGGGAATTTTCGTCTTCCTCCTTTACTCTTATACCTGCTGCCTTATTGTTTGAAACTGATATTAAAGAGCAACCAATTGAATGTTTTGAAACCAATAGCTATAAAGCTTTTTTTAAAACAATCGGTAATTTTTCGTTCGATATTTTTGCCGCATCTTTTTATTTATTGAGTCGATACGAAGAATACCTGCCTCATGAAAAAGATATGTATGGAAGATACTCTCATGAATCTTCATTAGCTTATAAAGAAGAATTTTTAAAGCTGCCGTTGATCAATATCTGGGTACAAGATTTTGCAAAAAACTTAAGATCTAAATTTTCACTTTTCTCGTTTCAATTTTCCCCTTTTACGTTTATTCCTACTTATGATATTGATATAGCTTATGCTTACAAAGGCAAAGGATTATTAAAAAATATCGGAGGATCAGTACGGTCATTTTTCACCTTTAAATTTTCGGCATTTAGCGAAAGGATAGCTGTTTTAGCAGGTATAAAAAAAGATCCTTACGATACATTTGAATGGCTGGATAAGCTGCATAAAAAATATAACTTAAGTCCTCTTTATTTTTTTCTGGTTGCCGAAAAAAATTATCTCTACGATAAAAACACGTTGCCTCATACCAAAATAATGAAGCAGTTGATAGCTGATCATGCAAAAAAATATCCCATCGGCATTCATCCTTCCTGGCAAAGCGGCGATGATCTTTCTTTACTAAAAAAAGAAATCAGCTTTTTGCAAGAGGTGTCCGGAAAAGAGATCAAAGAATGTCGGCGTCATTACCTGCGCTTTAATATTCCTGAAGGATATTATAAGTTACTTGACATCAATATGCTAAGCGATCATTCCATGGCATACGCCACAGTCAATGGATTCAGGGCTTCTATAGCTAACTCCTTTTATTGGTACGATCTTAAAAATGAAAAACAAACAGCCTTAAGAGTTCATCCTTTTTGTTATATGGAAGCCAACTCCTTATTTGAGCAAAAAGTTTCTGCCGAAGAAGCATTTACTGAAATGGTTTATTATGCCAATATTTGCAAACAGGTTGGCGGCACCATGGTAACATTATGGCACAACCATATGATAAGCAGCGAAAAAACATACAAAGGCTGGGCAGAAGCGTATGAAAAATTCTTAGCTACTTTGTAAATCATATTCATCGATCTAAATTAAAATCATAGTTTAACGAATGAAAAAAACAATTGCAGATAACTGTATTTTTTTTACCGGTTATATTGTATTTGTACTGTGTGTGGTTGTTTTTATAACTGCTTACAACAAGGTGGATGGATTTTTATTACTAAACAACTTTCATTGTAAACCGTTAACTGCTTTTTTAAATATTTATACCAATGCCGGCGATGGAGTTTTTTCTTTAGCATTGGTTCTTTTGTTTTTTCTTTTTAAAAACCGCTCTATTGCCATACAGATCTTATTATCGTTTTTATTGTCGGGAGCAATAGTACAGATAATAAAACACAGCTACACTATGCTACGTCCAAAAGCTTTATTGCTGCAAGAACACATTTCTTACTCATTGATCGATACCATACAATTAGCCGGCAATAACAGTTTCCCTTCAGGTCACGCTACCTCTGCATTTGCATTGGCAACCATATTGGCTATCAACATAAAAAACAAATGGTGGGGATTGTTGTTTTTACTATTCGCTATCAGCATTGCTTATTCAAGAGTGTATGTGGGAGATCATTTTCCCGTAGATACTTTAGGCGGCTCAATGGTGGGTGTTTTAACAGCTTTGTTGATCCATCAACTTACATTAAACAGGTTTTATATAAAGCGGCAAAACCTGCAATAATTCGTAGGTTTGCGCACTTGTTTTACTATTATGATCCTTGGAAAAAAAATCGTTATTGTATTACCTGCTTATAATGCAGCACTTACGTTACAACAAACGTATGCAGAAATCCCTTTTGATATTGTTGATGAAGTAGTATTGGTAGATGACAACAGTAAAGACGAAACTGTTATAGTCGGGCGTCAGTTAGGCATTCAGCATATAATAAAGCACGAACAAAATCGAGGCTATGGCGGTAATCAAAAAACCTGTTACAACAAAGCATTGGAATTGGGTGCTGATATTGTTATCATGCTGCATCCCGACTACCAATATACTCCCAAGCTGATACACTCAATGGCTTACCTGATTGCCAACGGCGTTTACCCGGTAGTGCTAGGCTCCCGCATCCTGGGCAATGGCGCTTTAAATGGCGGAATGCCTTTGTATAAATATGTTTCCAACCGGCTATTAACCTTATTTCAAAATTTGCTGTTGTGGCAAAAACTTTCAGAGTATCATACCGGTTATCGTGCATTTTCGGCAGAAGTATTAAAGCGGATCAATTATGAAGCCAACTCAGACGATTTTGTTTTTGACAATGAAATGTTGTCGCAAATCATGTACGCAGGTTACGAAATTGCCGAGATAACCTGTCCTACTAAATATTTTGAAGAAGCATCGAGCATTAATTTTAGCAGAAGTATAAAATATGGACTGGGTGTATTACGCACATCGGTGGTACATCGCTTATGTAAATGGAAGGTTCTAAAAAGAGAAATGTATAAAGTCAACAACTAATAACTAATAAGAAAAGGCTATCCCATATTGAGATAGCCTTTTTTCTTACTAAAAACTAAATTTATTTTCCTTGTAACCCTAACTGGTATAACTGACCAACTTCCTCATCGCTAAGAGGTGCTTTGAAAAATCTAACATCACTCATACCTGCTGTAATTCCATGTGCCCAATAAATGGACGAGGCTGCATCAGGGGTTCCGGTAGGACCACCCCAAGGTGAGCTTGCTCCAAAATCATCCGAGAAATGGAAGGTTCCAAAAGTAACCTTAACATCGCCGGCACCTGGCTTTGTATCAATATTTTCGCCGGAGGCTATAAGATTGTAATATAGATGATCGTCTAATTTTACTCCATTAACGTAAGTAGACATTGGTCTTGGATTAGGAGTATAGCCAAAAAATGTTTGTACTACATGTATCCATTTAGAACCGTCTCCTGCGCCTGCCACAGTTGCAGAAAAACGACTTGAATCATCTAAATGATCTGTACTCAATCCCTGATAATCGCCATATTGAATATTACGTCCATCAATTTGTCTGATCACACTACCAAACTCAAATACATCTGTAGCCGGATTATCGTTGGTATGCAATGTAAGTTGATAAGGTCCATATTGCCCCCCAACCTGAAGACTTGCAACACCAAACAGGGAAGTATATCTTCCGCCGGTTGCCGGATAAGTTGTTGCATTACTATTAGCAATTTTAACCCACATGCTAATAGAGTATTGATCTAAAGAGTTTTGCTGATTTAGATTTGAAATGGTTGGATATATTAAATAACCGGTAGAAAAATTAGCATAAGCCCCGAAAGGACCGCCGCTTCCACCATAAGTTACTGTTCCCCCGGTTTTTTCGGCAGAAGTGCTAGATACAGTTTCTTTACTATCAGTACGGAATGGCCAATAAGCCGCTAACCTGTCTGAAGCAACATCATTAGAACTTGCAGGCAAAGGCGCTGCAATCGTAAGCGTATTAGAAACAGAACCGGCACCTGTTGTAACTATAACAGTTTGAGCGCCCGTTGTAAGATCAGAAGGCACTGTTACGGTAAGGCTTGTAGCGCTTGTTGAAGTTACTGTAGCAGTTTTACCACCAATGGTAACTGTAGCGCCGCTAAGATTTGTACCTGTAATAGTAATCGTTCCACCAGCACTTACCGATGTTGGCGCAATAGCCGCAATAGTAGGCGTCGTTGGAGTAGCATCAACAATTGTAACCGTTTTTGAAACCGAGCCGCCACTTGTAGTAACTACAACAGTTTGAGCGCCCGTTGCAACTCCCGAAGGAATTGTTACCACAATGCTCGTTGCACTAGGGCTTGACACCGTAGCGCTTTTACCACCAATGGTAACTGTGGCACTGCTAAGGTTAGTACCTGTAATAGTAATCGTTTGTCCCACGCTGGCAGATGATGGGGATATTGTTGTAACAGTTGGAGCAGGCGCAGAAGGACTGTCGCTCTTACTACACGAAACCATGGCAAACACCGCCATAAAAAATACACTTAAACCAGCAAGCAAGATTTTTTTCATTTTGATTGATTTTTAAATAATAAAAAAGTTTTGAAAGTTTTAGGTTTATTAAGGATACAATCGTTACAGCACTCAAACTACATCATAATTTCTTATTTAAATTATTCACGAGCTATGTTTGCCAAACTTTATTTTTATAAGGTAGAATTTAAAAAATATTTTCTGTGTGTTTTGATACCGACTCTTGTTTTCTATAGCGTCATCGTTGTGAACTTGTTCTGTTTTACTCTTAATATATTCCTAATTTTTTAAAATATAGTATGAATACGGCGGCAATGAAATAGATGTTGAAAAACTAAGTTGTCCGTTATTCATTACATCATTCCATGTAGTACCGATCAAATCAGCAGGCAAAGGATAGTTAACAGTTGTGTTACGTAAATTAACCAACACTACAGCCTGTTGCGCTCCAGATACTTTTTTAAATGCGCAAACATCCGTGCTGCTATACGAAGTCAGATCGCCGCTCTTAATAGCATCACTGCTTTTTCTAAATGCAATTAGTTTTTTGTACAAACTTGTTATAGCAGGCTTAGGTGTCCAATCGATCGGCGTTCCTGTATTAAAATAATCGAGTCTTGTATTGTAATCTACTTCCTGTCCATTATAGATCATTGGCGTACCCTTCATACAACAAGCAACTACAAAAGATGCAAAGGCACCATCTGTTCCACCAAATAATTCATCGGGTGTTCCATCCAATAAGTCGTCATCATGATTAGTAGTGTAACGCATTACCTGCTGTGTTACACCCGAAGCGCCTGCATATTCATTTGTATTAACAGCATCCAATGTTTTAACCGAACTGTTCGACCCGAATATATTGTCTTTAAGTGTGGAATAAAACTGCATTCCGTATTTAAGCTGAAAGCCGGATGTAAAATGATCGCTGCGTGTACCTTCTGCCAACATCAATAGTTTATGGGTATTAATGCTCCGCAACGTATCAATAGCTTGTGCCCAAAAATCTGCCGGAATAAAATCTGCCGCATCGCAACGATAGCCATCAATATTTGCTGTATATATCCAATACTTCATAGCACGTATCATCGAGTTGCGCATATCAGAATTATCGTAGTTCAATTGTGCAACATCGGTCCAGCCGGTGTTTGGCGGAGAAATTATATTACCGCTGCCATCTTGTTTATACCATGCTTTATTGACGATCCATGGATTATCCCAACTGGTATGATCAGCCACCCAATCCATTATTACTGCCATGCCGCGTTGATGTGCTCCATCTATTACCGCACGCAGATCATCCAACGTACCCATTTGCGTAGCAACGCTTATATAATCTTTTACGCAATAAGGTGAGTTCACAGAACGATCAACACCAACAGGGTATACCGGCATTAAATAAATAACATTAACGCCTAAGTCTTTTATAGAATCCAAACGGTTTTTAACTCCCTGCAATGTTCCCCCATTAAAAGCACGAATATTTACTTCGTAAATAATAGCATCTTTTGCATCAGGCACTTGTGCAAATGGCGTACCGTATTGAGCGCTTGTATCTGTTGTTGGCGGCAACTCAACATAAGTGAAAGGTTCAAAATCATCTTTATGACAAGAGATCAATAACAACGAAAACAATGAACCAACAATCAACTTTTTCATATCAGGCATTTAAAAAATTAGGTTTATACAACTTTATAATGATGCTGTTTAATTTTTAACTATCGTGTACTTATATTTTTGAGAAACATGCAGATCAAGGGTTATAGTATATGTTCCATCTGCAGGTACTGTCATATTGTTTTGGGGATTGTACGGCAAAAAAGGATTGTCAACATACACCATATTATTGCTTCCATCTATTCCAAAATCTATTTTCCAGTCATGATTGGCTCTGAACTTAAAGGAACCGCCTTGTTTCATAAATAAGGTTGAGGTCCAAACCTGGTTTGCAGGATCGTAGCTCATATCCGTGTCTACAGTCCAGTTACCCGGTGAGGCATCACCAATAATTGACCAGGTAGTTTTTGTAGCGGTCCATGTATTAAGTCCCAGATCTGCAGTTACTTCATAATAACCTTCCTCTGGTACTGAAAGCCCGGCGGCATTACCGTCAGTACTAAATGTATTATTAGGCGCAGCCCCATAGTTGGTGTGATTCCAATCAGGAGCATCTGTATATTTAAAAAATTTATCCGCACCTGTTATATAAATATAGCCTTCATACTTTCCCGGTAAGCCTGCAACTTCTGCAATAGTGGGTGCTGTAGCCGGATCCCAATTTTGATAGCCTCCGGGCACATATAAAACCGAATTGCTCACAGTAACATAAGGCGTTGCGTTTATTACAAGTGTATTCGTATAAACTGTTCCCAAATCCGTCGCACTATTATTATTCGTTCTTACTTCAGCTATTATCCTAAATGCGATCGGTGATTCCGTATTTGCAGGAGCGCCTAATTTTTTCAATGCAGCATTCAGATCCATTCCCAAAAAATTGTACTGCATGGTAGTAGCATCCAATGAATAACTGACAGCCTTTTGCCATTTGTTACTTGTATCTTTTGCAAGATCCATTTGCAAGGTATAGGTCACTGCAGGTTGTTTTCCATAATCTGCCCGGATACAATTTAATGTAAGCACCGTATCGCTATCATTCGCTGCAGACAATACAACAGTTGTTTGCGTTGCAGACAATGCACCATCGGCAAAACTTCCTTGTTGCACGTTAAATTGTTCTCCTTCTTTATTGCATGATAAAAGCCCAAAATATACACTACACAATAAAGCAGTTATCTTTAAAAACTTATGCATCATAATCAGTTTAAAATAAAAAATTAATACCCGTTGTTTTGTTTAAGATTTGGATTAGCGATGATATCAGCAGACGGTATCGGGAAAAGATTTAAATGATCATCTACTCCAGCACCTGTTTGTACGCCTCCTTTCCATGGCCATAAATAACCGCTGCTTGTAAATTTTCCAAAACGGATCAGATCCGTTCGACGGCAACATTCCCAATACAATTCTCTTTGACGTTCATTTAAAACATCGTCCAATGTTATAGTTGTAAATCCATTTGTTGAATTTCCATATGCACGTTCACGCAAATCGTTCATGTATTCCAAAGCCTGATCCATTGTACCTCCAGAACCATTGCGTAAAACTGCCTCAGCATATATCAGGTACATTTCTGCCAATCTGAAAATTGGAAAATCTGTACTGCATAAAACACCATTTGGCGATTGTGGCGTATTACCTGTTGAAGTAAGATTAGAAAACTTATTGATGATAAGCCCTTGTGTAAAATCCAGTTCGTCATTTACATCCAGGCTACCGCTGCCAAACAATGCACGCTTATCATTTAAGCCGGAGTAATCACCAAATGCCAACGGAAGATTTTTAGTACTTCTGTTGCCCAGCCATCCTCCGCCGGGAATGCCTTTTGCAGCGCTTGACGGAGCATCATTGTTATTAGATGAGCAAATTAAAAAAGTAGTACCACCATAGTTCTGAGAACTCATTGCGTCGTAAGTAATAGGCAAGATAATTTCAGGATTGTTCACATTATTATCACTCATGAATAATGTTTTGTAAACAGGTTTTAATGAGTAGCCTGCATCAATTACTTTTTTAGCATACGTAATTGCATCAGTGCTTCTATCAGTTCCGGTGTAAATTTTTGCATTGATGTAGATGCGTGCCAACAATGCCCATGCTGCAGCCTGATCGGCTCTGCCATATTCATTTTGACGGGCAGGAACTAACTCTGCATCAATTTCAGTTAATTCCTTTTCAATGTAATTAAACAGGTCAGCCCGTTGAATTTGCGGAGGAATAAACTTTCCGATAGGATCTTTTTCTGTAACAAAAGGCGGATTGCCGAACAGGTCCATCAACACCCAATATTGATATGCACGTAAAAAACGAGCTTCTGCACGATATTGTTTAATGTTTGCTACATCTTGTGCAGAAAAACCATGCAAAGCAATTTTATCATCAGTGCTTTGACGAATGAATTCATTGCAAACAGTTATTTGATACAAGCTTCTTGCATACGATGCCTGGATAAATACATTGCTCGCTATCCAGTTCATGTTATGCAGGCTTTGCAACTGTCCATCATTCCAGGCGCAAATAGCGTTATCTGTAGTAAGCTCTTGTAAATTAAAATTAGAACGAATAAAATCGGTAGGCGCCTGATCGGTACCAAGTGCTGATAACGGCACATCGGAATTACCAACACCGGTGCTGCTTATTAAAGAATAGCTACCGTAAACCTTTGCCAATACCGATTTGTAGCCTTCCGGTGTACTATATACAATATCGGCGGTGTTGGAA
The DNA here is from genome assembly GCF_020042285.1 of Ferruginibacter albus. Classification (NCBI taxonomy): domain Bacteria; kingdom Pseudomonadati; phylum Bacteroidota; class Chitinophagia; order Chitinophagales; family Chitinophagaceae; genus Ferruginibacter; species Ferruginibacter albus. The sequence continues at coordinate 3,483,279 of NZ_CP083388.1, forward strand.
TTCGTTGGTTGCAGATCAAGATCTTTGGTGCATGAAGTAAACAGTAAAACTGTCAATCCAATTGCAATCATCCGACTATTTAAAAAATTATATTTCATATAACAGCTTCTTAATAATTAAAATTGAAGATTAACACCTAATACAAAAGTTCTTGGTCGCGGATACAAATTATCATCAATACCATTAAACTTTTCAGGATCTAGTCCTGTGTATTTTGTAATGGTAAATACGTTCTGACAATTCGCACTGATCTGTACATTGGCTTTGTCCTTTAAAATTTTTCCCAATGCATAAGAGATACCTAAATTATCCATCTTTAAAAAGGATGCATTTTGTATATAGTAATCAGATTTTGCTTGTGTATATAAGAACGATGTATTGTTTATTGAAGTGAGATTATTAGCCAGAAAGCCAAGACTATTGAAAATGCTGGCTTGTGTGGCACCGGTAGCAACATAATTATACATGTAATTGCCAATGTTGGCTCTTAATACTGTGCTTGCCGTCCATTTGCCATATGTAAACTGAGTAGAGAACCCCATTACATATGTTGGTGTTGGAGATTTATAATGATAGAAGTCTTTGTCATTGAAAACGCCATCGCCATTTGCATCTGCATATAAACCTTCTATAGCTTTGCCATTGGAAAACTCTTGTTTATATACATAAAAAGATTGAGCACTATAACCAACCGAATTTATTTTGATTCCCCCCCCTTCATCGATGGTTGTTCCGGCATACGATGGATCATTAGTGGCTGTTAAGTTGGTTATTTTATTATCATAGTAAGATGCATTGAAGCTCACTGACCAGTTATATTTTTTATTGCGAATAATATCAGCATTGATTGAAAATTCAACACCGCTGTTTTCTACATTGCCCACATTGGTTACAATACTGGTAGTAAAATTAGAACCCGCAGGTAACGGAACAAGATTCAATAGATCTTTCGTTTTTCTAAAATAATAATCAATGCTACCGGTTATGCGTGAGTTAAGAAACCCGAAGTCAATACCAATATTTGTAGAAGTAGTTTGCTCCCATTTAATATTGGCATCGTAAGCAGTAGGCGTACTCATTCCATAAAAACTATTGCCGAATTGAACAAAGGATGTGCTATCTCCCGGCGAAGAATAAACTGCCTGGTAAGGATAATTGTTGATACCATCCTGGTTGCCGGTAACGCCGTAGCTTAACCGCAATTTCAGATCAGATAATGTATGTTGGTTTTTCAAAAATTCTTCGTTATTAATACGCCATGTTAATGCCACAGATGGAAAAACGCCCCAACGATTAGCCGGTGAAAATTTAGAAGATCCATCCCGGCGTATAGAAGCCGCTAAAATATATTTCTCGTTATAGGTATAAATTAACCGGCTGTAATACGATATCAATGTATTCTCCGGCTTGTCAAAAGCAAAAGCGGGAATAGTATTTGGGATCGTATCTCCATTATATCTTACATTAGGATAATTATAGTTTGTTGAAAGATTATTATAGTATCCATATCCTGCAATAAGGTTGATATTACTTTTTATCTTCTTTAAGTCTTTTACATAGTTCAAATAAAACTCGCCTACTTTATTGCCAATAGAGTTGCTATACCTGTTTCGCTGACCGCTATCTAAATAATTTTGTGCAGCATACGCAGGAACATCTATATTACCTCTTCCACTGGCAACATCATACCCTAAGTTTAAGTTAGCATGTAAGTCAGGTAGAAAATGAAATTTATAATCAAACTGGATATTGCCATAACTACGCTGTACATGACTTATATTGCGATAAAGATTTAATAACTCTACAGGGTTTTTAGGCGCCAGCTTATTTAAAGTAAGCTGTTGAGTTATCGGGTCTAAATCAGACCATTCAAAATAATTACCAAAAGGTGAATTGGTGCGTACCGGTTGTGTGGGATCAAAATAAATAGCAGAAGAAATAGCCGCACCATTTCCAAAACGGGCTTTGCTTATAGCTCCTTTAAGGTTGATATCAATTTTTAAATGATTATCGAATAATTGCGGTGAAAGTGAAATTCCTCCGGAACCTCTTTCCAAATAATCTGTCAGTAACAAACCATTCTGGTTTAAAAATCCTGCCGAAATCCTGTAAGGAATATTTTTATATCGGCCTGCTATACTAATATTATTATCTGTACTGATCACATTATGATAGATCTCATCCTGCCAATCCGTATTTGATTTTCCTAAAAGATTTTTAAAGCGGGCACTTCCAAAAGAATCTACATAAGCTGTAAACTGCCCTGCAGACATTACATCTACTTTATTTGCCAATGTTGAATAGGATACCTGCGTATTAAAGGTGATCACCGGTTTTCTGCCGGTTCCTTTTTTGGTGGTGATCATAATTACACCGTTGGATGCGCGGGAACCATAGATAGCGCAGGAAGCCGCATCTTTCAATATGGTAAACGATTCTATGTCGTTCGGGTTAATTAAACTAAGCGAATTAGATGTACCATATATATTATTACCACTCAACGGCACACCGTCAATTACTATTAATGGATCGTTGCTGGCATTTAAGGAAGCGCCGCCTCTAATGCGTATTATACTTCCTGCTCCCGGTGAACCACCGTTGCTGGTAATGGTAACACCGGCTACTTTACCGGCTATTAATTGTTCGGGGGTAGTAATAGCGCCTTTTTGAAATTCACTTGACTTTACCGTGCTGATAGCACCGGTTACTTCTTTTTTCTTTTGAGTACCGTAACCAATTACTACCACATCGGTTAGTGTAAGGTCTGTTTTCTTCAATGTCACCTGCATATTCAATTGTGCAGGCATAGTAACAGCATCATATCCTACAAATGAAAAGGATAAGGACGTGCCGTCTTTTACCCTAAGTTGAAAATTACCGCTATTGTCGGTACTTGTTCCTTTTTTGCCGGATACTATAATAATAGAAACATTGGCAAGGGGTTGCCCTTTGTCATCGGTTACTTTCCCGCTTATGGAAATATCCTGTGCGGATACATGTAGAACCTGCAAGCAAAAAATCAAAGAAAGGAAGATCTTAGTCCTGAATATCATATAGCAATCAATTAATCGGTTAGCAGTAGTTTCGTTTTACCTCCTGCATTAAATTAAAATGTTACAACTGCGCTACCGCATAATAATAGACTAAGGCTTTTAGGATACAGTAGCAGCAGTTCTAACAAAAAGCAATCTCTTACTAAAATATAAAGTAAATTATCTTATGAGGGCTAGCCAAGTTTAATTAAGCTTATAAAGAAATTAGAATAGGTTTTCGCATGTAACTGATATTAATTAGTTGAATATTAATACATTAATTAATATTAAATAAAATAATAATGGAATGAATTTGGGTGGTTTTATAGCAATAATGTGTTATATTTTCAAGTTATAGTGCTCGTATTTTCATGATTTTATCATCGAAGTTCTCATTGGGAGTTAAAGATTTATGTTTGAGTTTTGTTTTATAGGCATAAATAGTTTTTACTGAATAATCCAGGATCCGGGCAATTTGTTCTGTATCCGTTACGCCCATCCTTATCAGTGCAAAAATCCTCAAATCGGTATTTAATAGTTCATTTTCTTTTAATTTGATAGCCGCCTCCGGATGCAATAAAGCATTTACTTCGTCCACAAAATGAGGAAAAAGCTTTAAAAAAAGCTTGTCAAAATTCTGCAGCAGCTCTTTTTTCTCTTTCTCAGGATCTATTTTATCTACAAAAAACCGGGCTTCATCATAATTCCTTTCCTTGATCTTACGCAAAAGGGTAGATTTAATTTTGTCCAGCTTGGCATACAATTGAGAATCTGTATTAAAAAAGTAAGCTATATATTCTTCTTTGATCTTATTAGCCTCTTCCTGTTTTTCATTGGCTTCTTCCAATTGTTTATTGGCATTTTCGAGTTCCTTATTGGTATGTTCTAATTGCTTATTGATCACCTGTTGCTGTTCATGCGATAAGGATAATAGCTGCTGTGCGATCTTTAAATTTTTATACTGCTTGAATACTATATATATAAGTACTGCTAATAATAGTCCAAGGATGGTTACTACAGATGCATATTTTATGAGGTTACGTTTTTGTTCTTCGATGCTGTTAATTCGTTCCCCTTCTATCAAAGGCAAAATAGAGTTGGTTTGAACCTTACGTTGTCTTGCGCCGTAAAATGCAGCGTTGGCAACTGCATTTTCAATACAGATGGCAGCCGTTTTTAGGTCGCCGATTTTATATAGTAACTCTGCCAGGTGAAAATTAGCTAAGGTTTCTTTAGTAGATGATCGGATATCAGCTTCTGTAGCCTTTACCAATAATTCAATTGTTTTATTAATATCGCCATGCTGCTGATAAATATTACTGAGTGTTGATGCTGCCAGCGCATATTGATGATAAGAAAGATGAGATTGTTGCAACAATGAACTGAAATAAGAATAAGCAGAATCACGCTTATTCTGCTTAAAATAACGAAGCCCTGTATAATAAGTTCTTTCAAAAGAACCGGCAGGGTAATATAAGATAGCAGAATCCAGATATACGGAACCGGCACTATCGTAATCAGCAGAATGATAGTTGTCATTGGCATAAGCGGCTACATCATAATAATATCTTGCCCAAAGCGTGTAATACTCTGCTTTTTTAAGCGTATCTGTAATTAGGTCTGCTGAAATATTTTGTAAGGAATCATAGGTTTCTTTATACAAGCCGGTAGATAAAAGAATGAAGCTTATCTTCATCTTAGCTGCCGCCAAATTATTGCCATTGCCGGTTTGCCTTGCTATCTCTAATAACTTATTGGCATATAAATACGCTGAATCGTATTTGAAGACCTTGTATTCTTCATATATTTTTTCTGTTGTTTCAAATATGACCTGCAAGCTGCCCGGGCTGGTATTTTGTAACTTTGTTCTAAGCTGATCAATTACTTCAATCTTATTTTTATCGTATTCATCGCTTTGGTGTATGGTGTTGACAAGATCCTGTATCAATGTATCCTGAGCAGATTGCGTAAATGCCGTTAACCCCAAAAAACAGAACAGTATTATTAATCCATATTTCATATTAACCTACTTTGCAGTTCCAAATCTATCACATAAATAGCTACAAGCTGCAAGGAATAAACGATATAAATAAAATAAGACTCTACTTTTGCAGCTTATTACTTACGTATGCAACTCAACAATAAAACGCTTGTTTTAATAATAGCTGCTATAGCAGCGTTTCTTTTTATTCCTTTTTTAGGTAAGGTCCATTTATTTGATTGGGATGAAATAAATTTTGCTGAGTGCGCCCGTGAAATGTTGAAAACACACGACTATACCCGTGTATATGTAAACTTTAAACCATTCTGGGAAAAGCCTCCTATGTTTTTCTGGCTGCAATCTACTGCCATGAGATGGTTTGGAATTAATGAGTTTGCGGCACGTCTTCCGAATGCCCTTTGCGGAATAGCTACTTTAATAACATTATTCTTATGCGGACAAAAATTGTATGATAAAAAGTTCGGGATACTTTGGGCTTTGGCATATGGCGGCTCCTTGTTTCCCAACATGTATTTCAAATCCGGCATTATTGATCCATGGTTTAATTTGTTTACTTTTTTATCTCTGTACTTTTTTATTCTTTATCATTGGCAGCGCAATGGCTTTGATAAAGTAGGTTTAAAAGGAAGGCCCATTCGAAATGTTATCTGGTCAGGAGTATTTATGGGATTGGCCATTCTTACCAAAGGGCAAGTAGCGTTGATGATGTTTCTATTATGCTTGGGTGTTTACTTTATTTACAATCGATTTAAGATATACTTTAACTGGGGATATGCAATACTGTTCCTGGTCGTTGCTTCATTGGTTACCTGCACCTGGTACGGTTACGAAACTTATAAGAACGGAACCTGGTTCATTACCGAATTCTTAAAATATCAATATCGGTTATTCACTACGCATGATGCAGGACAGAAAGGCTTTTTCGGCTATCATTATATTGTAATATTGATCGGGTGTTTTCCTGCATCCTTGTTAGCTATCCCTGCATTTTTTAAAACTCCTTATACAAAAAGATATGACAAGGACTTTAAAAAGTGGATGCTGATCTTATTTTGGGTAGTAACTATTTTATTTACAATTGTGCAATCCCGTATCATTCATTATTCCTCCTTAGCATGGTTTCCTGTAACATTTTTAGCTGCCTATACTGTTTACAAATGGCAATGGGGAAATTTGAAATATAAAAAGTATGTAGGTGTTTTGATCGCTGTATTAGGAAGCCTGGTTGCTTTATTAATATTATTGGTTGCTATAATTGGTTTGAATGTAAAAAAATTAGCGCCTTATGTGCATGATAAGTTTGCACAAGGCAATATGGAAGCAAACGTTAGCTGGAACGGCACAGAAGGTATTGTAGGCATTATATTGATCATTGCATTGATACTAGGAATACGCCTTTTAAATAGAGGCAATTATTACAAAGCGGCATGGACCTTTTTTGCAGGCACCGGCTTGGTGATCTTTTTAGCAGCTGCTATTATTGTTCCTAAAGTAGAACGCTATTCTCAAGGTGCTTCTGTTGATTTTTGTATTGAGCGGCAAGGCGAAGATTGTTATGTTGTTCCTTTAGGATATAAAAGCTATGTACAGCTTTTTTATACACAAAAAGAAAAGCCAACCAATGACAGTTCTTACAGTGAGCAATGGTTATTGAAAGGCAATATTGATAAGCCTGTTTATTTTATTTCCAAGGTTGACAGAGTAGATGGCTATATAAAAGATAACCCACAATTAAAAGAATTGTATAGAAAGAATGGGTTTGTGTTTTTGAAGAGAGAAATTTCAGGCAACTAGTTTATTTAATTAAAATCGTCAGAAAACTCCATGGCATCAACTCTCCTTTTTTGTTGTAAACGTACGCTTCTATAGTTACAAAATTGCCCGGCATTATCCATTTAGCAATATTGTTTTTAGTTTGAGCATCAATAGTATTTCCTACAGGCGTACCTAGTGTAGTTATTTCACTTGTATAATTACCCATTCCTGTTGTTATGCTAAGCGATCTTATTGTTGCCCACGAAAAATTGGTAGTTACCTTTTCCACTTTTAGCAATTGTTCTTTAGAAAGACGTATTATACTATCTGAACAATACGAATTATCTAAACAAAGTTTGAAATCTTTTGAAGTAAGTGTTTGTGAATAAGAACTTATAGTTGCTAAGAGAAACAGCACGAGCAGTATCTTTTTCATATATTTTAGTTAGTCCGAAGATAACTAACCGCTTTCGCTGTTACAAACAAGTGTTTATTGTTTTAACAGCAGTTTCTGAAAATAAAATGTTAGAAGAGATTTTATTTATTCTTCTTAGAAAACATTCGAAGTATCTTCCCCATGATCTTATCATTCGCTCCCAACTTGCCTTTGATCTCTGTATAAACAGCCACCATAAAGTTGTCTAGCTTAACCATGAATTTTTTATTGCCTTCACCCGGGCGGGCTTTATAGTAGGTGGCACGACGAAACGGCTTATCTTCTATTGTATAATAATATAAAGCGATAGAACGTCTGAATTTATCTTCAGGACAAGTCATCGGTTCAGGGTGACCATGATAAGAATCAGCATCTGTATTGAATATCACACAGCGATTAAACACCGGCAATACTTTTTCTTCACAGGCTTTCATTTCTCTATCCCACAATTCCAGTTTGCCCCCCCATTCTTCCTGCCAGTCTTTATTCAAATACACCAACACGTTTATTCTACGTTGCCAATTGCTATGACGAGGATGTACGGTAAAGTCTGCATGAATATTCAGGAAGCCACCTTTACCAGATTGATGAATGCCACCACCTTCCAGCGAATCATCTTTTTGCAGGTTATTGATGCCCGTTAGTTTTGATAAAAAACTTAAGAACTCCGGTGAATTTAATTCACCAATAGTTGATTGTATAGTTGGAGGTAACAGGTCGAATTTATTAAGTCCTTTCTTTTTCTCGTTGTAATGCGTATAGTTTATCCAGCCATCCGACTTTGTCAATTGATTGAACTCTTCCGAACATTCTTCTACTACAGCAGGATCTAAAAAGTTTTCGAGAACAATATGCGGATATGGATCAGCAGATTGATACCGCTTGCTTAATTCACCAAGCTGTGCAGTCCATTTATTATAATCGAATATTTGCGTAGTAGTCGGCATAATCTTAAATGTGCGTCAAAATTAATTGAAAACTAATTAATGTTTAAAATGACGCAATCCTGTAATAACCATTGCCAGGTTATTTTGTTTGCAGTATTCAATAGAATCGTTATCACGAATAGAGCCGCCGGGTTGAATAAATGCTGCAATACCCGCTGCATGTGCCATTTTCACGCAATCATCAAAAGGGAAAAAAGCATCGCTTGTCAATACCGCCCCATTCAGATCAAAGCTGAATTGTTTTGCTTTTTCAATTGATTGACGTAAAGAATCAACACGGGAAGTTTGCCCGCAACCTTTACCTACCAGTTGTTTATTCTTTACCAAAGCAATGGAGTTACTCTTTAAATGTTTGGCAACTATATTCGCAAAGCTCAGGTCTTCTTTTTCTGCAGCAGTAGTTTCCCTGCCGCCCGTTTCTTTCCATTCGGTGTAATTACCGATATCATTCTGTTGTACCAATACACCGTTCAATAAAGACTTGTATTGTGTAGTGCTTTCAGGTTGTTTTAATAACTGTAATAATATGCGATTCTTTTTCGACTTTAATATTTGTAACGCATCTTCATTAAAAGAAGGAGCGATCAATACTTCAAAAAATATTTCGCTGATGGCTTCTGCAGTTGCCTTATCAACAGCAGCATTGGTAATTAAGATGCCGCCAAAAGCGCTTTCAGGATCGCCCGCCAATGCAGCATCCCATGCTTCTTTAACAGTAGCTCTTGCTGCAACACCACACACATTCGTGTGCTTAATAATTGCGAACGTAACATCCTTTTGAGGCACATCTGCGATCAATTGCACTGCTGCATCCACATCCACCAAATTATTATACGATAATTCCTTTCCGTTCAATTGAGCAAACAGCTCATTCAGATCGCCATAGAAAGCAGCTGATTGATGCGGATTTTCACCGTAGCGCAATACTTTCTTTTCTTTATTGAAAGGTGTTTCAACAAGGGTTTGATTAAAGTAATTAGAGATAGCCGTATCGTAAGCCGTGCAAACATCAAATGCTTTTATAGCAAAGCTGCGACGTTGTTCTAAGCTGGTCTCGCCTTTTTGTTCTTTTAATAATTGCTCCAATAAAGCATATTCTTTTTTTGCAGCAACCACCACTACATCTGCATGATTTTTAGCAGCGCCACGGATCATAGATGGACCGCCGATATCTATTTTCTCAATGATCAATTTTTCATCAGTAGTCGATTTAACTGTTTCTTCAAACGGGTATAGATCAACAATAACCAGGTCAATTTCAGGAATGTTGTATTGCTTCATTTCCTGCACATGCGTTTCATCGTTCCTTTTTCCCAAAATACCACCAAACACAGCAGGGTGTAGCGTTTTCACTCTTCCACCTAAAATAGATGGATAAGTAGTTAACGACTCCACAGGAACACAAGGCACTTTCAGATCTTCTATGAATTTTTGCGTACCGCCGGTAGAGTAAATGGTTACTCCCAGGTTGTTCAGTTCTTTTACAATGTTCTCTAACCCGTCTTTATAAAAAACAGAAATTAATGCAGCTTGAATTTTTTTGTTCATACCCCAAACCCCTAAAGGGGCTTTTAAAGTTTATAATTATTAAAGAGTTTTTATTGTGTATCTAACACAAATGCCCCCTGTTGGGGAACCGAAAAGAAGCGCAAATGTAAATCTTCGCACTCTTTTTTCCATTTTTCAATTTTCCACAAACTATTAGAAGCATCGGCAACATATTGATCACAGCTGAAAACGCTTGCCAGTTGCGGGATTTGGATCTTTGGGTTTTTTGAAATTACTATTACATCTAATTTGATCTTCTGCAGTGGTGGTATAAATGAAAGTGTAGTATCTATTAATAAGATGCGCTTATCCTTGATCTGATAAAATCCATTTTGGGCAAACCCATCCGAAGCAGCATCTATCCTTTTATTCAACCGCATATAAATGCGGGAAGGCTTTAAATGAAAATTCTGCAGCAGTGCATTGGCAAGCAAGATAGCATCTCCTTTAAACCAATACCTGTTGCCGCTAATAAAATCTATTGCCCGGTATTTAGGAACATTATAAACGATCATCTTATCCTGTTGCATTGTTTTGTATTGGTTGTATGCCGATACCATAACAAAAAACAAAGTGCATACCAATGCCTTCAACAAAAATTTTGCATTCCTGCCCATTAGCCATGCACAAACAAAAATGATGATACCATACAATAACCAGGTAGATAGTACCGATGCGGATAAGTTATCGATCACCGAAAAGGAGAAGTGATTTATCCATATAATAAAATTATTCATCAGTGCCGTTAACCACCACACTGCTTTACCCAGGTAAGCACCTATCAATGTCACCTTATTAAATAGCACTAAAAATATTTCTGCAAATAAAATAATGGTTGAAAGTGGTATGGCAACAATATTCGCCAACAAGAACAGCACCGGAAACTGGTGGAAATAATAAATGCAAACAGGAAAAGTTAATAGCTGTGCCGATAAGGTAATGGCGATCATTTCCCATAATTTATCCAGCCATTTATTTTTTACATAGAACCAATTATAAATGGGCTTTTGAAAAAGTATAATGCTCAGCACAGCGCAATACGACAATTGAAAACCTACATCCCACAAAAAATACGGGTTATAACACAGCAATAAAAACGCGGATGCCGCTAACGAATTATAGACAGAAGCTTTTTTATTAATGCCGATACCAATGGTAATGCAGGTGAATACTACGGCGGAACGCAATACCGATGCAGAGGCACCGGTAAGCAATGAAAATATCCATAAGCAAATAAGGATGGCTATTACTTTAATAAATACCGAGCGCTTTATCAACGGCAAGCGACTGAACAACCAAAACAATACCACATAGATCAATCCTAAATGCATACCGGATATGGCAATGATATGCACTACGCCGGTATTGCTGTATGCCTGCACAATGTCTTTGTCCAGGTCGTTGGTATACCCGATCAACAGCGCTTCTGCAATACCTAGTTCATTTTTATTGTTGCCGATATTTTTTTGTAAGGCTGATAAAATGGTTGCTCTTGCTGAAAAGATAAATTGATCAAAGCGGTTAACGTCTTTATCTTTTACCAAAATCCAATCTTTGTTTTTAAGAAAGAGGGTATGGAATGTTTGCTGAAAAGCTGCATACCGTTGATAGTTGAACGCACCCGGGTTGCCGGAGTTTTTTATGGGTTGTAAATTTCCTTGTATCAATACCACATCACCATAATGCAAGGACAATGAATCGGCATCTTTTGAAAAATAAAGCAGGATCTTTCCTTTGGCGGCAATCGTTGTATCATTCCTGATCACGGACAATACATAGCCATCTGCTTTATAGGAGTTTGCCTTTTCAACCGGCGGCTCATTGATGCGTACCAGCAGGTGATCGTTGCTGTTATAATAATTGCCATACCAGCTTTCATGATGCCGTATATCTTTTACCCATGTAAGCAACAAGCCAAAGCCAATAAGCAATAGCTGAATAGCGATGCCCTGCAATAGCTGCAGCTTAAAACGTGTGCCAAGCGGCAACAGCCCGAAGGTGATATAATTAACCGCTGTACAACCAATGAAAACAAAGATTACCGGTAATGGAAACTGTATATACCATTGTACTATTATGCCTGCTGTTAAAGGAAGCAGTAAGCGAAGGAACGGAGCTGTTTTCCAGATGGGCATGGCTACAGGTTTGTATGCTAAAACTAACTACTGCCACTAAAAGAAAAAAGTAGATATAAATCAAGAATTAAGCGGGTGCTATTTTTTATTAACAAAGAAAAATGTAGATAGCTGTCTTAAATAACAAACTTACTCTGACATTCAACACAGCAACATATCTAAAAGCTGTCAGTCTGCTTGGCGAAGACGGTCCTATAAAAAACCCTACCAACTTTTCTATATCCGGAGCATCAGATAGTAAAAAGATATCTTATTTTTTATTCTAAAAATTAAGCTAGACATATATCAATATTTCAAAGTGATTGACTCTTTATTAAGAAAGAAAAATGTAGAATAGCAGCTTAAATAAATTCTACTGATATGAAGAAGTTAATCTCAAACCCACTTACAACAGAAGTGGCTGCCGACATTAGAACGGCTACTAATGATTCTATTGAAAAACTTAAACCCTTTCATGTGTCTCTTACCGACAAAGAAAAGATAGGAGTGCGTACGATGGCAGAAGGCAGGGAAGGTGTAGTGCGACTGCTATGCAAAATTGCATTACAACACACTGATAGCTTACCTCGAAACGAAGATCCTCAAGAAATGGTAACGTTATTAAAGTCTTATGAAGATGGAGGACAATCATTGCAGGCGGAAAAACAGTTGACAGAAATGTTAGAAGACACACAAACGGCTACAGGCATAGATTTAATGGCATTGTACGACCGTTATAACAAACATTTGCAGGCGGCCCGTACCGGCAATACTGCCCTGGATGCTGCTATGCGTGAAATGGATGAATATAATAGCCGTTTTGGAGGCAGCGGCGGTAATGAAGATACTCCGCCAACTAGCTAGAATAATGTGTTAAGCTATAACAAAGGATAGGTTTTTAACGCTATCCTTTTTTTATGCCTATTTCTGTAATAGCTACCACCTAATTGTTTATTAGGTACTACCTATTAAAAAGATAGGTATCACCTATTAATTTGATACCCTCTACCTATTTATTAATTAGGTAGCACTTGTTAAAAAGACAAGTACCACCTATTAAAATAATAGGTATCACCTTTCAATTTAATACCCTGCACCTATTTGTTAATTAGGTAATACCTATTAAAAAGATAGGTATAGCCTGGTAAAATATTAGGTGGTACCTGTTTAAATGAGAGCAAGAAGCTAATAAATTAAAAGGTGGAAGGATAAAATTTATAGAGTGCATGCCTTATTGAATGATATAAACAAATGGCGTTGCTATAACAGCAATAAAATATATATAGTAGTAAGGATGGAATATTAAAAGGCTATATTTTTTAGGAAATACCATATAATAACATAAATTTATGTGTTGTCAATAACCCTATTGATATCTCAATTATTCATAGACAATTAGATATATTATAAAATGGAGAATTCAATTTTTAGATCGATCACACTTGGTATAGGTCAATTAATTTCACAAAAGAAAAGATTCGGCGTACCTCTTTATCAGAGAAGCTATTCTTGGGGAAATTCCGAGGTAGATCAGTTTGTTGATGATATTACAAATGCCATTACTGAAGAATATACAAATTACTTTCTTGGATCTGTTCTTTTGACTGAACCTCAAGATGGAGTATGGGGAATATTAGATGGACAGCAAAGGTTAACAACAGCAAGCATTGTTTATTCTACAATAAGAACTTTGTTAAGTGAAAAAAATCAACATGCTGATTCAGAACAAATAGCAAATGAGTTTTTGGCTGTGCGTGCTTTAGGAGGTGAATACTACCCAAGATTATTGCTAAACGAAGAAAACCAAAACGTTTATAGGGATGCTGTCATTAATCAAAGCTCAGAAAAGAATATTGAGTTTTTAAAAAAAACATATGATAAAAACAAATCAAATTTACTCATTCTTCAAGCTGTTTTCAATTGCAGACGTAAAATAGAAGAATGGATTTCTTTCGATCATGAAACAGCTGTTAGAAAACTTTACAAACTATCTGAATATTTAGAAAAAAGAGTTTTAGTTGTTGTAATCGAAGTTGCTAATGAATCAGACGCTTATATTGCCTTCGAGACTTTAAATACAAGGGGACAAGATCTTTCTGCTTTAGACTTAGTTAAAAATTATATTTTTAGCAATACACCTAAAAGCCACCATAATGAAATAAGGATTTTATGGAGTGAAATGAAAGAAAACATTGGGGAAAATGAGGCGGATGATTTCTTGCGAATTTTCTGGATGGGTAATTACGGACTTATTCAAAAATCCAGACTTTATTTTAACTTAAAAAGGAAATTTAATTCGGCCCCGCTTGTTTTAAAATTATTGAACGAGTTGTGTTCCGGATCTAAAATATATGCAGCGATTGAAGATCCTAAAAACCATTTTTGGCAAAACTATAGTGACTACACAAGACACCTAATCGAAACTCTAAAAATTCTGAACAGCAAACAGACTCGCCCAATAATTTTTGCATGCTGGAATGCAAAAAATATTGATTCTTCTTTAATGGAAAATGTTCTTTGGTATTTGGTTGTTTTAACAGTACGATTTCAAACTATAGGGAAAAAACGCCAAGGAATTTTGGAAAAGCAATGTGCAAAAATTGCACAGGATATTTCTAATGCTGAAAAAATTGACCTTTCGTTACTAAGGCAAGATATTGACAAGATTCTTCCTAACGACGAGGAATTTTTGGCAGACTTTAAAAGATACCAAGAGGTGAGCATGAAACGGGCATTATACATCTTAAGTGCTATCGAATATTCAAAAGTATATGATTATGAATATCGGAATTCTTGGCAATTTGTTGATAAGGCCTTGGATTCTAGTTCAAATATTTCGGTTAGTAATATTTTGCCCAGAAAGCTAAGTCCCTCTTGGTTAAATGTAATTAGTGAAGATGATATTGATAGCCTTGGTATCACATCAAACATTTCAAACTTTATACTAACAACAAGATCATTTAATATCAAGCAAAGCAACAAAGAATTCAGTCATTTAAAAGATTTATCAAGAGAAAGTGAATTTTGGACTACACGAGAAATAGCTGATTTTGATTCGTGGGAATTAGATAGCTTTTCAAAACGACAAGATCAATTAAGAAACGTAGCAGTTAAAACCTGGAAGCTTAATAAATAATATGGTAGTAACATTAGGAAATGGTATTCGTATTGAAGCTTCTGATGGAGAGCAATACAGAATAATTCAATTTTTAGGTGCTGGGGGTAATTGTCAAGTGTATTTGGCTATTTCTACAAAAGGGAAATGGCAAGGAATATTATTTGCCGTTAAATTCTTTTTTAAAATAGAAGACTCAGAGCGTTTGCAACAGTTTGAAAAGGAAAAAAAATTCCTTTTCTCAATTTCTCACCCTTCTATAATGAAAATATATTCGGAAGGGAGTTATTATCTTACTTCGCTAGACAAAAAAATTCCTTTTGTAGTATGTGATTATTTCCCAGACAGATTAGATTGGAAAATAAGAAACAAAAAGCTTAGGCATAGTGAAAAATTAATTTATATAACCCAGCTATTATCTGCTATAGATTTCTTAGAAAAAAATTCTCCAAAAATTGTTCATAGGGATATCAAGCCTCAAAATATCTTTATAAAGGGATATACTTGTGTTTTAGGAGACTTTGGACTTATGAAAGATCTTTCCGATGGTATATGCTCTGATGAAGAAGATCTGTTTAAAAAGAGTAAGGGAGTAGGGATGCCTCGTTCTTATCGTACCCCAGACTTAGTAAAATATGCAAAAAAAGAAAAGATCTTAACAACAGCTTCTGACGTTTTTCAACTTGGTCTTGTTGCGGCTGAGATGTTTACTGGAGCTAATCTACTTAAGCCAACAGAAAAAGATTTATTAGAGGATATAAATTTAGATCCTCTTCGAGATGTTATTGGCCAAGAAGGAAAACTTATAAAAGATCTGATTCAAAAAATGTTAGTTATTGAATCAACAAATCGAGGTAAAATTTCAGAATTACTCGATGGCTTTGATGGTGCTCTTCGTGCTACAACAACTAAACAAATCGAAATAGACGGTTTTGCGTTCTGAAGAACAATCTTTTAGGTCATTCTTACTTCTATTGAAATTTAAGATTTAACTCAACTAGTGCAAGTCTTCCGACAGGATGACTTGGTGCCGATTAATACTTCCAGACTCCGTCTGGCATTCAGAGCACGGAAAGATGGGCATTCCTCATCAGTAGACCACACGAATAAATCTCAACATTAGTTCTTAAATTCAACAAAGCTCTATCCGTTAGCTATAATTTTTTTAGACACTCTAATAATCATATCTAAACCAATATTCATAAAAACCACCTTAGCGGCTTTACAACATGAGTACATTACAAAAAATATTATTTCTAATAATTGTTTTTGCTCTTTTAATTATTTTCTTAGCAATTAGAAATTTCGTTATTCATCCTTATTACAATAAAAGCAACATTACATATGCTGAGAATAGTTTAACGCAAAATCGCCAGAAGTATAAAACGCTAATAAACTATATGGAGAGTTTGGTAAAAGAAGATTCAATCTTTCTATTTGAAAATGTTAAAGAAGGAGTGATTTTTTCTGTGTTAGACTCAAACAAAGCGAAAAGCCAAGACCACGATACTTTTAATAAAAAGAAACATTATGTAACTCCTTCCGAAATTGTTCAAATTTTCAAGGAACTTAAAATTGATTATTTAAGTGTTAACTATACAGGTGAATTTCATTGCATCAAAATTCATACTGACTTGATAAATTATTCTATGTCTGGCAAAAATGTAGATCTTTATTACTTTCCCGATAAATATAAGTTTGGCTTTTTTAATAAAGACAATAATGAAAGCATGATGTTAGCAGCTTGGAAAAATGAGGGTAATAAAGTTTGGCTTTATCAAATTGACAGCAATTGGGTTATTAAGTCGGAAAAATGAACACAGAATTAAAACTACCGTTAACATGACGTCCAACTGGCGTAAGTCTTCCGCGATGAACATTCCCATCGACGGACCATACGAATAAATCTCAATATTAGTTCTTAAATTCAACTTTATATTTTTCAATCCGCAACAGATATCTATTACTCATCAAGACAACATGAACCAGGAACTTTGGAATAAAATACTAGCATTTGACTTTGACGATCCACCTAGCGAGTATGGATTTTCCATAAGGCTTGCCAATGAAAACTTTTGGACGAAAGAGTTCACAGATCAAGCTATTGTAGAATATAAGAAGTTTATGTATTTGGCTGCCACTTCCGACTTTATGGTTTCACCATCAGAAATTATTGACCAGGTCTGGCATCAACATTTAATTTTCACACAATCCTACCAGGACTTCTGCAGCATTTTAGGAAAACAAATTCAGCATATTCCTTCAACGCATAACAAGGAAGAATTTGAAAAATTCAGGCAGGCAAAAGAGCGAACAATAAAATTTTATGAAAGAGATTTTGGCAAACAACCCAAAAACATTTGGGCATACAATGATATGTTTGAAAGCCTCAATTTGGAGAAAGCAAAATTCAAATTGAGATCATTTTTAATTTTCGGAATTTTTGCATTTATCTGTCTTACAGTTCCGGCTTATTTTTTATTAAGACCAATCTATGTACAAATAGATAACCCGTATTTTATTTGGGGGCTTATTTTGTTAGCAGTTGTTTCACTTTTGACACTTGAATTTTATAACAAAGCGAAATTTAAAAAGATTATTTCCGGCTTTGATGAAACATCGTTTATTTATACTCTTCAACCTTTTGAACTGGTTTATTTAAAAACGCAAAAGCTTGCCAGCGTAATAAATGGAACGGTTAATGAACTGGTTGAAAATGGCGCTATAAAAATAAATGCAGGCAATAGCATTGAGCTTGCAAAGAGCAATGCAACAGTCAATAATTCACAGCTACAGGTTACTTCTGTATTATCAGAACTGGGAGCCACGTTCTACCCCGCTCTTTTAAGAAAATTAGCGACAAAGCCTATTTTCGGAAATATTGTAAACAGTATGGACGCTTTTAGAAAATACTTTAACAAGTCTAAAAAATTTGCACTTCTATTCTATACAAACCTTTCAGTTTTTACACTACTTATATTATTATCCTTTACAAGAATTGTAACAGGGGTTTTAAGAGACAAACCGGTTACACAAATAGTAATGGTGACAGTTGTTTTAGTTGTTATTGCAATTGCTTTTTTATATCGTCTGACAATGCAAATTTCAACAACAATAATTCCTGACTTGTACAAAAATAAAATTTTACCATCCGGACAAATTGAAGATAATTGGCAATGGAAATATTTTTTATCAGGCACAACAGTTCTGGCAACTTCATTTGCGCCCCTGGTAAATTATATTGACAGAAAAAGTAATGATAGAGGAAACTGTGCAACTTCTTGTGGTAGTAGTTGTGGAGGAGGCGGAAGTTCTTGCAGTAGCTGTGGGGGCTGCGGTAGTCATTAAAACCTTTTAAGCCTAATTGCTCTGTTGCTGATGGTGTAAGTTAGAGTTGTAACTTATCTCAAAATAGTGCTGAAATAATTCCACACTTTCAAATTTCCTGCTTCATTTCCCATTCATTTACCCAGTAATTTTTTCGGCATGTTTTTATTATACTATAAGTAAACACATAATAAACATGGCAAAGAAAAAGTCCTCATCAAAGAAAGCCTCTCCTAAAAACCCGTTTTTACATAAAGTAGCTGCAGGCATTGGCACCATTGCCGGTGAAATAGCTGTAGGTAAAGATCATTTGGTAGAAATGGCAGGTAATGTTATCGACTCTGTAAAAGAAAAGATGCACATGAATGGCAACGGAACAACAACTGCAACAGAAGCAGTAAAAGAAGTTGCTAAAAAAGCAGCGCCTAAAAAAATAGCAAAGGCTGTTAGCAAAAAAGCTGCTGCACCGGTTAAAGCAGTTAAGTCTGCTGCTAAAAAAGTGGCAGCTAAAGTTGTTGCAATAGCGCCCAAAAAAGCTGCTGTAAAAAAACAAAGCAAGCCGGTTGCTAAAAAAGCTGCTTCAAAAAAGAGCAGTAAAAAAGTTGCACGAAAAAAGTAATTACTCAATACTATCAATAGTATATAGATTACCATTCATCTCAACAGTATCTCCCTTACTCGCCTGCATTAATTTACTACCCAACGGCGATTGAGGTGACAGTGCTATAATAGCAATTCCATCTATTTCCGCTTTTCCCAATGCAACGCTTATAAAAAAATAACCTTTATTGGTTTTAATAAGGCTGCCGTTTACAATAGTAGGTGCAGCTATTACCGGGTCTATTTTTTCAAGTGCCGATTTTTGTGCTACTATCTCCTGCAGGTGATTGCGGGTGTTTGCCTGTTCTATTTGCAACATAGCCAGGGCTGTTTCGTGCTTATCGCCGGCAGTGCTTTTGGTTTCGTTGGCGCCGCTTTCTTTTAGATCTGCCAGGGTTTGTTGCAGCAAAGCAATCTTATCATTTAACAACTGTAAATAGTGGTGATATGCTTTTTGTTTTAGTGTCAAGGCTGGAGCAATTTTTATATCTCAATATAAGTAATAAAGTAAATTTTAAATCACCGCTTTTAGACATGTTTCTCCTTCCACAAGGCTTCGATAAACTCAGCCTGGCATTCAAACATATCTAAAAGCTGCCAGTCTGAGCTTGTCGAAGACCATACTATTTTAACTTATCAAGGCATAAAATAAAAAAGCTGCAATCAACTTGCAGCTTCATAATACTATATCAGTAATCTTTTACTTACTTAAGTGCATGCTTCTTTCCTTATACAACGTGCGGAAATAAGGATCACGCAGGTCTTTAATAAAGCGGATCGCTTCACCGGTACTTTTCATTTCAGGACCTAGCTCTTTATTTACACCCGGAAATTTATTGAAAGAGAAAACAGGTTCTTTAATAGCAAAGCCTTTTAGCTTTTTCTCAAACTTAAAGTCTTTTAGTTTGGCAGCACCCAACATTATTTTAGTAGCAATATTCAAATACGGAATTTGATATGCCTTTGCAATGAACGGTGTAGTACGACTTGCACGTGGATTCGCTTCGATCACGTATACATTGCCATCTTTAATAGCAAACTGTATATTGATAAGTCCTTTGATACTTAATTTACGTGCGATCTTTTCAGCATACTCTTCCATCGTTTGTACGATCAACGGAGACAGATTGAACTGCGGCAACACTGCATTGCTATCGCCGCTATGGATACCTGCCGGTTCAATATGTTCCATCACACCCATGATGTGAAATTGATCGCCATCGAAAATAGCATCTATCTCAGCTTCCTGGCAACGATCTAAAAAGTGATCGATCAAGATCTTATTGCCGGGCAAATGTTTTATCAAACTTAAAATTCCTTTTTCCAGCTCTTCATCATTCAACACAATACGCATACGTTGTCCGCCAATTACATAACTCGGGCGGATCAACACAGGATAACCTACTTCTTTTGCTACTTCGATCGCATCATCGGTGTTGTAAGCTGTTCCGTATTTTGGATAAGGAATGCCTAACTCTTTTAAGGTATCACTAAAGCGACCACGATCTTCCGCAATGTCCATGCTGTCGAAAGAAGTACCGATTATTTTTATTCCTTTCTGATGTAATTTTTTTGCCAGCTTTAAAGCGGTTTGTCCGCCCAACTGTACGATCACACCTTCCGGTTTTTCATGTTCGATGATCTCCCACAAATGTTCCCAGAACACGGGTTCAAAATATAATTTATCGGCAATGTCAAAATCAGTAGAAACTGTTTCGGGGTTACAGTTTACCATAATGGCTTCGTAGCCGGCTTCTTTAACTGCTAATATGCCGTGTACGCAACAGTAATCAAATTCAATACCCTGACCAATCCTGTTAGGTCCGCTGCCAAGTACAATTATTTTTTTCTTATCGGAAACTTTGCTTTCGTTGCTAAGCAGGCTGTTTTCGTTAACAGGCTTATTTTCAAATGTTGAATAGAAGTAAGGTGTTTTTGCTTCAAACTCAGCGGCACAAGTATCTACCATTTTGTACACTCTCGTTAAGCCCATTTTCTTTCTTCTCTCGTAGATGTCTTCCGCATTTTCTTCTTTCATGATGCGAACTATCTGTTCATCGCTGAAGCCTAATAGTTTTGCTTCTTTTAAAAGATCATCCGGCAATGATTTCAGGTCGTATTTCGCAATTTCTTTTTCGCAGTTACAGATCTTTTGAATTTGGTAAATGAACCAACGGTCGATACCCGTGCTTTCACAAATACGTTTAACACTGGCACCTGCCATCAATGCATCTTTAATTCTAAAGATCCTGTCCCATTTGGGGATTTTAATATAATCGATCAATGCATCGGTATGCATCAGGCTTTGTCCGTAATAGCCCAAACCAACCGCTTCATTTTCCAAGCTCTGACAAGCTTTTTGTACTGCTTCTGCAAAGCTTCTTCCAATACCCATTACCTCTCCCACCGATTTCATTTGAAAACCTAAGGTATCATCAGCACCTTTGAATTTATCGAAGTTCCAACGTGGAATTTTTACAATTACGTAATCCAATGCCGGTTCAAAGTATGCTGAAGTTGATTGAGTGATCTGGTTCTTTAATTCATCGAGGTTATAACCAATTGCCAGCTTAGCAGCAATTTTTGCAATGGGATAACCCGTAGCCTTAGACGCCAATGCAGAAGAACGACTTACACGTGGATTGATTTCTACCACGATCAATTCTTCTGTTTGAGGATTCATGGCAAACTGCACATTACAACCGCCGGCAAAGTTGCCAAGGTTGCGCATCATGCTGATGGCAGTGTTACGCATTAGTTGAAATGCAGTATCGCTCAACGTCATGGCAGGAGCCACTGTTACGGAATCACCGGTGTGAACACCCATTGGGTCAAAGTTCTCAACGGTACATATGATAGCAACATTATCTGCGTTGTCTCTTAATAATTCCAATTCATATTCTTTCCAACCCAATACCGCTTTTTCTACCAACACTTCATGAATGGGACTTGCCGTTAACGCTCTGTTCAATGCTTCATCCAACTCTTCTTTTTTAAACACTACGCCGCCACCACTACCGCCTAAGGTAAAAGATGGACGCAACACCAACGGAAATCCTATGTCTTGTGCAAATTCTTTTCCTTCTAAAAATGAATTGGCAATATGTGCAGGACAAACCGGTATTCCCATTTCGATCATCCACAACCTGAATTTTTCCCTGTCTTCAGCTTTATCAATTGCTTTAATGTCTACACCGATCAGGCGTACATTGTTTTTTTCCCAAATGCCCAGTTCATCTACTTCTTTACAAAGATTTAAAGCTGTTTGTCCACCCATGGTAGGCAAAACGGCATCAATATCATTTTCTTCCAATATTTGTTCAATGCTCTCCACCGTTAATGGCAACAGGTAAACCTTGTCTGCCATCATCGGATCGGTCATAATGGTAGCCGGGTTACTGTTGATAAGAATGGTTTTAATGCCTTCTTCACGAATACTTCTGGAAGCTTGCGTACCGGAATAATCAAATTCGCAGGCTTGTCCTATAACAATTGGTCCGGAACCGATGATGAGAACTGACTTAATGGAGTTGTCTTTTGGCATTGAATGAGGATGTGTTATTCGGGGTGCAAAATTAGGGGTTACGGGGGAGAAATGAGGATTGAATTTTTACTTTTTTGGGACAGGCTGAAGTGCTGCTATTGGGCCCGGGTTGTGTCACTCACTTGAACGGGTTATCACTATTGAGCATAGAAAGATACGGGTATAAAAAATTTATAAAAATTCATCGAAATATAATTTTCCATTAAGAGCAAGGAAGTTATATTGTGTTAAATATCACCTTATTGTACCACCTTAAAACGCCTTTTTTCTTTCTTTATTTTTTATTGCCCTTCTTTTCCTTTGCGCAGGTACAAATTGATTCTATTAAAACAACCATAAGCGATTGCGCAAATAATGGAAGCGTTACCATATACGCAAAAGGCACCACCGGGAACTTATTTTACAGCATTATTGCCGGTCCGGTAACACAGCCTGCACAGGTAAGCAATATATTCAATTCGCTTCCCCCGGGTACTAATTATATTGTAGGCGTATCCGATGGCATTAATAATTCTATACAAAATTTTACTATAACCGGCAGCTATACATCTCCTGATTTTACTGCTATAAGTACTTCGCCTTATTGTACCGGCGGTAATGATGGACGAATAATTGGCAACAGGGATGCAGGCACCGGGAAGCCTCCTTATACCTGGCAATTGATCGCTCCTGTTACATCCGCACAACAAGTAAGCGATACATTTCCCAATCTTTCGGCAGGCAATTATACAGTAAGACTTACGGATGGCTGTGGCAGCTTTAGAACCGGCGTTGTCACCATTTCGAATCCTGCTACAACATTTAATTTTTATGGACCTCCTCAAGTAGAGGGGGTAGGATGTGATTCAATATCCGTTTATACAACCTTACAATTTGATCCTGCTTCGCTAAGGCCTCCTTTTAGTTTTAAATATCAAACTAAAAACGGCACTTATACTCCCGCTGCAAGTGCAACAACAATTGATAGCAGCAATGTAAACAGCGGTTATATTTATATTTCGCACATTGTACCCGGACTAACATACGGAGATACTTTTAATATTGCTATTTACAATGCCTGCAGAGATAGCCAGCGATTGAGCTATTATGTGTTGCCTTATATTTTTGCTCCTTATTACAGTTTTGATAGCTGTGGTATTAATGCATATGCTTTGTATAGTTATTACGACAATTATAATTATTACCAGGGACTTAAAACTCCCGTTACTTATTCTTATACTGATTCAGCGACCAATGCGGTGGTAGATGCCGGCGTTCTTAAAAGCGATACAGCCGTTTTTCCATACCATCAGATCACACGAATAATATCTATAACTCCGGCACTTGTACAGGGCAGAACCTATAAACTAACGGTAAGGGATGGTTGTGGAAAACTGTTTGAGCAGAATTATACAATACCCTTTATAGCTCAACCGGCGATCATTGAAAAAGTAATTCTTTACAGTTCCTGCATAGATTCTACCGTTGGCACTTATCGGATTCATGCTGTAGGTTTTGGAGGAAGCGCCAAACTCATTTTACTTTCAGGACCTGCAAGTCTGGGAAGCACTAAGCTGGGCTTTTCTTATTCGGATATCTATAGTTACCCGGATACAATACCTGCCCCCGAATATATCTTTTTGGATAAGCTGGCAATAGGAACATATCAATATAAAATTATTGATACCTGTGGGCATGAAATTGCTGATTCTATAGTTATTGACAGTTCAATGGTTACCAGCTTGAGTAGAAGTGTTTCTTATAAAAAAGGTTGTTTAGGGCGCAACCAGATCTATTACTCGTTATCCAACGGTGGTTATTTTGATGGTGTTAATTTTCATTACGTAGGAGGAGCGGACGGCAATATAACCGTCAAAAATCTTCAAACCGGCGCAATAATGAAAAATTCAAAATTGAATGACCAATTTGGAGTTTTTGATTCTGCTTTAAATATTCCGTCGGGGAAATATGAGATAACATACAATTTTATGCAAGGAGGCTATGGAACACCAATGAATGATTCCATTACGAATTGCTGGACGATCAAAGACACAATTACGATCCCGCCTTATCAAACACCTACTATCAAAACCGGTAATTATTTAAAATGCCAAAACGGTATTAATATAGAATTACTGCCGGATAGTACTAAAGGGGTAGCGCCTTATCAATATGAGATCATTGCCGGCCCGCAAACTTTTCCTGAACAGGCATCTAATGTGTTCTCGGTTGCACAAGGCGGCATATATACAGCACGTATTTTTGATGTGTGCGGCAATGCTTCCACGGCGCAAATAACTATTACTCCTGTTGCATTTCCTCCAACCGGCACCATAGCCCCAAGCTGTAATAGTTCAAAATTATTTTATGGCTCGTCTGCTTATTTTTCTTATCAATGGACAACGCCCAACGGCGATATTTATGATGGTGATACACTTACAATAAGTCCTATTACACCTGCGGATACAGGCTTTTATTATGTTCGTAAGATCACCAATATTAATGGCTGTGCAGATACGTCTTACACATCTCATCATTTATCGTTGGTTGCTTCGGTTACGCAAACCATTCCTTTTTGCAAAGGAACCGATGTACACGTAGGAACGCATACCTATAATACACCCGGTATTTATGTTGATACGTTATCTAGAGTAAATACATTGGGATGTGATAGTGTGGTTACTACCTATTTATTGGTACTGCCTCAAAAAAAAGATACCAATAACGTTGGTATTTGCAGAGGCGGCAGTGTAAAGGTTGGGGCTAACGTGTATTCTGTTCCCGGCATATATGTAGATTCTGTTCAAAATGCGTATGGCTGTTTCGACCTCATTTATACCAACCTGTTCATACAGCAATCAATTGACACCTTCACTATTAGCATATGCCATCATGATAGTATTCAAGTTGGCACGCATGTTTATACTGCTCCCGGAACATATGCTGATACGCTTACATCTTACAAAGGATGCGATAGTGTTATTGTATTAAAGATTAAGCAGGCACCGATAGATGTAATCATTTCTGACGTAGTATCATATCGAACTATTTGCCAGGGCGACACTATCAGGGTTTTAAATGGCAATAAAAAGTATTTTGAGGCAGGCGTTTACCAGGATACAACTTACATCAATAGTCCCGGCGATTGTATAGATTATATTTTTACAGTAAATATTACTGTTTCTGCTTACAAAAAAGATTCGATCACAAAAAGGCTTTGTGCCGGACAAAGCTTTACGGTTGGCACACACACTTATAGTACAACAGGTATTTATAGAGATACGTTAACTACAACAAGCTGCGATAGTATAGTAACGTTAAACCTTACAATAGATGCATACAAGCGGGATTCTGTAACGCAAAATATCTGTAGCGGACAAAGCTTTTCGTTTAATGGAAAAGTTTATGGTCAAACGGGTGTTTACAGAGATACGCTTTCTACATCAACCTGTGATAGCATTGCAATACTGAATCTTATAGTGGGTGGTTATAAAAAAGATTCTGTTACGCAAAGCATTTGTGCAGGACAAAGTTTTTCTTTTAATGGAAACAGTTATACAAAAACAGGCATTTACAGAGATACACTTTCAACCTCTACCTGTGATAGCATTGCAATACTGAATCTTATAGTGGGTGGTTATAAAAAAGATTCTATTACACAAAGCATTTGTGCAGGACAAAGTTTTTCTTTTAATGGAACCAGCTATACAAAAGCCGGCATTTATAGAGATACACTTTCAACCTCTACCTGCGATAGTATTGCCGTACTAAATCTTATTGTTACAAATTATAAAAAGGATTCCATTACAAGATCGGTTTGTGCTGAAGAAAGTTATACATTTAACGGAAATGTATACACGCAAACAGGCATTTACCGCGATACATTTCCTGCGGCTCCCTGCGACAGCATCTCCATTCTTAATTTAACCATACTGCCCCAAGCATTTGTTGACATTATTCCCAGTGCTTTAAATGTAGATAGGAACGATACGATACAATTAAATGTAACACCTGCAGCCCGCTCTTATTTATGGACTGCCACCAATGCATTAATAAGCAATACCGGCATTAAAAATCCTTTTGCAACAATACCATCTTCTTCATGGATCTACGTTAAAACTGCCAGTACCATTGGTTCCTGTATTGCTGTTGATTCTGTTTTTATTACGGTCAATGATTCTGTACGCTGTAACGATAGTTACATTTACTTACCCAATGCATTTACTCCCAATGGAGATGGGTTAAATGATCTGTTCAGAATTCAATATAAAAATATCACACTAAAAGAGTTTCAGATATTCAATCGTTGGGGTGAACGGGTTTTTAAAACCTCTAACATTAAAGAAGCCTGGGATGGAAAACATAAGGGTGAAATTACCGCAGGTAATTATGTGTATTGGGTGTCTTATCATTCACGCTGCGACAATAACATAAAGCTTCTTAAAGGGAATATTATATTGATACGATAGGCTCTGGTCATTTGTTAATGCTCTTGCCGTTTGGATTTATATCTTAATTTTGAATTCAAACCCACTAACATTGAATTTCTACTATTCCAACTTACTAAGAAAGGTCTTTACTTGTTGCCTTGTTACCTTAATACCTTGCTATCTCTCTGCCCAAATCTTTCCTGCCAAAAATTACCCGCAGGGATATTTTCGCTGGCCATTAAATATTCCACCGGCTATTGTTGCCAACTTTGGAGAACTTCGTCCTAATCATTATCACATGGGGTTGGATTGCAGAACCAATGCACAGCAAAACTTGCCTGTTTATGCCACTGCAGATGGTTACATTGCCAAGGTAACCATTGATGCTACCGGCTTTGGAAGATCTATCCGCATTAATCATCCTAATGGGCTAACTACTTTATATGCACACTTGAATGATTTTAACCCTGCATTGGAAAAATATGTAACCGAACAACAATACAAAAGAGAGACATGGAAAATTGAGATAGATATTCCGGCTAATTTATTTCCTGTAAAAAAAGGAGACTTTATTGCCTACAGCGGCAGCACCGGTGGATCTCAAGGTCCGCATGTACATTTTGAGATAAGAGATACTAAAACAGACAAAGTATTGAATCCTTTTTTATTTGGCATGCCGATACCCGATGGTGTACCACCAATTATTCATCGCTTGTGTATGTACAACAGAAACAAAAGTGTGTATGAGCAATCCCCACGATTCATTACTATAACAAAAGCCGGCGGCATTTATACGGCACCGCTGGTAATAGCCAACAGCAGTAAAGTAAGTTTTGCTATTTCAGCAACGGATTCGCATACCGGTTCAACAAATCCTAATGGAATTTACCAGGCGGTTATATATGATAATGATGAGCCACTTTCCGGTTTTCAATTAGACAGCATTGATTATAGCGAAACACGCTATGTAAATGCACAAATAGATTATAAGCTGAAAACCAATGGCGGCCCTTTTGTACAACATCTATCAAGGTTGCCGGGTTATCCTGAAGGTGTTTACAAAGATATTAATGGCACAGGTGTTATTAATTTGAATGATGACGAAGTGCATCATATAAAAATTGAAGTAAAGGATGTGAATGGTAATACTTCTATTTTAAAATTTGATGTAAAGCGTGGCGAAGGAGTTGTTGAAAGTAAAGGTAATGCTGCGTATCAATCAAAAGAATTTGTGCCGGGCTTTGTAAATGTTTTTGAAAATAATGACATCAGCTTTTACATGCCGGAGAATTGTTTGTATGATTCTATCCCGTTTCATTTTAGTGAATTAGCTGCTGTAAGCCCGAACGCCGCATCGCCACAATTTCAATTAGAATATGGTTATGTGCCGGTGCATGATACGTTTATGGTAAAAATCAAACCAACTATTACTGTTGCCAATAAAGATAAAATAGTGATGCGGTGTGCATGGGGCGGTAAAGAAAGTTTTCAGAAAGCAGCATACGAGAATGGTTGGTATAAAGCAGGTTTTAGGGATTTTGGTTATTATCAATTACTGGTAGATAATACACCCCCTACTATTACACCGATCGGTTTTTATAATGGGATGAATTGCAGAGGACGCGGCAGTATCATGTTTTCTGTAAGAGATAACAGCAGTATTAAAAATGTGACCTTTAGAGCTGAATTGGATGGTAAATGGTTGCGGTTTACCAATGATAAGAACGCTGCTTTTATTTATAAGTTCGATTATCATTGTGCATCAGGGGTGCATGAATTAAAAATTATTGCAACAGATTGTGTAGGCAATGTTGCGGAGAAAGTATATAATTTTACCAGGTAGTGAAAGGAAAACTCAATATTAAATTTTATAAATTCATTGACAGCTTAATCAGCGGTATTAATATGGAACAGCATAAAACAAGTTTAAAAGAAAATAGCAAAGCACCTGCCTTTACAGGTAAAGATCAAAACGGGAATACTATTTCGTTAAAAGATTTTGAAGGAAAAAAAGTGGTCATCTATTTTTATCCCGAAGACGATACGCCTACCTGTACTGTACAGGCTTGCAACTTTCGTGATAACTATAGCTTACTGAAAAAGAATGGCATCGTGGTATTAGGTATTAGTCCTGATGAAGAAAAAAAGCATAAAAAATTTGAAGCCAAGTACGATCTGCCTTTTACATTGATTGCAGATCCGGATCATAAAATAATTGATAAGTATGATGTGTGGGGGCAAAAGCAATTATTCGGAAGAGAATACATGGGGCTGGTACGTACTACGTTTTTGATCGACGAAAAAGGAACGATCCGAAAAATATTTTTACGCCCTAACAGCAAAGAGCATACAGAAGAGATCATGGAGGCATGGAAAGAAATTGATCAATCAAAATCCAAATAACAATTTCCAGATTGTGGAGAATGTTACCATCAAAGAAAATTCATGGATCGCAAAGTTGGCGGCAAAGCGATTGAAAGTTTCTAAAGTGGCAATTGTAATTGGTAAAAAGATCCATCTCTATAATACTACTCAGCAAGAATTTTTAACAGACATCAAATGGGTAAGGCACGAATTGTGTCATGTGCAGCAGTTTAAGCAGCATGGCTTCTTTATATTCATCATTAAATACTTATTAGAAAACTTTCGCAAAGGCTATTATAATAATAAATTTGAAGTAGAAGCCAGGGCGGCAGAAAATGATCAGTGATATAAAAAAGACCCCTGCACAATTAAGTGCAGAGGCCATTATCCCCATTGTTATTCCTACTTACAATTTTTGAAACTTGGCGTAACAAGTTTTGTTTCCATAGATCAATTTTATTGTATAGCTGCCCGCTGTTAAAGCATCTGTTTTTACCGTTACAACATTATTACCCGCAATACCCGGTTGATTGCTTTGCGAAAGCAAAACACCCTGATCAGTATATAAATAGATATGAATGACTTCTGCTGAGGTTTGCTGCAGGTTGACACTTGCCGTTGTATGCACTGGATTCGGGTATGCATACAATTCGCAAGAAGATGCAATATTATCGATATGTATCGTGTTGCAATATTCTTTTACACAGCCATCCCCCACTGTAATATGCAGACAAACTCTATAGTAACCTGTATCTGTAAATGTATAGGTTGGATTATTTTGTTGAAGGGTTATTGGGGTCATAGCCGTGTTGGATAGGTCGGCGATCGTCCAGCTTTGTTGCGATACAGCTGCATTGGCTATCGTATAAAAATATATTTTGTTAGGCGTTGTTCCATCTTTATAATAATTGTAAGAAATTTTTACCGTATCACAACTGAGCTGCGTTGTTACTGCAATTGTTTTACAGGTGGTAGCTGCACAACTGGTATTTTTAAATGCCGTTAAACAAGCAACATAATTTCCTGCTATTGCATAACGATGCTTTGCCTGTGCCAATTGCAAACCTGCTCCATCGCCAAAAGTCCATGTGTATTGAATATTGCTGCCGATATAAGTCGGAGTGAAGTAATAAGATTGTCTATCCGTAGAAAGATAGTTATAGGTAAATAATGATAGATTTTTACACTCAGGAATAAGGGTCGGAATAATTATCGAATCGCACTTATAGGCTACACAGGTATTGTTCGTTTGCATACGCAGGCAAACATAATACGTACCGGGGTTTGTATATGTGTGCGATGCATTCCATGATGTAGCAGAAGCGCCATCGCCGAAATACCAGGTGACTGTTGCATTGGTTGTACTTACTACAGATGCATTGGTAAAATGTACTGTAGTTCCGGAATCTAGCTTCCAGGAATAGTTAGGTTGAATATTACAAGGAGTTATGATTGCAACTGTAATGTCTTTACAATATTCAGCAACACATGGAGCTGCGCCGGGTATTATTCTTTTTACATGAAGACAAACATGATAGGTGCCTGCATTCGCAAAAGTATGCAGAGGATCCTTGTCATAAGAAGTAGTACCATCACCGAATGTCCAAATAGTGGAATCCATATTGGAAATATTTCCAGTTACATTGGCAAACTGAATAACATTTGAATGTGTTGAATCTTTTATTGTGTTGGTATAATAAGCCTGCAAATTGCAAACACTTGTCGGGGCAATAATAATCGTTTTACAAATACTGGCAGCACAATAAGTAGTGTTTGAATTATACTTTTTAATGTACAGGCAAACGGTATATGTTCCGGGTTGACCAAAGCTGTGTTTAACACTTCTGTCGTGAGAGATTTTGCCATCACCCCAAACCCAGTAAGCGCTGTCTCCCGTAGCTAATGCAGGCGAAGTAATGGCAAAAGCATACGTATAGGGAATGGAAGAAGCGCTGTCCATTTTATAAGAATAATCTACAAGAAGATTACAAGGTGCAGAGATAGTAACTGTCCGGCAAAACTCGCTAACGCAAGGAGCAGCGCCGGGCATTGATCTTTTTACATGTAAACAAACATTGTAAACACCTGCATTGGCAAATGTATGATTGGGATTTACATCATATGATGTAGTGCCATCACCGAAAGTCCATATGGTGGAATCGGTTGATAGAATGCCTACAGTTTTGTTTGTAAAATGTACAAGATTAAAATGGGATGTGTCTGTTGTTGATGAAAAATTTGTCTTTAAATCACATGCAGGAACAGAAGCGACAGTTATGGTTTTGCAAAACTCACTAACACAAGGCGCTGCGCCTAAATTCATTCTTTTTTCAAGTAAACAAACATTGTAAGTGCCTCCGTTTATGAATAAATGACTTGGATCTCTATTGTAAGAAATGCTGCCATCACCAAATGTCCATATAGAAGAGTCGTTAGCTGACCAAACATTTGTAAAATTGAAAAAATGAAGAAGATTTGCTTTTGAAGTATCTATTGAATAAACAATATTAGCCTGCAAATCACAATTAACTGTAACCTGTACCTGGAAGCTCATGCAAGTATCACTTCCACAGGAAGCGGCACTATCTCTTTTAACCAACAAACAAACTTTGTACAATCCCGATGTTGGATAAACATGCGTAGCAGTAAAATCATTGGAAGTAGTACCATCGCCAAAATCCCAACGCACATAATGGATATCATTGGCAGTAGTAGATGTATTGGTAAAGTAAACTTTATTGGTTTGAACGGAATCTCTTTTATAAGTAAAAGAAGCTTTTAAATAACAAGGAGCATTATTAGGAATAAGCACCTCTTTTCTTATTGTATCAGAACATACAATTTGTGTGGTTTTCATTCGGGTAACTATATGCACTACTACATATGTTCCATAGTTGTTATAAAAATGAGAAGGAGCAACTACATTTACTGTATTGCTCCCGTCTCCAAAACTCCAGCTATGGTAAACAAATTGTGAATCATAATTAGCAACCGGTGTAAAACTTACATTATTGCCACTTAGCGTAAAGCCGAATTGCGCATTAGTGCAAGGGGCATTGGTTTGTGCAACGGCTCCGTAAAAAAACACAATAGCAAAAGCTATCAGCGTAAAGATCTTTTTCATACAATCGTTTTGGGTTAAAGGTTTTTGATATAATACGGGCTTAACACTGGGGTTGTATTATACAGATGCTTTACTAAAACGGAAATGTTGCCTGAAAAGAAAAAAATTATTTAATAGCGATCGCGGATATTCTCAAGAAACTGCTCAATAGCACGCTTCACATGTGTTGCATCTCCTTGAAAATTATTGACTAAGATGGAAAAGATAAGCAGTTTATTTTTTTTAGTGATGAGATAACCGGACAGTGAATTATTGTTACTCATGCTGCCGGTTTTGGCATAGATGAAGGAGCTGTCACTATGATAGTAATTTTTTAAAGTGCCTTCACCCCCGGTTGGAAGAATAACTTTTAACCGCTCCCAGCCAAATTCATTTTTCATTTTATTTAAGATGTAAATAAATGATTGTGGTGTAAACAAATTGTAGCGACTTAACCCGCTACCATCTACCCATCTGGGTTTTTGGGGAATATCTTTTAAGTCTGATTTTAATAAAGTGTCGATAATGTCTTCATCATTCATATAACCTAAATGCTCGTTGCTTACCATTAATAAAGTTTGCTCGGCAAAGAAGTTATCACTGCGATGCATCATGAGTTTAAAGAGAGAATCGGAGGGTTGAGAGTGGATAACAGATAAATTGCTGTCTTTGAAAGATTCCTGGTATTGGAATTCCTGTCGTTGAGATTCGAACGTTCCATCTTTAAGCAACACTTTATATCCAACTTGATCAAAGTGTTTATTTTTAAACTGTTGATTTAATATCGAAATAATTCTATCGCCTTCCGTATTTATAGGAATGTCCACTTGCTTTACTTTCTCTTTAGAAGGAATTACCCAAATAGCATCATCCGCCGGGGCTTTTTTTAATGTAAAATATCTACCGGTATCAATCAAGAGATTATAACGATCCCTGTAAAAATCATCAAAATAATTTCTATCTAAACCATAACCATAAAACCAATAGGGATTGAGTTTAAAATCAGCTGAAGTTTTCCATCTGAGATGAACATCGACTTGCCTATTTGCAATGATTCTATCTTTGTTAATAGAATCTTGCCAGATAAAGGTTAATAAATTGCCATGAACCGGCATGGCAGATCGTTCAGGGCAATAACTTTCTGCAAAATCGCCCCAGGACCAATATTCCGATCTGGCTGTGGCTTTCCAATTACTTTTATGTATGATGAGTCTATTATAGGGTAAGTTTTCTATAAAATTTTTTACAGGTTGATTGGTAAAATCGGGATGCATAAAAGTTGGATCCCCAGTGGGAATAATTCTGAATTCAAAGGAATCGTATTTAAGTGTGCTTGGTTTAATTGGTTCAATAATTTTATATCTTAATCCCACCAAACTATCTCCCAAATATTTCATTCCGGCATATAACGTAAACAATTTGGCATTACTTGCCGGTACAAAATATTTTGCAGCATCATAATTATATAAGTAAGAATTGGCAATAGGATCATAAACAGAAATGCCAATATGCCCAGTGCTCACAACAGAATCATTAATTAAAGAGTCGGCAAAGTTTTGTATTTGTGCAGAAGAAGGTGAGGAAATAATTAGGAATGCACAATTAATAATTAATAATTTTTTCAACTTACTAAACGTCTGTAAAAATTGAATCTTCATTATTAATTACTAATTATTAACTCTTAATTAAGTTCTTTCCTGCGCTCTCAACCATCTTTCAGGTATCATATTCCTGCTGGCATTAACATAATCGTTATAACTGCAGGCAATAAATTTTTTATTGGGTAATTGCATCCACCAGCGATTGCTTCTTTTGCTTTGCAGAAAAACAGTATCTACCTCTGCAAAAGCAGTATTATATTCATTAAAATATTCACGTTCTTCAATAGACACTTCTTGTTTGCTTTTATACTTACCATCTATAAAGTACCAGATCATTTGCGCAATTTGTTTAGCGGTCAGTTCATTTACATCCGATTGCACATCGTAACCATAAATACCAAAACTGCTGAGCATATCGCTCATGCCCGCATAACGCGTAAGCGTACAAGCCTCTTCACCCGTTAGTCCATTTGGGGAAATTTCATTAGCAGGTGCATCACTATGTTTTATAGCACTGATATCAAAACTCAATAAATTGGTATTCCGCAATACAGGTTCCATTTCATCAATATTATCTTTTACATGCCCCAGTCGAAAGCAATCAAAACGCAGCTTATCCATTCTTTCCAGCATCACCGGGTGAACAAAATAACTTTGAAAACCGATGTGGTTATAATGTTTAACAAGATTGGGTTCACTCGTCAGCATGTCCAATAAGAAGTTTTCACTGCGGATAGAGCTTTCACCTCGTAAGTCGATCATTGCATCAATGCAGGTAGCTTCTACTAATTGCTGAGCATCCCTATAAGCAAAATATTGAGCTAAGGTCAGATCGTGTGAACCACCTAAAATAATAACAGTTTTATTCAACTGTAATAATTCGCTTAATACGGTTTTAAATGCAGCATAACTATCAGTAATAGAAGCGCCGGTTTTAATGTTGCCGATATCTGCTATCTGCACATCATAATGCCAGTAATGCAATTGGTATAAATATTTACGAATGGCATCAGGACTATCCGTACGTGAATTAAAGATCCCGCTGCCTCTCGACTCGCCAATTCCCATTATCACGATATCTGCATTGGCAACATCAGGCATTTCGTGTTTATACGCATTTACATGCGTAGCCAACTGTCCGTCATTATAGCCAAAATCAATGTCAGATCCATAAAAGCTGATCGGTTCTAAAAAATCGTGCAAATCAAGCATTCCCAAATATTTCCAACAAACTTAACAAATAATAGTATCGGTTTTGTAAAAACGCAATTAACAACTGTGAATAACAAATCCGTACTTTTGCCGCCATGGAACAGCTTATTAAGCAAATAGAAGACTATAAACAAGAGATAAATAATTACGTGGCAGCCAATGCCGATGATGCAGAAACTTTCAGGATTAAATATCTCGGCACTAAAGGGTTGGTAAAATCGGTAATGGGCGAAATGAAAAATGTACCTGCCGATCAAAAAAAAGAATTCGGGCAATTGCTGAATGATTTCAAATTATTTACAGAAGCTAAATACGAAGAATTAAAAGAAACAACCGATAACGGGAAGGCCAACACTGAAAATACTATTGACATTTCATTACCTGCTGATACTTTACCGTTAGGTTCCCGCCATCCAATAAGTTTGGTGCGCAACAGAATTGTTTCCATCTTTCAGCGTTTAGGTTTTGCAGTAGCCGAAGGACCGGAAATTGAAGATGACTGGCACAATTTTACTGCATTGAATTTGCCGGAAAATCATCCTGCACGTGATATGCAGGACACTTTTTATATTAATCAAAATCCGGATTGGTTATTGCGTACACATACATCCAGTGTGCAGGTGCGTGAAATGGAAAAAGGCAAATTGCCCATCCGTATTATTTGCCCGGGTCGTGTATATCGTAACGAAACGATCAGCGCAAGAGCGCATTGCTTCTTTCACCAGGTAGAAGGTTTATATATCGCCGAAAATGTTTCCTTTGCAGATCTAAAACAAACGCTATACTTCTTTGTGCAGGAAATGTTTGGCGAATCGGTTAAAGTTCGTTTTCGCCCCAGCTATTTTCCATTTACAGAACCAAGTGCTGAAATGGATATCAGCTGTTTGATCTGTGGCGGTAAAGGCTGTAATGTTTGCAAGCACACAGGATGGGTAGAGATATTAGGGTGTGGCATGGTGCATCCAAACCTGTTGGAAAATTGTGGTATTGATAGTAATAAATACACAGGCTTTGCATTTGGCATGGGTGTTGAACGTATTACTATGTTGAAATACCAGATTAAAGATCTGCGTTTATTCAGCGAAAACGATTTACGGTTTTTGAAACAGTTTACAAGTGCAGTGTAATTTTTTGTGACGAACTTTTGTTCTTTATTCAACATCGTTGTGTCACTCTCTTGTGCTTTTCATTTCTATACTCATCTCTTATTAAGTAGTTATGGTTTTAGTTACCGGCGGTTCAGGTTTAATAGGAAAAGAACTGATAAAACTATTGCTCTTGCAAAACAAGACGGTAATTGCTACTTATAATAAAACACCTTTACCGGATTTCAATACTCCCCTGTTAACACAGATTCATTGTACTATTTTAGATGCTGCACAATTGGAAGAAATAATGCAGGAAGTAGAAGAGGTATATCATTGTGCTGCATTGGTAACATTTAATGCTGCAAGAGTAAAAGAGTTATACTCCATTAATGTAGAAGGTACAGCCAATGTTGTAAATGCAGCATTAAATACGGGCGTAAAAAAATTGGTGTATATAAGTTCCGTAGCAGCACTGGGGAAAAAAATAAACAACAGCACCATTGATGAAAAAATAAAATCTGCTGACCAGGATAAAAACAATCCATACGGCAAAAGTAAATACCTTGCCGAAATGGAAGTATGGCGTGGTATTGCAGAAGGATTAAATGCAGTAATTGTAAATCCTACCGTGGTGCTTGGTGCAGGCGACTGGAGTAAAGGTTCTACCAAAATATTTCAAACAGTTTATAATGAATTCCCCTGGTACAGCGATGGCGTAACAGGTTTTGTAGATGCGAGGGATGTTGCCAGGGCAATGATACAATTAATGAATAGCAGCATTACTAATGAACGTTTTATTGTAAGCGCAACCAATAAAAGCTATGAGGAAGTATTTACATTGATCGCTAAATCATTCAATAAAAAACCTCCCTACAAAAAAGTAACGCCATTTTTATCCTCACTGGTTTGGCGACTGGAAGCTTTTAAAAGTTATTTTACCGGCGCAGAACCATTGGTTACAAAAGACACAGCGGCAACTGCATTAAAGAAAGTGCATTATGATAACAGCAAGCTGCTAAAAGCCTTACCAACATTTCAATACACGCCATTAGAACAAACAATTATTGATACCTGCACAATATTTGCAACAAAGAATTAACATTCATTCTTGTAAATTCGTATTTATCCAATAGTCTCAACACACTTATATGAAAAAACTTTTTTTAGCATTTGTAACGTTGATCATTGCTTCCGTTGCATTTTCTCAATCCACTTATTTTTATGTAAAAGGCGTTGTTATTGATGCCCAAACAAAAGCACCATTACAGGCGGCATCTGTATTTGCAGAAAATACAACACAGGGTACTGTAACAGATGCGCAAGGAAATTTTGCTTTACAATTACCTTCGGGTGGTTATGATATAGCTATAACATTTACAGGTTACTCTACCGAAACAAGAAGGATATCCTCATCAGATGCAAGCAATAAACAATTAGAAATTAGCTTGAATAAAAAAGAAGAGTCGTTAGCTGCAGTTGCTGTTGTAGGCAGCAATGAAGTAAAAGATGGCTGGGAAAAATACGGCGAGCTTTTTACAAATGATTATATAGGCAAAACAAGGTTCAGCAGTGATTGCCATATTCTGAATCCGGATGTATTGAAATTCTATTATAGCAAAAGAAAGAATCGCTTAAAAGTTCTATCATCAACGCCTATTGAAATTCGCAATGACGCATTAGGCTATAATATTAAATATACGCTTGATTCTTTTACATACGACTATAACACACAAACAACAGTTTATACCGGCTCTCCTTTATTTGAAGAAATGAAACCTGAAACGGATGCACAGCTAACTAAATGGAAAGCAAACCGCATACAGGCATATCATGGCTCTATTCTACAATTCATGCGAAGTGTTTATAAAAAAACAATGCCAAATGAAGGCTTTGAAATTCAATTCATAGCTCCCAATGATGGCAACGATACTGCCATCAAACTGAAAGATTTTTATGGGGCATTAAATTATAAGTTGGATGATAGTGATAAAACTGTTGAAATAAAGCCAAACCAGCAAAATGTAGCGGTTATTTATAATAATGAACCGCCTGAGCAAAATTATTTATCGGCAAATGAAGATGCTCCTAAAAAGTACCAGCTTTCTTTTGTC
This sequence comes from Ferruginibacter albus, assembly GCF_020042285.1. Taxonomy (NCBI): domain Bacteria; kingdom Pseudomonadati; phylum Bacteroidota; class Chitinophagia; order Chitinophagales; family Chitinophagaceae; genus Ferruginibacter; species Ferruginibacter albus. The sequence goes on from NZ_CP083388.1 coordinate 3,521,587, forward strand.
GCTTTCAGCGAACCTATCACTATAGAATCAAATGGTTACTATTATGACCAGAATGATCTCACGATCACGGGTTATTGGGCATGGACAAAAGTAGCAGACATGTTGCCGTATGATTTTGTACCGGAGTAATAATTTACTTATTGACCTTCTCCCATAACTGCGGAATACGCTTTATCCAAACCAATTCACGTTTTTTCTCTCTTGCATCTTCGGCAGGATAGCCAAAATAAGTTTTATTGCCTTCCAACGATGACGGCACGCCACTTTGTGCCAATACTACCGCATTATCCCCAATGGTTAATGTTTTACTTACACCTACCTGCCCCCATAGTGTAACGCCAGCTCCAATTTCAACAGCGCCCGCAATACCAACCTGCGCCGCCAGTAAACAATTTTTTCCAATAACCGTATCATGGCCAATATGGATCATATTATCCATTTTGGTTCCCTGCCCAATTTTTGTATCATGACTAACGCCACGATCGATCGTACAGCTTGCGCCAATTTCTACATCGTTCTCAATCACTACTCTTCCGCAGCTCGGCATTTTTTTATACCAAACATCGCGGTCTTTTTTAGTATTATAATAAAAAGCGTTGCTGCCGATAACAGTGCCGGATTGTATAATTACATTGTCGCCAATAATACAATGCTCCAATATTGTTACGTTAGGATAGATGATGCAATTTTTTCCGATGATTACATTATCGCCAATAAAAACATTTGGATAAACAACCGTTCCTTCACCAACTGTTAATGAATCGCTGATTGATTTTTTCTCAGGAGTAAATGGACGAAAATGATTGATGATCTTACAATAAGCTTCAAAAGGATTGTCTGTTATTAACAATGCTTTTCCTTCCGGTACATCTACTTGTTTGTTGATGATGATAAAACTTGCAGCACTGTTAATACACTTGTCATAATACTTTGGATGATCTACAAATACCAGGTCACCTTTTTCAACTTTATGAATTTCATTAATGCCCGTTGCTTGTGCATTTTTATCACCAACCAATGTTGCATTTATAAAATTTGCCAGCCATTCAACAGAAACAGGAGAAGGAAACTGCATAATATTTTGTTTTAACGAAGTTAACAGAGTAATTGATAATTGCGTGATGAAGAGTTGATAATTGTTGCAAATCGTAAACTTACTTTCGCTTATCAATTATAAAACTATTAATCATCAATTCAATGAAACATAACAATATCAATACTCTTCATCAATGCTTATGTTTTAATTTTTAATCCGGCAGATAGTAATAGTAATTTTACAGTAGATGAAACTATAATTATTGAATGTTATTAACCTGCTCCTTATCCACAACGTAAATAAAAATGTGAATAAAATTTATGGTAAAAGATTCTTAGTTAGAAAAAATTCTTTTTAATATTGTGAAGGGAATTTATTCCCGGTACTTACTAACCCATCCATATAATGAAGCTCGACGGTAAAATGTCGGGCTTTCTTATTTTTATTAATTAATTACTTCAGCATTGAACAAGTACTTTATTATTTATAAACCATTTAATGTTTTATCACAATTCACTTCGCAGGAAGGAAAGCAAACATTGAAAGATCATTTTGATGTGCCAACAGATGTTTATCCTGTAGGAAGATTGGATTATGACAGTGAAGGTTTATTGATTCTTACCAACGATAAAAAATTAAATCACACATTATTAAACCCAACGTTTAAGCATGAGCGTGAGTATTGGGTACAGGTAGATGGCAACATAACAGAAGATGCAATTGCTATTTTAAAAAAAGGCGTAACGATTTCTGTAGATGGCAAACCACATCGCACGCTTCCCTGCAAGGCAAGCTTGTTTAAAGAAGAACCTTTAGTGCCTGTAAGAAACCCGCCAATACGATTTCGTAAAAACATTCCGGCGCCATGGATAAAACTTATGCTGGCAGAAGGCAAGAACCGGCAGGTTCGTAAAATGACCGCTGCCGTTGGCTTTCCAACGCTTCGACTTATTCGAAGACGCATAGAAAAAGTGGATATTGAAGGATTTAATCCCGGAGACATGCAGGTAGTTTCAGAACAGGAAATTTATAAATTACTGTTTGGAAAATAAACAGATAAACCAATAAACCAATAAACTATTAACTTGCAATAAATACATAGCGATGCTAAAATCAATGACAGGATTTGGAAGGGCAGAACAAACCGTGAATGATAAAACATTTTTGGTTGAAATAAAATCATTAAACGGAAAACAATTTGAGTTACAGTTAAAGTTGCCCCCATTATTAAAGCCGTATGAATTTGACATAAGAAATATTTTACAGGAACAATTGGTAAGAGGTAGTGTTGATTGCATGATCACCATTAAACAAAACGGAACATCCAAACCTGTTACTATTAATACCGATCTTATCAAAGCATATTATCAGCAGATTGAACAATTAGCGGGCGAATTAAAAATTGACACCAACTCTGTACTAAGCGCTTTGCTTCGTTTACCCGAAATAGTTACACCTACCAACGACATGTTAAACGAAAATGATTTTAATGAATTTAAAAAAGTATTGAACAATGCTTTAACAGAATTAAATAATCATCGTATAGAAGAAGGCGCCAGCCTGGAAAAAGATCTGATAAAACGTATTACTAATATTAATGCACAGGAAGAATCAATTATAAAGCTGGAGCCTAATCGTTTAAAAAAGATAAGAGAGAACATTGAGCAATTATTGCAGGAACATGTAGGAAAAGAAAATTATGATAATAACCGATTGGAGCAAGAACTGATTTATTATATAGAAAAGATAGACATTCATGAAGAGCAAGTTCGTTTAAAGCAACACTGTGAATATTTTAATACATTGCTGGCAGATAAAGATGAATCAAAAGGAAAAAAATTATCTTTTATTATACAGGAAATGGGACGTGAAATTAATACTACCGGCAGTAAGGCCTATGATGCTGACATTCAAAAATGCGTAGTGATAATGAAAGATGAATTGGAAAAAGCAAAAGAACAAGTATTGAACGTTTTATAAAAAAGTAAAAATGAAAAAGATCCGCTTTCACTTTTTGCCTCCAATTGCCTTCTTATCGTTGTTTTTCTTTGCTTTTTCTTCCTGCAACTACCATATAGATGTTTACGAAAAAACTGTGACGATACCTAAATACGAGTGGCAGTATAATCTTGTTCCTGCGTTTCAATTTAACATCAGCGATACATCGGCACAGTATAATATATATATAGCATTACGGCATACCGATGCGTATAATTATAATAATATATGCCTCAATGTCGGAATGCAGCCTCCCGGCGATACCATCCGTTATCAAAAAGTAGATCTGCCTTTGGGTAACGACGCAACAGGTTGGGAAGGTACGGGCATGGATGATATTTGGGAAGTGCGCAAGCTGATCACCAGCGGACCGGTAAAATTTAAAAAAGCCGGAGAATATAAATTCACAGCGGCACAGGTTATGCGTGAAAATCCATTAAAAAATGTAATGAATGTTGGTATCCGGGTGGAAAAAGTGGATTGATTACCGGAACATTACTATTGGTTATTTTCTTCATCCTTTTACCCATTATTAATTTTTAATTATTATAATGGCTCTTTCCTATTATAAAACAAAAAATCTTCGCATCATCTTTATTATATACTGGTTTTTGCTGGCATATATTATTGCGGCGTTGATTTGGTGGTTCATTGCGCTGAACCAGCAAAATCACCAAATGGCACAGTACAAGCTGGCACAACTAAAACACGACGCCCCCAATTACATACAAATTGTTGATGAGATACAGCTGATAGAAAAAAAGAAAACTGCACAATACATTGGCGAAGGCAGTATCTTTCTTTTGTTGTTATTAACAGGTGCCGTTTTTATTTACCGGGCAGTGCGCCGACAGTTCAAACAGGGCAGGCAGCAGCAACATTTTATGATGGCCGTTACGCATGAATTAAAAACACCCATTGCTGTAACCAAGCTCAATTTGGAAACTTTACAAAAACGAAAGCTGACAGAAGAACAACAACAACATCTTATTGCAAACACCATACAGGAAGCCAACCGTTTAAATGCACTTTGCAATAACATGCTGCTGGCCTCACAAATGGAAGCCGGCAGTTATACATCTACAAAAGAAGAAATTAATTTAAGCGAATTGGTAAATGAATGTGCCAATGATTTTATGATGCGTTTCTCTCAACGCATCATAATAGTAAATATTGAAAATGAGATATTCATTGATGGAGATAAATTATTATTACAGATGGCTGTTAATAATTTAATTGACAATGCGCTTAAATATTCGCCAAAAGCTTCAACAGTAGAGGTTTCTCTATCCAAAGAAAGAAACATAGCTTTTGTATCCATAAAAGATGAAGGCAAAGGAATTGATATGTCGGAAAAGCAAAAAGTATTTGATAAGTTCTATCGCATGGGCAAAACAGATGGCAAAGGAACGGGACTTGGCTTGTATCTTACCCAAAAAATAATAAGGCAACATAATGCCAATATCTTTGTTACTGATAATACACCAACAGGAAGTATTTTTACAATACGATTTAATCATAACAGTTAACTCTTTAAATGCCGGAAAAGAAAACATCTATATTATTAGTAGAAGACGAGGAAAATTTACAGGAAGCGCTTAAGTTGAACCTTGAGCTGGAAAGCTATGAAGTTACCAGTGTGTATGATGGCGCCGAAGCATTAAAGGCTGTTCAACAGGAACATTTTGACCTTATGATCCTGGATGTAATGCTTCCTGAATTAGACGGTATCAGCGTTTGCGAAAACATTCGTTTACAGAACAATGATATTCCTATACTAATGTTAAGCGCTAAAAACAGTAGTGCCGACAGGGTATTGGGTTTAAAAAAAGGCGCTGATGACTATTTGACCAAGCCATTTAATTTAGAAGAGCTATTGTTACGGGTAAGCAAACTCCTGGAAAAAAGCCGTCGTTCATCTACAAAGCAGCCATTGGCGCAGGTGTATATTTTTGGCAAAAACCAGGTTGATTTCAAAGCATCGGAATGTATCACCAAGGACGGAGAGAAAATAATGCTTACTAAAAAAGAAATGATGTTGCTGAAACTGCTTATAGAAAATAAAAATGAAGTAGTAACAAGAGAAAAAATATTACAGGCTGTTTGGGGTTATAACGTGTATCCTACTACACGTACCATCGATAATTTTGTTTTAAACTTTCGCAAGTATTTTGAAGAAGACAGCCGCAATCCAAAATATTTTCATTCTGTAAGAGGTGTGGGATATAAGTTTACGGAGTAGCAACACCTAGTGTCTGGCAAAAAGAAAGCCGGTAAAGGATAGGATTTCTGCATTTTAAAAAGTATATTCGTTTACTAAAGCCGTGATTTTATGCCAGTCAAAAGATCATTTGTAGCACTGTTATTTTTTGCATTTATTTCGGTTGGATTGCTATTGTTCTCTTTCTCGTTTAAGGCAACACAGGCGGAATATAAATGCAAGCTCAGGAAATGTTGCAGCGAAAGCAAAATAGCTCCTGTTACTCCTAAAAGTTTCTTTACCAACGGGGTTTTTCATCTTCCCGCATAATTGTATTTCAGTATTAAATACATTTGCAATCGTTAAATTTTTTTTAATGACACCATGTGAATTAAAAATTCATTAATCGGCATAAGGTTTGTTTAGTCATACAGCTACTTGAAAAATTTTATAATGAAAAACTTACGCCTTTTACCTCTTTTTTTGCTTCTTGGTTGTGTGGCATTTTTATCTTTTATGCCGGTACCGGGTGCTAAAAAAAGAACTACATCAAAAACAGTCGTTAAAGATAGCAGCGACGAAAATCCTTATTACATTGTCATTAATAAGTCAACATACGAATTAAAAGTGTACGATGATGAAGGTTGGTATGCTACCTACCCTGTAGTGTTTGGAAGTAAGGATCTTGGCGACAAAATGCGTGAAGGCGATAAAAGAACTCCCGATGGAAGCTTTAAAGTAATATTAAAAAAAGTAAATCCAAGTTGGGGACCTGAGTTATTATTAAATTATCCTAACGAAACTTCCGTTGCAAAATTCAATCAACGTAAGGCAAACGGATTGGTACCAAAAAATGCAAAGATCGGTGGTGGCATAGCTATTCACTCAACCCGTAAAGACGAGGAGTGGACAGTAGATAATTTTTATAACTGGACAGATGGTTGCATCTCTGTTAAATATTCCGAAATGCAGGATCTATACAGCTACATTCCCGTTGGCACACCCGTTACAATTGTAGAGAAATAAAAATTGGGCAAGTTTCAAATAAAATATTAGCCAATAAACAACAAGCTCCCATCTCCATAGCTTAAAAAACGAAAGTCGTTTTGCAACGCATAATTGTAAATATTTTTCCAATAATTTCCAACAGCGGCAGCAACCAATAATAATAATGTTGAGTTAGGCTGATGAAAATTAGTGATGATTGCTTTTGCAATTCGAAATTGATAACCCGGTGCAATTAGTATTTGCGTAGAAGTAATAAGATGTTCTTTACTATTCTTTTCCATCCATTGCAATAATGAAGATAAAGCTTCCTCCACCTGATAAGTACTTTCACTTAATGGACTTTCATATACATCCCATTGATAGATGGTCAGGTCTGCAGGTATTATTTCAGGATACAGAATTGTTTTAACGCCAAGCCAATACAGGCTTTCAATGGTTCGTAAAGAAGTGGTGCCGACAGCAACAACAGTATGATTTACGTTAGCAATCATATTCTTAATGGTATGCATTGTTACATCTATCCACTCAGAATGCATTTCATGCCCCTCCATTAAAGCAGCCTTTACAGGCTTAAATGTTCCGGCCCCTACGTGAAGCGTTGCGTAATCTGTTGCAATATTTTTTTGTACAAGCGATGAAAATATCTCCTTTGTAAAATGCAACCCTGCAGTTGGTGCAGCTACTGAACCTTGATATAAAGCATAAATGGTTTGGTATCTTTCTTTATCTCCTTCTTCGGGCTTACGTTTTATGTATGGCGGCAAAGGAGTTTCGCCAATTTGTTGTATGATTTCTACAAAACTAAAATGTACGGGCTGCCATGAAAATTCCGTCACGTAAGCATCCGATAATTTTTCAACTAACCGAACATTAATAATTACTTCTTCATTCTCAATTTTTAGTTTTTTTTCCAGGCTTCCTTCTTTCCACTTAGAAGCGCCGCCGATCATACATTTCCATTGTATGCTCTTTGTTTTTTGCATAACGGCGTTGTACTCTTTATTTTCTTCATATGGTTCTAAACAAAATATTTCTATAATGCCTCCCGTGGATTTTTGAAATACTATTCTTGCAGGAATAACTTTTGTATTATTAAAAACCAATAAGCTTTTTTCCGGAAGATGTGCAGCAATATTTTTATAGACATCTTCTTTAATTACGTTGTCTTTATAGACCAGCAATTTTGATTCATCTCTTTTCTCTAACGGGTAGGCAGCAATTCTTTCGTTGGGCAAGTTATATGTATAATCAGCAATGGAAATAGTTTTGGGATGCATGAAGCAAAGTTATTGCAATAGAAATGTTTTTATCTCTCGTTTCCATTTGGCATTTTCTTTAGCGCACAGCGATTCATGTGCACAACTATCATACACTACTAATCTTTTTCCGGCAGGAATAGCCGCATAAATATCATTTATCTCCTGTTCAGAAACACGAGGATCCTGTTTGCCCCATTGTAATAATACCGGGCAATCGATCTTTACTGCATATTCATCCGGACGCATATTAAATGCCCAAAATCCATGTTCCAAGCCTCCCCAAAAACAAAGTATTCCTGATAAAGGCTCCGGTGGCAAATGCATTATTTTCAATCGCCCTTCAGCGGCTTGCAATAAAGAGCCATAAGGCATTTCTAAAATTATCTTTTGAGGATGTACTCCCGTATCATGTACTGCCTTTATAATAGCAGCAGCGCCCATAGAAATTCCCCAAAGTATAATATTATGCTCACCTTTATTTACAATATAATTATACGCCAACGATACATCTTCCGATTCGTAATATCCAATCGTACAAGTATTGCCACCACTACTGCCATGTGCTCTAAAATCAATTAAAAAAGCATTGTAGCCCATTGCTAAAAACTCTTGTGCCTCTTCCATTACATCAGATTTATTAGCGCCATGTCCGTGAAATAAAAGAACTGTTCCTTTTGCTACGCTATCTGTTTTAAGATACCATCCCTCCAGGTCAATACTATCCTTTGTTTTTACATGAATTATTTTAAAAGTAAGATCCGGAATTATGCTGTTTGGTTTTTTAGAATAATTAATTCCAAACAATGCGCCTTTAATAATATCCCATTTTGATTTGTCTTCGATCTTCTTAGATGCAGTTTCTGTTTGCGCATCATAAAAATGTGTGAACTTATAAGCATTAAATGCCATTACAACATTCACCAAAATAAAAAGAACAATAAAAGTTCTTATTAAATATTTAAATAAGCGTTTCACTAAAATTTCTGGAGTTATAGTTTCCCATTTTTAATTTCCTCTACTACTGCAGGATCTAATAAAGTGGTGGTATCGCCAATATTCTGCATTTCACCTTCCGCGATCTTTCTTAAAATGCGTCGCATGATCTTTCCACTACGTGTTTTTGGTAATCCGCTTACAAACTGGATCTTATCAGGCTTCGCAATAGCACCGATAACTTTTGTAACAGTTTGCAAAATGCCGTTCCTTGTTGTATCCGTATTATCTGCCGAATTACTTAAAATAACATATGCATAGATCCCTTGCCCTTTTATATCATGAGGAAATCCAACTACGGCACTTTCTACAACACCGCTATGCATATTAATGGCATTCTCCACTTCAGCGGTTCCAATACGATGTCCGCTTACATTCAGCACATCGTCTACCCTTCCGGTTATGCGATAGTTGCCATCAGCATCCCGCAAACAGCCATCTCCCGTAAAATATAAATTATTGTAGGTAGCAAAATAATTTAAACGACATCTTTCATGATCGCCATAAGTAGTACGCAAGATGCCGGGCCATGGAAACTTTATACAAAGGTTTCCACTTGCATCATTTCCTTCTATTTCATTTCCTTTTTCATCTACCAAAACAGGCTGTACACCCGGTAATGGCAATGTAGCATACGATGGTTTTGAAGGTGTTACTCCGGCTAAGTTTGAGATCATGATACCACCGGTTTCAGTTTGCCACCAGGTGTCTACTATTGGACATTTCTTATGACCGATGTTTTCATCATACCAATGCCAGGCCTCTTCATTAATAGGCTCACCAACCGTACCTAGTATTTTTAATGAGCTTAGGTCTTTATTCTGTAATGGTTGTGTGCCATAACTCATTAAACTTCGTATTGCAGTTGGGGCTGTATATAAAATATCAACTTTGTGCTTATCTGTTATTTCCCAAAAACGCCCGGCATCAGGATATGTAGGAATGCCTTCAAACATCAATGTAGTTGCGCCGGCACTTAGCGGACCATATATAATATAGCTGTGCCCGGTTATCCAGCCAATATCAGCAGTACAAAAATGAATTTGTTTGGATTGATATTGAAATACATTTACAAAAGTATAGTTAGCCCAAATCATATAACCTGCACAAGTATGTACCACGCCTTTGGGTTTTCCTGTGGAACCAGATGTATATAGAATGAACAGCATGTCCTCTGCGTCCATCGTTTCTGCCGCACATTCATCAGATACATTTTTTATCTCATCATGCCACCAAACATCTCTGCCCGGTTGCATTACTACCGGAATTTTTGTTCTTTCATACACAATTACTTTTTTTACAAAGGCGCATGACAGCAATGCTTCATCGATAATTTTTTTTAAAGGAATGTCTTTTGCGCCCCGAAAAGCTCCGTCACAAGTAACAATGTAGTCCACTTTGGCATCTTGTAATCTATCCGAAATGCTTTGTGCACTAAACCCACCGAAAACTACTGAATGTATAGCACCAATACGAGCACAAGCCAACACAGCAATTGCCAGTTCAGGAATCATACCCATATAAATACAAACCCTGTCGCCTTTTTTAACGCCATTATTTTTTAATGCATTTGCAAAACGACAAACCCGTTGATGCAATTCTTTATAGGTAAGTATTCTATTTTGCTCTGCAGGATTATTGGGCTCCCAAATAATAGCAGGTTGATCTCCTAATATATCTAAATGCCTGTCTAAACAATTTTCTGTAATATTCAATTTAGCGCCTGAAAACCATTTTACCGAAGGTTCGGTAAAATTCCAATTTAATACCTTATCCCACTTTTTTTGCCAGTAAAAATTTTCTGCTATTCCACTCCAAAACGTTTCCGGATCCTCTATACTTTGTTTGTATTGATGATGATATTGTTCTAATGATCTTATTTGATAAGGATATGACATGATGATCGTTTTTTGAAAATTCAATTTCGGATTTTTTTTCGAACCACAATAGTTATAAAACACAGATCATTATGATATTTATAATTCACAAAGTCTTTATTTCAACAAACCAATAAGCTGCGTGATCATCGTTCTGTCTTTCTAAAACAAAAAAGCTGCCTCCATTCCGGAGACAGCTTTTTTTACATAGAGATAATCTTATCTATTAATAATAATGCAATTGAAGTTCTACTCTTCTGTTTTTCGTACGTCCAGCGGCAGTTTTATTGTCTGCAATTGGCTGCGTATCTCCAAAGCCTTGAGATTTTAAACGAGTTTCAGGAACACCTTTTTTCACTAAGTAATCGTAAACGGCTTTTGCACGAGCTTCACTTAATGTTTGGTTTTTATCAGGCTTACCGGTGTTATCTGTGTGTCCGTTAATGTCTAATTTCAAGTTAGGATCTGCCATTAAAGCTGATGCAACTGTATTTAGACCTGGATTTGATTTAGCTAATAATTTAGCGCTTCCTGTTGCAAAATAAATTTTGCTGGCAGCAACATCGATACGTTTTTTAACTTCTTCCTTAATTTCAGGACAACCTTTATTAGCGGCGGTACCAGCCAATGCAGGACATTTATCTTCTTCGTCATTTACACCGTCATTATCCGTATCAGGAATCGGGCATCCGTTATAACGTGCAACACCCGCTACCGTTATACATTTATCTTCTTCGTCGTTTACACCGTCATTATCCGTATCAGGAATCGGGCATCCGTTATAACGTGCTAAACCTGCAACAGAAGGACATTTATCATCTTTATCCGCAATACCGTCGTTATCTGTATCAGGGCATCCTTTTAAGGCTGCTGAACCTGCAACGTCAGGACAAGCATCTAAGCTATCCACTACGCCATCATTATCTTTATCAACTACAACCGGTGCTACTACAACAGGTGGTGGTGGAGTTTCATTTAAACGTGGTTTACCATAATTAATGGTTTGCAGGAATCCAAGTGAATAGAACCAGTTGTTATGCAAATAATCTTCGTTGAAACTTAAACGATAGTTTGTTTGCAATAAGATATATCCTTCGCTTGACAGGTTTAATTGTAAGCCTGCTCCCAATGGTGCATAAGGAGTTGCTTTACCCGGGTAAGTACCTATTCCCAAACCTGCAGACAGGAACGGAATCAATGTATGATTGTCGTTCATTGGACGAGCATGCAGCGATGCTTCAAATTCGCTGATATAATTGTTACTACTGCTGGCTTGTGCAGGAACACCTGCATCGCCTGAAAAAAGTCCTGTGTATCGAAGAGAAAGGTCGATCTTTTTACCTAATCCTTTCCAATACATAACAGAAATGCTTGGTTTTACTTTTTTAAAGGTGTAAGCTGAGGTTAATACAAAGTTTCCGGTGAAATCAGTAAGGTTACCACTGAATCCGATAGCAGAACCTTTTTTTGCCGATACAAAGCCCTGGGCATTTACTCCCTGGAAAGAAACGGCAAGGAGTGCTATTAAAAGTAGATTTTTAATGTTTATCATAACTTGTTTTTTTTACTAAGGTAATAAAGATATTTTTTAAGTGCAATTGGTTGCAAAAAATCAATTTTTTTGTATTGTTTTTTATTTCAACCCTTTTTAAGTCTTAAAATTAGTATTTCATTACTATCTCTTATAATATAATGAGGTAATAATTCCACAACCAAATTTTAGGTTATCGCATACCGTTACCGGTAATTTTCCTTTAAACGAGATTTTTCCTTGTAACAAGTCTATAGCAGTGTTTTGGGTCACATCGTCATCTTCATAACAGGCAATTAAATTACCTGCATTACACCAGTTTTTAATCACATAGGGATTGCCAAAAACAATTGTTATTGACCGTGAGTATTGTTGCAGTTGCTCCACAAAGGTATTAGATGCAGAATCAATGCCAAAATTATTTGCAGGAACCCGGTTATAGGCATGTATGCCAATTACAACTGACCTGTAGCGGGATTTTATTAACTGAACTAACGATAATATCCTGAGGGAATCCTGCTTATAATTAAAATAAAACACATCTGCATTGTAATCCTTTCGCATTCTTGCAGCAAAAGCATTATCCTTATTAATACCAATGCCAATATAAGCTACGTCGTATAAATTATTATTCTTTTCAGGAGAAAATGGAAAGAATACACTGTCTTTTTTATGTAATAAGGTAATGGCATTCTCAGCCACCAATCGCTTCATAGCAGGTATATCTTTATTAAGATCGGCAACAAGATTTACCGTGTCAATTGGCTTTTGCAGAACTGCTCTATATTGGTATTTTGCCATTAAAACTTTTTTACAATGCAGCTCAATATCATTCCATGACAATAAATTATTGGAAACAGCTTCCTTTATTTTTCCAATTGCCTGTGGCACATCACCAGGCAAGCAAAGCATATCGTTTCCTGCGATCAAAGCTTGTACAGAAGCATCTCCGTCAGGAAAATACTTTTTCACACCCTGCATTTCCAGTGCGTCCGTAAATGTTAGTCCCTGGTAATTTAATTTATTGCGTAACAGATTAGTAACATTATTTTTTGAGATAGAGGTAGCCCGATTTTTAGAACTATCAATAGCAGGAATATATAAATGAGCGATCATTATGCTTCCCACATTTGCCTGTACCATTTTTTTAAACGGGAACAATTCCAGCGAATCCAGTTGTGCCATTGACTTATTAATTACAGGCAAATCAAAATGCGAATCAACCGCTACATCGCCATGCCCGGGAAAATGTTTGGCACAGGCCATAACTCCAACATCCTGCATGCCTTTCATATATTGCACACCAAATTCCGCCACTTTGTATTTGTCTTCTCCAAAACTTCTGTCATTAATAACCGGGTTATCAGGGTTATTATTTATATCTACCACCGGCGCATAATTAACGGCAATGCCTATACGCTTACATTGTTCGCCTACAATTTTTCCGTATTCATATACAATGCATGGGTCCTGCATAGCACCCAGCATCATTTGCTTAGGCAAAGCCTGTACACTATCAAACATACGCATACCCACCCCCCATTCTGCATCAATGCACGTAAGAACAGGTGTTTTTGCTACACTTTGTAAATGATTTAAAATATTGGCTTGCTGTACGGGGTCGCCCTGGAAAAGGCAAACACTACCGATATTATATTTTCTTACCAATGAATCTACCTGTTTATCAAAAAAAACTGCTTTTTTATTTATAAAGTCATAGGTCGATAAACGAACAACCATTAATTGCGCAATGCGTTCCGAATCGGACAAAGAATTATAAACACTATCAACCCATGCAATTGCTGTGCTATTATTTGTAGAAGGCATATTGTTTTGTGCCGATATTTTAAAAGAACAGAGTAACAGTAAAACCACCCAAAAGCTTCGCATTTGGTTACCAGGATTTATAATGAAGAGGATGTGTTAATTTTGAGATTCAAATTTCATCGTTTTGCCTGATATAATAAAATTATTACCCGACAACATCGCTAACCAAATTGCAGCCGGCGAAGTAATTCAGCGCCCTGCCAGCGCTGTAAAGGAATTGCTGGAAAATGCCATTGATGCAGGCGCTACTGAAATAAATTTAATAGTGGCCGATGCGGGTAAATCATTGATACAGGTAATTGACAACGGCAAAGGCATGAGCGAAACCGATGCCCGCATGTGTTTTGAACGCCACGCCACTTCCAAAATAAAAAACATTGATGACCTGTTTCATATTAAAACCATGGGCTTTCGCGGAGAAGCATTGGCAAGTATTGCCGCTGTGGCACAGGTTGAGCTAAAAACAAAAAAAGAAGAAGAAACCACCGGCACTTATATTGAAATTGAAAACAGTGTTGTAATAAAGCAAGAACCTGTTGCCATGCAAAAAGGCACCAGCATTGCAATGAAAAACCTGTTTTTTAATGTTCCGGCCCGTAGAAATTTTTTAAAAAGTAATGCATCGGAATTACGCCATATTGTAGATGAGTTCATTCGTGTATCAATGGCTTTCCCTGATTTGTTCTTTTCTCTTACAAGCAATGGTCAGCAACTGTTTCATTTAGATAAAGGCACACTAAAGCAACGCATCATTCAACTATTAGGCAATACTTATTCATCTAAACTGGTAAGCGTTCAGGAGAATACGGATTACATGAATATTTACGGATTTGTAGGAAAGCCCGAAACTGCCAAGAAAACAAGAGGCGATCAATATTTCTTTGTGAACAATCGTTTTATTAAAAGCCCTTATTTGCACCATGCTATGATGGGCGCTTTTGATGAAATGATCGGGAAAGACAGCTTCCCGATGTATGTATTGTTTATTGACCTGGACCCATCGCAGATCGATATTAATGTACATCCTACCAAACAGGAAATAAAGTTTGAAGATGAAAAGATCGTGTATGCATTTATTCAAAGTGCAGTGAAACATGCATTGGCGCAATTTAGCATTACACCGACATTAGATTTTGAATTGGATGCTTCTATTCAACAATTAGATGCTATTAATAAGCCGTTCACTGAAGAAAAAAAAGCAGCAACCACCTCTTCTTCTTTATATCAAACATTTACTCAAAAAAACCAGGCGCATTTAATTGAAAGAAAAAGCGAGCTCAAGCACTGGAAAGAATTTTATGAACCCGAAACCAAGCCAGGATCTGAAAGTCAAAAGCCTGAAATCGACCCTTATAAAAGTGAAGAAGAAAAGCCATTTCAATCTTTAATAACCCAAATACAAAAACCGGAAGCAGAACATTTTTTACAGTTGCACAATACATATATCGTTTTACAAAACGATAAAGGCTTCATGGTCATTCATCAGCAAAATGCACATGAAAGAGTTTTGTATGAAAAATTTATTACTGCTATAGCAGGAAAACATATTGCTGTACAGCAAAGCTTATTCCCTGCAACGATCGATCTGGTTCCACAGGATGCTGTATTATTAAATGAATTACTTCCTGACCTGAAATTTTTAGGCTACCAGATCGAGCCATTTGGCAATAATTCTTTTGTTGTACAAGGTACTCCGGCGGATATAGAACAAGGAAACGAAAAAGTAATTATTGAAAGAGTACTGGAACAGTACAAACATTTCAGCAGCGATTTAAAATTCAATCAGCGGGAAAAATTATTACGTTCTCTTGCCTGGCAACAATCAGTAAAAGCAGGCACTGCACTCACAGAAAAAGAAATGAAAGTATTAATTGAAGATCTATTTGCCTGTAATGCTCCCAATATTACCCCTAACGGAAAACCTACATACACGGAGTTTAAGAAAAACGAAATGGATAAAATGTTTGGGAGATAAACACCTGGCAAATCCGTTTATTTTAAAACAATCTTATAAGTCGCCTAACTGCGGTCGTAATACAATATCTTCTGCCACAGCTGCAGGAGACAGCTTGGCTGCAACAACGATCATTTTAGCAACATCGTTTGCCTCCATTATACGTTTATTGCTATTATTATAATCGCCCCAGCTATCCGTTAGCACAGCACCCGGATAAACCGATGTAACTTTTATATTAAACGGCTTTAGCTCTTCACGAAGGTTTTTACTAAACCCCATCAATGCATATTTACTGATACTGTAACTGCCGCCATTATTATAAGCCTGCAACGCTGCAATAGAACAAATATTGAAAATATGCCCCCGTTTGGATTCGATCATTTTTGTAACAACGCTTCGTGTAACATGATAAGCACTATATAAGTTTGTTTCGACCATCGCTTCCAGCACACCATCATCTTCGTTGTAAATACTGCCCGGCAAAAAATTACCGGCATTATTTATCAATACATCAGGCGTTGCTTGTTCAATACACCAGTTACCAAAGGAAATAGCCTCCTTTTTAATAGAAAGGTCGAATGCTTTTGCCACAATATCTATATCAGGAAAAGACGATTTCATTTCTCTTACTGTTTGTAACAATTTTTTTTCGTCTTTTGAACACAAGATCAAATTAGCTCCTTCTACAGCAAAGGCTTCTGCTATTGCTCTTCCAATTCCTCTGCTGGCGCCGGTTATAACAACATTCATGGTATATAATTTTTAAACTGCCTATTGAATATCTTTGCAAATCTACAATCTGCAAACTGTAATCTGTAATGACAAAGTACAAACATATTTTCTTCGATCTTGACCATACATTGTGGGATTTTGATACCAATGCTAAAGAAGCGCTGACAGAATTGTATGCTTTTTTTGAATTGGATAAGAAAAACATTTCCCCTTTTGAAGATTTTTATCGTCATTATTTAAATCACAACCAGGTGCTCTGGGATAGGTATCACAAAGGATTTATCACTGCTGATGAATTAAAGTGGAAACGAATGTGGCGTACTTTGCTGGAGTTTAAGATCGGTGATGAACAGTTGGCAAAAAAAATGAGCGAAAAGTTTTTGGAACTATTACCTGTTAAAAAAAACCTGTTCCCATACGCACATGAAATATTGGATTATCTCGTTGATAAAAAGTACGATATCCATTTAATTACGAATGGTTTTGAAAAAACACAATGGCTTAAATTGAACAATAGCGGGCTAGGTAAATATTTTAAATATGTAATAACGTCAGAAACCAGCAACAGTATTAAGCCGCAGAAAGAAATATTTTCATACGCACTACAAAAAGCAGGTGCTGCTTTAGAAGAAAGTATTATGATCGGAGATAACCTGGATGCCGATATTCAAGGAGCAATGAATATCGGGATGGATTCAATCTTTGTGAACCATATTAACGTTGTTACCGACTTAAAGCCAACTTATATTGTTAGGCATTTAAAAGAGCTGGAGGATATCTTTTAATCCTTTTATAAAGTAGCAATAACGGTTACACCGCCTTTTACAACTTGATCTAATTCTACATTAACTTTAGTTCCTACCGGCAATAACAGATCTACCCGGCTGCCGAATTTTATAAACCCAAACTCATTGGTTTGCTCTACTTTTTGCCCTGCCTGCAAATAGTTTACAATTCGTTTTGCTAATGCACCGGCAATTTGCTTTACTAATATTTCCGTGTCATCTTTTTTTATAACTACAGAATGGCGTTCATTCTCAGTAGATGATTTAGGATTCCAGGCAACTAAATATTTTCCTTTGTGGTATTGACTGTAGCGAACTTCTCCGCTAACAGGGTTTCTGTTTACATGCACATTTGCCGGGCTCATAAATATGGAAACCTGCAAACGTTTTGTTTTAAAATATTCTTCATCAAAGGTCTCTTCGATCACTACAACCTTACCATCTGCCGGCGCAATTATTAGTTTATCGTCAATAGTTAATTTTCTGTTCGGTATTCTGAAGAATGAAATAAGAAACAAGAACACAAAAAGTGTTACTGCAAAAATTGTCCACGCCAGCCATACCATAGAAGCACTTAAAAAGTAAAAACTAATGATATTAATAAATCCAAAAAACAAAGCGCCAATAGCAATTGATTTATATCCTTCTCTGTGAATCGTCATGTAAAATGTTTAAACGTCAAAGATACATTATCTATTTTCAGTTTCTATAATGATTGCCTGATTGTTTGCTTGTCTATTTGGTTATTTCTTTTTAGAATCGAGCCATTTTTGTACATCCTTTGCATTATTTAGCGCCACAGCAAGTAGTACATAAGCAAGTATTTTAAGCATCCATCCTTGAAATAGGGCAGTCATATCCTGCAAAGCAATAAGAACATTTAAACAAGTATAAAAGATCAACACCGTAATAATGGCGGTATATGGTTTTTTCTTAGTCCAAAAAGCAAGTATTACAAAAACTATAGCAATAATAATATTGAATGCTATTATAATATACTTGGCAGTATCTTCTATATTATTGGGGATTGTTATTAACCAAAACACTTGAAGGGCCGCCATTACAAATAAAAGTATTCTTGCATTTCGCACCGGCTTGTCGTAGCCTTCCATTGAGTTAATATCGATCAGAGTGTCTTCCTGCTTTGCTTGATCTTGTTCCATATAGTTTGAATTTTAGAAAAACAAGATAATACAATTCAGATATGGCTGCTATTATTTTTTCTTGCCGGCGATAAGTAATAGCAACGCAGGTAATAAGATCAGATTCGTTAAAGTAGCTACCAGCAATGTAACAGATGTAAGCCACCCCAGAGATTGTGTTCCTCCAAATCCGCTGAAACAAAAAATTACAAATCCCGCTATCAAAACCAGTGATGTATATACAATACTTAATCCTGTGTTTTTAATGCTTGCTGCAACTGTTTCCGCAACATTGTTATCGTGCGTAGGCAATTCCTGTTTATAATTAACTAAAAAACGAATGGTAATATCAATGGCAATGCCTAGCGCCACACTAAAAACCAATACTGTAGAAGGCTTTAAGTGGACACCCGCCCATCCCATTACTCCGGCGGTAATAACCAACGGAACCAGGTTAGGAATTAATGAGCACACCAATATTTTTACCGACTTAAATAAATACAGCATGCAAACAGATATTAAAAGAAAGGCCCAAAAAATACTTTGCTCCAATCCTTTAATAATAAAGTCGCTGCCTTCTAAAAATGTTATACTCGTGCCTGTTAGTGTTACTTTGTATTGAGATGAATTGAATAATTCATTTGCATGATGCTGAATGCTATCTAATATTATCGGCAATTGTTTAGTGCCAACGTCTGCCATATTAATACTTACCCTTGTGTAACGCTTGGATGTATCCATAAATGCAGACAACATTTTGGTAAAATTGTTTTGCGAACTGCTGTCTTTCTTTGGTTTTAAATAGTCGGCAACAAAAGCGCCTTCAAAATCGCTTGGCAACGAATAATTAGCTGAATCGCCGTCGTAAAAAGCCTGTTTGGCAAATTTCAATCCCTCGGCAATGCTTAACGGACGGGCCATATTTTTTTGTGAATTGATGTATGTAGCCAATGAATCTACCTTTCGTAAAGCCACCAATGAGCGCATGCCGGAAAGTCCATACCTTTTTTTAGAATCAATTACAATTTCCAATGGCATTACCCCTTTAAAATTTCTCTCAAAAAATTTAAGATCTGTATATATTTTATCTGTTTGCGGAAGATCATCAACAATATACCCAACACTTTGCAGTTTAAAAATTCCTATTACAGCAAATACCAGTAATACCAGCGTAGTTGAATACACGGTTTTTTTATGTTCAAAAACCCATCCCTCAATCTTGATCAATAAAGAAGTTATCCATTTATTAGATAAATATTTTGTTTGAGAAGCATTTGGTGGTGGAAGATAGCTTAGTGCAGCAGGCAACAAAATAAAAGAAATTACAAATATCAGCATGATGCTGATCCCTGCTATTACTCCAAATTCTTTTAATAAAGCACTTTTGGTTAATGCAAAAACAGCAAAGCCGATAGCAGCAGTGATATTACAAAACAGCGTTACAATTCCCATCTTGCTTACCATGCTTACCAGTGCGCTTTTTTTATCAGGGTGCTGCAAATAAGACGTGTGATATTTATTAATAAAATAGATACAGTTAGGTATCCCAATTACTACAATCAGCGAGGGGGCAAGCGCCGTAAGCAATGTGATCTTGTATTGAAACAGCTCCATCAATCCCATGCTCCACACTACTCCGAAGATCACTACTAATAAAGAAAGCAACATCGTACTTACAGAACGAAAGAATAACAACAATATCAAAGCGCTTAATAAAATAGAACCGATCAGAAATATTTTCATCTCTTTTTTAATCCGATCTGCCATTACAGTACGTATTAATGGCAATCCACTAAGATGTGTTTCGATTTTTGTTTTGGTTTGAAATGCGCTTACAGCTGCAGTTATATCGTCAACAATTTTAGTTCGCTTGGGGGAGTTAAGAGAATCTTTATTGATGCTAACTCCAATTAAATAAGCATTGGTTTCGGGATTGTATAATAATGACCTGTAAAAAGGAAGATTGAGCAACGTTCCTTTTGCTTCATCCAATTGCGCTTGTGTAGTAATCGTATCAGCAAATATTTTAACGGGATTTAATTTTTCCGTTATTGAATCTTTTACCAAATTCACAGCTGATGGAACATCCAATACACCGGTAACATCATTTATTTTTTTTATATCATCATGTAGTTTTTTATACGCATTAAAAACATCTAACTTAAATAAATCGTTTGTTTGAACACCGATTACCAGCATATTCCCATCATCCCCAAAACGATTTCTAAATTCCTGGTATTCCTGGTATTTAATATTATCAACAGGAATGGCTCTTGCAAAATCATAGCTCAATTTTACCTTGCTTGCTAGGTAACCCATTACACCCGTTGACAGCGCCAATAATATAAGTAACGCCAACCTGTATTTTAGAACCAATTCGGCCAATCGTTTCCACATATATTTTTAATTTGCTGCAAAGAAAATCAATAAAAATGGTTTTGCTTTATTCTTAACCAATTCTTACCTGCAAAAAGCAATCCATCCGCTTTTTAAAAAAGGTTGACGACCTTTGGTACAATGACACATAAAACAAAAGGAATTGTATTGCGAACGATCAAGTATGGCGAAACCAGCTTAGTGGTAACCCTATTTACAGAATTGTTCGGCATACAAACCTATATGGTAAACGGTGTCAGAACATCGAAAAAATCCGGAGGCAAGGCAAATTATTTTCAACCGGCAGCAATTCTTGACCTGGTGGTTTATCATAATGAACTTAAAACCATGCAACGCATTAAAGAAGTTAGGTGGGCATTTATTTATACCAACATATTCAGTCATGTTATTAAAAACAGTATTACCTTATATATGGTAGAGCTGTTGCACAAATGTTTGAAACAACCAGAAAGCAATACTGATCTTTTCCTTTTTTTTGAAGATGCTTTGTTACAGTTAGATATCGCCGATAAAACAGTAACAGCAAATTTCACCTTATACATTTCCTTGCACCTGGCGCATTTTTTTGGTTTCAGAATAAATGATGATTATAGTGAAACCCAAAATATTTTAGACCTGCAGGAAGGAAGTTTTGTTTCGCAACGCCCCACGCATCCTTATTTTATAGAAGATGAACCGGCGCATCTAACATCGCAATTATTAAAAGTGATGCAGCCGCAGGAGTTGGAAAATTTTAAATTAAATCAAGATATAAGAAGAAGGCTATTGTTGTGTTACCAGGATTATTATGCGTTGCATATCCAGGATTTTGGAAAAATGAAAACGTTGGTGACATTACACGAAGTGTTATCTTAAACCATTACAGCAATCGCTTTGCAGAAGAATTATTTGTTACGTTTAAATTATCTATTTCATCGATCAATACAACTCCCGGTTGTTTCCCTTTTGTAAAGTTTCCCAGCTTGTCTTCCATTTGTAATGCTTTTGCACCATTAATAGTAGCCCATTGTAAGATTTCCTGCAAAGGAATGTCATCAACATTTTGCTGAATCGTTTTTATTTCTTCCAGTATATTCAATTGCCAGTTGCTTGCATAACTATCCGTACCAATAATAATATTGCAATTAGTTGCACGCAATAGATCAATTGGTGGCAGTTTTTGTTCGATGTATAAATTAGCATTGGGGCAGATCGCAAAATGCAGATCAGAAATTGCAGATTGAGCAAAGCCTATATCTTGCTGAGAAATGAACGTATTATGAACGGCAATGATTGATTGTTTGTTATTGAAATACGGTATCCAGCTTTGCAAGCTACTTTTTCGTGTCGACTGAAACTCGGAGATGTCTATCCCAAAATTATTGTAGAGGTCTAAAAAATCGCCCGATCTTGTTTTATACAATTCATCTTCAGCAGCACATTCCTGGTTATGAATAGTTATTAATTGTCCGGCTGTTTTTTTATTTAGTAATTGAAATAAGGTTTTGGAAACACTGTATGGAGCATGTGGAGATAAAGAAGTGAATCGTGAATAGTGACTGGTGAAATCTTCAAAAAGTTTTTCTGCATCTGCTAATCTCTTTTCTGCGGCGGCATCAACAAAGCCTGTAACCTCAATAAAATTATGCCAATGAATCTTACTCTTTTGTTTTATTGACATTGAATCTACAGTATTACAGATATCTCCCACCGCAACAATGCCACTATTATACATTTCTGCCGCTGCATCCAACATTGCCTGCTGCTTTAATTCATCATTGCCAAAGCGTTTTCTCATTACCTGCTGTACAAATTCTACCAATCCTGTTTTTGCAGGAATAGTATCTTTCATATGGCTTAGCTCCAGGTGGCAATGTGCATTTATAAAGCCGGGAGTAATTAGTCCGCTGAAAATTTCAATATTATCGCCGGCATTTTGTTCCTCTACGATCTCAGTAATAATGCCATCTTCGGTAGTTATTAAAACTGTGTTACCAAGTAGTATTTCAGTACCTGTAAAAAGATAATCCGCCTTAAATTTTCTGTACAAAATGATTGATTGATATAATGTAATTTTGCCGCCTTAACGACGAGCAAAGGTATGTCGTACAAGTGAGTGACACAACGATGATGAAGATAGTGTTACTGCTGGTACAAAAAATAAATACAATATGTTAGATAAATTAGAAGCTATATCGGCAAAGTTTGATGAACTGGGCGTGGCATTGACCAATCCTGAAATTGTAAGCGACAATAAGAAATTTATGGCGCTGAGCAAGGAATATCGTAACCTGGAAAAAATTGTAGTCGTAATAAATGAATACCGGAAATTATTAGATGATATAGAATTTAATAAAGAAGTGCTGAACAGCAATGATGAGGAAATGCGTGAACTGGCTAAAGAAGAGTTGCCGCAATTGGAAGAGAAAAAAGAACCCCTGGAGAAACAATTACGCAACCTGCTGATCCCGAAAGATCCACAGGATGAAAAAAATGCCATATTGGAAATCAGGGCGGGTACCGGTGGCGATGAAGCGTCTTTATTTGCGGGCAATTTGTTGCGGATGTATTTGAAATATTGTGAAAAACAAGGCTGGAAAACTGCTATTCTAAGCGAAAGTGAAGGAACGGTTGGTGGCTATAAAGAAGTGCAGGTAGAAATAACCGGGGACGATGTGTATGGAACATTAAAATTTGAAAGTGGTGTACATCGTGTACAACGTGTGCCCGATACAGAAGCCAGTGGACGTGTACATACCAGTGCTGCTACAGTGGCAGTGATGCCTGAAGCAGAAGAAGTAGACTTTGAATTGAAAGAGAGTGATGTAAAAATGGAGACTGCCCGAAGTGGCGGCGCCGGTGGTCAGAATGTAAATAAGGTAGAATCGAAGGTTTTTCTTACACATATTCCAACCGGGGTAGTGGTGGTTTGCCAAACTGAACGCAGTCAATTGGGCAATCGTGAAAAAGCTATGCAGATGTTGCGTACCAAATTATATGAAGAACAGGTGCGGAAACATGAGGAAGAAATTTCCCGCCAGCGAAAAAGCTTGGTGAGTACCGGCGACAGGAGTGCTAAAATAAGAACGTATAATTATCCGCAAGGTCGTGTAACTGACCACCGCATAGGATTAACCGTTTATAATTTAGACAGCGTTTTAAATGGTGAATTGCAGGAATTCATTGATGCATTGCAGTTTGCAGAAAATGCTGAAAAGCTGGCAACACAGAATTAACATCTCATAAACTTAAAACTAATGTTAAAGTGCCTGTAACAACCGGGCACTTTTTTAATTTGCATTAAACTTTAAAGGCAGTAACAAATCTTAAAAACAGTTCTTTAAAAAACAAAAAAGCATTTAAAGTTTCATTAACAATAAGCGTAAAACCTTTGGCACTTAGTTTGCGTTTATATAGTAGTAATTAAGTTAGACAATTCAATTTTCTCATAAGCAGTTAGTTTTGGTAAACGGCCCCGGTTTCTACCGGGGCTTATTTTTGCCCGTAAACTCAAGATTGTCGAGGTTCCTCACTCATATTTATTAACCAGCTATAAACAATTAGAAAAAAATATCTTTGCACCGCTATGGCCACATCCCAAATATTCCAAACCAATAATGCAAAACGATGGAAAGGTTTTAAATGGAGCATTCGTATTGTATTAATAATATTCTGTTTCTTTTTAGTAGTATTAACTGTGGCATTGGTAAGAGGCGTTAATCCGTCACTGCCTTCCCTGTTATCAAAATCAAAAGAGTACCAGGAAAAATTAGATCCCACCAATCCGCTTACAATTGTATCGAACGAAAATAAAAAATACAAAGGCTTTAAGGATGAGTTATATAAAAAAAAGAAAGAAGATTCTATCAGGAACAGTCACAACAACACCCTAATAAAAAAAGACGTTGCGACCAATCCTTATATAAGAGCTGCTTTTTATACCCCTTGGGTAGCGGGAACTTCATACCCCGACCTGGTAAAGAACGGCAATAGACTAAATACTATTTTCCCCGAATGGTTTTTTATAGACAGCAATACGTTTACCTTAAAAACACGTATCGATACTGCCGGCTATAACCTGATGCGTAAGCAACATTTGCGCATACTTCCCATATTAAACAACTACAGAAGTCGCAGCAATAAATTTGATGGAGGCCTTTTACATCTTATCTTAAATGATCCTGATAAAAGAACAGCTTTTATCAACCAACTGGTAGATACGCTGCAGCATTATAATTTACAAGGTATCAATATAGATTTTGAAAGCATACAGGAAAAAACGAATACACCGCTTACTGCCTTTCAAAAACAATTGTACGAGACATTGCATGCAAAAAATCTTACGGTAACTATGGATGTTAGCGTGATGAATGATGCCTATGATTATAAAAAATTATCAGATTATAACGATTACATTATCCTCATGGCGTATGATCAGCATAGTCCTGTTTCGGAAGCAGGTCCTATAAGTGCGCAAAAATGGATAGAAGAAGCATTGGATTGGACTGCTAAACAAATAAATCCGGATAAAATTATTTTAGGTTTTGCAGGTTACGGTTATGATTGGTATAAAACAGTAAATGGCAAAGACACTGTTAAAGGAATTACCTACTCCGAAGCGTTAAACAAAGCAAAAGTATTGGGCGCTCCTATTGATTATAACAACGATAATTATAATCTTACTTACAGTTATGTAGAAGGAAAAGAAGATGATGAAGGTGAAATAAAAAAAATAAAGCATGAGGTTTGGTTTACTGATGCAGCTACCACATTTAATATTCTGCGCTTCAGTGATGAATATGCTACAGCCGGCACCGTGCTATGGCGCTTAGGAGGAGAAGATCAACGCATATGGACCTTTTACGATCGTGATCTTAGCACCGATGCTTTGGCAATGAAACCTTATGATTTCGGAACGCTGGAAACGATTCCTATTTCACCGGATAATGTACATTATGAAGGCGAAGGCGAGGTGTTGAATATTATAGGTTCTCCTATAGAAGGAAAACTGAAGCTGGAAATTGACAGCTCTGAAATGCTGATCTCTGAACAGAATTATGTGCAATTACCATCAGGTTATATTATTCAAAAGTTTGCAGAAGATACTACCGCTCCCGGGCCAGGTCATAAAATGGTACTTACGTTTGATGATGGTCCTGATCCAAGATGGACTCCCGCGATCTTAGACATACTCGAAAAAAATAAGATCCCCGCAACTTTTTTTGTAGTAGGTATCCAGGCTGAAAAAAATATTCCCATCCTTCAACGAATTAATAAAGATGGCTTTGAAATAGGTAATCATACATTCACGCATAGCAATGTTGCCAAGATGAGTGTACAACGTGCCGAACTGGAAATGAAGCTGACGAGATTATTGATCGAAAGCATTACAGGACGTTCTACTATTCTGTTCAGGGCTCCTTATAATGCCGACTCCGAACCGCATACGTACGAAGAATTAGCTCCCATTGAACGTAGTCGAAAAGACAATTATATTACCATCGGCGAAAGCATAGACCCGGAAGACTGGCAACCTAATATAACTGCCGATACCATTTATCAAAGAGTTATCCGAATGGCTGTGGACAGAGGTGCCAGCATTATTTTATTACATGATGCCGGTGGAGATACACGCCAGGCAACCATTGAAGCATTACCAAGAATTATAGATTATTTCAGAAGCAGGGGCTATGAATTTACTACCGTTGCACATTTAATGGGTAAAACAAAAGATGATGTGATGCCAAAAATTCCGGCTACAAGAGATGGCTGGTTAATAAAACTGAATTTCTTTTTTGCAGAAACAACATTTTGGGGAAGCAACATTGTTTTCTCTTTATTTATGGTAGGTATTGCTTTATCTGTTGGAAGAATATTGGTAATGGCAATACTGGCTTTTATACAAAGAAAAAGAGAAGCGAAAGGAAAACTGGCACTTGCCGCACCCTTACTTCAAAACAATAATTTTCCTAAAGTAAGCATAATAGTTCCTGCTTATAATGAAGAAGTAAATGCGATAAGAACTGTTAAAAGTTTGTTGGTGCAGGATTATCCAAACCTGCACGTAATTTTTGTAGATGATGGAAGCAAGGACAGCACCTATGAAACAGTGAGAGATGCATTCATGTATAACAATAGAGTATCTGTTTATAGTAAACCGAATGGCGGTAAAGCATCTGCTTTAAATTATGGCATTGAAAAATGCGACAACGATTTTGTTGTTTGTATTGATGCAGATACGCAATTGAAAAAAGATGCAGTATCGCAACTAATGAAAAAATTTGATGCAGAAGGAAAGGTTGGCGCTGTTGCCGGAAATGTAAAAGTGGGCAATGAAATAAATATGATCACCCGTTGGCAAAGTATTGAATACATTACCTCTCAAAATTTTGATCGCCGTGCTTTTGACCTGTTAAACTGTATTACCGTGGTGCCCGGCGCCATCGGCGCTTTTAGAAAACAAGCCATCATTGATGCAGGTGGCTTTACCATTGATACATTAGCAGAAGATTGTGATCTTACTATGCGTATGCTTCGTAACAATTATATCATAAGAAACTGTACGGAAGCCATGTCGTTTACCGAAGCACCCGAAACTACCAAACAGTTTTTAAAACAGCGTTTCCGCTGGAGCTTTGGTGTAATGCAATGTTTCTGGAAGCATAGGGATGCTGTTTTCAACAGAAAATATAAAAATTTTGGAATGATAGCGCTCCCTAATATTTTGGTTTTTCAAATGATATTACCTTTTTTGGCACCGCTTGCCGACCTGGTTTTAGTAGTGAGCTTAATTGCTGCAGGACTGGGTATTATTCCGGCAAGTATTGAACATATAATATTGTATTATTTTATTTTCACTTTGGTAGATGTTGCAGGTGCTGCACTGGCTTTTGCTTTTGAAAAGGAAGACTATTGCAAACTTATTTGGCTTATTCCACAGCGATTGGTATATCGACAATTAATGTATTACATTCTTATAAAATCTTTTAACAAAGCTATCAAAGGTGAGTTGCAAGGCTGGGGTGTATTAAAACGTACAGGGAATGTGAAACAAGTAGCTGCGAGTTAATATTATCTATTTCTATTTATGTAGATTAAGCCGATTTTAAAATTGATAATAGTAATTTTGCAGCAAGCATTTTTTGAACTGAAAATTTAGAATTCTATGTACAACCTTGATAAAAGTAAACCCGTTGCCATCGGTTGCGACCATGCCGGTTTTGATTATAAAGAACAATTGATCTCTTTCCTGGAAGGAAAAGGAATGACGTATAAAGATTTTGGTACGTATTCTAAAGATTCGGTTGATTATCCTGATTTCGCACATCCCGTAGCGTTAGCTGTTGAAAGTGGTGCTTATGCTTTTGGCATTTTGATATGCGGCAGCGCAAACGGTGTTGCTATTACTGCAAATAAACATCAACATATCCGTGCGGCTATTTGCTGGGGAGAAGAGCTGGCAGAGCTAGCCCGCAAACATAACGATGCCAATATCATTTGTATTCCTGCACGTTTTGTGCGTGAGGGTGATGCCGAAAAAATGGTGGATCTGTTTATGAATACTGCGTTTGAAGCAGGAAGACATTCTAATAGAGTAGATAAAATTTCCTGCTGATCGATATAATTATCATTCTACTCGCAGCCGATTAATCATTTTTGGACTCATAAACAGGTTGCATAAACTGCACATGTTTAATTTTCTGTTTTTTTACAGGATTATAATATTCTACATAGGTCAGGATAATATTATTTCCCTGTTTTTTTAATAGACCTATTTCTACTTTATCCAGGGGCATCAATGAATTGAAAATTATTATACTATCTGCCACTTGTAAATACAGGTCATAATTACTTCCCTTTGTCTTTATATTTTTAATAAACTTCCCTTCTATTTTAATGCCGTTCTCTCTTGCAGCGTTCATTCCTGCTAGCACCGTATCTGCTTTTGCAATTGTAACATTTGTTTGCCCTTTTGCAGACAAAGCAATAACTGTAAATATGATAAAATATAAATACCGCATAAATTTTGTTCAATAAACATATACAGTACAAGAGAGTGACACAAGGATGTTGAACAAAGAACAAACGTTCGTCACAAAATAATTCACGCTGTTACCAACCTAATACCCATGCAAATAGCAATGGAGCTACAATAGTCGCATCGCTTTCAACAATAAATTTTGGAGTATGAATATCTAACTTGCCCCAGGTAATTTTTTCGTTAGGAACAGCGCCGCTGTAAGAACCGTAAGAGGTAGTGCTGTCGCTGATCTGGCAGAAATAGCTCCAGAAAGGAACATCATGCCATTCCAGATCCTGGTACATCATCGGTACTACGCAAATTGGAAAATCACCGGCGATACCACCACCGATCTGGAAGAAACCAACACCTTTACCGGATGAATTATTACGATACCAATCTGCCAGCCAAACCATATATTCAATACCACTTTTCATAGTGGTTGCTTTCATTTCATTTTTAATTACGTACGATGCAAAGATGTTGCCCATCGTGCTGTCTTCCCAACCCGGTACAACGATCGGAATATTTTTTTGAGCTGCAGCCAGCATCCAGCTATTTTTAGGATCGATCTCGTAGTATTGTTCCAACACACCACTCAATAACATTTTGTACATGTATTCATGTGGAAAATAACGTTCACCTTTATCATTGGCTTCTTTCCAAATTTTATGAATGTGTTTTTGCAAACGGCGAAACGCTTCCTCTTCCGGGATACACGTGTCCGTTACCCTGTTATAATGGTTCTCCAACAGATCCCATTCTTCCTGTGGACTAAGATCACGATAGTTAGGAACTCTTTTATAATGACTATGCGCCACCAAGTTCATGATATCTTCTTCGAGGTTGGCACCTGTACAACTGATAATAGCCACTTTATCCTGGCGGATCATCTCTGCCAAACTCAAACCTAGCTCTGCAGTACTCATGGCCCCGGCAAGTGTGATCATCATTTTACCCCCTTCGTCTAAATGGGTTACATAACCTTTGGCAGCATCCATTAAAGCAGCTGCATTAAAATGGCGATAATGATGTTCTATAAAAGTTGAAACAGGACCTTTGCTCATAAAAAATATTTGCGGCAAAGGTAAATGAACCAACAAATGCACCCAATAAAAAATGCCTCAACTTTTCAGCTAAGGCATTAAGGTTATTCTTTAGGAGTTATTTTTCTACGGTTTCCAAATCGCCATTGGCACTGCTGGTCAAGGCAATTGTTTTAACTCCGTTTGATATGCTTAACTGGTAAGATGTTTGGTCGTCGGCAATAATTTCTACCGCATCTCCCATGATAGCATATCCTTTATATTTTTTAGCAACAGCCAAAGATATTTTCAAAGGCACTTGTGCTAAGGTTAATTTTCTTGTAGTGCTTAGCAATTCTCCATCTACATTAAATACAGCCCTTACCTGGGTTGTGTTCCAGGAGAAAGTGGCGAAATAAAGGTTCTCACCCTTTTCCCAATTTACTTCTGATGCATTGGCAAAATCTTTTTGTAGTGCATTTTGCACTTTGGCAGGAACTTCATCGGGAATGTAAGCGAATGCGCTTGCGGCAAAAAAGAGTAATGTTGCTGTTAAGATTGTTGTTAGCTTTTTCATTGTTTATTTGTTTTTGTTTGTTGATGATTAATTTCTGAACAAAAGTATATGTCGCAATAAGTATTTAAAGTGATATTGGATGAGTAGCAAAACAAATTGCGTTTTAGATGATGAACGGTAAGACGAGAAGAAGGGTGACATATATTACATCTACTCAAAACCTTTACTGAATAAGGGATACCTAAGATTTGTTAACTAAATATTAAAACAATATTTCTGTGATTACCATTTTATGATTTGTGATGTACGGCGGTATTCGTAGATCAAAAGCAACAATTTCGGACCTTTACTGTTTAATGGAAAGATGAATTACCTGGCACATGCATATTTATCCTTTAATGATCCTGATATTTTAGTCGGGAACATGATAAGTGATTATGTAAAAGGAAGAAAGAAATTCGATTATTCGCCGGGCATTCAAAAAGGCATTGAGCTCCATCGTTTTATTGATGACTTTACCGATCATCATCCTGCCACCCAAAAAGCAAAAGAATTTTTTAAAAAAGATTACCGATTATACAGCGGGGCTTTTGTTGATATTGTGTACGATCATTTTTTGGCAAAAAGTTTGAGCAATGATCTTTTGCAACAATTTTCTTTTAATGCTTATAGAATATTGGAGCAATACGAAAGCATTTTTCCGGAACGGTTTAAAAAATTATTTCCTTATATGAGAAGTGAGAACTGGCTAAATAATTATCAAAATCAAATAATGATCGAAAAAAGTTTCAGAGGATTGGTATATCGTGCAAAATTTATAGATGATGCATCGGCAGCAAACGATATTTTTCGTCAACACTATAAAGCATTAAATATTTGTTTTGATGAATTTTTTCCTGAATTGTATAAAGCCGCTGACCAAAAATTTAATGAGTTGGTCAATAATTAAAGTTATAACTTCAATCTCCATTTTAATTTTATACATCTAAATAACAAACGAAAATGAAAAAGTATTTTTTAATTGCTTTAGTAGCCTTATCAACATCAGCATTTGCTCAGGAAAAATTTCCTGCATTAGATAAATCTCCAATGGATATGAGCTATTGCCCGGCAAACTATCCCGGATTAAAAGCACAAGGCAAACCGACGGATGAATTAACCGCAAGAGTAATTTATAGTCGTCCTCAAAAGAACGGGCGTGCTGTGTTTGATAGTGTTGTTGAAGCTGGCAAAGTTTGGCGTGTAGGGGCTAATGAAGCTACTGAAATTGATTTTTACAAATCAGTAACTATTGGCGGTAAAAAGGTTGCTCCGGGTCGCTATACTTTATATGCTATCCCTACCGCCGCAAAATGGACAATCATTATCAGCAAACAATTGGATGTTTGGGGTGCATATAGCTATGATGAAAAGCAAGATGTTGTAAGAACAGATGCTGCAGTACAAAAACCAAGCGAAACTGTTGAAGCGCTTTCAATGCTATTTGTAAAATCTGCTACAGGAAGCGATTTGGTAATTGCATGGGATAATGAAAAAGTAGCATTGCCGATTGCATATTAATTTACTATGATGAAAATATTCATAAGCATTTTGTTTACAAGCCTCCTTACATTTTCTATCTGTGCACAAACTATAAAATTGCAACAGAAAAAATCGGATAACGATCTTAAGATCGTTAATGGACAATATAATATCTACTTAAAAAGAGCAGATATAACTAAAGCAATTGTCGCAATAGACAGCGTTAACAAAAGCGATAACACTTCATTTATTGAAGAAGTAAAAAAAGGCAGCTATAAAACAATTGATCTTAATGAGGACGCTGCAGAAAGCAGTTCTTTTGGTAAGCTATTAAAATCAAATCTTGGTTCTTATCTTATGCTGCAAGGAAAAGTAGTAGTATATAAAGGATCTACGCTGATCAAAAATATAGTTGCAGATAAATCTCCTGAAATAGTGGATCTTGACGGATCTTCAAAAATCACAATTGTGTTTTCTGAAGAAGGTGTCAATGATCCTGTGTTTTTGGGAGATCTAAACACTAAGCTTCAATAAGCATATAAAAATTTAAAGCAATAAAAATCCCGGTCAATATTGACCGGGATTTTTAATTAAGTATGTTTTGCAATTATGCTTCTGCCTGCATTGATTTTGAAACACGCTTTCTTTCTTCTTCATTCAAAATCACTTTACGCATCCTGATGAAGTTTGGCGTTACTTCAATACATTCATCTTGCTGAATATATTCCATACACTCTTCCAATGTCAACAGGGTTTTAGGAGCAATACGTGTAGCGTCATCACTTCCGCTTGCACGGTGGTTGGTTAATTTTTTTGCTTCTGTTGCATTTACAATAAGATCTCCCGGTTTAATATGTTCAGCAATGATCTGACCTGCATACACTTCTTCTCCCGGATCAACAAAGAATGTTCCCCTGTCCTGTAATTTATCTATTGAGTATGCTGTTGTTTTCTCTTGATTCTTTGATAATAATACCCCGTTGTTTCTTCCCGGAATAGCACCTTTCCAGGGTTTGTATTCGCTAAAACGATGCGCCATTACTGCTTCGCCGGTGGTTGCAGTCAACATTTGCGTACGCAAACCAATCAATCCACGAGAAGGAATTTCAAATTCCAGATGTTGCATATCGCCTTTGGTTTCCATCACCAACATTTCACCTTTTTTGCGACTAACCAAATCAATTACTTTGCTTGCAAACTCCTGCGGCACATCTACTACTAAAATTTCGTATGGTTCAGACTTTGTTCCGTTTATTTCTTTTACAATTACCTGCGGTTGACCAACTGTTAATTCATATCCTTCTCTACGCATGGTTTCAATTAAAATACCCAAATGCAAAATACCACGACCATATACAATCAAGCTATCGCCTTCTTCACTATCACTGACTTTTAATGCCAGATTTTTTTCTGTTTCTTTATATAATCTATCACGTAAATGACGAGATGTTACAAACTTTCCATCTTTACCAAAGAAAGGAGAATTGTTTACAGAGAACAACATATTCATTGTTGGTTCATCCACACTGATAACCGGCAATGCCTCCGGGTTTTCAGGATCAGCAATCGTATCGCCAATATTAAAATCTTCCAAACCAACTACAGCGCAAAGATCTCCGGCGCTTACTTCAGTCACTTTCTTTTTACCCATTCCTTCAAACACATACAATTCTCTTACACGAGATCTTTTAATGCTGCCATCTGCCTGCATTAAAGCAATTGGCTGATTTTCTTTTATTATACCACGAGCTACTTTTCCTACCGCAATTCTTCCTAAGAAAGAAGAATAATCCAAAGAAGTGATCTGCATTTGCAAACTTCCTTCACTCACTTTTGGTTCGGGTACATATTTTAAAACACCATCTAATAATGGGAAGATATTATCTATCGGAGTTAACGAATCGTTGAACCAACCATTTTTTCCCGAACCGTAATAGGTAGGAAAATTCAATTGTTCTTCTGTTGCATCCAAGTTAAAGAATAATTCAAAAACTGCATCATGCACTTCATCAGGACGACAGTTTGGTTTATCAACCTTATTAATTACTACGATTGGATGTAATCCTAATTGCAGCGCTTTTTGTAACACAAAACGCGTTTGTGGCATTGGTCCTTCAAAAGCATCTACTAACAGAATAACACCATCTGCCATTTTCAATACACGTTCCACCTCACCACCAAAGTCGGCGTGACCCGGAGTATCAATTACGTTAATCTTAACGCCTTTATAGTTTACAGAAATGTTCTTACTGAAAATGGTAATACCGCGTTCTCTTTCAAGATCGTTATTATCCATGATCAATTCGCCGGTTTCCTGGTTTTCACGAAAAATATTCGTGCCATGTAAAATTTTATCTACCAGGGTCGTTTTTCCGTGGTCAACGTGTGCAATAATTGC
Organism: Ferruginibacter albus; assembly: GCF_020042285.1. NCBI lineage: Bacteria > Pseudomonadati > Bacteroidota > Chitinophagia > Chitinophagales > Chitinophagaceae > Ferruginibacter > Ferruginibacter albus. The sequence continues at coordinate 3,555,789 of NZ_CP083388.1, forward strand.
TATATTTCTTATATTCATTATCAGAGTTTTATGCCTAAAGGGCTGTTTTTCAGGGCGCAAAGGTACGCCAATTCAGCGGCATGGCAAGGAGAAAGTGGAATTAAACTATTGTAAACTCATGTAAGAAGGGTTTTGATCTAACATCTACTTACTGATCAACATCGTTGTGTCACTCACTGCACCGGCATACCATTATTGAGCTTACCTTCACACCATCAAAACTCTATATGAATAAAACAAGAACCATCGGCACAAGAAAAAGAATCGCATTAGTAGCTCACGACCACATGAAAAAAGACATTATTGATTGGGCTATACATAATAAAGTAACGCTTGCAAAACACGAACTATTCTCAACCGGCACTACCGGTAAAATGATAGAAGAAGCCCTGGATCGCCCTGTAAAAAAATTATTAAGCGGCCCATTAGGTGGCGATCAGCAAATTGGTGCCATGATCGCCGAAGGAGAATTGGATATCCTGATTTTCTTTTGGGATCCCATGGAAGCACAGCCACACGACAGCGACGTAAAAGCTTTATTACGCCTCGGCGTTGCCTGGAATATTTTATTGGCTTGTGACAGGGCGACCGCAGATTTTATTCTTACATCACCATTAATGAGCGGCGAATATGAAACCGCTTTACCAGATTATAGCGGTTATTTGAACAGGAAAGTAAAGTGAAAATAACCGGAACATTCCTGCCTTGCATTTGTTAAATTGCATATCCACTTATGCAATTCAAACTTCAATCACCATATACCCCTTCCGGCGATCAGCCCGGCGCTATCCAACAATTAACTGAAGGTATACTGGATGGCGAAAAATATCAAACACTTTTAGGTGTTACCGGCAGTGGTAAAACATTTACCATGGCTAATGTTATTCAAAATGTACAGCGGCCAACATTGGTGCTTACGCATAATAAAACATTGGTAGCGCAATTGTATGGCGAGTTCAAGCAATTCTTTCCTGATAATGCCGTTGGTTATTTTGTTTCTTATTATGATTATTATCAGCCTGAAGCTTACATAGCTGTCAGCAATACTTACATTGAAAAAGATCTGAGTATTAATGAAGAGTTGGATAAGCTGCGTTTGCAGGCAACAGCACAATTATTAAGCGGTCGCAGAGATATTATTGTTGTAGCAAGCGTGAGCTGTATATATGGTATGGGCAATCCGACGGAGTTTGAAAATGGGATTGTTCGCATACATAAAGGGCAGACGATTTCACGACAAGGTTTTTTACATTCACTGGTAAACAGCTTATACAATCGCACTCAAACAGATTTTACAAGAGGAACCTTTCGTGTAAAAGGCGATACCGTGGATATCAATTTGCCTTATGTAGATTTTGGTTATCGCATTAGCTTTTTCGGCGATGAAATTGAAAGCATTGAAACCTTGGAAATAAGCAGTGGTAAACGAATTGGCCCTGTTGATAATGCCGCTATCTTTCCTGCTAACTTATATTTAGCGCCGAAAGATATTATGCAGCAAGTGATCTATGAGATACAGGATGAAATGGCTGCTCAGACAGATTATTTTAAAGGTGTTGGAAAATTTATTGAGGCACAACGCATCAGCGAACGAGTGAATTATGATCTGGAAATGATTCGTGAGTTAGGTTACTGCAATGGTATTGAAAACTATTCCCGTTTTTTTGATAGAAGAAAGCCCGGCACAAGGCCATTCTGTTTATTGGATTATTTTCCAAAAGATTTTTTATGTGTGATAGATGAAAGTCATCAAACCATTCCGCAAGTAAGTGGTATGTATGGTGGTGATAGAAGCAGGAAATTAATTTTAGTTGATTATGGTTTTCGTTTGCCATCAGCATTAGATAACCGCCCCTTGAATTTTCATGAGTTTGAGAACATGTTGAATCAAACAGTTTATGTAAGTGCGACTCCCGGCGATTATGAATTAGAAAAAACAGGTGGCGTTGTAGTAGAGCAGGTTGTTCGTCCTACAGGTTTGTTAGATCCACCCATTGAGGTTCGTCCATCGATAAATCAAATAGATGATCTGTTGGATGAAATAGATAAACGTGTAACCAAGGGTGATCGTGTATTGGTAACTACGCTTACTAAACGCATGGCAGAGGAAATGGATAAATATCTAAAGCGTATCGATATAAAAAGTAAATACATCCATAGCGAAGTAGATGCATTGGAAAGAGTGGAAATTTTACGCCAGTTACGTTTAGGAGACATTGATGTATTAGTTGGTGTAAACTTATTGCGTGAAGGGTTGGATCTGCCGGAAGTATCACTGGTAGCAGTTTTAGATGCAGATAAAGAAGGTTTTTTGCGTAACGAAAAAAGCTTAACACAAACTGCGGGTAGGGCTGCCCGCAATGTAGATGGCCTGGTTATTTTTTATGCTGATAAGATGACGGATAGCATGCAGAAAACTATCGATGAAACGAACAGAAGAAGAGAAAAGCAGGTTGCTTATAATATTGAGCATAACATCACACCAAGAACCATTAAAAAATCCATTGAACAAATAATGGGACAAACGGCTGTTTTAGATATCAAAGGTTTTGATGATTCTAAATCTTATGCTATAAGTAATGATGAAGACATTGTAACTGTTGCCGCAGAAGACCAGGAGGAATATAAAACCATTCCTCAGATGGAAAAAGCGATTGCCAAAACAAAAAAAGAAATGGAGAAAGCCGCCAGGGATATGGATTTTATGGAAGCAGCAAAACTGCGTGATGAAATGTTTCGCTTACAAAAGGAGTTGGAGAATATGAAGAAGTAACGAGTTGAATGCTGCTATCAGCACTCAGTACAAGTGAGTGATCCTTTCCCCAGGATAAACTCTACGATGATGAGTAAAGAGATAATACCTGGATAAAAAAAATTAATCTCTCCACAAACAGGCAGCACCCATTAAGGCAGCATCTTCGCCTAAAGTAGCAGGAATGATATTTGGAAAAAATCCATGCCGCTGCAAAGCAGCTTTTGTATATGGGTAAAATAAATTCCAGGAACGTGCAATGTTGCCGCCAATAATAATATGCTCCGGAAAATTGTTGGAATAGCGCTTTATCAAAACCTCTCCCAACGTATGTCCAAACTCTTTAAACAATTGCGATGCAACAATGCCTTCGCCAACCATTAAAGAAAGCTCTTTTACATTCGCAACATGTTTTTGTGTACGTTTTTCATATTCCTTAATAAACCATCTTGCGCATAAAAGATCTTCTGCACGACTATCGCCAAAAGGCATCTTCCACAGATCCCCATCTTCCATAACATTATCAAAACAATTGGCAGAGCCTAATCCTGTACCTAATGTTAATCCAACAATATTTTTACAACCTTTGCCACTACCCGCTTTCCATTCACCCAATAAAAAAGCAGTAGCGTCGTTCATCATTCGTATATCCGTTACCGGTATATTGAGTTCTTTTGATAATAGTTCTTTTACATTCAATCCATATAGGCTTTCGTATTTATTCAATCCTGTAATAAGGCTTATGCCTTTTTCATAATCAAACGGACCCGGCAAAGCAATGCCCACTTTGCCTATCTCACCATCGTCTAAAAAACTGCAGCCTTTAATAGCTTTTGACCATGCTTCAATTACATGTTCTTTCGATTCGCTTGTATCAATATCCGATCGAAATCTTGACGCCTCCAGCATTTCCATTGTATTCAGATCTATCTTACATACTGTTATATGTGTGCCGCCAATATCAATTCCTGTTACTACGTTGTTCATCTTTACAAATTACTTTTGAATAAATGCAGGTGGTAAAGCGCCTGTTCCCCATTGCTTGTTCGGTTTATCCCCTAGCCAAAGTTCTAATGTTCCACCTTTAGTAAAAGTATCGTGGGTGAGCCAAAAGTTATTTAGCTTTTGATCATTCAATTTTGCTGATTGAATGTATGGGTTATTGCTACTGTTGTTATGTGTTTTGATCACAAACTTATCTCCACTATAATAACGTTTATCCAGCTTAATGGTTATCTCATCAAATATCGGCGAGGTAATTTCATACACCGGGCTTACCGATTCATTGCCCATAATATCAAACAAGCCAATTGCCATTAAGGAACTTACACCGCCCATCTGTCCCTGGTCTTCATCATGACCACCATAGCCCAGATCAGGCGTAGTTCCATTGAACGCCTGTTCACGCACACGACGCACCCAATATTGTGTGAGCCACGGCTTGCCTCCATAACTAAACACATGCGCATCAGAACAACCCGGTTGATTAGCATAACTAATATAGCCATTGGAATATCCGTACACAAAATCAACATCACGTGATTGCTCAAATGCATAATTTAATTTATTGCAAAAACTATCGCTACCACCCATCTTTTGCATTAATTGGGGAATGGCATGTGAAACGCCCCAGGTTGCCTGCCACGCATTTGCTTCCACCCAACCTTCGCCACTCAATGCATCGTGATGCATAAAGTTTCCATTTTTATCTTTTGGAAATAATAATTTTTGATCCGGTTCAAAAAGGTTTTTCCATCCACCACTTCTATTTTTGAAAAAGCTATAGTCTTTTTTTCTACCGAGCTTTAATGCCATTTGAGAAATGCCCCAATCCTGGAAAGTAGCTTCCACAGTAATACCTGCATTATTCGGCCACCAGCCATGTTTTGTATAGAAATCAATATCGGCACTATCACCCAACATACCACCCGGCAACGCATTTCGTTTTACCGTTTCAAAAGCATGTTGTGCATTCGCCTTGGTTAAGATACCCTTGAGATAAGCGCTTGCGATCATATTCGTTGCAGGGCAACTTGTCATTATATAAGAGTAACCGCCTCCCGATGGACCACGGGGTAATAAATAACCGTTATCTGCGTATTGTATAAATGATGCTGAAATATCATCTAAAACCTGCGGCCAAGCTAAACCCCATAGTACATTTAAATTCCATTGTGTTAACCAGACAGCATCGGAGCTATACATATTGTATTTAGGTTTGCCGCTTGCATCTTTAGGAACTGTTTTGATCTTAAAGATGGCGTCAGTAAATGTTCCTTCCCGTTTGCCGGTAGTTCTATCCGGGTAATCTCCATTAATATCATTTATTTTCTGACGACCTAATAATACATGCCATAGATCGGTATAGAATTTTATCCGTTGTTTATAGTCGCCGCCGCTAACATCAATTTTTCCCAACCAATCATTCCATATATTTTGTGCCGATGTTCTTACTGCATCAAAATCCCATTGGCTACACTCTTGTGCCAAATTATTTTTTGCGTTTTCAATTGTAGTATAGGAAATACCTATTTTCATTTGCACCGTTTCACCTTTGTCCAGATCATATTCTGCACCTAATCGCAAGCTATCACCGGAAGCTTTGGAAACATTGGAGCGAAAATTATTTCCTTCCCATGCATCTAAACTTTTAAAGGGCTTATCAAAATGAATGGTGAAAAAAATTTTTACATCTTTTGGTCCACCCCAATAACGATCAACAGTGCTAAAGGAGCCTTCTATAACGGTATCACTTACACGATTTATAACAGCATTCGCCATTGTACAGTTAATAATGTGTCCGCTAAGGTTTATAATAATTCGACCTTTTGTTGCTTTTGTATAACGAAATCGATAAAAATTTACTCTTTCTGTAGAAGTTTGCTCCACCCATATCTTATTATTTTGCAGCATTACCCGATGATACCCCGGTTGTACAATTTCATCATCGTGATTATAAAAAGACTTCCAACCTTGTTGCCCCAATACCGGGTTTTCATTATCTGATGCAGGCATGATCTCAATGCCGGATTGCATCCAGGCATGTATTTGTTCAAAACCTAAAATTTGTTTTTCATTATAATTATAACTGCCTCCATTTTGGTTTTTATTTCTTGTCATTGGTGCCGCTGTTGCCATTCCAAACGGAAGGCTTCCTGTAATAAAAAATATATCACGTCCACGATTGGTTTCAATGTAAGGATCAACCCATGATACGTAATCTTTTTGTTGTTCAGGAGAAGGAAAAACTTCTATCTCTGAAAAGCCAAGCTCTCTACCGCTTCCATCAGTTGCTTCAAATTTTATCCATTTGGTTTTTTTTGTTTCAAACGTAACTGCCAGTCCGGTTCCATCTGCAGGTATTTGATTTACCCAGACAATACTGCCATCACTAAAGATCAATTTACCTCCTGCAATATTTTCTCTTAATGATGCTCTGTCGTACAGCACTACTTTATTTATCAATTGCGGTTGTTGCCATTCTAATTGAATCCATGGAAAACGTATGTAACCCCAATCGGTAGTATCGCCCTCGCAAGCCCATTCGCCCATGCCATCAATACCAATCAATCCATCTGCAATATTTTTTGCTTCAAAGCCTTTGCCGGATATTGAAGAGGCGGTAATTGTTGCCAACCGTGCAATATTATTGGTACCGGCTTTGGCAATTATTACTATAAATGATGTTAGAAAAAGAAAAAGAGTTTTTTTAATCATGGTGATTGATTTAATACGTTTGATGTTTCACGCAAAGAACCAAAGGATACAAAGACGCAACGTTTTACATTCATTCTGTTTGTTGCGTGAAATACCTAAAGCTTCGTTCGAAAAGGTACTGCCGGAAAACCTTCTTTGTTACAAAAATTTGTGACCGGATAATTAGTAAAGGCGTATCGCACCATAATCGGTTTTGCAATCATTGGACTCTGCAGCCACACTTCATTCTTAACTATGGTCGCGTTGGCATAATAAAATTTACCATCGATGCCGGCAATAAAAAAATGGTGTGGAGCCTGCCCATCTGTCGTAGCAAGCCCGCCGCCAACGGTTTCAGAAACAAATTTTACCTTGATAATACTGTCAGCAGTTTCAACACTTTGCCATTCAGGTCCGTTACAAACGGTGTTTGATACTTTGTATGTATTTGCTAAAGCTAAACGTGCCAGTCTATAACCTACATCTTGTTTATCCCGGGGATGAATATCACTAGGATCGGCAATATCCATTGTAAGCGCCATCCCCGTGTTTGAAACTACCTTATGGATGTTTGCCTGAGCTTCCCTAAAAAGCGCATAGTCGTAAGCGGTAGTATCGTTTTGCTGCCATGTATAAGGCGCTACCTGCACATAATAAAAGGGCAGATCATTTTGCTTGAACAATGTACGCCAGTTATTGATCATCGCTGCACATAAACGTGTATAGGTAGAGCTATCATAACGATTGGATTCGCCCTGGTACCATAATATTCCTTTAAATTGTAAATTCCTTAACGGGTATATCATCGAGTTATATAAAAGTGTCGGGCGAACATTTTTTTCAAACGTTACTGTTGAATCAAGTTTTTCTTTTGCTACAGCACTTGTATCGTATGGATATAAATATTTTTTAAATAAGATGGAATCTTTAGCAAGCGTTTCCCTGCTTGTCCATGCCTGGCAGGATGTTGCGCCGAGCGCACTTGTAACCAGTCCAATCGGAATATGTCTTTGTAAAAAAATATCTCTAGCGAAAAAATAAGCAACTGCGCTGAAATCAGGTACAGTAGCAGGAGAACAGATAGTCCATGTACCGCCGCAATCATTTACCGGGGCTTTATAAAAACTGGTGGGCACATCAAATAACCGTATCTGCGGATATTGTGCATTTTGAATTTCCTGCTGATAATGTAGTACGCCCAATAGCCATGGTAAAAAAGGCTTTAGCTGCATGTCCATATTGGATTGTCCGCTGCACAACCAGACATCGCCAAATAGTATATTCCTAACTGCTAGTTTTTTATCGATTGAAGAAATATCAATAGCATGTTCTGTAAAATCATAAGGTTGAATAGTAGGTACAGGAATTTCTGTACTCCATTCTCCGCTTTTATTTGTAGTTGCTTTATATACTTTCTCATCCCAATCTGCTTTTATTTCTATAGCCGCTTCTGTCTTTGCTGTTCCCCAGATTTTTAATGCTTTTCCTTGTTGAATCACCATATTATCCTGCAGAGTGTTAGCCAATTTAAAATCTTGCGCAGAAGATGCAAAAGGCAACGAGCTAATGATGAATAAAACGATGCCGTACAAGGGAGTGACACAAGGATGTTTAATAGCAGCATTACGGCCAAGTACAAAAAAATTATTTTTTAAGCGGAGCATAAAAACTATTTATCTAACTGGTATTTTAACTTGACAAAACGTGGACGATAAAAATTCGGATGCGTAACTATATCGTTAAAATAATTTCTTGAGTTTATATTGTATGTGACCAGTAATTCACCTGGCTTTGATAGCACAGGGTGTGCTTTGGCATTGTAGGTGAAATAATTAGGTGTTTCATATACGCTTGCAGGGATTGTGTAAAGATTGATGATCTGTCCGAAAGGTCCATACGGTGAAGCGCCTAAACGAGCGGAAATTTTATCACCCACGCCATCGGAAGTAAATACCATTAAATACCTGCCATCTTCCAAACGGGTTACACTTAGCTCGTTGGATGCATGTGTAGCAACAGTAGCTGCTGCATACGCATCGGTTGCCCAGTCTTTACCGTTCCAGAATGTCCATTTCGCAAATTGTTCAATGTCTTGTGGCAATACACGGGCAACAATTACTTCACCATGGCGTACTCCATAAATATATACATATCCATCACCGTTAGCCTCTCCTGCTTCTTTGGTATTCACTAAAATGCCGTTGCCAAAAGTCCCTACACTATCCGGATCTCTTCCTAAATAAAACGGAATATCCATTTGCTTTTGATTGGCAAACTGCGGAGGATTGCCGGCAGGAATATGGATCATTGTATTGCCGGTTACCTTAAAACTAAAGCCTGGATTGTCGAGCGTGCTTTTAATTCTATACCCAAACAAGAAAATGTCATTATTGAGAGATTGGTTTACAAATGCATCTCCTAACCAATAATATTCATTGGGCTGACTTGCAGGAGAGGAAGGCTTGAAGATCGCATCGGAATGGCCGCCGGTTGTATCCCAGTAAAAATTAATCGTATTGCCATTGGGTTGACCACCGCTTAATACAGCTGCTGCGTTATGAATGATAGAATCTGCTTTGCCCTTTAATTTATTATTTTCTACATCGCCTATTTGCGAATCGCTGAACCATATAAGTGTTGGACTTTTTTCAGCATGCCCCATTGTTTCATCACCATCCATTGTTACTTCAAAAATTCCATCGCCGCCTAACCAGCCGTGATTGCGAATAAATAAGTTCGACCATGTCGTGTCTTCTTCTGTTGTAAAATTCAAATGTGTTAAGTCTGGCATTGATTGAGGACTTGTATTTGAATGATTGCAGGCATTATTAGCTACTGCAATTATTATTACTGATAAAATGATCCAACTTTTTTTCATTGTTATATTATTTCTAAAGGATAGCCTTTAATAATTTCAGGCTAACAGCTTTTATTTTAAAAAGAGCCTCTACCACAAGACATGAAACATGATAGAGGCATTAACCACTATACATTAAGGTGCCGGCACATACATGGAAAGAAATTTTTCATGATCGCTCAAACCAAATACGGTAAGATCAACCACCTGTTCAATTTGAAAGCTTTGACTGGTAAGCTCCTTCACTGTATATGTTTCGGTAGTTATATTAGATGGATCGAACAAAGAATGATATACCTGGTGAAAGGTTTTTTCATCTTCTGTTAACCACCATTTGTCAGGAACATTAAAGCCATCAAAGTCGCAACCATTGGCACCGGTGTTAGCGCCGAAGTTTACATTGTAGCTGCTGTCTTTATTCCAACTAAACACATTATCTTTTTCGCAATCTTTTTCATCTTCTGCGTTTGGCGGAGAAGAAGTTTCCCATAAGCGTGAAACCAGTTTCCATTTTCTGCTGTATAAAATTGTCGCGCCAGATGTAGTGGTGTGAAGCGTTAGATCTTTTTCAGCAGAAGTTCCGTTTGCTGCATCAAAATGAAAATTAACCCCAACTAACTGATCTATTTCCGCATCCTGGAAAGTGTAAGAGAAATGATAAACAAACCGAGTTCCGGTAACAGTATCCAGCGATATTGTTTGCGTAGCAAAAGATGGATCTTTTTGTAAGTTTATCGTTTTGTAGATCACCAGATCTTTAAATCCTCCCGGCGAATTAATGGTTACCGTAACGTTTACGGTGTTATTAGATTTTCCTATGGTTTCAACCGGTGAAAGTGTCAGCACAGGCAGATTGGCATTGGTCTCATCTTTTTTACATCCTGAAGAAACTATCAGCAAAACAGCCAATGCAGCAGCAAAAGTTTTAATTGGCAACATAATCGTTTATTTTAAAAAATTAGTAATCATTTTTGAACAAGCATTTTTCGTCTACCCGTCATTGTTGTGTCACTCACTTATACTTCTTATTCTTTATTCATCATTTCTTCCACATCTCCTGTATCTCTTCCAATGTTTTTCCTTTAGTCTCCGGAACCATTTTTAATACAAAAGCAAATGTTATCCCTGATAAGATCATATATATTCCAAATGTTTTTGTTTCCTTTATTGACTCTATTAAAATGGGGAAGGTTTGTGATACTATGTATACAGAAAGCCATAAAAAGAAAATAGCCAGCCCCATGGCTCTGCCCCGTATATGCGTGGGGAAAATCTCTGCAGCAACAACGAACGTTAATGGTCCTAATGAAATTGCAAAGAAAGAAATGTAAGCTAGAATACCTGCCAATATCCAATAGCTTCCAGATATATGGCTATGAAAAGCCCAAGCTACTAAACCCAGGCAAACAAACATTCCTGCAGAACCTATCAGTAATAATTTTTTTCTACCAAGCTTATCTACATATTTGATAGCAACCAATGTCATTAAAAAATTAATTCCACCTACACAAATAGTTTGTAATAATGCAGAAGACGAACCACTGCCGCCGGCTTTAAAGATTTCAGGTGCATAATACATGATGGCATTAATACCTGTTACCTGCGAAAAGATTGCCAGCAGTATTCCTATTATTAATGGCTTACGTAAGTTGCCTTGAAATAATTCAGTAAATGTTCCTTGCTTTTCTTCCAATGATGTTTTGATGTCGAGCATTTCTTTTAATGCGCCTTCTTCGCCATTCATCTTTACTAAAATAGCTTTAGCATCGTTCCATTTATTTTTAGAAGCCAGCCAACGAGGACTTTCCGGAGTTTTAATTAATAATAATAAAAAGATGATGGAAGGAATTACACCGGAGCCAAACATCCAACGCCAGCCATGTTCTATATTCCAAGCTTCATCATACATGCCCGCAATGGCTGCATTTACAAAATAGATGAGTAAGATGCCGATCACAATTCCCAATTGATAAATAGAGATAAGCTTACCACGAATATGGGGCGGAGCAATCTCTGAAATATACATTGGTGCTAAGATGGAAGCAATACCAATGCCTGCGCCACCAATAAACCGAAAAAAAATAAAACTGTCAATTCCACCAGGTATCAATATCCCAATTGATGATATGGCAAATGCAATAGCAGATATTATCAATACCATTTTTCTACCAAACTTATCACTCAACACGCCTGCTACCATGGCGCCGATCATGCAGCCGATCAATGCGCATGATGCAGCCCAGCCCTTCATTGCAGCAGAAAGCAAAAACTTTTTTTCAATAAAGCCAATCGCACCGGCAACTACTGCTGTGTCATAACCAAAGAGCAATCCTCCAACTGCAGCAATTACGGTGCATTGATAAATATATTTTAAGCTGTTGTTTGCCATTATTAATTGGTATGAGGTTTAGGAAGATTGTTTGGATTGATGATCGCTTTTAATGTTCCGCAGGTTTCACCTGTGCTTACACCATGCGGACGAATAGTGTAAACGCCCACAGCAGCAGGAACAATAAAGGTTTCCGCGTAGTGTACCACAAACGGCTTAAAATTATTTTCCGGGCTTTCTACAATAGCTTCTTTTCCTTCAATTAAATTCAACACATTTACAACACCATTGGTATTGTGCGTTACCGTATGGGAAAACCAATGTCTTCTTGTTTCAATAAAAAACCCTTCGTGCAATCCTGTCTTTTCTTCTATCCAACCATCTCCTTCATCAATTTTTTTAAATTGATTTAATAAATGATCCTTTGTCCATTGTGTGGTTCTGTTCCATTGAATGGATCTTTTGCCATGCTGTAAAGAGATGGGGCGGGGCTTTCCGTCAAGCCCCATGCGACCCCAATCCCAAAGTTTAAAAGTGAAAATGTATGGTGTAGCACTGATCTCCAATACCACGCTGTTAGCGCCCGAACAATGCACAGTACCTGCTGGTATCAATGCATGATCATGTTTTTTTATCGGAAATTTTTCAACGAATTTTTCTGCATCAAAATTACCGGAGTCTTCCTGTGCTTCTTCCAGTTCTTTTATCATATTATCCGGATCAATATTTTCTTTTAAGCCGAGATAAACAAAGGCATCTTCTTTCGCATCCATGAAATAATAGCTTTCATCCTGCGTATAATCCATTCCAAATTGCTCTTGTATGTATTCTTTTAATGGATGAACCTGCAAGCTTAAATTACCTCCGCCCATTGTATCCAAAAAATCAAATCGAATAGGGAATTCTTCTCCAAAGGTTTTCCAAACTTCTGTTCCCAATAATGATTTAGGCTGAAAGAATACTGCATTGATGGATGGGGTCTCAAATACTAAATTGTCAAAGCTCAACAACAAGCTATTCTCTTCAGGCACACAATCAAAAGCCCATGCATAGTTAGGTGCGCTTCTATCTAAATCACAAATTTCTTTTAGCCATTGTCCACCCCATGGACCGGGATCAAAGAATGGAACAACCCTGAAAGGACGCTTTACGGCTTCTTCCAAAGCTGCCTGCAATGTTTTGCCGGTTATCATTTTAGGTTGTCCGTTAGCGGTAGTATCTAATACATAATCAGATTTAGGTAATAATTCTTTCTTTGTTTTATCGCACACACGCCAATCAACAAAAAAAGAACGCTTGTATTGATAAGCAAAGGCATCATCGAAATTATCAGCGCCCAAATTACTTACCTGGTTTTTACGAAAGCGCAATTGAATTTCCCAACGCGGCATATCCGCATAGATCAAAATATCCGGTTTCGATTCAATCAGAGATGCTCCTGTTCCATATAAAAAAATCACGCCCTCAGAAATTTTTCCAATCGAATCTTCGACAGCATTTAATTTATCCGTGTTGTAAAAATCTTTTATATCCAACGGCGTGATATAACCAAAAACAGGATCATCCGTTACAAACGGAAATAATTTTTCATCCAGTTCATTCTTATTTGACATCGCCGCTTCTACATTAATAAAATGGCTATTGCTTATATTTCTTTTTAATGCAGCAATTATTTCATCTGCAAAAACACCATGATAAAACTCCAATACAATCACTGCAAGACTCTTGCCGAGAGCATTGATCTTTGATGATAACTCATCACATATATCCTTCCACCCGGCAAAGCCTTTATAACCTTTTACAGCTACTGCAGGAAACTTATCAAAATTCGAATTGCTCATAATTATTTGTCTGAACCATGACTTTTGTGATTATTCTGATTCTCCCGATTATTAGTTTGAAATCTTTTCGTCACTCAATCATTTATTAATATTTACTATACTCGATTATCAAAAGATATTCTTGCTTTATTTTAAGTTCGGATTAGTATCCGTTTCGTATTGTGGTAATGGAAACACATAATCATTAGCTGTTGGCGTAACGGCTGGTTTAGCCAACGGCACTAATGTTTCCAGTTTATGCGTACGTACCAGGTCAAACCAACGATGCCCTTCGCAGGAAAGCTCCAATTGTCTTTCTTTTAATACAGCATCTCTAAATTGATCCTGCGTTAAGCCTGCATAATCGGGAACGCTGCCCGGCGTAGTACGAGCTCTTTTACGAACCATATTGATGTAGGTGTATGCATCATCCATATTACCTAATTCATTACTCGCTTCAGCATACATCAATAAAACATCTGCATACCTTATTACAGGAAAATCATTGGAAGAACCATTACCTGTGGGCTCTGCCACCTTATCCCAATATTTTTGAAAGTAAGGATGAATAGGATTTCCATCTACTTGTGTAATAAACGTAACATCCCTTCTTCTATCGTCTGATGCGAATTGATCGTATAAATATTGAGTAGGACGTTGCCAGCCTTGTGAATTTTGTACTCCATCTGCACTTAACTCTGTTGGCAATAAACGAACATTAAATTGTCCAACTTCCCAAAAGCTGATAGCGCCGCCTCCATCTCCAAATCCTACAGAAAAGATTGCTTCTTTACCATTACGGCTTGATAGTTTGAACACATCTGCATAATCATCCCATAATGCATATTGCTGTGAATCGATCACTTTTTTCGCATAGGCAGCAGCGTTGGTCCAGTCGCCTCTTGTTAAATATACCTTTGCCAGAATAGCATTCGCTGCGCCTGCTGTTGCACGACCTATTTCATGATCTTTTGAACCCTCGTATTGCGATGGAAGTGCATCTGCTGCATCTTTAAGATCAGCTATAATTTGTGTGTACACATCATCAACAGAACTAAGAGAAGGATAGAGAGGTGCATCTTCCTGCGTGATCAATGGCACTTTACCAAACCATCTTACTAAATCAAAATACATCAGTCCTCTTAAAAATTTTGCCTCACCAACCAATCTTGTTCTTAATGTCGCATCCATATCGATTGAAGGAATGCGTGCAATAGCAATATTAGCAATAGTAACTGTTTTGTACTCCATCGCCCACAATTCCTGGAATACAGAATTTTGTGCATTGTATTGAAAAGTAGCTAACTGATCGAAGTAAGGTGTACCTACCTGGTTATTCTCCATTTCATCGGAAGCAAGCCCGGCTGTTACCCAAAAAGTACTGTGATATACACCTGCTGTGTTTCCACCTTGTGCAAAATTATCTACCGAATTAAGATAAGCATAAACAGAATTTACCGCCGCTACTGCATCAGACTGTGTTTGATAATAATTCTTAACACTTACCAAGTTCTTCGGATCTTCTTCCAAAAACTTTTTACAGGAACTGAAAGAAACAAACAGTAACAATACCGCAATGCTGTTTTTTATTGAACGATTAATTGTATTCATATAATAAGCTTTTGATTGTATTAAAATGTTGCACTCAAGCCAACTTGAAAAACTTTTGCCTGAGGATATCCGCCAAAGTCTAACCCAACTACGGTAGTACTTTGTCCTGCCGTATTTGCTTCAGGATCGTAACCGGTATAATTGGTAATAGTTAATAAATTGGTTCCGCTTACATACACTTTTAAGTTACTCATGCCAATACGCTTAATCGCTTTTTCCGGAAGCGTATAACTGATCGTTACACTTTTTAAACGTACATAAGATGCATCTTCAATAAGCGCTGAGGAAATGGTTGATTGATCAAATGCATTTGCCAGTGCACGTGGATATTTGTTGCTTGGATTATCAGGAGTCCAGCGATTTAACGCAGCATCTGCCAATACATTATTGGTTCCTGTAAAATTGAGCAGGTTTAAATTATTGAGGTTTGCCATTTTATTTCCTTGTGAACCCTGGAAGAAAAATGACAGCTCTAAATTTTTATAAGACACTGTATTACCAAAACCCCATGTAAAATCCGGTTGTGCAGAACCTAACACCGTTCTGTCGTTACCATCTATTTTTCCATTACCATCCAGGTCTTTATATTTTCTATCTCCTGCTTTCGCTGTTTGTCCTACCAAAACAGCGCTGCTGGCGGCTTCTGCATCCGTTTGGAAAATTCCATCTGTTTGATAGCCGTAGAAAGTTCCAATTCCTAATCCTTGTCTTAATAACAATACTCCATTCAAAATAACATCCGTCGCATTATTCAAATTGGTCATTGTGTTACGATTCAAAGACAAATTGAAAGAAGATGTCCATTCTACCTTTCCTTTCAGGTTAATCGTTCTAACATCAAACTCAAAACCATGATTTTCGATATTACCAATATTAAGCAGTGTTGTAGCAAAACCTGTAGTTAAAGGAATAGGCGTTGGCAATAACAGATCGTCTGTTTTCTTATTATAATAATCTGCAGTTATGCTGATCCTATTCTTTAATAATGAAAGGTCGATACCTACATCAAACTGTTTGGTGGTTTCCCATTTTAAATTAGTGTTTACATAACTGATCGGTTCTTGTCCTGTGTAAACATCACTACCATTAATAGTATTAAATACGCCTTGTCCAAAAGGTGCTACCAATGCTAAAGATTGGTAAGGAGGAATACTTTGATTACCGATCACTCCATAGCTTGTTCTGAATTTAAGATCAGTGATAGCATTTATATTCTGCAAGAATTTTTCTTTTGACACTCTCCATGCAAAAGCTCCTGAAGGAAAAAATCCATACTTATTATTTTCAGCAAATTTTGAGGAACCATCCACACGGCCGGTTACAGTAAATAAATATTTACTATCGAGTGTATAGTTAATACGACCTAAGTAAGAGATCATACTCCATTGCGATTCGCCATTAACAGGTTTCTGTGGGTTTTGTGCTGCGGAAATATTGTGATAGCCTGTGCGATTATCCGGAAAGTCAAAAGCGGTAGCCACCAGATAATCATCATTGAACTGTTGCATCGTGTAACCTGCAACTGCATTAATGGCGTGACGTTGATTAAATGTTTTATTATAAGTAAGTGTGTTTTCATTTAACCATGTTAGTCCGTTGGTACGGGCTAAGGCAGCTTCACCATTGCTTGCTTGTGTACGCTTTAAAAAATTAGGCCCAAAACTGTTCTCTTCATTGGTATAAGCATCTATACCAAATGTGGTTTTAAAGGTTAATGATTTGCTGAAACTATATTGAGCAAACGTATTGCTTAAAATACGCGACAATACTGTATTAGATATATAATTCTGTGCTTCGGCAATTGGATTGCCTAATGTTTTACCGATGTAACTAAACTTGTCTTTGTTCTCGTAAGTATAGCCACCTACAACAGAAGTATCATACACCGGCAAAACAGGATTGAACAATAAAGCTGAAGTAACAACACCCGGAACAATTTGTCCAAGATCATTTGTCAATACACCATTTGTTTCAATTCTTGAATAATTGGTATTGGTACCAACGGTTATTCTATCATTTACTTTACTTTCAATATTTGCCCTTAATGAATAACGCTTGAAATCGGAACTTATAACAATACCATCCTGCTTAAATAAAGAACCGGATATAGCATATTTTGTTTTAGCATCGCCACCGGAAAAACTAAGCTGGTAATTTCCCATGTAAGCATTTCTAAACAATGCGTTTTGCCAATCGGTTCCTGTGCCTAAGTTTTTAGGATTTACATAAACAGGCACCTGTCCTGCATTGATCTTTGCATCATTTACAAAATCAGCAAATTGCGATGCATTTAATAAATGCAGTTTATTAGCCACTTGCTGTTGCCCCTGGTAAGTATCAAATGTAAGAGTACCCTTTCCTGCCTTACCACGTTTTGTAGTAATTAATACAACGCCATTGGTACCACGTGATCCATACATAGCAGTTGCAGAAGCATCTTTTAAAATTTCTATGGATTCTATATCATTGGGATTGATAGAAGACAATGCACTGATACGTGGGCCACGGGTAACATTACCATTACTGATATCATTACCATCACTGCTGATCAGCAATCCATCAATAACATATAATGGCTCATTGCCTGCAGTAATAGAGCTTGTACCTCGAATACGAATAGAAGTTTCTGCGCCGGGCTTGCCCGACATTTGTGTAACCTGCACACCTGCTGCACGCCCCTGCAAAGCCTGGTCGAAACTGGTTGCAGGAACGGCATTCAGCTCATTGGCTTTTACGGAAACTACAGAACCGGTCAGGTCGCTTTTTTTAGCGGTGCCATAACCGATCACTACAACATTGGATAATTCAGCGGGATTTTCGTTCAAACGTACTTCTACATTGTTTTTGCCTTCTAGGGAAATTTCACGGGAGATGTAGCCTACATAAGAAACAATCAATGTTGCTTTTGTAGAACCTGCAATGCTAAACGCACCTTTTTCATCTGTGGTGGCGGTTTGCTGCCCTCCTTTTATAATTACCGTGGCGCCATGTAAAGGCACGCCTGCGTTTGAAAGAACTGTTCCGGTTATTGTGGTGCCCGCCGGAACCTGCGCTATAACTGAAGCGCTAAAAATCAGGCACAGGAAACACATCGTAATAGACGTGAACCTTGTAATAGCTTTTTGTCTCATTAGCAAGAATCATTAAAGTGAACAATCGTTATGTATGTATTTCGAATGCTTTAGTATGTATAAATGTATGTACATATTAAAACACAAAAAATTATCATTTGGCAATTTATTTTCAGCAAAAAATTATTCGCTTAAATAAATGATTCAGTTTATCAGCTTCCTCTCTTAATGTCTATCGTGTAAGTAAATCTGTCCGCTCTGTAAAATCCTAAATTGTATTCAATAGGTCTGTCTCCCGGATCGCAAACCACACGTTTCCTAAACAGGATAGGGTCGCCGGGTTTTACATTTAATATCTTGCTGATCTTGGCATCAGCCAATATAGCGCTTATTCCTTCCTTAGAAACTGCAGCAACAATGTGATATTTCTTTTCTAATGTTTCGTATAACGGTTTCGAAAAATCATCGTCCGGAGTTAGTCCGCTGCGTGGGTGAAAGTAAGAGATGAAATGCACTACCGGACCGGATTCCGGACCTTTTATACGCTCCATCTTCAACACCCTTGTTCCCTCATCTATATTAAACAGTTGTTGTATTTCTTTATCGGGTACCACCATAGTAACTTTTATACTATAGTTCTTGAAAACCACACCCTTCTCATCCATCTCATGCGTAAAGCTTGTCCAGCTATTTAGCTTAGTGGTGATATTGTTTTTCGCCACCTTGGTGCCCACACCTTTTTTACGGATCAATAAACGTTCATATACCAATTTATTGGTTGCCTGCCTTACCGTAGAACGGGATATGCCCAGGCGGTTTGCCATGTGCACTTCGTTCGGCAACAGTTTTCCATTTTGATATTCTGGCTGCCCTATTAACTTTCTCAACATATCCTCTACTTGTTGGTGCAGAGGCTGTGAGCTATTGTGGTCAATTTTAAAATCCGTAACCATGTTTATATGTTCGTACATATCAAAAGTAGAAAGATTTTTTAAAAATGCAAATCTTTTTTTAAAAATTATTTTAAGAAAAACTTCCGGCTTGTTATAAATGCCATGAATAACAGAATTTTATTAACTTACTAATTCATCTTTAAAAAATCATGTATGGTAACTATCGCTCTATATAATTTAAAAGGAGGCGTTGGTAAAACAGCATCCTGTGTTAATCTTGCTTACTTAGCTGCCAAAGATGGATATAAAACATTGTTGTGGGATATAGATCCACAGGGCTCTACGACATTTTATTACAAGATAAAAAACAAAGATGCGCAAGGAATAAAAAAGCTGATCAGTAAGGATGCAAACCTTGAAAGCGCTATCATGGCTACTGATTATGAGAATTTAGAGATCATTCCCAACGATAATTCTGCTAAAAGCTTTGATGTGATGGTGGAAGAAATGAAAGGTAGCAAGACCCGTTTAAAAGGTGTACTAAAGCAATTGGAAAATGAATATGATTTTGTTTTTATCGATTGCCCTCCGGGTTTTTCTGCGTTGAGTGAAAATATTTTTAATGCGGCTGATATTGTATTAATGCCGATCATTCCTACTACATTATCGGTACGTACCTACACAATGGTGAAAGATTATTTTAAAGAAAAAGATTTAGACGGCAGTAAGATGATGTGCTTTTTCACGATGACAGACCTTCGTAAAAACATGCACAACGAGATAATGGAATATTTGCATAAGGATAAGCGATTCTTTCAAACATACATTCCTTATCTGTCTGATGTAGAAAAGATGGGCATTCATCGCCGTCCAATAGAAGAGTATGCGAAAAGCAGCCTGGCTGCACTTTCTTACAGGGATCTATGGACAGAGATTAAAGAAGGGGTGCTGGAATAAAAGCGTTTACCTTATTTTACCAAATAACCCAAAGTACTTACCATTCGTTAGTTGCTTTGAATTGCCACTAAGATCATATAATGTGCAATTAAAGGTTGCAGTAACTTCAACATAATAAACCTGGTTTAACGATACCGGACCATCATTAACTTTAGTTATAGTAAACGTGCTTCCTGATTGAGTGGCAGGATCATTATCTGTAGACCAATAATTTCCTGATTTATCCATCCAGCTAACAGTTATCCCCTGGTAGCTACCCGGCGTACTAAAAGAATATGTTCCAGGATTAAAAAAGCTTTTAAATTCTGCATCTGTAGTTTCATCTGAAAAATTATGAAATATCCCCTTTCCAATTCCTAAGGCAGTTTCATTAGCAGGAATTGGTTCCGCAATAGGAGCAATGCTGCTTCCAAAAATTGCATCATCATTAGCACCGCCAGTAGAGCCTGCAATATATCCATTGGAATTTGTTACTGTTTCCTTGTAAGTTACTCCGCCAATAGTAGCTTCATAATAATAGCCTGAAGAGGATGAGGGATTGTCGGTATTTTGCTTTGAGCAAGAACTAAATAAAATTACCAAACCAAGAATGGGGAAAAGGGCTTTAATTGTCATTGTAAAATATTTGCTTTGTGGGCAAATATATTCTTTTTGGTAATATTTATCCCTACCCGTTTCTTTATTTAATTATGGAATATTATAAGACTTTAATGAAATAGAAGAGGTTGAGCCGTTATTCGTGATATCCGTTTCTATAGTTCCAACTCCCTTTGCAAAATAATATTCTGCAATACCGGAAGGTATGCTGATGCCATTGTATTCCGTTGTTATTTCTACCTCTACCTGGATCACATCATTATAGGTTACACCTTCAACTGTCTTACTTATTCCTATTCCTTTTATAGTATGTTTATATGTATTCGTAACGGTAATTCCGTTATACGAAGCATTTATATTATCCGTCCAGGTTGTTCCTACGGGTACATTTACTTTTAGTCCTATTTGTTTTATCATTGTCGCACTTGCCGACCCTGTAAGACTTGTTGCATTGTACGCTATTTGAGTATAAATGCCATTATCGCAATTAAGGTAAGACGCAACGTCACCTGACATTCCATCGTTTGATACTATCTTTTTGTATGTTGCACCACCGATTGAAGTATCTGTCACACTTTTATAGGTGGTTGTTCTTTCGGATGTAGTACCATTTAATGAATAAACCTGTACATAGGTTGAGCCTTGGCAGGTAGGTGTGTAAGCACAAGCTTTGCAGTCTGTCGTTGTTGTTCCGCCTCCATTATTACCGCCTGTTCCACCACTGTTGTTGGAGTCTCCTGTAACGGTTATAGAAAATGTACAACCGCTGTTACCGGGGGTAAAATTGAATATGCCGGACGCTACAGGTGTGCCCTGTCCATTTAATATTATTGTTTGGGCTCCTGTACCAGCAAAAGTACCCGATGCAGAAAATGAAATGCCGTCTGAGGTGCCGGTTGAAATAATATATGTGCCGATAGAATCTACATAAACGGTTATTGCAACTGTATTAGAATCACTTAATGCAACATTTGCTTTATAATTACCACTTATAGCAGCACAACTACCTGTTGCACCGGTAATGGTAAAATGAGCTGTCCCCCCTGTACTACCGCCTGAACCAAGCGACCCTTCAAAGCTGTATTCTTTTGTACACGCAGCAAAAAGACAGACAATGCTAATTAATACTGCAACTGGTTTCAATTTCATCATCATAAAATTCCGCTTTGTAACAAAGATATTCTTTTTAGGCTGAGCGTTGCCTCGGTTTAACATGGTTTTTATATGAAGGCTTATTGTTTTAATTTTATCCCATGCAGAAAAAATTATTTTTACTAGATGCCTATGCGCTGGTGTTCAGAGCATACTATGCTTTAATTCGGAGCCCTCGCATTACCAGCACAGGACGCAATACCAATGCGCAATTCGGCTTTACCAATACGCTCATCGATCTGTTGAATAACCAAAAGCCGACGCACATGGCAGTATGTTTTGATACACATGCACCCACTGAACGTCACACCGATTTTGCCGATTATAAGGCCAATCGCCAGGAAACCCCGGAAGACATTCGTTCGGCAGTTCCTGATATAAAAAAGATAATTGAAGGATTTAATATTCCTGTTGTAGCCATGGATGGCTATGAAGCAGACGATGTGATCGGCGCATTAGCTAAACAGGCAGAAAAAGCAGGATATGAAGTGTACATGGTTACCCCTGATAAAGATTACGGGCAATTGGTTTCTGAAAATATTAAAATATATAAACCACCTTACCAGGGCAGTGATTTTGAAATATTAGGACCTGCAGAAGTTTGCGCCAAATGGGATATCGAAAATGTAAACCAGGTAATTGATATTTTAGGATTGATGGGAGATAGTGTTGATAATATTCCCGGTATACCGGGAGTGGGAGAAAAAACAGCAGCCAAGTTGTTAAAAGAATATCACTCATTGGAAGGCGTACTCGAAAACGCAGCTGCTATAAAAGGTAAATTGGGCGAAAAAATTGCAGCAGGTAAAGACCTTGCCATTATGAGTAAAAAGCTGGCAACAATCATTACCAATGTTCCGGTTGAATTTCATGAAGAAGATTTTTGTATAAAAGAAAAAAACATTGATGCATTAAAAGAAATTTTCACTGAGCTGGAATTTAAAACCTTAGGCAAGCGCTTGTTGGGAGCCGATTTTACTATAGTAGAATCGAAATCAGGAGAAACCCGACCGGCAGCCGCACAACAAATAGATCTATTCGGAAATATTATTGAGACTGCTACACCTGAGCCTCCATCACAGGTGGAAGAAATACATCCGTTAGGTGGTGGCGGTGCAACTATTCATAACACTCCACACGAGTATTTTTTAATCGATACCAAACATCTTGTTTCAGAATTAATTGAAAAGCTAGGCAAGCAAACAGAAATTTGTTTTGATACAGAGACCACCGGCATCGATGCAAACAACGCAGAATTAGTGGGCTTAAGTTTTTCATATCAGCCCGGCGAAGCCTATTATATTCCGTGTCCCGCTAATCAGGATGAAACAAAAGAATTGCTTAAAAACTTTGAGCCGCTTTTCAACAATGAAAAAATTACCTGGATAGGACAAAACATAAAGTACGATCTGTTGATGCTGAAATGGTATGGCATAGAGCTAAAAGGAAATATTTTTGATACCATGCTGGTACATTATGTTGTAGAACCCGACGGCAAACGTGGAATGGATGATCTAAGCGCAAAATATCTGGGTTACGAACCGGTACATATTGAAGAATTGATCGGTAAAAAAGGAAAAACGCAAGGCAATATGCGTGATGTAGAGATTGAAAAAATTAAAGACTACGCGGCTGAAGATGCAGACATCACACTTCAATTAAAACATATTTTATTGCCTGAGTTAAAAGAAAAAGAAGTAGAGAAGGTTTTTTATGAAGTAGAAAATCCATTGGTGAAAGTGCTGACAGATATGGAATTTGAAGGAATTAAAATTGATGAAGATTTTTTGCTTCAATATTCAAAAGAGCTGGAAAAAGAAGCAAAGAAAAGTGAAGAAAGCGTTTATGCGTTAGCGGGAGTTCGTTTTAATTTGGCTTCTCCAAAACAATTAGGTGAAGTATTGTTTGATAAATTACAGCTCGACACCTCAGCAAAAAAAACAAAAACAGGACAATACCAAACGGGTGAAGATGTTTTATTAAAGCTGGCTGCAAAAGGTCATCAAATCTGCGATGATATTTTAAACTTTCGTGAGCTTACTAAATTAAAATCCACTTATGTAGATGCATTACCGCAAATGATCAATCGCAAAACAGGCAGAGTGCACACCAGTTATGCGCAGGCGGTTGCAGTTACCGGTCGTTTGAGCAGCAACAATCCTAATTTACAAAACATTCCTATTCGTACTGAAAAAGGAAGAGAGATACGCAAAGCATTTATTCCAAGAGATAAAGATCACGTATTGGTAAGTGCCGATTACTCGCAAATTGAATTACGCATTGTTGCCGGTATTAGCGGTGATGTGAACATGAGCGAAGCCTTTAAAACAGGCAAAGACATTCACACTGCAACAGCAGCAAAGGTTTTTAATGTAGAAGAAAAAGATGTGACCAAAGAAATGCGTTACAAAGCTAAAAGCGTGAATTTCGGAATTATTTACGGACAAGGCGCTTTTGGTTTAGCCGAAAATTTAGGCATCTCAAGAACAGAAGCAAAAGAGATCATCGACAATTACAAAAAACAATTTCCTGCTATCCAGCAATACATGGATAACACCATCAACTTTGCAAGAGAAAATGGATACGTTGAAACGCTGATGGGGCGCAAACGCTGGCTACGTGATATTAACAGCGCCAACTTTACCGTTCGTGGTTTTGCAGAGCGAAATGCCATCAACTCTCCCATACAAGGTACTGCTGCCGATATGATCAAGCTGGCGATGATAAAAATTCATGAAGAATTTAAAAAGCAAAACTTCCAATCAAAAATGCTGTTACAAGTACATGATGAATTGGTATTTGATGCACATAAAGATGAAGTAGAAATAATAAAGCCCGTTATTCTGCATTGTATGCAAACGGCATTGGCATTGCCCGGCAATATTCCTACTGATGCAGAAGTGGGTGTTGGCGAAAACTGGTTGGCAGCACATTAAATACGTAAATGGTCAATGGTGTATTGTTCGTTAGATCTCTTTCACTTTTTACCATCCACAAATAATTATTTTATTTATGAAGCCTATTCTGATTTATTGTTATGATGCTTACTGTGGCTGGTGTTACGGCTTTAGTCCTGTAATGAAAAAGATTGCCGAAGAGTATAAAAATGACCTGGATATAGAAGTTTTAAGTGGAGGAATGTTTATCGGCGAATCGAAAATGCCCATTGAAAAAATTGCAGGTTTTATTAAAGATGCATATAAAAGAGTAGAAGATTTAACAGGAATAACATTTGGTGAGGATTTTTTATGGCATATTAATAACCCCGATAAAAGTGATTGGGTAATGAATTCGGAAAAACCTGCTATCGCTCTTTGCATATTTAAAGAATATTACCCCGAAAAACAGTTAGACTTTGCAAGCGATCTGCAATACGCTTTGAATTTTGAAGGCAGGGACCTTGATGATGATGAAGCATATCGTCATCTATTAGAAAAATATGCTGTTACTGCAGAAGATTTTTATGCCAAGCTACACAGCAACGAATTTAAGGAACAGGCTTATTATGAATTTAATTTGTGCAAGCAATTAAACGTGAGCGGTTTTCCTTGTGTGTTTTTGCAAAAAGACGAATCGAAGTTTTATATGTTGGCAAACGGCTTTACCGACTACGAAACAGTAAAAGATCGATTAGGAAAAGTTTTAGACAAGAAATAATATGGTACTGATCGATGCGTGAGGGATTGAAGCGGAAATACTTTTTGCGAGGCACGAAGCAAAAAGATTGGAGCGTAAAGCCCGACCCCTTGCGTTAGCTTAGGGGGCCACGCCACAAAAAAATAGTCCCGCTGAAAGCGAGACTACTTAAAAATAATCAAAACCAAAAACCCTTATCCCACCCATTTGACGACAGCTTATAAAAAAACCGTCGGGTAGTTTTATGGTTTTTGGCACATAATTTTATAAAAAGAGGTATCAAATTTTGGCATTTGTTCAGGTGTACAAAGCGCCCTGATATCTTTTATATATTGAAAAAACCGCAATTCTAATATTTTATGCTTGGTCAGTGAATGAGCCACCATTGCATTCATTACAGAATCGTTGAAATTGCCGGAACCCATTTGTCTGAATTCTTCTTTTTTATCCTGGCGCATTTCTTCCAATGTAGCTTTAAATTGAGTTGACTGTGACTGGCTTAATGAATCAAAACGCTTCATTTGCTCGGCGGAAAAATTCATTTTTGTTCTCAAAAATTCAGGTATCGCAGCTTTAATATTTCCCCGGATGCTGCCCTTTTCTTCTTTACCCAAAATAAAAAACAGCATAGTGGCGATATTGATAAGTAACAATACTACAATAATGATCACCAGTGTTTTATTATTAGAACGAGCTATCATGGTTGTGGATTTTGAATAGTGATAGCAACAGAAGGCAGATCGCCGCTGGTAACAAGTTCAGCAGGCTGGCTGGCGTTTTTTGCCCGATTAATATTGATAAAAATTACCGCCGCATTCAATACCAGCATCAGGCTTAAACCTACGATAGCAATAGATGGGCGACTGAAAAGCTTGCCGATCCTTTCCCAATAAGTTTCTTTAACTTCCTCCAATCTTGCCATTATTCTTGTAAACAAAAATGGCTTAGGCTCTGCTCTTACTGCATCGTTAACACTGTCCAGTGTTACATCGATCTTTGATTGAATATTACTTTTCATTTTCTAAATAATATTTTTCCAACACACGTTTTAAATTATTTTTTGCCCGCTGCATTAACGATTCCGTTGCATATAATGTTGTGTTCAATACTTCTGCTACTTCCTGGTAACTTAATCCTTCCAGCTTATGCAACGTAAATGCGATACGCTGTTTTTCGGGTATTTGCTTCAATGCTTTGAACAACTCACCCGCCTGTTCTTTTTTTTCTGCCACCACCCCCGGATGATGAAAATCCGGCGGATGTATTTCATCTTCTCCAAACAAGCTTTTTACAAAAGCAAATCGCTTTTTTCTTTTTTTCTTCCGTTCATGATCTAAAGATTTGGTGATAACAATTCTATAGATCCAGGTAGATAATTTCGCTTCGTTCCTAAATGAGTGTATCGACTGGTACACCTGCACAAATGTTTCCTGTGCAATATCTTCTGCGTCTTCGGCACTTTGTACAATACCAATAGCGGTGTTATACACCATGTTTTGCCAGGTTTCTACAATGTGTTTAAACGCCAGCTCATCCCCTTTTTTTAATCGTACAATTAGTTCCTGTTGGTCCAAAGCATGTGGTTTGCTCGCTTTAAAATTAACTAAAACGAGGGAATATTTCCTGCACCGCCATGAAAACCGCCACCACCGCTGCCTCCTCTAAAATTACCCTGCTCTTTTGCAGGCGGCGTTCCAAACGATTTTAGCTTGTACGTGAATGTTAACATAAAGTATTGTTGCAACACTAAGTTCCTGTCATCTTCAATAGATTTTTCACTAACCGTTCTGCTGATGCTTTGATTTTGTTTCAAGAGATCAAACACTGACAACTTCAGTTCTCCACGTTGATCTGCCAGGAATTTTTTTCCCATCGCTACATTCCATAACCAATACGATTGATTTAACCCTGCTGTAAGTCCGCTGTAAGCCTGTAGCGAGAGGTCGTTTTGTAAAAACCATCCTTTTTTGTCTAACAGGTTAAATTTTATACCTGCTGTTTGCGAAAAATAATTGTTGTTCAATTCTGTTTCTTTCTCATTTCTTGCCACATTAATGCCGGCAGAGTACGACAAAGTGAAATCAACATACTGGCTTACATTACTTGCTACTACCACACCAGCATTGTAATTGTAATTATTAGTAAAGCTCGGATTACCCTGAACTACTACCGGTGTTCTTGTTAAAGACAGTCCTGCATTTAAGTTAATATTCGATTTTAGTGCCTTTAATGGAAATCCATACGTAAAAAATGAACGCATACTTACATAGCCATCCAAATTGGTGGGCCTTGTTATCTGTGCTCCTTTAAAATACAGTGTATCATTATTATAAACAGAATCTGCGGTAGCAATAGTAGAAGCGTTACCAATATAATTATTGTATTGTTGCAAATAAATATTGGCAAAAAAGCTATTGCTTTTATCCGTGTTAGAATAAGTATATCTAAAGCTAAGCGTATTGCCCACCTGTTGTTTTAGATCAGGATTACCTGTTGTAACAAATAATGGGTTGGCATTATTAATTACATTTTGCAGTTGACTAATGGATGGTGCAGATGTGGACATACGATAAAACAAACGGATGTTGGCTTTAGCAGATACTTTTTTCCGCCACATTAAATTAGGCAATACATTGTCAAACGATTTATGAATGTTGCCTGCAAATGGAAATATTTTATCGCTGTTCAATAACGTATATTGATAGTTAGCGCCGACAGAGAACATTTCGTTTTTATCTCCTAAGCGATAAGACACGCCTCCATTTTGAGATGAAACGGTATTTTCAAAATTGTTCGATAAGCTGGTATCCATATCAGCGTACTTGCTTAAAGAATTATCATAATTAAAAACATCCGCAGTTGATTTGTTTTTTGAATACGAAGGAGAATAGTTTAGCTGCAGCTGTCCCTTTTTACCTAGCGGTTCCGTATATGCCACATTTCCCGAAAGCTGATAGCCGCTCGTTTTATTATTGCTGTATCGATTTACCGAATCTTCTATATTGTTGATGTAATCTGTATTATTTGTTTGCAGGTAGCTATCTCTGTCATTTTTGTTAAGCCCGGTGGTAACACTTAAAGAAAGCGTTCTTCCTTTTTTAGCAAAAGCGTGGCGATATAAAATATTATTGTTAAGATTATATCCGGATGCATCGGAATGAGAATTGCTCAGCAAGGCATTCGTTAATGAGTTTACATCGGTAACATAATATGTTGCATTGGAGTTATTAAATCCATTATTGTTTTGAAAGCTAAGTGTAGGCGTTATTAATAATGAATTGGAGGAATCGATCTTATAATCAAATCGAAAATTAACCCGGTGATTCCAGTTTTTAGAATCGGAATTGGATGTTTGATCTTCAAAACTGCTGCTGTCGTTTGCTAATAAATATTGCGTATGCGAAGTTTGATTATTTACATTGTTGCCATAATTGAAAAAATAACTTCCTTGTACATCTAATTTCTTTCCCCAGGTATCGGTAAAGTTTATTCCTATTGCATTTGTAGTATTAATGCCGCTTTGTGCACCAATGGCAGGAACGCCGCCGCCTCTTCCTCCTCTTCCGCCGCCACTGCCAAAGCCCAAGAGATCCTGTGATGAAAAGTTTTGTTGATTAACATTGTTGAACAATCCTACTATTGAAATTCTTCTATCACCGTTAAAGAAATTTACATTACCGCCTGCATTGTACCTTTGGTCAGTTCCGTAACCTGCATATAAACGTCCAAACTGTCCGTTACGCATATTTGATTTTGTAACAATATTAATTGCCCGAACACTGCTGCCATCGTCAAAACCTGTAAAAGCAGCCTGGTCGCTCAGTTTATCAAACACTTGGATTTTATCTATGATTTCGGCCGGTAAATTTCTTAATGCGGCGGACGCATCATCACCAAAAAATTTCTTTCCATCTACTGTTACTGATTTTACCTGGTCTCCCTGTGCTGTTACCGTTCCGCTTTTATCAACAGTAACTCCCGGAAGTTTGGCCATCAATTCTTCTGCGGTTGCATCCGGGTTTGTTTTAAATTGACTGGCATTATATTGAATAGTATCTTGTTTTTGCTGTACGGGCGGTGTTTTTGCTGTAACAGTAACGCCTGTCAACTCTTCTCCTACCGATTTTGAAAATTCGATAGTGCCCAGATCTTTGTCGGTAGTATCAATAAATACCTGTTGGTCGATCCTGTCATATCCAACAAATGATATAAACAAATTATAAGATTGCTTAAGTTGCACATCATTTAAAATAAATGAACCGTCCTCTGCTGATACCACAGATATTTGCTTATGAAGAGAATCGGTTGATTCTATTTGTATAGTAGCTCCTGCAACTGGTGTTTTATCTGATTGATCAACCAATTTCCCTTTTAGGCTGCTAGTTTGTGCATTAGACTTTGCCGACATGAGATTAAAAATGAGGAAAAGGGCTAAAAGTTGTTTCATATTAAGTTTTGACGTCTGACTTACTGAGACGCTAATCTGTTTAAAATAAGGCGGTGAAAAACAAAATTAGTAACCCATTAACAAAAGATGCCAAAGAATATTCAGAAGGTTCATTGTTGTGAATGCTTCATTACGATTATCTTAAACAAAATGCCGATTAAACGGGTTTAGGGGGCTTTTTTATTTATATTTGCTACCCACAAATTTTAAAATTATGGAATATAGCAAATTAGTATCTGTATCCGGATTAGGCGGATTGTTTGAATTGATTTCTTCAAAGGCTGATGGAGGCGTTGTACGCTCACTGGAAGATAAAAGCACAAAATTTGTAAGTACCCGCTTACATCGTTTTTCTCATTTGGAAAGCATAGAGATCTATACTACAAAAGAAAATGTTAACCTGGTAGAAATTTTTGATGCTATAAAAGCAAGCAAAGAAAAATTGCCTGATGCAAAGGCTGATAATAAAACATTACAGGATTATTTTAAAAAAGTATATCCTGATATGGATTTTGAAAGGGTATATGTAAGCGATATGAAGAAAATGATCAAATGGTATGAAATTTTAACGGCTAACAATGTTGAAATAAAACTATCTGAAAATGTAGAAGGAGAGGTTGCTGCTGAAACAAAAACCAATCAACCGAAAGTAGCCAGCAATTCGCAAACAACGGTTAAAAATGCACCGGCTAAAAAGATAAATGCGCCACGTAAAATGGCATAATAAATTATAAAAATCAAATAACAAATTCCAAATTAGTAGATTATTACGATCTGTAATTTGGAATTTTAAATTTGGAGTTTAACCATGTATACAGCAGACATAAAAAAGATCGAACGCCACTTTGTTCCGAAAGATTTTGTAGTTACCGACTGGCAAAGTATTGAGCCTTTCTTTCAAAATTTGAACGATAGAAATATCGATACCAAGGAAGCATTGGAACAATGGCTAAAAGACATGAGTGAACTGGAAGCTGTAGTAAGCGAAGATGCCTGCTGGCGCCAGATAAAAATGACCTGCGACACAGAGAACAAACAACTGGAAGATGCTTTTAATTTTTTCTGTCTTGAAATTCAACCTAAAATTCAGCCATATACCGATCTGCTAAATAAAAAATTAGTGAACAGTTCTTTGATAAACGAGCTGGATAAAGAAAAATATTTTACCTATCTGCGTTCCATGCGTAAAAGCATTGAATTATTCAGACAAGAGAATATTTCACTGCAAGCAGAGCTTTCCGTTTTGCAGCAGCATTACGGAATGATAACTGGAAAAATGACTGTAACCGTTAATGGCAAAGAATACACGTTGCAACAAGCAGGTAAATTCCTTCAAAGTCATGATAGAGATTTACGCGAAGATGTTTATCGGAAAATAAATGAAAGAAGATTACAGGATAAGGAGACACTGAATAATTTATACAACCAACTAATTGAAAAACGTCATCAGTTAGCGATAAATGCAGGCTTCGAAAACTATCGTGACTACCGTTTTAAAGAACTGGGAAGGTTTGATTATACTAAAGAAGATTGCTTTCAATTTCACGAAGCCGTAAAACAATATGCGTTACCGCTAGTTAATATTATCTATCAAAAGAAAAAAGAAAAATTAAGTCTGGACAACTTGCGCCCCTGGGATGTAGAAGCAGAGCCCGAAGGCACACAAGCTTTACATCCATTTGAGACAGGAAGTGAACTGATCAATAAATCGATTGAATGCTTTACAAAGCTTCGTCCCTTTTTTGGCGATTGTTTGAAAAAGATGAACGAAATAAAACATTTCGACCTGGAAAGCAGGAAGGGTAAGGCTCCCGGCGGATATAACTGTCCTTTGGCAGAAAGCGGAGCTCCATTTATTTTTATGAATGCTTCCGGTCAAATGCATGATCTAACTACAATGGTTCATGAAGGCGGTCATGCCGTGCATTCTTTCTTGTCCCATCCATTAGAGTTAACAGGATTTAAAGAATATCCGATGGAAATTGCAGAAGTGGCAAGTATGGCGATGGAGCTTTTTAGTATGGATTATTGGAATGATTTTTTTACAAGCAACGAAGAACTAAAAAGAGCAAAAGAACAACAACTGGAAAGAGTGATCACTATTTTTCCATGGATAGCGATCATAGATAAATTTCAACATTGGGTATACGAAAACCCAAAGCATACTGCTGAAGAAAGAACTGCTGCATGGATGAGCATTACAGATGAATTTAAAGACAGCATTATTGATTATAGCGGATTAGATGAATATCGCCGCAACGGCTGGCAGCGTCAATTGCATTTATTTGAAGTTCCTTTTTATTATATCGAATATGGTATTGCCCAGTTAGGCGCCATTGGCATGTGGAAACAATACAAAGAGAATAAAGAACAGGCCTTAGACAACTATTGTAATGCGTTAAGCCTGGGCGGTACAAAAACATTGCCTGAATTATATAATACAGCAGGATTAAAATTCGATTTCAGCCCGGCTACTATTAAAACGTTAATGGATTTTGTAAAAAACGAGATGGACAAAATATAATTAACGGCAATCGTGACACACGCCGCTAACTACCATTTCTGAATGATCAGGTTTAAAGCCCTTCGGTAACTTAACATCAGGAACAGTTACATCATCTAAACAAATTGTTTTATTACATTCATTACAAACAAAATGTACATGGTTATCATGATGATGCCCTGCTTCGCAATCCTGTTTACACAAAGCGTATAAAATAGAATTATCAGTAGTAGGTATATGATGAATGATCCCTTTTTCAACAAAGGTTTGCAAGGTGCGGTAAACAGTTACTCTATCAAATGATGCTCCTGTTTCTTTTTCAATATCTGAATGAGCCAAAGCTCCGGGGCTTTTTAAAAAAAGCTCAAGAATTATTTTTCGCCCATCAGTTACACTAAGCTGATTCTTTTTTAATATGGATAAAACATTTATGTCCATGCTGCAAAGTTACCACTATTTAAATTTTAATTAGGCGTATTGCTAAAGCCATTTGCCAGGTTTGCATTAGGCGCTTTTTCATTTAACAAGCCTTTAATATCCTTCAGCAATTTTTGGATCTCATCTTCTTTCAAACCATCATAAATACCACGCACGTGGCGTTGTTTATCTACCAATGCAAATAATTGTGTATGGATGAATTGCTCGGAAATATTTTGTGTAGTATCTCTTTCAGATTTATCTATTAAATAGCTATGTTTTGCCAGGTCGTACAACATCGCTTTATCTCCCGTAAGAAACAACCAATTCGTAGAAAGATCTGGCGGTAATTTATTTCCTGCTGTACTTTCATCGGCTTTAACCTGGTATTCACCATCATCATTTTTCACTAATGTTCCGGTTAGCATTTTATATTCATACTTTTTCAATTGTTCTACACTGTCCGTTTCAGGCATACAAGTGTGTGATAAGATCATAAATCGTTTATCATCTTTGTAAACATCATACACTCTCCGCATATTGGCATTCATTTTAGGGCAAATGGCTTTACAGGTTGTAAAAAAATATTCCGCCACATACACTTTCCCTTCTACATTTTTTTCTGTTATTGTTTTCCCGTTTTGATCAATAAAGGAAAAATTTTGCAAGTGATCATTAATAACCTTTAAATCGGATTGAGAAAAATCTTTGTATAAAAAAAGATAAAAGCCTGTAAGCAACAGAGCAAAAAAACCAAAATAGATCAACCACTTTTTCATTCGGAAAATTTTTGCAAAGGTAAGCAGAGCTTTTTTCTCACAAATCTTAGAAAACAACGTGTTCCTGCTTTGTGATCTTTTTTCTTTGCTAGACATATTTAACAATCACGAGGCGCAATAGTTTGCAACATTATTGCAAATATTGTATATTTGCTCCATGGATAATAACGGGTTAAAAGTTAACTGGGATGTAATGGGTATTACTGCTTCGGTGCTCTGCGCTATTCATTGTGCATTACTACCCGTAATTGTTACCACACTTCCTGTATTTGGAATAAATATTATCCACAACACCCGCTTTGAATGGGGTATGATCGCGTTGGCATTTTTTGTAGGCTCTTTTGCATTAATTCACGGGTATATAAAACATCATCGTTCATTAATGCCTGTTTGGGTATTTACTTTTGGATTTGTGTTTTTATTATTGAAGCAATTTTTTCATGCATTTGAATACTGGTTTTTAGCCCCGGCAGTTATATTGGTTGTGTCTGCTCATTTTTATAATTTCCGTTTATGCAGACAAACAAAATGTGAGTCATCGCATCATAAGCACTAAAGTTTTCCCTTC
Source organism: Ferruginibacter albus (assembly GCF_020042285.1). Classification (NCBI taxonomy): domain Bacteria; kingdom Pseudomonadati; phylum Bacteroidota; class Chitinophagia; order Chitinophagales; family Chitinophagaceae; genus Ferruginibacter; species Ferruginibacter albus. The sequence continues at coordinate 3,589,874 of NZ_CP083388.1, forward strand.
CACTTTTTATAAAAATAAAACAGTAACAATCCAAGACTGATCAAAAACCATGCGTAGAAAATATAGTTAGCTAGTGAAGGCTTATCCTCGTAAAAAGCCCAATTAAAATAAATTCCTATTGTCATATTTACCAATAACCACAGCATGCCCATCGAAAGCGTTTGAATAATACGCAACAAAAACTCTTTTACTTCGGGCTCCATGCTCATACTGGTAAAATTTACAACAATGAAGTTCGTAATTAAATCAGTAATATTTTATTTGATCAATAATGAATTAAATGCAGTAGAATCTCCATTAAAAACATTAAAATCTACATTTCCGTCAATACCATTCACATGCCCGGTTTGACTGTGTTGCCAAAGTATCCATTTATTGTCTGTTCCGGGTTTATCTGCATCAACGTAATTAGCAATCCATACAGGGTAATCATCAAAATTTCCTGCAAGGTATTGTTCATAAAAATTTACATTAGAGTAGATAATTGGCTTTATATGATAAGCACTATCAACAGTGGTCAACCATTCCTTTAAATCCTTTATTAATTGTTTTGAGCTTGACTCTCCAATATCTTCAATATCCAATACAGGTGGCAGATCATTTGTTTTTAAGTTTACAATAGCAATAAAGTTCTGAGCCTGCAACCTGGGATTTAACCCTGCATTAAAATAATGATAAGCCCCAACAACAAGCCCAGCGTCTCTCGCTTCATTCCAATTGCTAAAAAAATTTTTATCCACCCTATCTGTGCCTTCCGTTGCTTTGATAAAACTAAATTGTAATCGTATGTTATTGTATTCCATTTGACTTACATCTTCCCAGTTAATAGAAGCCTGGTGATGACTCACATCTATTCCATGGATCAAATATTTTTTAGGCATTCGGATACCAAAGCCTTTGTATTTTTTATGTTGATAAGGAGCATTGGAAAAATAAAAAACAGTCATGCTGATTGCAGCCAGCATTAAAAATGTTAGTACATAAATATTTGCAGGTTTTTTATAATTGTTCAACATATTCAGCAGACTTTGTAAATATGCGAAAAACCTTCTTATTTATTTCTTAAAATTTAAGGAAATAATGAACTGGTAACGATTGCATTAAATTTTATTATTGACAGCAAGCTGACCAAAAGTGGGCATTAATTCAACTACATTTGTATTTCATTTACTGTGGATGCCCGATTTTAATTTAAATGATAGCATTAATTTTTTAAGCAAGCTTACCATAAAAAGAACCTGGAATGCCGCTAAAGTATTCAGCAGTTTTTATGCAGCCCGTTTATTTAAAAAGCCTTTGCAATGGGGCTATCCAATCTCTATTTCGTTTGAACCTACCACCAGTTGCAATCTTCGCTGCCCCGAATGCCCAAGTGGTTTAAGAGCCTTTACACGACCTACCGGCATGTTACAAAAAGATTTTTTCAGAACTACCATCGATGAAATTCATAAAGAGCTTTTATACCTCATTTTTTATTTCCAGGGCGAGCCGTTTTTAAATCCCGATTTTTTGGAAATGGTGAAATATGCTGCTTCCAAAAAAATATACACAGCTACCTCTACCAATGCACATTACTTAACGGATGAAGTGGCAAAACGAACTGTTGAAAGTGGCTTAGACAGATTGATCATTTCTATTGATGGAACAACACAGGAAGTGTATCAACAATACCGTGTAGGAGGCAAGCTGGAAAAGGTAATTGCCGGCGCAAAGAATATTGTAAAATGGAAAAAAGAATTAAACAGTAAAACACCATTTATATTCTTCCAGTTCCTGGTAGTAAAACCCAATCAACATCAAATTGAAGATATAAAAAAACTGGCCAAGGAAATTGGTGTGGATGAAGTTCGCTTTAAAACAGCGCAGGTATATGATTATGAAACAGACCCTAATCAATTAATTCCTGATATTGATAAATTCAGCCGTTACAAAAAAAATTCAACCGGCAACTATATTGCTAAAAATAAACTCTCGAATCACTGCTGGAAATTGCAACATGCTAATGTAATTACCTGGGATGGCTTGGTTGTTCCTTGCTGTTTCGATAAAGATGCTACTCACCAATTAGGTAACCTTAAGGAAAAGTCCTTTAAGGAAATATGGAAGGATGACAAATATCAACAATTTAGAACTCAGCTTAAGAAAAGTCGCAGAAATATTGATATTTGTGCTAATTGCAGCGAAGGAGCATCTGTTTGGAAATAAAATAAATCCTCTTTATTCTGCTCTTTATTTATCCCGAAGGTTATTATATGAGTATAGAAAAAGACATCAACCAAACTAAATTCAGGAACGAGTACCAAAAGTCCATGGTAAATTTAATTTATACCTATAATTGGATGACGGAGCAGTTGAAAGATGTATTTGGGAAAGAGAACCTGACCATGCAGCAGTATAATATATTACGTATTCTTCGCGGCAGCGATATTCCTTTATCTACTATGCAAATACGAGACCGCATGCTGGATAAAATGAGTGATACCAGCCGTATTGTTGACAGGTTAGTAATTAAAGGTTTGGCAAAAAAAATTGTTTCTAAAACAGATAAAAGATTGGTTGATATTACTATTACTACTAAAGGAAGAAAATCATTACATAAAATAGATCTACAGGAAAAAGAAGTAGATAAAATTGCGAACGCTCTTTCTGTTGCGGATGCACAAACATTAAATACCCTTTTAGATAAATTACGAAAATCAGAATAAGTTTCTTTTCATGATTGCTTGTTAATGCCTCGTTTATACGAGGCTTTTATTTTCCTTCAAGGTGGTTACAAGCTTCTAAACTTCCTAATCTAAAGCGAAAAGGAATTTTTGTAAATTTTTCAAATTTTATTTCTTGTTTGCAAAAAAACCCAAGATGCGTGGAATAAAAGTCGGGCGATAAATACACAGAAAAAGGGGGCGAATTAAGCTTGCTGTTATTTGATAACTTATTGATATCAAACAACTTATTATTTGTTTGACTTAATAGTAATATAGTCTTTTTTTGCGAAAAAACAGTGCTTTCCACAAAAATCATGCAAAAAAATAAAAAAATGCATTTTAACTTCACTTTCATATTGGTTTGTATGTAAATTTACGACAGAAACTGCTTACCCGGATTTATATACCAATACAAAAAAGCATGGATATCGGGTAGCATCAATTATTAAACATGGCACTTAGTCAGGGCTTACAGCAAAGATTGTTACAAAAACTGTCGCCACAACAAATTCAGTTAATGAAGTTGTTGCAGTTGCCTACTGCTATTTTGGAAGAAAGGATCAAGGAAGAATTAGAAGAAAACCCGGCACTGGAAACAGGAGATGAAGCAGAAGAAAAAGAAGAATTTGAAAATAGCACAGAAGAGTTTGAGACGGAAAGAGAAGAGGGCGACAATGAAGCTGATGATTTTGATTTGAACGGAAGCGAGAATGAATATGAACAAATAGATATTAGCGATTATGTACAGGAAGGTGACGATGAAATTGCTGATTATAAATTAAGAGATGATAATTATCCTGACACGGAAGACAACAAAGTAATTCCACACAAAATTGAAACAGGCTTTAATGAATTCATGCTGGAGCAATTAGGAATGCTTAATTTAAATGAACATCAGCATAGAATAGCAGAACAGATAATTGGCAACCTGGATGATGACGGTTATTTACGAAGAGACATTTCTGCTATAACAGACGATCTGGCTTTTCGTCAAAACATTCAAACTACAGATGAGGAGATTACCCAATTGCTTTTGCAAATTCAACAGTTTGATCCACCCGGCATAGGTGCCCGTAATTTACAGGAATGTTTATTGTTACAGCTGGAAAGAAAATCAAGCGAAGGAAGATCCATTGAACTAGCCATGAAAGTATTGGAAAAATACTTTGATGAGTTTACGAAAAAACATTACGAAAAAATTCAACGTGGATTAAACATATCCGATGAACAATTAAAAGATATTATTAACCAGATAATACGTTTAAATCCCAAACCCGGTAGTACTATTGGTGGTGCAAACAAAGGAGAAAGCTATATCATTCCTGATTTTTTCATCATTAATAATAACGGAAAATTAGAGCTGACGCTTAACAGTAAAAATGCTCCTGATCTTCGCATCAGCGAAGGTTATAGAGATATGCTGAAAGATTATGACCGTGGCAGCAAAAAAGACAGGCGCCAGAAAGAAGCCGTATTGTTCATCAAACAAAAAATTGATGCTGCAAAATGGTTTATTGATGCTATTAAACAACGACAACATACACTGATAAGCACTATGACTACTATAATGAATTATCAGTACGATTTTTTTATAACAGGCGATGAAACGGAATTACGCCCTATGATACTGAAAGACATTGCAGAAAAAACCAATTTAGATATCAGTACCGTAAGCCGTGTTGCCAACAGTAAATTTGTTCAAACAGAATTCGGCACCTATCGTTTAAAGTTTTTCTTCAGTGAAAGTTTACAAACCGATAGCGGAGAAGAAGTAAGCACACGTGAAGTGAAAAAAATATTGAGCGACCTGATAGAAGGAGAAAGCAAAAAACATCCTTTAAGCGACGAGCGCCTCACTGAACTTCTTCAGGAAAAAGGTTATAATATTGCACGCCGCACCGTTGCCAAATATAGAGAACAATTAAATGTTCCGGTTGCAAGATTAAGAAAAGAATTATGAGCTTAACATCATCTACCATCACAACCGAAACTGCTTACAACAATAAAAACTCTTTAGCTGGAAAAGTGTTTGCTACTTTGTTCTCTTACATATTTCACCCTTTGTTCATACCCTTGTATGTTACATTATTTGTAGCATTTGTACACCCCAATTATTTTTCGGGTTTTAGCGTATTGGCTAAAAAAAAGATTGTGTTGCTTATATCGTTTAATACCATACTTTTCCCAGCTGTCGTAGTATTGCTTTTAAAAGGGCTTGGTTTCAGCCGTTCCGTTTTTTTGCGAACGCAGAAGGATAGAATTATTCCTTACATCGCATCCATGACATTTTTTTTCTGGACCTACTATGTTTTGCGTGAACAAAATTATATTCCCAGGATATTGGTTGAGTTTATGTTTGGTGTTTTTATTGCTACGGCAGCTGCATTGCTCTTTAATATCTATCAAAAAATAAGCATGCATGCTATTGGCATGGGTGGATTGCTGGGAATCTTTTTTATCATCATGCAATCAAATACAATGCTTATGGCGTGGCCGGTATGTGTTGTTTTATTGATTAGCGGCGCTGTATGCACTTCTCGTTTATTAATCAGCGATCATTCTTCCAAAGAAATTTATACAGGCTTATTTGTAGGATTGGCCTGCCAGCTTATTGCATCTTTTGTTGTTAGTTAAAATGAAGATGCCCCGGCTATTAAACCGGAGCTTTCTTCGTTCATCTGTCGTGCCTAACAATTAAGGTTAGTAAAATGTTAGTGTATCTAACTTAGTCTACTGTTTAATATTTTTGAGCTTGTCAAGTATTTTTTTGTTGGATGGTATAAAAACAAACAGCTTCCGTTTTTAATGCAATCAATTATTTCTTTGCTGAATTCTAAAGGAACTGCGGGACAACCATAGCTTCTGCCTAAAAAACCTCTTTGCTGAATAAAATTTTCGCTTACATAATCAGACCCGTGCAATACTATCTGGCGCTTGTAGGCATTGTCATTAAATCCTTTTTCACAGCCTTTTAATCGTAATGAATACCCGTTGCCGCCAAAATAAGTGTCAGATGTTACATAAAATCCAAGGCTGCTTTCGTGCGAATTGGTGCTGTTTGAAAATTTGTTTGCATAGCCTGCTCCCGAATTATGTCCATGAGCTACCAACGTATTAAAAAGAATTCTTCCGGAAAGAATATCAAGTACAAACAATCTTTTTTCTGAAGAAGGTTTGCTGAAATCTACAATGGTTATAATATTTGTTTTGCTTAATAATTTTTTTTCTGAAAGAAAATTGTATCCCTTCATTGCATAACTAAATGCTTCTTTTGTAAGCCCGCTGGCCTGCAAATTCCATTGATCATAAATTGATGAGATATTGGTTACAACAGAAGGATTTGCTATTCCTTTTTCCTGCTGAAAAGCTCCTGCTTTAAAATCAGGGTTTGCAACAGAAAGCGCAAACATGAGATGTATTGCTGCAAAAGGGTAACAAATAAATTTCAACATTTCACAAGGTTTTTCAGATATCAGCCATTGGCTGCGGATACTATATAAATCGGAAAAAACGAAAGATTATTGTGAGTGAATAGAATAAGACACTTGTCCATACGGAAAATGAGTACTTTCACTACAAAGCAATCAACTTTAATAAGTAGAAATACTAAAAACAGAAAATGAGATTAGAATGATTTCTACAAGAAGTTAAGATCGATCTTCTTCCTGCGAAACAAAAACCCTATCCACTATCCAAAAAAGTATAAATGGAAATGGTGTTAGCAACAATAACAGTATCTGATCTTCAAAAAACAAATAAGCATCTTTTATTATAACAATTGATTTAAAATGCTTTTGGGAAAATGCTAACCCGTAATAAATGGCCCACAATCCTATATAAATAAAAAGATAGAATTTAAATATTTCTTTCGTTAAAAATTTGCGCATAAGCCAGGTGCCGGACACTATTACAAAAATAGCTTTTACTTTAATTAGCCAGGTGGTCTCAGTTATATATAAGTTTCTGATCAAGCTAAACGCAAACAAGCAAATGGTAAGCAAAATCATATATATAAAAAAAGATCTAGCCGATTGCATAAGTTTTTCCTTTACGTATAAATAAGAGCCAGCCTAAAAAAATATACAAGTACATTAAAATAGAAAAAACATAATGATGGCTTATATAAAACCAGGAGGGATGTTTAAGAGATATCCAATACAAGCACAAACACCTGACAACATTCGCCAGCATAATTGCGATGATCCCTGCAAAGCTAAAGATCAATTTACGTTTTAATTGAAAAGGCAAAACAATAATAAATCCAAGATATATAACCAATAGATCGAGTGCATTGCATTGATCTGCAATTATAAAAACTGCTTTTCCACCTTTCATAATGTATGCCGAAGAGAGCGAAGCATAATCTGTCCATGTATAGTGAGCAGTATTATTGTGGAGATTCATGCAAAATGTAACGATAGATGTAATAATATCTGTAAGTATTTTGTCGGGAATCCTAGTAGGCTTAAGTACATAATGATAACCTACCAGCCAAATAATGGTTAAAGCTATCAGCTTAATAAAAAAAAACAGTACAGTATGATTTTTATTCTTCATCAAAGCCATGATCAATGCAAATCAGTTACAAATTAATGCACTAAATGCCAATTACGGGTCATATTTATAATACTTAATAAAAAAACAAAGTGTGCCTTTAAATCAATAAAGGCACACTTCAACTTATTATTACAAATTATGCTTTAGATAAGCGTTTTTTCTGAATTTTTTTAAATACAATAAAGGCTAAAACTACACCTGCGGCAAGAAATATTAAATTCATTCCACTACTAAACGGAACCGCTAACGTATGGTTATCAGGGTTTTGCCCGTTGTTTGGCGGTGGTGGTGTTTGTGCCAAACTTAAAAAAGGCATAAGCAAACCACTAAGAGCCACAGTTGCATTAACTAAAAACTTCTTGCTTTTTACTTGATTCATCGCTGTAAGGTTTAATGACAAAATTAATAATTTTTAAAATATTATCTGATTGATATTTTTTGTGAATATATCTTTCCAGGTGCAGCAACTTCCAATTGATAAACACCTTTTGCTAAGCTTGGTACATTGATGCTTTGTGTAACAGTGCCTCCCGCATGACTTAAAGTTGTTTTAAACAATTCCTGTCCTGTTATAGTCATCAGTTTAAAGCCATATTTACCAGCAGGCTGGTTGATCATTTTCAATCCAATTTGACCTCCGGTGGCATAATAAGCCTGGATATCCGGAGTAATGCCACTTACATCTACTTTAACAATATCAGAGTATTTAACTTCTCCCGAAAGCTCTACGCTTTTTATACGATAGAAATTATTACCTGATTGAGGTGCAACATCTGTCCAGTTATAGCTAATTGTTCCGTTACTGTTTGTTTTTGCAGTTACAACGGCAGCTTGTGTAAAGTCAACCCCGTTTACAGAAGTTTCAACTACATATTGTTTTACTCCTGTTTGTGCAGCAACATTCCACATAACCTGTACTGCAGCGTCTTTTTTAGCAGCGCTTACATTTACGAATGTAACAGGAACCGGAGAAGATACATTATCAAATACAATTCTTAAGCGATTGCTTGCAGCTGAAGCAGGATTATTGGTTACAATAAATGACACTGTGCTTTTAGCTGATACACTTATTGCTGTACTTGTTCCCAAATAGATATCCTGCAAAGAAGCTGTTAGCCCTGCCATATTAAATCCGGTTGGATTAAATTCTAACTGATACGTTTGCTGTTTTAAATTGCTTAGTGCAAAGAAGATCGTATCTGTTTGCTCAATTGGCTGACGTCCTTCTATCCACAATTGTTTTCCATTGCTTGTTACACTTAAATTTTCACCATCATTAGGAAATTTAATAACATCATTAACATCTACACTATTTGAGTATGAGCTGTTGAATGTAACCACATTCACATCAGACAGATTAGCTGGAGCTACTGTTTTTGCATATAGGCTTGTTACTAATTGTCCCGTTGCATCTTGACCGGTTGGTCTGAACACAGCATTTACCTGAGCTCCTACTTTACTGCTTTCTTTTAAAGTAACATTTCCTGTTGAACCTGCAGAATGAACAAAGAATGCCTGACCCGATTCAATATAAGTATTGGTAAATGGAGTAATCCCATCTCCATAACTACCGCCACCCGGTACAGCCATCCATGAAGGAGATGTAGTAGAACTAAAGGTTTGATAGTGACCTAATGAACCACCTAACAACAATTTAGGATCCCAGATAATAAATGAATTATCAATAGATGCATCTTTCACAATACCTGAAAAATCGATACTGGATGCATATTTATTCCCCAATAAAGAATATTTGCCCGCCGGAACTATTGTTGTTTGATCGCCTTCAAACAGGTCTCCGGTAGTACGCAACGTAGTTGAACTTACAGTAGATGTACTTGATGAAGGACCAATCGTTCTGTCACCACGAACATATAAGAAATAAGCTTGCTGATCCGAAATTTGACCTAAAGTAGAAGTTAACTGATCCCAGGTATTATTAGCTTGATTATAGCTAACCATTGAGCTATACGTTTGTACTGCATCAAAGCCCTGGGCAGCCCAATCTACACTATTAGCAGGGCCGGCAGTTATAATAGTTCCATAGTTGGCAATAGGGGCTTGCCCTTCCTGCCATGATTCTTTTATGGTTTGTGTTGTTTGCGTAGGTATTGATAACATTCTCCACGCTCTTGTTCCACTACTTGGTATAAACCTTTCAACTGTTACAGCACCGGATACATAAGTATTTCCTGAACTGTTTGCTTTTACAAAAGCAGTTCCGTTATCATCGGATTTTAACGTTAACAAGCCGGCGGTAGTTAATACACCGGTTGTAGTTCCGGTATTTTTAACTTCTACACTTCCGGTAGAAGCAATATCCAATGCTGTACCCAAAGTAGCCGTAGCACTTGTATTCAGCACCAGATTTTGTAATACAGCAGCACCGCTTGTAAAGCTTAGGGTTGGATTAGTGCCGCTATTCGCTAATGTTAAATTAGAGATAGATGAGCCGCTTAAAGTGCCGGAACCAGAAATTGTTCCATTTATTGTTAATGTTTTAGAACCTATTCCGAATGTAGTTCCTGATTGTAAATTTAATGCTCCTACAGTTACGTCAACCGTAAGTACGGGATAGTGTGAAGAGCCTGATGCAATAACAACATCACTTCCGCTTGATGGAGTTGTACCATCAGCCCAGTTACTGCCCGTATTCCAATCTGAGCTGGTATTACCAGTCCATGTTTCCAATGCAATAGTAAATGGAGTAGCTGAAGATGAGGCTGAATTAAAGTTTGCATCCGCAGCTACAGTAGCTGTAACGCTATAAGTTCCCACATTTGTAGGTTTGGTAGCGCTAGGCCCGTAGGTAGTACTGCCCGTTCCTGAATAGCTATAAGTAACGGCACCTGCTGATCCTGTTACGGATGATGTAGATGGTCCTTGCTGAGATCCATTGTAGGTAAAGCTTGTTGTACCTGTAACAGAGATTGTTGAATTTGCTTTAGCTAAAGTAATAACCAGTGTTTTTGATCTGGTACCCCCTGCGTTCGTAGCACTGATGGTTACATTAAAAGTACCTCCCACACTTGGAGTACCAGTAATTTGTCCGTTAGAAGTATTAATACTTAAACCGGTTGGTAATCCTGTTGCATTGTAGCTAGTAGGAAAATTGGTAGCTGTAATAGTATAGGTAGAAAATGCTACCCCATTTGTACCGCTTGCAGTTAAAACACTGTTTGTTACTACAGGAGCAGGAGTTACAGTAACGGTGTAATTATCAAAATCACCTGTACGACCGCTGGTGCTGCTATAATTTAATGCAAATCCGAATGTTGTCATTGCAGAACTTGCATAGGTGCTGTCAAGTGCAGAAGAAACCTGTTGAGTAGTTGCTGCAGTAGGGTCACCAAATGCACTTCCATTATCTGTATCGTATACATTCCATAAACCAGATCCGGGATCATAAGTAACTTTAAAATCCATCCAGTCGGTACCACCGCTTGAGCCAAATGAACTACCAATCGTTGTAACATTGGCAAGTCCACCTGTATAGTGAACCAATTGCCATGTTTTGTTGCTTATACTTATTAAGGCATATCCGTTACCGCTAGCCGTGGCAGGACTAATAGTGAGAGGTGTTGATGTTGTTCCACACAAAACAGTTCCAATAGCAGAGCTCGAGGAGCTAAAGCTTCCTCCTGAAGAACTGCTTGTTCTCATATTAAATGTCCAGGTTATTAATCCCGGGTTAGCAGACAAGGCTGTATTAAATGGTGATCCATATGTTGATAAAGTACCCGAAACCAGGCTTCTTCCCGAAGCTCCTCCACTACCGTTAGTAATTTGAAGATCTCTCACAGAACCGGTTCCTGCCGCAGTAGCAGAGGCTCCCGATGAAAAGCTGCCGGTATATGTCATTGTTGGAGTTCCTCCAGGGCTGTAAGTAGTATTCGCCCTGTTAAAATTATCTGTAAATACGGCTATTGGGCCAAAATTAGTAGTTACTCCCGCACTTACGTTTGATGCATCAGAACTACCGGTTGTATTTACTGCAAACACTCTGAAATAATAGGTGGTAGCTCCTGCTAACCCAGTAATTGCCTGTGATGTATTAGAAGATGAAATACTTGTTATTGATGAAACTCCTGTTTGGAAAGTATTATCTGTGCTGTATTGAACGGTATAAGTAAAACTTGCGGAACCACCTGATGGAGCACTCCAATGTGCTGTAAAGCCGGTAGTGGTTATACCATCCCCTACACCTGCTGTTGGCGCATTCGGTAATGTTGTAAACGTCAGATCACTACCATAAGCGGTTCCTGCCGTATTTGTAGCATATGCTCTTACATGATATGCTGTATTTGCCGTTAAAGAGCTTATAGCGCTTGTAAATGGAGAAGATGTTCCATCACTTGTTTTAGTGCTCAATGCTGTAGTAGGATTTGCACTTGCATCCCATACTACGCCCTCAGCACTAACAGCAGCACCTCCTGTTGCAGTAACAGTTCCACCACTTGATGCTCCTGTTATTGTAATTGAAGAGAGAGCAGTTGTAGTTACAGTGGGTGTTGTTGCTAATGTAAGAACTCCTGCGCTTGTAGACGATGCAGCAGAAGTTCCTGTTGCATTTACAGCAAACACTCTGAAATAATAAGTTGTTGCAGGATTAAGCCCTGATATGCTTTGTGATGTATTAGAAGATGAAATGTTTGTAATGGATGTAACTCCTGTTTGGAAGGTATTATCTGTGCTGTAATCTACGGTATAAGTAAAGCTTACAGAACCGCCGGATGGAGCACTCCAATGTGCCACAAAGCTGTTAAAAGTTTGTCCATCGCCAACACCTATGCCAGGGGCATTAGGTAAAGTTGAAAAGGTTACTTCATTTCCAAAAGTTGTTCCATCTCCATTGCTGCCATAGGTTTCTGCATAATAAAGAGTATTGGCGGTTAGTCCGCTGATGCTGCTTGTAAATGCTCCTGTAGTACTACCTGTCGGTCCATCGGTTGTAAAATTGGTGCCTGAACTTATTGTTTCAGTGCCTGTAGAAGTGCTCCATGCAATACCGGAGGCGGTTATGCTGGAAGAGCCGGTAGAAACAATAGTTCCATTACCTGTTGCGGATGTTGTTTGTACCGATGACGCAGCCTGAGTGCTTACCGCCGGAGGCGAAGAAGAGGGAATGAGTACTCCTGCACTTGTTCCTGAAGCTCCAGAAGTGCCGGTTGTATTCACTGCGAACACTCTTGCATAATATGTGCTGCCAGGGGTTAATCCAGAAATAGCTTGAGATAAATTAGACGATGAAATATTTGTGATAGATGAAACTCCTGATTGGAAGGTATTATCTGTACTATAATCAACAGAATAAGTAAAACTTGCTGACCCACCCGATGGAGCTGTCCAATGTACTGTAAATCCACCATTGGTTACATTATCCGTCGTACCAATTCCAGGTGCATTCGGTAAAGTGGTAAATGATGCATCGGCAGCTAATGCCACACCTGCGCCATTTACTGCAAATGCAGATGAATGATAAAGGGTATTAGCTGTTAAGGAAGAAAGAGATGATGTATAAGATCCTGTTCCACCGGCACCATCAATTATTTTACCTCCTCCTGTAGTATTGCTGGTATCTGTAATTGTGCCTGTACTATATATTAATCCTCTTCGGGTAACGGTCCCACCTCCTGCAGAACTTATATTACCGCCGCTGCTTGCACTTGTTGTGTTTATACTGCTTGCATTTGTCGTAGTTATGGAAGGAAGTACAATTATTGTTTGTGTACCGGTAGCAGATGTTGAACCTGTGGCCGTAGGTGAGCCAGCAGACCAACTTAGATTAGCATTGGGAATAATGCCGGCTGTAATCGTTCTTCCTGAAGTTGGAGTGGCTGCAGCTGTTGCAGTAATATAAAAATAAACAGTTGTACTATTAATAGCTTGTGATAAGCTTCCAAAAGTTTCATTTGCACCGGTTCCGGTTGCTGCAGGAGTAATAGACTTAATTGAAGTTGCACCGCCAAAGTTACTGCCGGTAGTATTTGCCCAAAGCTGTAAGCTGCTTATATCACTTGAAGTATAATCGCCGGTAGTAGGTAATATAACCTGTGATAAAGTAGTGCTGCCGGTAGTAGTAATTTTAAAGCTATCGATCACCTTCGTAAGTCCTGCTCCTATTTGTCCTGCTGCAATGGCAGAACCATTGGTAGCCAATGTTGCACCGGGGGTAGGCGCATTAATTGTAACAGCAATTACTGCTTCGCTGGAACCACCGCTTGCACCTGCAAAAGTGATCGTGATGGGACCGCCGCTACCATCATAAGCGAAATCAACCTGATCATTTGTACAGGCATTTGCAGTTCCTGTTGTGGCCTTTGTTGTACTGTTCTTATTATTACTAACTGTAACTGTTCTGGCAGTTGACGGCTGCTTAATCGTCCAGGAAATAACGCCACACTTAGTAGCTATAAGTGTCCACGATTTTCCGGATGAGGTATAGGAAACACCTCCTGTTGTAACTGAACTACAGTTTGTAAGTGTTGTACTGTAGCTGGTTCCGGAAGGAGTTGTGATATAACTTGGTTGCGCTGCTGTGAAATTTATAGCAGTAGGAAAGGTATTTAATTGCGCACGTACATTTCCTATACTAAATAAAAAAGCCATCATCAACAATCCAATCCCTTTAGCAACATAAATACAAAACCGGTTGCCGGCATTTTGTTGAATAGCATTTTTAAATAACAAGCATTGTGGTACTAATTTTTTCATACACCAAATTTATTTTTTGAACAGTTTATATATAATTAATAGAAAGATTAGTTTATAACTGCACAAGCGGCATAAGCCACACGGCATTACATTAATCAGGCATTAACATGGCTGTTTTGCAAGCAGGATATTACAATGTAGATTTTGATTTTTGGGATAGTATTTATAAATCTTGTGGCGAAGAAATTTTACTTAGAATCGTAATCAAGCACAAAGTCCTACACCAAGCAATCGTTAATTCGATGTGAAAATTATATAAAGCAGACTTAATATCCAATGAAACACAGTTGCTTTTTTACGCAATCGTTCCCGATTGGGCGTGAAAACTTGACTAAAGTCAAATTTAGCAGCCGGGTACTTAATAAGCAATAAAAAACAACCCTAAACGTTTTTCTTTTATCCAGATCATCCCTAGATGTCAAACCGTAATACCATAGACAAAAGAATAAGCATTTTCCTTACTGTAGATCAGTATACCATCTATAATTACTTTAACTCCCACGACCCTGCACCTGTTTATAAAAGACAGCTGGCGCACGAGTTTCAGCAATACCTTACCAATGCGATAGAAAATGCAAGCCGGTATTCAACCATTCGATATAAGATCATTTATTCTACTGAAGCAGATAAACGCTTTGCAGAGCCGCTGGTTAATGCTATCCGGAGGCACTATATCTCAAAAAAATCATTAAAGCAGCACGAGTTCAATAAATTCAAAAGAAAGAATTTTATTTTATTGGGCATCAGCTTAAGTATTGTAATGTTTTGCCAGGGGCTTTTACCTTTCGTATTAAACTATGAGCATCGCTTACACACAGCTTTTAGTAATGCGCTGGACGTATTTAGCTGGGTAATTTTATGGAAACCGATCGATAAGCTCATTTTCCAGTGGAACCCTTATTTGAAGGAAATAAATCTTTTAGATAAGATGATCAATGCGGAAGCGCTTATCATTGACAAGCATAAGGAAAAAGTGGCCTAATAATTAATTATGTTGATCATGGCAACAGCCATCAAACTATTGATTATCGGTTACAAACTAAAAATAAACTCCTTTAGCACATTCGCATCAACATTCATTTTCCTGTATATTTTCTTTTTCTCTAATTCCAATTCAACGCTGGAAGGCATTGGACCGGGTTCGTCTATCACAGGTTCTACTACTTCGAAAAATTTAACAGGATGTGCTGTCTTTAAAACAACTCCTTTTTGATCAGGATTTTCGTGCAGGTATTTTTGCATGGCTACATATGCCACTGCTCCGTGAGGATCTAACAGGTAACCGTTTCTTTCATACACCAGTCGTATTGCCTTTTTTGTTTCAGCATCTGTTATACTATACCCGGTTATTACCTTTTTTA
This sequence comes from Ferruginibacter albus, assembly GCF_020042285.1. NCBI lineage: Bacteria > Pseudomonadati > Bacteroidota > Chitinophagia > Chitinophagales > Chitinophagaceae > Ferruginibacter > Ferruginibacter albus. The sequence goes on from NZ_CP083388.1 coordinate 3,605,211, forward strand.
TTTCATTGATATCCGCATTAAAGATCTCTATTACCCTTGGCAGATTAATAGGCTCACCAATATCCAACGCATTTGAAATAGTTGGAATTATTTTTTTAGGCTGATAATTGCCGGTTCGCAAAAATTCGGGGAAAACATCATTCACATTACAAGCTGCTATAAAATGAGAAATAGGCAAGCCGGACTTGTACGCCAATAAACCAGCACTCAAGTTGCCCAGGTTACCGCATGGAACAGCAATTGCCGGCGGTTCTACTTTATCTATCCATTGTTTATAGGCAAAGAAATAATAAAACTGCAACGGTATCCAGCGGGCAACATTAGACGAAGATGCAGAAGTGAAATTAAATTTCTCTTGTAAAGCAGCATCCTCAAATATTTGTTTGGCAATTGCCTTACAATCTTCAATGGTTCCTTCTACTTCTATTGCATGAATATTATTGCCGAGCGAAGTGATCTGTTTTTCCTGCACCATATTTATTTTACCGGCAGGATATAAGATCACCACTTCCACACCATCCATATCGTAAAACGCTTTGGCAATAGCAGCGCCACCATCTCCACTGGTTACTTCCAACACAATCGTTCTTTTATCCTGCTGCTGTAAAAAGTATTCCAGGCAAAGCCGCATGAACGTGGCGCCCATATCTTTAAACGTTAAAGACGGACCATGATATAATTCCAGCGCAGAAATGGTTTTGCTTACCTGGGTAACAGGTATCTTAAAATTTACTACATCTACTAATATCCGTGCAAGGTCCGGTGCCGGTATGGCACCCTTTACATATGGAGCAATTATTTCATACGCTATCTCTTCTTCTGAAAGATCAATAATGTTTTCAATAAAATCTTCTGCTAATACAGGTATCTTATCCGGAAAATATAAACCCTTATCATCGGGTTGCCCTTTAAGCGTAGCTTCTCTAAAATTTACTAATGGAGATTGATGGTTAGTACTGCGATATAACATTGATGAGATAGTAATAGTTTTTTATACCGATGCGATTTGTTTAATAGGATGAGTAAAAGTATAAAAAATTACCCAACGATGTACTGCTGTAAAACAATAGAAATAAGAGGCAATGCTCACTAATATTTTAAGGATGTCAAATTATCATTATTACGGAATATGAATCGGACGTTTTTCATCGATTATAAGTAGCATTCAAATACCTAATACCATAGTATAAATGGATGGGGCGAATAGCCTTTCTCGCTATCAGTAAATTTTATTCTTTTTATCCAAGATCTGATTTACTAAAAATAAAAAAAGAGAGTGGAACCTTTTCCAACTCTCTTTCTTACCAAAAAACTACTATATTATTGAACGGTTAAGCGACTTATAATCTCGATTTAATTTTTTCAATTTCGTTCTTCAATTCATCAATTTCTGTCTGTTGTTTATCGAGTCTTTTATTTAATTCAGTGTTTTCTTCTTTTAATGCCTTAATAGATGCCAATGCAATACCTGCAGGATCGATGGTGCTGATGTGCTTATCATCTGTTCCTAATCCAAATGATTTATAAAAATCCTGCGCCATTGGACCGATGTGGTACTCCTGAGTTCCTTTATATTTCCATTTAGTGATATCCAACTGAGAAATTTTATTCAACAATTCTTCTCCATCAACTGTAGAAAAATCATCTTTTAAGTTTCTGTCAGAAGCGTTTGTCCATGTACCGCCTGTTGTAAGGTAAGCGCCGTTACCGTTCGTATTTCCGCTACCAACAATAAACGCTCTGCCCGAACTTGCACTTGCACCATTTAATAAGAACGATGTTACACTTGAGTTACCAATGGCAACTGTATTAGCACTACCATTATATATATTGGTACCAATTACAGTACAGTTTTGTCCTTGTGCCTGTGCATGGTCCCCGATAGCAATGGCATCCTGGGCACTGCTATATGCATAGTATCCTAATGAAATAGAATAAGTGCCTTGTGCCTGTGTTTTATACGTAGTGCTTGCGCCACCGATAGCAATAGAGCTTGTTCCGTTTGCATAGGCATTTTGACCTATTGCAATAGCAGATGTTCCTTGTCCTTGCGCAACAGATCCCATCGCGATACTATATTGAGAGGATACGTAAGCTCCTTGTCCTACAGCTACGGCATCGGATGTTTGTGCCTGTGCGCTGCTACCAATTGCTACGTTATTGCTGCCGGATATATAACTTGATACTCCTAAAGATGTATTGTTTGTTGTTAATGCTCCTGCCAAAGTTGCTTTTCTTTTAAAAGTTACATCCACGTCATCAGATGTACCAATATAGTTTGTACCCGCTGTTGTTCCTGAGTTACCACTCAATCCCCAACCGCTGCCTGAACCGCCACTGGCAGTTGCCCAGCTTAAAGTACCACTACCGTTAGTGCTTAATACTTGCCCATTGCTACCATCTGCGCTTGGTAAAGTATAAGTAGTAGAGCCTGCTGCTGCTGCCGGTGCAAAACCTACATAGCCCGATGTTGAACCACTCATTCTGATAGTGCCTTTTACATCTAATGAACTACCCGGGCTTGTTGTTCCGATACCAACTCTACCTGTAGAAGATGGATTGAATATTAAATTACCGGTTGTTGAATTAAAATTAAGATCGTTAGCATTAAGAGTAACTGTTCTATCTGTTCTTAATGTTCCGTCTGTTTTATAAATACTTGAATCAACACCAGCCAAACTTACGGCTGTTGCTGCTACACCATTTACTGTTGATGTTAAGCTTTGTCCTGATAAGCTCAATGCATTTGAATTGATAATACTTACGCCTGTTGCTGCTATACCATTTACGGTTGATGTTAATGTATTGGTGCTTGAGCTTAGTGCATTTGAATTGATAATACTTACACCCGTTGCTGCTACACCATTTACGGTTGATGTTAATGTATTGGTGCTTGAGCTTAGTGCATTTGAATTGATAATATTTACACCCGTTGCTGCTACACTATTTACGGTTGTAGTTAGGGTGTTGGCGCTGCTGCTGTTTGAAACAGTTGTTGCTGATGAGCTTCCTGCTGCCGCCCAGCTTAATGTGCCAGAACCGTTAGTGGTTAATTGCTGACCATTAGTACCGTCTGCCGAAGGCAAGGTATATACTGTAGAACCAGCTGCTGTTGCAGGAGCAAAACCAACATAGCCGGATGTTGCACCGCTCATACGGATTGTTCCTTTTACATCTAATGCGCTGCCCGGAGATGTTGTTCCGATACCAACATTACCAGCGCCTGTGATACGCATTTTTTCTACAGGAGAGTTATCGCTATTGCCGGCTCCGTTAGTTGGAGTAGTTTTAAAGATCATATCTGCAGTTCCGCTACCGGTTGAAATACCTGAAGATAAAACCAGGTTACCACCCGATCTGTTACCTGTACCCGGTGCACCACCCGCTTGTATCGTTAATGCACTACCGTTACCTGATGAAGATGTATTTCTTTCTACACCGATGGTTTGATCTGCAGTACCAACAAATGATAACGTAGAACTTGGACTTGTTGTCCCAATACCAAATCTACCTGTAGATGATGGATTGAAGATCAAATTACCTGTTGTAGAATTTAAGTTTAGATCATTGGCACCCATTGTTACCGTTCTGTCAGCTCTTAATGTTCCATCCATTTTATAGATGCTTGAATCCATGCCCGATAAGCTTACGGCTGTACTTGCCACACCATTTACGGTTGATGTCAAGTTTTGGCCTGATAAGCTAAGCGCATTTGTATTGATTATGTTTACGCCTGTTGCAGCCACACCATTAACTGTTGATGTTAATGTATTGGTGCTTGAGCTTAATGCGTTTGAATTAATAATAGTTACACTTGAACCTGCTACACCGTTTACTGTTGTAGTTAACGCATTCGCACTACTTGTATTTGCCACAGTGTTTACAGCTTTTGTTGTATCTGTAGTTCCATTAACGTTACTTGTTATTACGTTTCCGCTCGAACTGATCGCATTGGTAATGGTTGGGCTACCTGCACTTACTGTACTCCAGCTTAGTGTACCCGTACCGTTAGTACTCAACACCTGTCCGCTTGTACCATCTGCATTGGGTAAAGTATAAGTAGTAGAACCCGCTGCTGCTGCCGGCGCAAAACCAACATAACCCGATGTTGAACCGCTTAAACGCAAAGTTCCTTTTACATCCAGTTTACTTCCGGGAGCTGTAGTACCAACACCTACGTTACCTGTTCCGTCAATACGCATTCTTTCGTTAGATGATTGCAGCGTACCTCCTGTCATAAATACCAATGATTTAGAAGAAGTACCGGTACCGATCAACATATTATTTCCGATATTAAATAAATAACCATCGTTTGCATTACCCATTACACCACCTGTATAAGCACTACCATTAATACCCATATCAATATAGTTGCTTGTTTCACTACCGTTATCTGCTGTTGCCACCACATCGGAAGATGCGCTGGTTCCGTTTGACAGGTTCTGCACATTCAACTGCAAATAATTATTTACAGTACCCTTTGCCGTTATGATGTTGTATGAATTGGTTGCTCCTGCATCTACCAAAAATTTATCCATATATGGACCTGCTGTAAAAGATGGCGCACTACCAATACCTACGTTACCCAAACTATCCATTACCATACGTTGAGTATTATTAGTTCTGAAACGCATACTAACGCTATCGGTAGTACCTAAAAATTTAGACCCTGAGTTAGTACCGCTATTACCGCCGGTCAACCAGTTGCCTACAGTTGTTCCCAATGTTTGCCAGCTGGGACTTGTAGGTGTACCTGAGTTTACCTGGAAGGCGCTGATAGTAGTATTATACACTATCAAACCTGTTGCAGGCAATGGTATTGCGTTTACCTGTGTAGTCGTCATTCTTGGCATAAGAAACCCTTTGTTAGAGCTGCTTACATCCAACATGGCGCTCGTATCAGGCAAGCTGCCGGTTGCATTCAAGGCAATGTTTTGTGAGAAGGTTTTGGTTACAGTTACCAATTGAAATACTACCAGTAACTTGATCAGATGCTTTTGCATAATATGGATTCTTTAAGGTTAATCAGAAGGTGTTTTTCTTAGGTTCTTCTTTTTATTATTTAATTATTGAATGATTATTTTTTGAACGCTTTCAGTATCTGCCCCGCTTACTTTTAATTCATATGTTCCTTTAGGTAAAGAAGACGGCAACGAGAATGACTGTGCCATATTGCTGCTGTTTACTGTTACCTGGTTGGCATATACTGCTTGTCCGTCGGTAGTTAATAAGCGTAATCTGAAATCTCCTTTAGCTACATTCGTGAATTGAACGTTCATTACATTACCTACAACAGGATTTGGATATACTGTTATAGCGCCGTTCTTTGCAGCTCCGTTATCAGAACCGGAAACAACGCGGATGATCTGGCTGTATCTAACTGTACCATCTTTGTCAATACTCTTAATGCGATAGTAATTAGCGCCGTCAAAAGGTTTGCTGTCTAACCAGCTATAACTTACCGATGAATTATTATTGCCGGTTGGAAGAGTACTATTTGTTTTAGAGAATGTTTTACCATCAGCAGATTTCTCTACTTCATATTGCATGATGTTCACTTCATTTTCAACATTCCAATCTACCTGTATTCCTGTACTTTTTTGATTTGCTTTAACGCTTGTAAACGTTACAGGTAATACTCCCGCTGCTCTGAATACGATCATAAAACGGGTAGCTACTGCCGACGCTGCGTCGCTGGTAATACTAAAGTTTAATGTCGTACCATCTGTTGAATATAGATCCAGTGGAGTGTTTGTTCCCTTATACGTATCAATTAAAAAAGCAGTTAATCCCGGTTGTTGCATGTTATCACCAACTATTTGTAATTGATAACTTCTTGCAGTGGTACCTGCTAATTTAAAATAGAGCGTATCGTTCGATGTAATCAATGGTCTTCTTTCAATAGAAAGACTTTTGCTGTTTCTTAGCAAGCTTATTCCTTCGTTCACATTCGCAAACTTGCTGGCATCTAACCAGTCAACATCAGCACTGAACGCTTCATTGAACTGTGCTACAGCAGCATCTGCAAATGAGGTTGTATTATCACCGTTTAATAAATTAAGATTGGTAGTAATGGTTTCCGTTACGGCTGCCGGACGGAACATCAATAAATTATTGGTAGTTGATTTGCTGCTTTCCTGTATAAGAACTGATGCCGGCGCGGTGGCGGTTGTTTGAACAAAGAAAGCCTGGCCAGATTGAATATCTTTTGTTTGTTTACTTCTTGCAACAGACTTAATATATACACCTGAATTGATCGCATCATCCAAAACCACATAGCCACCTACCTGGTTCAACGATGGATCCCATACATAAAAACGTTTGGTAACATTATTCAATGTTACATTATCAAAATCAATAGGAGAAGCGTAAGGATTTCCTATCAATGTGTATTTGCCGGCAGTAGCTGCGGCAGTAAATAATTGATCGCCCTGCTGTAACACACCGGAGCTGCGCAATGTAGTATTATCAACAGGAACATTCCCATTGTTAGGATTACCTGTAGTAGCAGGATCTCTATCTCCTCTTACGAAAATGAAATAACCAACATTGTCTGCACTACCGTTATTGGTAGGAGTAATATTGGTTGTTTTAGTATTTGTGATTGTTGTAAGCGCCTGTGTGGAATAATTAAATCCTTTCATAGAGGCTGTATTCTGAGGGCTTGCATCTATACCGTTACTTGAACTGGGAGATGCACCGGAAATTAATGTCCCTGATCCCGGTGTATATACACCATTATTTTGCCATGAGCTATATATGCTTCCTGAATTGGTTACAGGAGCCGTTAGTAATCTCCATGCACGTCTTCCCGGTATGTAACGTTCCACAATTGCTTTACCATAAATTCTGCTGTTAGCAGGTATAGCAGCTACTCTTGCCGTATTGTTAGAGTCGGATATAATTGTCAACATACTATCTGCATAAAGGTTTCCCTTTGTCATTGTAAGCACATTGGTAACACCAACTTTGCCCTTTAATGCAACAGCGTTAGCCGATTTGCTGATAGTAAGGTTGGTAATCTTTGTAGCGCTGTCTCCCGAGATGTTGGAAACAGTTGTATCGCTATATCCTGTAAAATAAACAGTACCATTACCACGGGTAAATGTTCCGTTATTCTTAAGAGAAGCATCATTTAATATAACAGAAGGGTTACCATTTACTACAAAATGACTACCTGGCGTTAAATTCAATACCTGCGCATTGACAGTTATGGAATGTAGTAATAATAAAGCGAAGCAAAATAAGCCGCTTTTGGATAACTCCTTTTTCATTAGAATATTTTAGATAAGTGGAAATGTAGAAGTTTTTCTATAGCACTTTCCAAATTGTATTAACGGAAGGTTTTAGGAAATATTTTGTAGAGATAAGGCTAATTGCTTATCAATTGTCAAATAATTGCAATAGTTGCGTTATAAACAACCTTTTTAGATTTACAATCAGCGCATTATCGGTTCTGAAGCCAGGTATAGGAAAGTTTCAAAATAGTTCGTCTTTAACAAGTTCTGGCTTACAGCTTTTAGATATCCGGGGAGGCGGGTTATCATTTATAATATTATAAGGCTTTAAAGCGGCCGATATTCCAAATTATATTATCTTGACATGTAATCGACGAAAACATTTTCTCTTATGGAACAACGGTTTTATTCTTTATCCTTTCACGGCAAAGGGGTTGAATTATTTAAAATTCAAATTGTAAACCTTATTTTATGCATTGTAACGCTTGGCTTTTATTATCCCTGGGCAAGAGCTAAAACATTACACTATTTATATAGCCAATCTATGTTTGAAGACCAGCCCTTTATTTTTACCGGCACCGGTAAGGAGATGTTCAAAGGTTTTATCCGGGCAATTATTATTGTAGCACTTCTTTACGGAATAGTCTTCTCTACTATTTATTTTCAACCGTATGCCAGAATTGTTTTGGTGTTGATCGCCTACGCCGGATTTTTTTGTGTTATTCCTTTGGCTTTACACGGCACTTATAAATACAGGATGTCTAAAACCTTATGGCAGGGCATACGCTTTGGTTATTTAGGAGATTTTAAAAAGTTATTCGGGATCTTTATTGGTGGATTCTTTTTAACCTTTTTAACCTGTGGCATTTATTGGCCCTGGTTTTCTATGCGCATAAGAAAATATATTGTTGAAAATATAAGAATGGGAAATGCTGCATTTAAATACGATGGAACAGGCAACGGCTATTTTATTATTGTTTTAAAAATGGGGGTTGTTGTTTTTATATCCTATTTTATTTTTATTTCCTTACTTATTCCGATCATCATGCATAGTATGCGTGGCGGTGATCTAAGAGGTTTAAAAAACTTAGGCTGGTTTTATCTTTGCTTTTTACCTGTAGCTATTTATTATCCTTTTTATAAAAAACAACAGTTTGATTATTTTGTTAATCATCTTTCTTTAGTTAGCAACGATACATCTGTACAGTTTCGGTCAACCGCAACCAATATTGGTTATATTAAATTGCTGATCGGAAATCTTTTAATAGTTATTTTCTCACTGGGGTTGGGATACCCATGGACAATAACAAGAATGTTGAATTTTGGTGCATCCAACATAGAAATAGCAGGCAATATTTCATTCGATAGTTTGTACCAGGAACATGATGAATTTAATGACGCTACCGGCAGCGATCTTTTTGATATGCTAAACTTTGGCTTTTCAATTTAATGCTATGGAAACATCTTCATTAGTAAAATACTTTGATGGAAAGAGCTCCCGATTCAGGATCACGCGTATAAAGCTATATACAGAATCGCTTCATTTATTTGATGGCGCTACAGGAACCTATTTAACTGCTATTGAGTTAAAAGATTGTCATGCTACCTATGTAAACAATGCCATGTATCTATACCTGAACAAGCAATCGACCAGTTATGTAGTGGTTGACGATGACAATGCATTGTATTATCCCTTGAAAGATGTTTTGGAAAAGGCACCACGCGGCTTTTTCGAAAAATTAATGCAGCATAAATTGCCGGCGTTGTTAGGCTTGTTTTTATTATTAGTAGGCGGCGCCTATTTTATTTTTGTACAACTGGTTCCTTATGTTGGATTAAAATTGATATCTACACAACAGGAAATTGACCTGGGCGATAATTTTTATGCGTCCTTTATGTCAAACGAAAAAATAGACAGAAATGCTACTGCTATCGTTCAAAAATTTGCTGACAATTTAGAGTTAAGTGATACCTATCCTATTACGGTAACTGTAGTAAAAGAAAACCAGGTAAATGCCTTTGCTTTACCCGGTGGGCATATTGTTGTGTATTCCGGAATTCTTAAGCACATGAACAGCTACCAGGAATTAGCTGCATTGTTAGGGCACGAAGCCACACACGTAAACAAGCGTCATACTTTAAAAGGAATGTTGAGAAGCATCTCTTCTTCTGTTTTAATATCATGGGTAATAGGCGATGGCGGCGGGTTATCTTCAGTATTGGTAAGAAATGCCAATAATTTACACAACCTTAGCTTTTCAAGATCGCTGGAGGAAGAAGCAGATGAGCAGGGAATGAATATAATGGTGAAAGACAATGTTGACCCTAAAGGAATGCAGGACCTGATGGTGCATTTACAAGAAGCAAGTGGAGATATTCCTTCCGAACTTTCTTTTTTAAGCTCACATCCGCTTACAAAAGACAGGATAGAAAAAGCAAAAGCTTTTGCAGCGAGTCATCCTATCCATGGTAATTTTCATCCCGCCTGGGCAGACTTATGGGATTGCCTGAAAGAAAATAAAACCGATTGCCTGGATAATGACAATAATGAAGAGAAGTAATTGAATTTACGATCGGCACATTACATTAATCAACCTTGTTTTCATTATTAAGCTCTTCAAAACTTTTGATCTTATTATAAAGTGTTTTACGATCTATGTTCAACACTTCGGCTGCTTTGGTTTTATTAAAGTTTACTTTTTTTAATACCGCCATAATTGCATCATATTCTGCACGGCTGGCTGCATCTTTTAAGCCTATATCTTTTTTTATAAGCGATTCTGTTATGGGTGCGGTCTCTGCAATTTCTGCAACAAGCGGAGTAGAGTTAATTATTTCCCATGGCAAGGTAGAAGCTTGTATTTTGCCGGTAGGGGTTAACAATACCGCTCGCCTTACCACGTTTCTAAACTCCCGCAAATTACCCGGCCACGAATAATCAATGAACATTTTTATAATATCCTCTTCAAATGCCTCTACTTCATCTTTATTTAACTCATCTTTTGTTTTATTTAAAAAGAATTCAGCAAACAACGGAATATCTTCTTTTCTTTTTCTTAGTGGAGGAAGGTTAATAGAAAATTCATTAAAACGATGATACAGATCTTCACGGAATTTTCCTTTGCGATATGCTTCCTGTAAATTTTCATTGGAGGCGACAATGATACGCACATCCACATCCATTTCCTTTAAACCGCCAATACGTTTGAATTTTCTTTCCTGTATCACTCTTAATAAAGATGCCTGTATCTCTGCACTAAGATTTCCGACCTCGTCTAAAAAAAGGGTGCCGCCATTCGCCAACTCAAAATGTCCTTCCTTATCTGCTAAAGCGCCGGTAAATGCACCTTTCATATGCCCGAATAATTCGCTTCCCGCCAATTCTTTAGAAAGTGTTCCGCAATCCATTGCCACAAAAGGATTGTTTTTTCGATTGCTTTTTTCATGAATGGTTTTTGCTATTACTTCTTTGCCTGTTCCGCTTTCTCCATAAAGGATCACGCTAAAATTGGTAGGAGCAACTATTTCAATTTGTCTATACAATTCCGTGGTTACAGTAGCTACCCCTACCATATGTTCTTCGCTACCGGTATTTTTTGTTTTCCTGGCTTTTACACCCGTAAACTCATTCATACCCGTATCGCCGTTTTCTAATTTTTCTACCGCTTTAGTAAGAACATTTAAAACTTCATCGGGAACAAGCGGTTTGGCTATATAATCAAATGCACCTAGTTTAATTACCTCTACTGCTATTTTTATATCAGAATATCCTGTAATGATGAGTACAATGGTTTGAGGTTCTATTTTCTTAATTTCGATCAACACTTCACGTCCATCTTTTTTATCCCCTAATCTAAAATCACATAGAACAATATCGAATTTATTTTCTTTAAATTTCTCAATGCCTTTAATACCTGAGTTGGCAGTTTCTACTTCATATCCGTTTTTTGTTAAAAACCTTTCCAAAAGCATGCACATATCCATATCATCATCTATAATCAAAACTCTTTTTTTCATGTTTATCTCTCTTTTATTTTAAAGGTACACCAGTTTTGTTGTTTCGTGTGACGTTATTGACATGAAAAATAGGCTTACGATCTAAGAATTAATTCCTACACCGCAAACCTATTATTGTCCTTAACCGAAAACCCAAATCGTACCTTTTTACTGCAGCAACTGCAAAAAGTTATAATTAGTAAATGATTTCATGTGTGATAACCTAAAATGAGAAAATATCCTGCCAAAATATTTAATCAATTTTCTTTTAAATGATCGGGGAATTTTTTCTTCAACCTGGGGAAAATGAAACACATTGCTATAATAAGTATTTGATACTTAATAATATGATGATAAAGAGTATGTAGTTAACTTATGTCAAAATATTAGGCCAATGAATAAACTTTTTACTCATTGGCAATAAACTTGTGACTATTAGAGTTATTTTAGAGAAAATTATTTTTGTTTCTGCCAAATGTCTAACGTACTTATTATAGATGATGAAATAGATATTTGTTTTTTATTAAGCAGCATCTTGCGTAATAAGAACATGAATACTGTTCATGTAAATACATTAACTGACGCTACGGAAGTTTTACAAAAAGAACGTCCTTCTATTATTTTTCTCGACAATCACCTACCCGATGGAATGGGGATGGATTTTATCAGTTATATAAAAAGAGCTTCTCCTTTAACCAAAATTGTGATGATAACTGCTTATGATAATTCTACCGACAGGAATAAAGCCTTGCAGTTAGGCGCAGATTTTTTTATTGGTAAACCTTTTTCAAGAGATTCTATTTACCACACCATTGAACAATTGGCTTATTAGTATTTATTTTCTCCTTTTGTAGATATTATTGCACAGTTGAATTTATTCCATCGTTTTGTTTTATCATTAAACCCTTTACAGTTACTGCTTTTTAAGCCAGGTATACTTTGGCAAAGTTTTTTTATTAATGATGGGAAACAAATCGTTCACTTTAAAATTATTTTATGGGTAACTTATTATATTTAATAGCAGTAATACTTGTTATAGCCTGGGCAATTGGTTTTTTAGGCTATCATGCATCAGGTTTAATTCATTTATTATTGGTTATTGCGCTTATTGCCGTATTACTGAGAGTAATACGTGGAGCGGCAAGTTAATGCACACATGGGATGTTAGCTAAATGCCTTTTTCAATTTTTTGAAGAGGCATTTTTTATTTAGGCAGCATGATTTATTGCAGCTTAGGTTCTATTTAATAACATCAAACTTAATTATGAACTTAGTGCCCTTACCGGGGGTACTTTCTGCATTAATAGTACCATGATGGTTCAAGATGATATTTTGGGTATTGGTAAGTCCTAATCCATTGCCTTTGGATTTAGTAGTAAAATAAGGTTCAAATAATTTAGCAAGGGCTGTTGCATCCATACCAATTCCATTATCGCTTATTTCAATTATACATTTATTATCTTTTTCTAACGTAGCGATCCTTAAGATCTTTTCATCTGCATTCATTGCTTCAATTGCATTTACGATAACATTTAAAAAAGCTATTTTTATTTTGCCCGGATCAACAGAAATGTCTTTTGTAGTTTTGTATTGCTTTTGAACAATTACATGATTCAATTCAATTCTGTCTTTTGCCAGTTCTAAAGCCTCATCCAGTAAAGTATTTACAGCCACTCTTTCATAAGCAAGATCAACAAACCGGGTTGCATTTAAAAGATCGGTTATTAGCTGATTGATGCGTTTGCTGTTTCTGCCAACCATATCAAACAACATGTTGATATTATCATCTCCTTGTATCTCCGTTCTTATCTGGCTGGTGGCAAGGTCTATATTGGTTAGCGGATTACGAACTTCATGTGCAATAGTACGGGCAATTCTTCCTGTTGCAGCAAATTGCTCTGCCCCCTTCATTTCAATCAATTGTTTATTCACTTCATCCAATTCTCTTATTCTGTTGCGTAACTGTGCTTCTGCTTTTTTACGGGCAATATTTTCGCGGGTATAGGTAATAAAACCAAATGCCGCAAATAAGAAAGCAAGTAATAATGAAATAAAAATAATAACATTCATAGCGGAGTAATGCCCTTTTAATTCCGCATTCCTGTCTTGCAAAATTTTTTGCTCACTTATTTTTATCAAGCCAATAGTAAACCGCAGGTCATCCATTATTTTTTTGCCCGTATACAAAAGCTTAATAGCAGAATCTTTTCCAATAGACAAATCGGTGGGATCGTATTTTACATAAATACCATTTAGCCTGTCTTTTTCTGCTATAAGCTGTTTTACAGTTGTAAATCTTCTTTGCTGAATTGCATTGTCCTGTATTTCAGATGGCAGTTTTTTACAAAGCGTATCTATGCCACGCATGCTTGAATAATAAGGCTCTAAAAAATTCTGATCTTTAGTAATAACATAGCCCCTTATGCCTGTTTCGGCATCTTTTAATTCAGACAAAAGATTATCAAGGTCGCTGATGGTAATATTAGTATTCATTACCCATTTTGACTGGGCAACCAATTGTTTATTTGCATACCAGGTAAGTAAATATGAAAGCAGGAGCAACACAAAGGCAGCTCCGTACCCTAATCTTATCCGGTAGTCGATTTTTAATTGCTGTATGAGGCTTCGCATAAATTAAATCCCAATAAATAAAAAATCAGACCAATTTTTATTGTAAGCTGATAGCAATCGTTTATACTGTTAAGTTACTTTAAAAAACTACTATCTCCTATTATAAATAAAATAAGCCCGGAAAATTTCCGGGCTTACACGATCAAACAATTATTTTATTTTTACGGTGCTGTTACTATTAAAGTTGCCTTCATCCCCGGATGAATGGAACAATGATATGGAAAGGTACCAACAGTATTTGCCGTATAGGTAGCTGTTCCGCCGCCTTTTGATATAGGGCCTGTATCAAATGTGCTTCCATCATCCGAAGTAGCCGTATGATCTACAGTAGGATCAACATTTTTCCAGGTAACAACTGTACCTTGTTTTACGGTAAGTGTAGCCGGAGCAAATGTCATGTCCTCGCGTATTTCTACTGTGTTTGCTGGTGGTGGAGTACCGCCGGATGAGTCACTTTTGCTGCAGGATAAGACGAGGGCTGCTGTTACAACCGTAACTATGCACATTGCCATTAAAATTCTTCTTGTGTTCATAAATATTTTTTTAGAAATGATAAATAACAAGATCGTAACGGCAGGTATTTAAAAAAGGATGCCTGTTAAAAAACAATAACTTTTATTTATCCGTTTCAGCAATAAAACATAGAAAGTAAGGCTAATATTAAGATAACAAAAAGGAAACAAAATTTTATTTATTATCATTATTACTATTACGTCAATCTTCCTACCTTTACGGCATAACAGCCTTTTAATAATTTTAATTATATAGAGGGGTTATGATAATCAAAAGGCCATTTCTTTCAAGATTGGCCTTTTTTATTTTAGATTATACGTACCTATACAACGGTCATGCATAACTGCAACATATAGTTTTATAAAAATAAAACCCGCCTTAGAAAAGACGGGTTTTTCTTAACCATTTAAAACCATATTGAAAGTAAAACAAAACTCAATTTTATATAGCCACCTGCTTTTCTTCCATGATCCTGCGCAGGTTGTTCAATGCATATCGCATACGCCCTAATGCAGTATTGATATTGCATTTCATTATTTCTGCAATTTCTTTAAAGCTCAGATCTGCGTAGTGGCGAAGCACTATTACCTCTCTTTGTTCTTCGGGCAACATATCTATTAAACGACGCAATTGGTCGTGGCTTTCGTGCGACATTATTTGATGGCTGCTATCCGGCTCAGAATATTTTATTATTTCTGTAAAATCGGCGGTGCTGTTTAGCACAGGGGTCATCTTTGCTTTTCTAAAATGATCGATACACATATTGTGCGCAATACGCATTGCCCATGGCAAAAACTTTCCTTCCTCCACATATTTTCCCGACATCAATGTGTTGATGATCCGTATGAACACATCCTGCAAAATATCATCTGCTACATGCTTATCATGCACCATCGCCAAAATGGAATTGTAGATCTTGTCTTTGTTAAGATAAACGAGCGTTTCTAATGCATCAGAATCGCTGGTAAGATAATACTGGATCAATTGATCATCGGCTAAAGCCGGAGTAGATTGATATTCCATAAGGGTTTACGTTTTAGTTTTAAACGGATATTTGGATTATAACGACACAAAGGTAAAATTAGTATATAATTAATGTGTAGTCATTTGCGTAGTTATGCTGTAGTAGTGTTTCGATACACTAAAACATGGCATAAAGATCGGTTTTCCAATAACTTATAAATTCAACCAGCTCGAATTTTTTTTGCCTTTTCTACCAAATATTTTTTCACAAATCCCATCCTCCGGCATCACATCCGTAAATTTGCTTATGACCAATTACTTAGATGAGCTGAATGAACAGCAAAGAGAGGCTGTGCTATATATCAACGGACCCTTAATGATCGTTGCAGGCGCCGGAAGCGGAAAAACCAAGGTTTTAACTACCCGTATTGTACATCTAATTAATAGCGGTGTCGATTCTTTTAATATCCTGGCTTTGACCTTTACCAACAAAGCTGCGGCCGAAATGAAAGAACGTATTGAAAGAATCCTGGGCAATACGGAGGCAAGGAATTTATATATCGGAACTTTTCACAGCGTGTTTGCAAGAGTATTGCGGGCAGAAGCCAATAAGCTTGGGTATCCCAACAACTTTACTATATACGATTCGGATGATGCAAAAAGTGTGATCAAAACTGTGATCAACGAAATGGATCTAGACGATAAACAGTACAAACCTAACGTAGTTTATAATCGTATTTCATCGGCCAAAAACGGGCTGGTTGGTCCGGCTGAATACATCAATGATTGGGCTATTCAACAGGAAGATGCAAGAGCCAATCGACCCATGTTGGGGCAGATCTATGATGCCTATGCCAAACGTTGCTTTAAAAACGGCGCTATGGATTTTGATGATCTATTGTTTAAGATGTATATCTTATTAAAAAACTTTCCTGAGGTTTTAAGCAAGTATCAACGCAAGTTTAAATACATTTTAATTGATGAGTACCAGGATACCAACGAAACGCAATATCAAATCATAAAACTATTAGGCGCCATGCACGAAAATGTTTGCGTGGTAGGTGATGATGCGCAAAGTATCTATAGTTTTAGAGGAGCTACCATTGAAAACATTCTGCAATTTCAAAAAGATTATGATGATGCAAAAGTGATCAAGCTGGAACAAAATTATCGCAGCACTAAAACCATCTTAAATGTAGCTAATGAGGTGATTGCGAATAATAAGAATCAATTACCTAAAACTTTGTGGACAAGCAACGCAGAAGGTGATAAAATAAAGCTTGTTCGCACAGCAACCGATAATGAAGAAGGAAAATTTGTTGCAGATACCATCCAGGAACAAAAGCTGCGCAATCATTTTTTAAATAATGAGTTTGCTATTTTATATCGTACCAATGCCCAAAGCCGTGCGTTTGAAGAAAGCCTTCGCCGCATGAATATTGCTTATCGTATTTATGGTGGCTTGTCATTTTATCAACGTAAAGAAATAAAAGATTTTATTGCTTACCTGCGGATAGTTGTAAATCCAAAAGATGAAGAAGCGTTGAAACGCATTATTAATTATCCAGTAAGAGGTATTGGTAAAACAACTATAGATAAAGCTGTTCTGTTTGCAAATGAACGAGATATCAGCATGTGGCAGGTGTTGGAAAGCGCCGCTATGTATGGCTTTAAAGCAGGCACCTTAGAAGCGATCGACAATTTTGTAACAATGATCAAAATGTTTCAAAGTGAATTGCAGAAAAAAAATGCATACGATCTGGCAATAATAGTTGGTAAAAGTACCGGCATTGTTAAAGAATTATTCAACGATAAAACAACAGAAGGGTTAGCCCGTTATGAAAATATACAGGAATTATTAAACTCTATTAAAGAGTTTACCGAAACGCCGATGAATGAAGAGGATGGCGAGGTAGGTGATAAAGGACTTGGAACTTACCTGCAACAAATTACTTTATTGACGGATGCAGATGATGATAAAGGAAATGCTGCTGATGCAGTTAAACTAATGACCATTCACGCAGCTAAAGGGCTGGAGTTTAGTTGCGTATTTGTAGCAGGGTTAGAAGAAACACTTTTCCCCAGCGGCATGAGCATTAATACAAGGGAAGAACTGGAAGAAGAAAGACGTTTGTTTTACGTTGCCATTACCCGCTCCAAGAAAAAACTATGGTTAACCTATTCCAATGCACGTTACCGTTTTGGTCAGTTACAACAAAATGACCCAAGTCGCTTCTTAGAAGAATTGCCCGATGAGCATTTAGATAAAAGCTTTGCCGGCGGCGGAATAAAAAATCAATCCGGAAGAACAGGCTGGGGAGCCACAGCGCAACAATGGGGAAGAACAGCTGCTGCACAAAAAACAGATATACGATACCCGGCTAAACCCACTGCTACACCAACTTATGTAGCGCCCGCCCGCCCGCAGGTGAAAGAGCACGTCCCTTCAGCCGATTTTATTGCGAGTGATACCAGCAATTTACAAGCAGGGCAAAAAGTGGAACATCAGAAATTTGGCTTTGGCGAAGTGTTAAAAATGGAAGGCGCTGCACACAATCCAATTGCTACGGTTAAGTTTGAACAGAATGGAGAAAAAAAGATAATGTTGAATTATGCAAAACTTCGAATAATAGAATAAAAAAATCCCGCCTAAAGCGGGATTCAATTTTTTTATTAATTCTATTTCTCTGCTTTTGCAAAATACATCAGCGCTGCATTCCCAAAGATCATGCTTTTGTTAGCCGCCTGGAAAACGGATAAACTCCAGGTATTTTGTCCTGCAGTAATTTTAATATCCCCTCCATTTAAGTTAATAGTGCAATCTAATTGCTGTGAAGATTGTGTGCTATAAAATGTAATATTTCCTTTTGCAGAATTGTCGCCTGTTTTTTCAGTTATATTCAGGTATTTTATGATCAGCATATCATCGCTTACAGCGCCGGGTTTGGCAATGCGCTTATACACACTCCATTTGCCCAAAAGACTGTCCAGTGCTACGTTTACAGGAGCATTGTATTCATCCTGTTTTACCGGGTTTTTCCCCAGGCTTTCGTACCAAAACTCATCTACTTTTTTTAAGCGATGAATGTATTTATCATTATCATCCAATACCAAAATATTTTTTGCCATTGATTTAATAGTGTACACATCTGCAGCCACCATTAAATTATTATCATCGTCAATATCGGCATCCCCGCTTAATGTCATAGTGTTGCTGATGCTGGTACGGGTTTGTACCTTATTGGTATCTGTAAAGTATAATTGAATGCTATCTGTGAAAGAAACAGGGGCATCACTGCGATCAACACGTTCAAACTCCTGCCATTTTCCTAAAAACTGTTGCAGAGAAAAATCCGCAGACTTACCCTTCACCACTCTCCTTTGAGCTGGCTTCATCCCTTTCCGGGTTACCTGGGCGTCACTATTTAAGCAAAATAATAAGGTGCCGAAAAAGAGATATAAGCTTTTTGTTAGCATTGTAAACGATTTAGTTGTAAAGTAATATATTCTGTGTAATTATTGAGTTTCTGAAAGAGAAAAAAATTTTCAACCTATTTGGCTTCAATCTTGTTAATTTTGTAGAGTTATAAATTAATGAAGTATGATTAAAACAGGCAACCCCGTTATCAGCATATATACCGAAATGACTCCTAATCCAGAGACAATGAAGTTTGTTGCCAATAAATTATTGTATCCGGGGAAAAGCATCGATTTTCCTGATGAGGCAAGCGCAACACCTTCGCCATTGGCATTACAATTATTTGCATTCCCTTTTATAAAATCAGTTTTTATTGCCAGTAATTTTATTACGCTTACTAAAACAAGCGAAACAGAAGATTGGCAGGATGTAATTCCGGCAATCAAACAATTTTTAAAAGAATACCTGGAAGAAGGTAAGCCTGTTGTAAACGAAGAAGAGCTGGCTGCCCGCAAAGTAGAGAGCACCAACGAAGTAGCAGCGGATGATGATGATGTGGTAAAGCGTATTAAGGAGCTTTTGGAAAATTATGTAAAACCTGCTGTTGAAATGGATGGTGGTGCTATACAATTTAAAAGTTACGAAGATGGCAAGGTTAATTTAATGTTACAGGGAAGTTGCAGCGGTTGCCCTTCATCTATGATAACATTAAAAGCCGGTATTGAAGGAATGATGAAACGCATGATACCGGAAGTAAAAGAAGTGGTAGCAGAAGCAGAATAAAATTGACAAAAAACTTATTTAAAGTATAATTTTATTAAAGCATCTTTTTTAAAAAAGATGCTTTTTGTTTTTATGGATTTGCTGACAATAGTTAATTTGTATTTTTAATGAGCATACAGGAAATATATACGCAGTTTATTACCGACCTAAAGAATACAACCTGGCTGGAATACATTGCAGTGATCTCAGGAATTGTTAGCGTATGGTTTTCTCGTATTGAAAACATCTGGGTTTACCCGAGCGGATTAGCAAGCACAGTCATTTACATTTATATAAGTTTAAAAGGAAGTCTGATCGGAGAAGCAAGCGTAAGTGTTTATTATACTATTATGAGCATCTATGGTTGGATATTATGGGCAAGAAAAGATAAACAAGAGCAATACATTTTACACATTTCATCTGCCAGTAAAAAAGAATGGATACAACATTTATTATTCTTTGCCGCTTTTTATATTGTATTTTTTGTTTCGCTTACTTATTTAAAAACAACCTTTGCTCCGGGCGCTATTCCATGGGCAGATTCATTTGCAAGCGCCACTGCATTTACAGGCATGTGGCTAATGGCAAAAAAGAAGATTGAGAGCTGGTATTGGTGGATCGCAACCAACTGCGCTTCTATTCCATTATACTTTGTAAAACATTATGCCTTCACAAGCGTACTTTACCTCGTGTTATTAATAATGGCAGTATTTGGTTTGGTTGAATGGATTAAAAGAGAAAAACAACAGTATGCAATTGCCTAAAAAAATAGTAGCCATCGGACCTGAATCGACAGGCAAAAGCTCTTTATGTGAACAACTGGCTACTTATTATAAAACTGTTTGGGTTAAGGAATATGCAAGAGAGTATTTGTTAAAGCATGGAACCGAGTATACTTATGAAAATTTACTGGACATTGCCAAAGGCCAACTGAATTTAGAAGAAACTGCTACACAATTTGCAATTTCCAATTTACAATCTGTAATTTTTATTGATACAGATTTGTATGTAATGAAGGTTTGGAATGAGTTTGTGTTCAATAAATGCCACCGCTGGATATTGGACGGAATTGCAGAAAGAAAATATGATCTGTATTTATTGTGCAATGTTGATCTTCCCTGGGTTAAAGATGAACTGAGAGAATACCCCGACCTGGAGTCACGTAAAAAACTGTATCACATTTATAAAGACATTATGATCAATCAATCTGTTCCATGGGTTGATATCAGCGGTAATTATGAAGAACGTTTACAGAAAGCGATCAACTCTATAGATAGTAAACTTTAACGATATTAACCCTGCAAAAAATCTATCTTCACTCTTGTAAATATCTAACCGTGAAAAAAATAATTTTTCTTCTTTGTATTACAGTTTTTGCTACAAAAATTTTTGCTCAAAAAACAGCCATTAATGGCTGGCAGTTATTGGATCTTAAAAAAGATAGTTTTTATGGAATAAGTTTAGATCAAGCGTATCAATTCTTAAAAGAAAAAAATATTACAGGCACTACTATTGTTGTTGGCGTATTGGATAGTGGCGTTGACACTACACATGAAGACCTAAAGTCTGTTTTATGGCATAACCCAAAAGAAATTCCAGGAAATAAAAAGGATGATGACGGTAACGGCTATGCAGATGATTATTATGGCTGGAATTTTTTAGGTAGCGCCAATGGAAGAAATGTAATGTCGAACAGCAGCGAATGGATAAGAGTGTATTGGCGTTATAGATCAAAGTTTGAAAACAAACAGATCAATGTAGCAAAACTTTCACCACAGGAAAGATATGAGTATGAAAATTGGCAAAAAGCAAAAGCCGGGGTGTTTGCAAGTGCGCCATCTGATGGAAGGCTGGATACGCTTCATAATTATTTGAAATCGGTTTTGTTTTGCGATAGCATTGCAAAAAGCCGCCTGAACAAAGAAGAGTATTCTTTACAGGATCTAAATAAATGGCAGCCTGCAAGCAGTATAGAAAAAACCATTAAAGATATTTTACAGGAAGTGTTTTCAAACGATGATCTAACAGATGTAAAAAATACTTTTGTAACAAGCAGCATAAAAGATTATATAGTCAGCGAAGAGCGTAAAGCAGATGGAATCAAAAACCCTCCTGCAACCGACAGACAGGATATTACAGGCGATGATCCTTTGAATCCTAATACAAAGTTCTATGGTAACGGAGATGTATATGCGAACGATGGATTGCATGGCACTCACGTATCGGGTATTATAGCAGCTGTGCGTAATAACGGCATCGGCATGGATGGCATTGCTGATAATGTAAAAATAATGATGGTAAGGACAGTGCCCGAAGGGGATGAAGTGGACAAAGACATTGCAATGGCTATTCGCTATGCGGTTGATAATGGTGCAAGAGTTATTAATATGAGTTTTGGCAAAAGCCTAAGTCCTGATAAAAAAATAATAGATGATGCGGTAAGATATGCAGCAAGCAAAGATGTACTATTGGTGCAAGGTGCCGGTAACAGCAAACGAAACATCAATGCTTTTGACAATTTCCCTAATCCACAATATTTATTTACCGATTCAATAGCACCTAATTATATTACGGTAGGAGCAAGCGATTGCAACGGACACGCTGCTGATTTTAGCAATTACGGAGATAAGGTTGTAAATGTATTTGCGCCTGGTGTCGCTATTTATTCTACTATCCCGCAAAGCAAATACATGTTGCTGGATGGTACTAGTATGGCAACCCCAATGGTAGTTGGATTAGCAGCGTTATTGCGAAGCTATTTCCCTCAATTATCAGCTGTTGATATCAAAAATATTATTGAGCAATCTGCTGTTAAACCCAATGTTGAAACAACCATTCCTGGCACTACCGATAAAGCATATATGAATAAGCTATGCATAAGCGGCGGCATTATAAATGCCTATGAAGCTGTGAAATTGGCTTATCATTGGAAAAAATAATTTAAAATGCGCATTGGGTCTCTTCATCTAAAATATTCAGATACTAAAGGACTAGTTGCCTTGTGGAGAGAAACATTATTGGCAAAACATATGTACTGGAAGGTAAAACAAAAGGCTATACAAATCATCCGCAATTGAACCGTTTCAAAGCGTTTGAACGCCCGTCCCTTACATGCTATAAATCATTATCTCGCAGAAGTGTTTATGGAAGCCGTGGCAAGAAATTATACTTTCAATAAAGAAAAGATCGTCTGGAATTTTACACCATGCAAACTTACTGTAACAAAAGGTCAGCTTGAATATGAAGCCGCTCATCTTCTTCGTAAACTGAATGAACGCGACAAAAAAAAGCTCAAACTAACCTTAACGCACATCCTATTTTCAAGATCGTTAAAGGGAAATATTGAAGATTGGGAAATTGTATAAACACTGCTTATTCCGATAAAAAATTCATAACTTCAATACAACCTAAGCTATCCCATCTTTATAACCATTTAAAGTTCGGTTAGTATGAAATCATTTTGGACAAGAACATTTCTTCAAAAAGCTTTTTTAAATAAAAATGCTGAAGAAGAAAAGGAATACTCACAGTATGAGAAAGCCAAGCGCTACCGGGAGTCTGTAATTACCATCAAGAGGCATATAAAGGATTTTTTTCTTGTCTTGATAGGTATTTTTTCTGCAGCGTTTGGGTTTAAAGGTTTTTTATTAACCAATCATTTTATTGATGGCGGCGCTACCGGTATTTCATTATTATTATCTGCATTAACTTCTATTCCTTTATCTGTATTAATCATTTGTGTTAATATCCCGTTTATAATACTCGCTTATATCACAATGGGAAAACAATTTGCCATTAAAACGGCGTTGTCCATAACCGGTTTAGCACTTTGTTTGGCAACAATTCATTTTCCAAATGTTACTGACGATAAATTATTGGTAGCTGTTTTTGGTGGTTTCTTTTTGGGCGCAGGCATTGGCTTTGCAGTACGAGGCGGCGCTGTAATAGACGGAACAGAAGTGTTTGCCATTTATATAAGTAGAAAATATGGCACAACGATCGGCGATGTGATCATTTTTATTAATGTAGTTATTTTTTCAATGGCTGCTTATTTTTTAAGTGTTGAAATTGCCATGTATTCTATGATTACTTATCTCACTGCATCCAAGACACTAGACTTTTTAATAGAAGGCATTGAAGAATATATGGGGGTAACAATTATTTCAACGCACAACGAAGAAGTAAGAGAGATGATAATAAATAAAATCGGCAGAGGCGTGACTGTATACAGTGGCAAACGTGGCTATGGCAAAAGCGGTGAGACCAGGGAAATCGATATCATTTATACAGTTATTACACGCCTTGAATTAAACAAGCTGAATGTTGAAATGAAAAAGATAGACCCGAATGCTTTTGTTGTAATGAACAGTGTAAAAGACACGAAAGGAGGCATGATCAAGAAACGACCGTTAGCACATTGATCAATTATATGAGCCATAAAATAATAACTATTTTTATTGCATTGGTTTGGTTTATAAATGGCGCTATTTGTAAGCTCTTGAATTATGTTCCCCGTCATCAAAAGATCGTTGCAAGAATATTAGGAGAGCAACATGCCGGGCTATTTACAATATTTATAGGAGCAGCAGAAATAATAATGGCTTTCTGGATTATAAGCGGTCGTTATATACAGTTGAATTGTTGGACACAAATAATCATCATCGCCATAATGAATATTCTTGAATTCTTCATGGCTTCTGATCTGTTGCTTTGGAAAAGATTCAATCTTGTTTTTGCATTTTTGTTTATCCTGTTAATTTATTTCAACGGAATATATAAAGCTTAGTCTGCAATGTTTTCATTTTTAAAAAATCATCCCTTTGCTGTAGAAGCTTTTTTTAACTCTTCGTTGGTGTTAACGTTTGCTGTTCCAAAAAATGAAATACAAACGCTTATTCCCGATTATTTAACTCCCGATACTTTTAATGATGAATATGCTTTTATAGCCGTTGCAATGGTTGATACAAAACAACTGCGTCCGAAAGGATTTCCTAAATTATTAGGCAATGATTTCTTTCTTATCGGTTACCGTGTATTTACAAGATTTATTACCAAAGAAGGGAAAAGCTTACGCGGCTTATACATTCTTAAGTCAGAAACCAATAAAAAACAGATGGAGTTTTTAGGAAATATTTTTACGCATTACAATTATACAACTACAGATATTTTTCAATCAGCTTTTGAGAATAAAATTACTATAGTATCTAAAAAATCAGATTTTAAAGTAACAGTTGAAAATACAAAAGATAACATTGCATTGCCTACTCATTCTCCCTTTTTAAATTGGAAAGAAGCCAGGCGATTTGCAGGGCCTTTGCCTTTTACTTTTACTTGCAATACGACAAAAAAAGAAGTATTGATAATTGAAGGCGTAAGACAAAATTGGATTCCTCAACCTGTTGCTGTAACAGAATATAATTTTTCATTTATAAATGATTTGGGATTGAAGGATGTAAAACTGGCGAGCGCTTTTATTATTAATAACATACCTTACTATTGGAAAAAAGGCAGAATAGAACAATGGATACAGTAAGAAAACCTTTCCAGGGCGTAATTAATATTATTCGCTTTAACTGGCATTTTTATCTCATTTCTGTTTTGCTGTTGACGATCGGTTTTGTAATCGCCAATAATCTTGTTGATCCTTTCAAGCATTTACTTTTTATTGCATTGTTTCTTGTGTTGTTATGGACAATCGTTTCCCTGCTCGTTTCCTTTTATATATATGATCTATCCGGACTTTATAAATTGAATTGGTTAAACAACCTTCCGTTAAACAGCAACGATATCATCTTAAACATACATGCAGGATTTGATGAAACAAGTCTTTTATTAAAACATAAATTCTCAAATTCCGATTTGATCGTTTTAGATTTTTACAACCCTGAGCTACACACCGAAATATCTATTAAACGGGCAAGAAAAGCATATCCATCTTATCCCGGCACAAAAAAAACAACTACACAAACTTTAAATTTTCCTGATAACTATGCAGATAAGATCTTTCTTATTTTCTCCGCTCATGAGATCAGGAATGAGGAAGAGAGAATTGATTTTTTTAAAGAATTAAACCGCATCGTAAAACCTTCAGGGAGTATTGTTGTAACAGAACATTTGCGAAACATAGAAAATTTTTTAGCGTATAATATTGGCTTTTTTCATTTTTACTCAAAAGCATCCTGGCTTAAACTATTTTGTAAAGCTGACCTTAAAAAAGCACGTGAAATAAAATTGAACCCTTTTATCATTACATTCATACTGCAAAAAAATGGAATTACATCTTAAAATAATCGGGTGGTTGTTATTGGTGCTCTCAGGCATTCATGTTTTTTTCCCTAAATACTTTAATTGGAAGCAGGAATTAAGCTTAGTAAGCGCTATCAACAGGCAAATGATGAACGTTCATACTTTTTTTATTGCACTGATACTATTACTGATGTCGCTCTTATGTATCAGTTCTGCCAATGAGCTTGCTACTACAATGTTGGGAAGAAGAATTTGTTTCGGCTTAGGAATATTTTGGTTGATACGATTATTGATACAATTTTTTGGGTACTCTTCTAAACTTTGGAAAGGAAAAGCTTTTGAAACCTCCATCCATACCGTATTTTCAATACTGTGGTTGTACTTTAGCGGAGTGTTTTTCTATGTGTGCCTGCGCTAATTATCTTCCTCTTTTTTTATTAGCGCAGAGAGCAGTTCTTTAAACTCTTCTTTTATTGTTTTCTGCTCTTCCAATAAATATTCAGCTGCAAAAGGAGCGCCACAATCCTGGCTGCTTATTTGATGGATTAATTTGCCATTTTTAAAATAACTTCTGGTTTCGGTTATTTCAGATTTACCAAGATCCCAAACTTCGTTATCACCATTTTCTTTCATTACTAAAGAATCGTAATAAAGCGGGCGATTATATTTATAGTTCTTTTCAAAAACAAACGACAGTTTATTATTGAGCAAATAATATTCAGACAGATTTTGATAAGTTTCGCCATAATAGCGGGCAATAATTTTTCTCAATTTCTTTTTTGAGTAATAATATTTTGCCTCACCGCCTTCAATCGACAACCAAATATCTTTTACAATAACAGAATCCCATTTAGCAATAGAATTCAATCGTTTGAAGTTCTTCCTGATCGGCTCCAGGTCCTTGATAAGATATTCGTTCTCTACAAAGTCTTCTTCATTTTCAGATTCTTTTACCCGAAATGTATCTTCAGGAGAAAAGCTCTCATTACTGTCTTTTGCTACTAAATAAATATTTTGCTGCGCTTTACAATTGCAGTTAGTTATAATAAAAGCAAACGTTATAAAATAAACCAGTTTCATAGCGTATTAAAGTTAACTAAAAGCCCCGTAAGTAAAACTCACAGGGCTTATTATTTACATTCAATGAGCTGTTTATTTAAGCAGCGATTGAAAAACAGTTTCGTTCACTTTAATCGGGTATTTCTTTTTTAATTCATTTACCCATTGCTCTTCTAAATAATTTTGATAATCATTTATTACCAATCCTCTTGCTTCTTCAAAACTGCGTTGCTGGTTAGCAGGATAAACTTTTAATATTTTTAAAAAACCGGCAGTGTTATCTGATTCATTCAAAACCGGCTTGGTTATTATTCCTTCTTTGATAACAGTGCCTGCAGGTATTTGAATTTGCGACAATTCGTATCTCGAAGAATCTGCCTGAACAGCGCCATCGCTTTCATCGGAAATTTTTCTCCATTCTTTTCCGCTGGTCAACGCTACGGAAGCATCATTAGCGGCCTTCATATTAGCACAATTGAAGAGTAATACAACAGCACTTGAATCCCAAAGATATTTCGCCTTATATTGATTATAATATTTTACCAGTCCTACGCTATCATTCGCAGCCTTACTCCAAACATTGCGTTCCATTATTTCAAACAACATATTACCTTCCCTGAATTCTTTCATCTGGTATTTGAAGTCGGCATTATATTCTTCCAGGTGATTACGGTAATATTCCAATGCAACTGCAGCCACATATTTATCAAACAATTCTTTGTCTGTTGCGATCTCATTGCTGTTGACAACAGGGCTTAAGCGATAATCATTGGCAAATTTCAACCAGTCGCTTCCTTTATAATTTTGTTTAGCAAATGAAAAGATCATTTTATTGCTAACAGGATAAACTGATAGTTTTTTATTAGCCGCAACGCTATCTGCAAATCGGTACAAATCTTCGTCTTTTACTGTATTGTTTCTTTTATAATTAATACGAACCAAAACATCTTCCAAAAATTTTTGTTTGGCAGCATTGATACGGGAATCCTGCAATACCTGTTGACGAATAGTGTAGTAATACCCTTCGTCCGCTTTTTGATCGACAGGAGTAGGAATTTGTTGTAAACGTTTTACAATATGATAACCGTAAGGTGTTAAAAAAGGTTTTGTGAAATCGCCGTCCTTTTTTAATGCAAAAACGTTTTTTTCAAAAGTTGCATTGTATTTGCCTGTGCTGAACTCACTCATTTCCCCATTGTTCTGGTATGTGAGTTTATCTTCGCTGTATTTTTTTGCCAATGCGCCAAAATCTCCGCCTGCCAATAAAAGATTATAAATAGAATCTGCTTTCTTTTCTACCTGGCTGATTTTTTCGGGAGTTGCATTGGGAGGAAACGTTAATAATATTTGTGCTGTTTTCCATCTGCCTGCACTTTGTCTTTCATCTAAATTTAAAAAAACATGCCAGCCGCTTTTTGAATGAAATGGTTCACTTGCTTGTCCGGGGTTCAATCCATAAATAATATTTTCGAATGGATAAGAAATGCTTAATGCAGTTATATAACCAATATCTTTTTTAGTTACCGGTAGATATGCATGAGCAATGTTTTGAAGTAAATTATCATAATCTTTATTTCCTTTTGATAATTGATTGTATAACTCTTTGATTGCACCAATGGCTCTTAAAGAATCGTCTGAAGACATCTGATCTGGTGTAGGAATATAAAAATGCAACACATGAATATCTTTTTGCTTACGCTGAAAAGCTTCGTCTATCAGCTTGTTCAAGCCTTTGTCATCATTCATGTAGCTATCTTCTACCTGGTTACGAAAGTTCTGAAGGTCTGCCTGCAGCTGTGGCAATGTATCCAAATGCAGCTCTTCCGCAACTTTTACTTTTAGTTTAAATTTAGAGTATAGGTCTAAATACTCTCGCAACGATTGTTCTTTATTTTCAACAGCCGTTTTGTTTTTATTGTATGCCCTTAAAAACTCTTCTTTGCTAACAGTGCCATTGCCGTAAGTAAAGAGCGTTTGAGAAAAAGCTGCAGTTGTAATAAGGGTGAAAGAAAAAAGTCCCAATAATTTTTTCATCAGTTGGTTGGTTTGATACTCCATTTAACTTTAAGCAGATCGTCCATTTGTTCAAGACTTAATTTTTTTGCTATGATGCGTTTGTCTTTATCCAATAAAAACAGTGTAGGCGTCATCGTTACATCATATAGCTGTCTAAAGCTTGCTTTCTGAGATTCGATATCTGCTTTCTCTAATTCTTTAGGTTGATATACATTTATCCAATCACTTAAATTATGTTCATGGATATAAGTAAGCCATTCTTTTTTTGCGTCTTCCGACAGAACGGCAAATATTTTTACGCCATGTTGTTTCCAGCTTGCACGATAAGCGGAATCGATCCTCGGAATAGTTTCTTTACAATGTCCGCAATTGGGATCCCAAAAACAAACAAACGTATACTCAGCTTTTACATCATATAAGCTGGTTTTGTTTTCTGCTGTATCCAGCATATCTAAGTTTGCTGCCTGTGCACCAATCTGGTTAGACATTACCATATAGGCTTGCCTGCTGATAGCATCATGCTGCTTATCAGTTAACCAGGTGCTTAAACCCTGGCTATGGTATTTTTCAAATAAGTGAACAAATATCGCATCCTGTCCCATGTACTTAGGATTATAATACTCATCTGTCAGCCAGTTCAATAAGAATTTATACATTTCAGGGCAGGTTCTTGCCAGTAATAATTGATAGTCCGATTCTTTAATAATGCTGTCCGGGTTTTGAACAATTATATCCCGGTAGTAGCGCTCCAATTTGGGCAAGAAAAATGGTGTACGAATTACGCGTTCATCCATAAACGTTATGCCGTCCCAGTAATGATTTTTGTAATAATAGTAGTTCTGCAAAGAGTCTTCATGCGTAACAGATTTTTTGCTAGGTAGTTCCGGCTCTTTCATTGCTTGCAGTAAAACAGCCATCATAGAGGTAGGCTGCGTTGCAATAATATTTTGGCGATACTTATTTAAGTCTTGGTTATATTTTGCATAATTAGCTTCGTGCAAGGCAGAGTCTGCCTTGGTTTTAGATTCGTTGTATGCTTTACGCTCCTTTTCCAGTAAGTCTCCTTTAGAAGCAATGTATTTTTGGTATTGAAAAAATAAAGCATTCTCTTTTGAGCCAACAACAGTTACTTTGTTTACCAGGTCGGTAGTATCAGCGGTAATAGAAATAACCTGTTCTTTATCTATGAAAAAGTCAAAGGTTTTGCTTTTCCCCGGAAAAACAATAGCATAAATACCGCCCGGCAAATTACGTTTACCGGTAAATACAGCAACGCCTTTACTATTTATTACGGCAGAGTCTTCGGCGTTTAGATTTTTACCCATATGGTAGGTTAAATATGCCAGCCCGCTTTTGTAATCAGGAGTTTTTAATGTTATCTGAAAGCTTTGAGCTTTACCGACTATACTAACCAGTACAGCCAAAATAATTATTGTAGATTTTTTCATATGTTAATAAGAAGATTGCAAAAGTATTTAAAAATGTACGTTTTAAGCGCATCTAAGACTTTTCATCTATTTAAAGATTACATTTCGTTAACAATATTTTTTAGCCGTCTGCCCTAAGCTGCAAGAGCAAGCCTATTAAATTCATTTTTTTCATCTATTTATGAATAACCTGTTCCTTGTTACTTGTAGCTTGTAGCTGCCGTTTATAACTTATTTTTGCTGCCGTGAGAAGAAAAAAAGTTTTAGTAGAAAATGTAAAGGTGAGCGGCTACGCTGCGGAAGGAAGATCGCTGGTAAAGCTGGATGGTAAAGTGATCTTTGTAGAAAATGCGGTGCCCGGCGATGTGGTGGACCTGTATCTTACCAAAAATAAAGAAACCTGGGCCGAAGGAAAGCCATTTAATTTTAGGGTTTATTCCAAAGAACGTGTACAGCCCTTTTGCAAACATTTTGGAATATGCGGTGGTTGCAAGTGGCAAATGCTGCCTTACGAAAAGCAACTGGAATACAAACAACAGGAAGCAATTGAAAATATAAAACGCATTGGCAAAGCCAATATTGAAGAAATACTTCCCATAACCGGTAGCGATGCCATTATCCATTATCGCAATAAAATGGAATTTACTTTTAGCAGCAAGCGTTTTCTTACTGCCGAAGAAATGAATGCCGTAACACCGGAGAATAATATACAGCATCCTGCTGTGGGATTACATGTACCTAAGATTTTTGATAAGGTAATTGACATTGAGGAATGTTTTTTAATGGATGATGTAAACAATCAGATCCGAAATCATCTTCGCAGCTTTGCATTGGAAAATGGATTTACCTTTTATGATATCAAGCAACATACCGGCTGGTTAAGAAATGTTATCATTCGTTTTTGCAGCACCGGTGAATTAATGGTAAATATTGTTTTAGGGTATGAGGATGAGGAGCAAAGAAATAAGCTCTGCGACTATTTATTACAACAGGTTCCTTCCATCACTACATTGCTATACACTATTAATACAAAGTGGAACGATAGTATTTTCGATCTGTCGCCTCAAACTTACTATGGTAAAGGATTTGTAATAGAACAGCTAGGAGCGTATAAATTCAAGATCGGGCCAAAATCATTCTTTCAAACCAATACAAAACAGGCAGAAAAACTATACAACATTGTAAATGATTTTGCGGCACTTACGGGTAATGAAACAGTGTATGATCTGTATTGCGGAACGGGAAGCATTGGCATCTATGTAAGCAAAAACGCTAAAAAGATCATTGGTGTAGAAACTATTGCCGAAGCTATTGAAGATGCAAAAGAGAATGCATTGCTAAACAATATTACGCACGCCGATTTTTTTGCAGGGGATGTTATTAATATTTGCAATGATGAGTTTTTTGCAATGCACGGAAAGCCTGATGTTGTTATCACCGATCCACCAAGAGCAGGCATGCACGAAAAACTGGTGCATAAGCTTTTACAAATTGCAGCGCCAACAATTGTGTATGTTAGTTGTAATACTGCTACACAGGCAAGGGACATTGCTTTGTTAAGCGAAAAATACAGTGTAGAAAAAATTCAACCCGCAGATCTTTTTCCGCACACACATCACATTGAATGCGTGGCGTTATTAAAACTAAAGTAATTTAAGCATGGCATATTCTAACAACGGAAATTCTATTCAACGTACCACACCTATTGTGTTTAATCTTATCCTTATTAATGTGCTGGTTTACCTGGCGCAAAAGATTGTAACGGGTATAGACATAACTGGTTTAGGAGCCTTGCATTATTATAAATCTCCTTTATTTAAGCCGTACCAGCTTGTTACAAATATGTTTTTGCATGCACCCAATCAAATTTTTCATATCCTTTTCAACATGTTCTCACTCTGGATGTTTGGAAGCATATTAGAGCGCTTCTGGGGCTCAAAAAGATTTCTTATTTTTTATCTTATATGCGGACTTGGTGCCAGCTTAATTATAGAATTATCTGTTCCGTTCAGCGCCCAGCAATTTGCAAAAACACTGGACGCTATTCCCGCCGGGGTTTCGCAAGCAGATATAATAGAAGCTTATAAAACACAATATTCATCCATTGGTGCATCCGGGGCTATAATGGGATTGTTGGCGGCATTTGCTTATTTATTTCCCAATACTGAACTTTTTATATGGTTTATTCCTATCCCCGTTAAAGCTAAATTCTTTGTTCCTATATATATGGTCATTGAATTATTCCAGGGTGTGCATCAATTCAAAGGCGATGATGTGGGCCATTTTGCACATTTAGGCGGTGCATTAGTGGGCTTTTTATTGGTATTATATTGGAACAAAGCCAATAGAAAAACGTTTTATTAAATATTTCTAAAATCCGGTTTCATTTAGATGTGCAAAGCAGCTATTTTATAATGTAGCAGGTCAATATAATAGCCACAGAAAAATCTTGGTACAGAATCTGTTAAGTATATTTTAGGTTTCTGTTTTGTAAATTTGTTTCAACAGTAGTAATATGGGAGAGTCTGACAGATATAGTGATTACAGGAGTTCTAAGAGAAGAATATTATTTGGCGACGACAATAATGCCATCGTAGCACTGTTTGCGCTTAACATTATTTTCTTCATTTTAATTTGTACTATAAAAGTTGTTTATCTTTTTTTTCAAAAAGATGCCGCAGCCTTTAACTTAGAAGTTTTACGTCTTTTTGAAATGCCTGCCCAACTAAGCCAATTAGGAAAACATCCCTGGACTGTCTTGGTCCATATGTTTTTTCATGTGAACGTCTGGGATATTCTAAGTAACATGCTTTGGTTATGGGCATTCGGCTATATTCTTCAAGACCTTGCAGGTAATCAAAGACTTATTCCCATTTACATTTACGGCGGTTTGGTGGGAGCGCTTAGTTTTATTTTAGCTAATTATTTGTTGCCTCAATTAAAGGCAGAAATACCGGATACATATTTATGGGGAGCCAATGCAGCTACGATGGCAATTGCAACTGCTACCACCACCTTAGCTCCTGATTATCGGTTTTTCAGAAATTTAAATGGAGGTATTCCTATTTGGGTGCTTACCTTAATTTATGTACTGATCGATTATTCCGCAATTGCAGGTTTAAGTGCAGCATATTCCATCTCGCATTTAGGTGGCGCCTTTACAGGGTTTTTATTTATTATTTTATTAAAGAAAGGAGTTGATGGCAGTACATGGATGAACAATTGCTATCATTGGTTTATGAACTTATTTACTCCGGCTGCCAACAGCACCCCTTCTTCCGTAAGAGAAAAGGTTTTTTACAACGTTGGCGGTAAACAACCGTATAAAAAAACAACGCATGTTACACAACAACGGGTAGATGAGATCCTGGATAAAATAAACCAACACGGTTATCGCTTTCTTTCCGATGAAGAAAAAAATATTTTAAAAAGAGCCGCCGAAGAAGATCTTTAGTTAACACTTGTTTAAGTTGTTGCAACACTCAAACCTTTATCTTTACTGCGTATTATGGCCACTGGCTTTTTCAAAAAAACAATTAAGCTATTTTTTGTTGTTGCAAATATTCTTGTAGCAATCTGTTTTTGCCTGGGCTGTTACGCCAACATCTTTTTTTCTGAAAGCTTTTGGCTTGTTGGTTTCTTTACGCTCGCCTCTTTTTATTTACTGCTGGTATTATTTATTTTTTTTGTTGGATGGCTATTTGCCCGATCAAGATGGGCGTTTCTTTTTATCGGCATTCTATTAATAACCTATAAGCCTATACTCAATATTATTCCGCTGCAATTGCCAACATCATTCACGCTGCAAAAACCGGCAGCTGCTTTACGTATTATGAGCTGGAATGTAGAGTCGTTTCAAATATTAAACTATAAAACACAGCCGCAATTGCGTCAGCAAATGATCGAACTGATAAAGCGCTATGACCCTGATGTTGCGTGTTTCCAGGAAATGACCACGGCAGATTCCGATAAAACAGCCATGTACCAGTTAAAAGACTTTGTGAAGGACCTTGGGTTTCCTTATTATTTTTATGCCTACAATATTTTGGACGATTATTATCCCGGCACACATACACATTATGGAAGGATCATTTTTTCCAAAAAGCCGATCATCAACAAACAAATGATCGAACCCGATCCGCTTGATTATAATCGTACATTTCAATATATAGACATTGTAAACAATACGGATACATTCCGTGTTTTTAATTGTCATCTTCAAACAATGCGATTTACACAGGATAATTATAAATATATTGACAGCATTTCATCTCCCGATATTAAAAGATCAGAAGGTATTATAAGCAAGCTGAAAGCAAGTTTTCCTAAACGAAAAATACAGGCAGACAGAATTAAAGAAGAGATGAAAAAAAGCCCTTACCCTGTGATACTTTGCGGCGATTTTAATGATGTACCCAATTCCTACGCATATACAACTATCGGCGATGGATTACAAAATGCTTTTGAAAAAAAAGGATATGGTATTGGGCGCACCTTTAGTGATATATTACCAACGCTTCGTATCGATAATATTTTTTTAGACAATAATTTTGAAGTAGCGCAATATACTCGTGTAAAGAAAATGTTGAGCGACCATTACCCGATCATTGCTGATGTTATTTATAAAAGCAGGTAATGAAATACCTTCGGCATTCACTATTCACTTTCTTATATAATCTGTAATTTGCAATATATAATCTGCAATTAAAAGTATGTCTCTTAAAGTTTACAATTCTTATTCCCGTCAAAAAGAAGATTTTGAAAGTATAACTCCCGGGCACGTAGGCATGTACGTATGCGGTCCAACTGTAAGCGGAGAGAGTCACCTGGGCCATGCTCGTCCTTATATTACGTTTGATATTGTATACAGATATTTAACGCACAAAGGCTATAAAGTCCGTTATGTACGGAACATAACCGACGCCGGACATTTTGAAGAAGAAGGGAGAGAAGCGGAAGATAAGGTAGGCAAAAAAGCAATCCTCGAAAAACTGGAACCGATGGAACTGGTGCAGAAATACACTAATCTTTTTCATTGGGCAATGTTACAGTTCAATTGTGTTGAGCCTAGCATAGAACCAACGGCAACAGGCCATATTGTTGAACAAATAAGCATGATCGAAGATATCATTGAACAAGGTTTTGCATATGTAGTGAATGGTTCTGTTTATTTTGATCTGAAAAAATATGCCGCAGGTCACGATTACGGAAAACTAAGCGGCAGAATATTGGATGACCTGTTGGAAACAACGAGAGAACTGGAAGGACAGGATGAAAAAAGAGATAAAGCTGATTTTGCATTATGGAAATCGGCAGCGCCGGAACATATAATGCGCTGGAAAAGCCCATGGGGAGAAGGTTTTCCCGGATGGCACATTGAATGTTCAGCAATGGCAACCAAATATCTCGGCTCACATTTTGACATTCACGGCGGCGGTATGGACCTGCAATTTCCTCATCATGAAAGTGAAATTGCACAAAGCACTATATGCAACCATCAAAGCCCCGCAAAATATTGGATGCACAATAACATGATCACGATAAATGGTCGTAAAATGGGAAAAAGCTACAACAATGTTATTAAGTTAACAGAGTTATTTAGCGGTAACCATCCTTTATTGTCGCAGGCTTTTCATCCAATGACAGTACGCTTTTTTATTTTACAAAGTCATTATAGAAGCACATTAGACTTTAGCAGCGCCGCTTTGGAAGCATCTGAAAAAGCATTAAAACGTTTATGGGAAGCATACGAGATATTAAATAAGCTGGATGTAAAAAATGAAACAGCTTCGGATATTGAGTTGGATGAAAAGATCAAAAAGCTGGTAAGCCAGTTTGAAGAATTTATGGATGATGATCTTAACACAGCAAAAGTGCTGGCAAATATGTTTGAATTGGCTCCTATCATCAATTCCATAAAAGATAAGCATATTGCTGCCGATGCTATTTCTTTGCAAACAGTAGCATTATTACAATCCTCTTTTAAAACTTACCTGGAAGGTATTTTTGGCTTACAAAAAACAGCTGTCGGAAATAATAAGCTAGATGCAATAATTACAATGCTGATAGATATTCGAAAAGAAGCAAAAACAAAAAAGGACTATGCAACCTCCGATAAAATAAGAAATCAATTAACAGCTATCGGCATAGAATTAAAAGACGAAAAAGACGGAAGCGTGAGCTGGACAGTATTGTAGTTCGCAGCATATCTGCTTACATTATAAAAATCATATTTAATCTACGTTCCATTAATGCAACACATTCTTCATTTAAGTAAAGATAAAAAGCTTAAAAAATTAATGGATGTGCAATCGCCACATCTTTTAACTAAACGGAAAAATGTTTACCTGCATTTGTGCAGTAGCATTATGAGCCAGCAATTAAGTACAAAAGTTGCTGACATAATTTATAAGAGGTTTCTCAATCTTTATAATAAAACACCTACACCACAACAGATATTAGAAACTCCGTTCGAAACACTTCGTTCTATCGGGCTAAGCAATGCCAAAGCAAATTATGTTCACAATGTTTGCCGGTTTTTTATTGAGCAAAAAATTACAGATGCCGGCTTATATAAAATGGAAGATGAAGAATTAATAATTTATCTATCTAAAATTAAAGGTGTTGGCAGGTGGACGGTTGAAATGATATTAATGTTCACGCTCGGCAGAGAAGATGTATTTGCTTTAGATGATCTTGGCATACAGCAAAGCATTACTAAGCTTTACAAGCTTGATGCAAGCGATAAAAAATTGCTGAAAGAACAGATGGCTAAAATATCTTCTAAATGGAAACCTTACAGAACATATGCCTGCCGTTATTTATGGGGTTGGAAAGACAATGAACCTAAAACTTGATCTCACTAATGATTTCTTCCAAATACGTTTTATCCGTTTCATCAAAATAATTGTATTGCTCGCTGTCAACATCCAATACAGCCATTACTTCATTATTACGAATAAGAGGCACCACTATTTCAGATCTTGATAAACTGCTACAGGCAATATGTCCCGGAAATTTTTCTACGTCGGGTACAATGATCGTTTGTTTAGTTGCCCAGCTTGTTCCGCAAACACCTTTGCCTTTCTTGATACGGGTGCATGCAACCGGACCTTGAAACGGACCTAACACCAGCTCCTTGTTCTTAACAATATAAAAACCAACCCAAAGCCAATTAAATTGTTGCATTAAAGCGCCGGTAATGTTAGCAAGATTAGCAATCAGATCAGGCTCATCTTTTATTAATGCACCTATCTGTTGCGTAATAGATATATAATTGTCTTTCTTATTACCCGATATGATCTTTAAGTCGTCTGTCATAACAAAAATTAAAAAAATAAATTTTCTTGGGAACTATGAAGCAGCTTTCAACGTCATCTTCTAATCTAAAATAGTAAACATTTATCAATATATAAATTTGATAAAAATCAATGACTTATAAGCCTTTTTATAGACATTTAGCTTACTAACAACAAATAAAGTATTATAAAAAACAATACTTCATAGTAATTTTACTATTTTTTTGCGTATTTTTACGTTAGTTCGTTCCGATTTTGCTTGATTAAAAACTAAAACTCAATGAATACTGTAGCTCTGAACACAAATTCTCCGTTTATCACTAAATGGAATACCAGTGATGGGCATTCTCCATTAGTTGCTTATATCAATAAACTTTATGCAATTAATGAAGAGGCTATCGCATACATTGATAAATGCTCCTTCCGATACGAAATTAAGAAAGGCAGGCATTTAATAAAAGAAGGAGAGTTCTGTAATCATGTTTATTTTGTTAAAAAAGGCGTTTTACGGGGATATGTAAAAGAGGGAGCAAAAGAAATTACCACCTGGATAATGGGCGAAAACAACCTGGTTACTTCCGTAAGAGGATTCTATCTTGAATCTGCATCAGTAAAGAATATTCAGGCTTTGGAAGATTGCGAATTGATCGCCGCTCATTATGATGATCTGCAATATTTATATGATCATTATATTGAAATGAATATTGCCGGCAGAAAAATATTAGAGCAATATTATAGTGATGCTGAAGAAAGAGCATTTATAAGCCGTCTTCCAAAAGCAGCATCAAAATACAGTCGCTTTTTAGCAACAAGCGGAGAACTCGCTAACCGCATTCAATTAAAATATATTGCCTCTTATTTGGGAATAACCATTGAGACATTAAGTCGTATTAGAAGTAAATTAATTACCGGTAAGTAAACCAGGCACTGTTCTACTTCTTTGTTTTAACAATTTTATTCCTGCATCTGAATAAATTATTCCCTCAAAAGGTTTGTAAATGCTAACTTTGTTGCATACTAAACCTTTAATGTTGCATGGCATTAATAGAAATTAAGTTTCCCAAATCTATAGCCAAGGCACTTAATCTTCCGGTAAGCGATGTTCGCCGTCAGCAATTGAAAGTTCTGAAAAAACTGCTGCGAAAAGCTCGGTTTACGGAATTTGGTCAGCATTATTTATTTGATGAAATATTGTTGAGTCGCCACCCCGGCAAAAAATTCCAACAAATAGTTCCTACCTGTAATTACAGCAAAATATACAAAGACTGGTGGCATAAAACCCTGGAGGGAAAGCCGGATGTATGCTGGCCCGGCGTAATAAAATATTTTGCATTAAGCAGCGGCACCAGCGAAGCATCCAGCAAATACATTCCTGTAACAAAAGACCTGATCCGCAGCAATACACTTACCAGCATTCGCCAATTACTTAGCCTTTCCAAATATGAAGATGTGCCGCGAAGAGCTATTGGAAAAGGATGGCTGATGTTGGGTGGCAGCACTCAATTGCAAAAAGGACCTACCTATTATGCAGGTGATTTAAGCGGTATACAGCAAAAGAAAATCCCATTTTGGTTTCAAGGATTAGGTTTATACAAACCCGGCAAAAAAATAGCAAGAGAAAAAGATTGGTCTAGGAAATTAGAAGAGATCGTAAACAATGCGCCCAATTGGGATATTGGTTTTATTGTGGGCGTTCCTGCATGGTTACAATTGTGCATGGAAAAGATCATTGAAAAGTATCAGCTTAAAAACATCCATGAAATTTGGCCCAACCTTTCTTTTTATGTGCATGGCGGCGTAGCCATGGAGCCTTATAAAAAAGGATTTGAAAAATTATTAGGCAAGCCAATTACTTATATCGAAACCTATTTGGCAAGTGAGGGTTTTTTAGCATATCAAAATCGCCAGGATACCAATGGAATGCATTTAGCTATTAATAATAATATCTTCTTTGAATTTGTTCCTTTTGATGATAATAATTTCGACAGCGAAGGAAATATGGTAGAGACCCCGGAAGTGTTTATGCTGCACGAAATAGAAGAAAATAAAGATTACTCCATATTAATAAGTACCAATGCCGGCGCATGGCGCTATGCCATTGGTGATACGGTTAGGTTGATCAATAAAGAAAAAAGCGAGATCATAATAACCGGACGCACCAAACATTTCCTGAGTTTGGTAGGCGAGCATTTGAGTGTAGACAATATGAACAAAGCAATTGAAACCGCCAGCGAAGAGCTGAATATTTCCATTCCTGAGTTTACTGTTGCCGGCGAGCCTTATGGTAACTTCTTTGCCCATCATTGGTACATAGCCACTAACGATGTGGTGAACAACGAAACATTGCGTAGCCGCATAGATCAAAAACTAAGAGACATAAATGATGATTATGAAGTTGAACGTAATCATGCACTGAAAGATGTATTGGTAACGGTTTTGCCGGAACATACGTTCATGGATTTCATGAAATCGAAAGGGAAAGAAGGCGGCCAGCATAAGTTTCCAAGAGTTTTGAAAGGAAAGATGCTGGAAGAATGGAAGGCTTTTTTAAGTTATGAATTAGTGAGCTGATCTGCTATTATATTTACTAAACATATCTTTCTCCACTTGACATAAATCGTAAAATATTTTTTATCATTCTTAATTTGAATGATAAAAAATGGTTTTGTTTTCGTTATATTTGTTTTAACAGGTTTTCTCCACGATTCGTCTTGCCAATTAATATATTTTCCTAAAACTGTTCAATATGCAAACTAGTGAACTGCTGCAATCGTATCTGGTTGATACTAACACGTGGGATGAAATGTACAAGGATGCTTCGGTAAGAGAGCAATATAAAAAAGTGCTCAACTTTTTGCAGCAACTGTCTATTGAAGAGTTAAATAAAAAAGAAGAGTTAGCAAAAAAGCTTTTCATGAGCCAAGGCATTACGTTCACTGTATATAGCAGCGGTGAAGGCATTGAAAAAATATTTCCCTTTGATATTATTCCCCGTATTATCACCGCATCAGAATGGAACTATATTGAGAAAGGAATTAAGCAACGCTTAAGAGCGTTAAATCTTTTCCTGAAAGATATTTACAGCAATCAGTTTATCATCAATGACGGAATTATTCCTGCGGAGATGATCTACAGTTGTCCGCATTTTTTGCGTGAGATGTATAATTTTCCGGTACCGTACGATCTGTACGTTCATATTTCCGGTATTGATTTGATACGTAACAACGATGGTTCTTTTTATATACTGGAAGATAATTTGCGTACACCCAGTGGCGTTAGTTATATGTTAGAGAACAGGGAGATCACCAAGCGTATCTTTCCAAACTTATTACCCCAAAATAATGTACGCAGTGTAACAGAATACACGAATATTTTACATAGAAACTTAGTTTCGCTTTCACCCCGACAAACAGCTAACCCTACAATTGTTTTATTAACTCCGGGCATTTATAACTCTGCTTATTTTGAACATACCACCTTAGCAAGATTGATGGGTGTTGAATTGGTAGAAGGAAGTGATTTGGTTGTTGATAATCATAAAGTGTATATGAAAACCACACTGGGCTTGCAACAGGTGGATGTTATTTATAGAAGAGTGGATGATGATTTCTTAGACCCGCTGGTATTTAATCCTAACAGTATTTTAGGAGTTGCCGGTTTAATGAGCGCTTACCGAAAAGGTAATGTAGCTATTGTAAATGCTACAGGCAATGGTGTTGCAGATGATAAGGCGATTTACACATTTGTTCCTGCAATGATTCAATATTATTTGAATGAAGAACCGATATTGAAAAATGTTCCCACTTATCAATTAGGCAAACAGGAAGAAAGAGAACATGTGTTTGCCAACATAGACAAAATGGTTATTAAAAAAACAAATGAGAGTGGTGGTTATGGCATGTTGATGGGCAATGCAGCTACCGACAAAGAAATTGCTGAGTACAAAGAACAGGTTCTAAAAGATCCAAGGCAATTTATCGGGCAACCGATTGTCAGTCTTTCTTCTTCGCCTTGTTATTTAAATGGAAAATTGCAACCACGCAGAGTTGATCTACGACCTTATGCATTATGTGGTCCGGATGGAATTGAAATTGTTCCGGGCGGTTTAACAAGAGTTGCATTGAGAGAAGGATCAATGGTAGTGAATTCATCGCAGGGGGGCGGCAGTAAAGATACATGGGTGTTAAGTCCGTTGACACATGAAGGTGAATAATGGCATTCTGTACAAGAGAGTGACACAACGATGACGAGTAGACATAGAATGTTTAGACAAAAAATAAACAACTAAAGAATCATTTCATCACACAAACCTGTTTGAATTAATGCTTAGTAGAGTTGCTGATAGTTTATACTGGATGAGCCGTTACATGGAAAGATCGGATGGTCTTTTGCGTATGCTCAAAATTAATTATGCTTCCTCGCAGGATGATATACAGGAGTTTTCATGGAAGCCTGTGCTGAAGATTTTTTCTCATTTGGAAGAGGAAGAGATTAATGAAATTGCCAACAGTACAAAAGATGTATTGCAGTTTATGGTGCTCGAAAAAGAAAACCCTAATTCTGTTTACAGTATTGTTACCTTGGCAAGAGAAAATGCAAGAAGCGTACAAGACCATATCACTAAAGAAATGTGGCAATGCATCAACGACTTCTATCATTTAATGCGTGAGCCACGATTAAAATCTTCCTTAGCCGAAGAAGACCCAATAACGGTATTGGATAGTTTGATCCGTCAAGGCATGCTTTACTTTGGCACTACAGAAGTTACTATGGCACGTAACGATGGCAAATCTTTTATCAATATCGGTAAGTATTTAGAAAGAGGAATTCAATCGACAGATATTTTAGATGTTAAGTTCAGTGATATTAATTATGATTTTGAAAAAACAGCTGATACTACTTACTGGAAATATTTATTGATGTCTATATCTGGTTATGAGCTTTATTTAAAAACGTATCGCAGTGGCTTTGATCCGAAAAATGTGGTTGGGCAAATTGTGCTGAGCGAACAGTTTCCTCGTTCGGTAGTGTATTGCATTAACCAATTGCATCGCTATTTTGAACGTTTAAAAAGCGAGCGTAATGCACCCGGCTATAATCAAATAGATTTTATGTTGGGCAAATTTAAAAGTCGTATAAAATTTTCAACCACAGACTCAATCATCCAGGAAGGATTACACGGCTTTTTGCATCAAACAAAATCAGGGTTATTAGAGATCGGAAGTACATTGAATCATGTATATTTTGCATACTCTTAGGAAATGCACATGAGGCGATAAAACAGATCAATGCAGCTATTGATTTATACAATTGATATAACTCCTGCAATCAATAAACCAAACAACCTAAAACCAAAATATGCCAAGGCTTATTATACATCATGTAACCAAATACAGCTATGAAGCTCCGGTAAGAGACAGCGCCAACCAAATAATGTTGTTTCCTATTAAGGATGAAAACCAGGAGTTGTTGAACCAGCAATTAGTAATAACAGGCTTACCTTCTGTAGAATTGTATCGTGATTATTATGGGAATTCTGTTGGCAGCTTTATGACAGTGGCGCCACACAAAGAATTATTGATCGATTCTAAAATAGAAGTTATAACCCGTGACAGGCCGTTGCCTAGCCAGGAAATACCTATTGATGCACAATGGAGTTATCTGAATGAAATACATAACTCCATTATGTTCATCGATTTTTTAAAAGAAGAAAATTTTAAAGCAGTTAACGAGGTTAAAGCGATAGCAGAAAAAATAGTAGCAAAAGGTTCGTCTGTTTTTGCTGTAGTGAATGAGCTGAATGAATATGTTTATGAAAATTTTAAATACATAAAAGGTGTTACCAATATTGAAACTACCTTAGAAGAAATATGGACATTGAAAGCAGGTGTATGCCAGGATTTTGCGCATATATTATTAGAAATGCTTCGGCTGATAAATATTCCTGCACGTTATGTAAGCGGATATGTTTGTCCGCGTAACCGGCATTTACGTGGCGAAGGCGCTACACATGCGTGGATAGAGGCATATATCCCTTTTTATGGCTGGCTTGGTTTTGACCCCACCAACAATTGCGTAGTAAACGATCTGCATGTACGCCTTGCCGTTGGTAAAAATTTTACGGATTGTTCCCCGGTAAAAGGAACTTATCGTGGTACTGCAGGCCATACATTGGAA
The DNA here is from genome assembly GCF_020042285.1 of Ferruginibacter albus. Taxonomy (NCBI): domain Bacteria; kingdom Pseudomonadati; phylum Bacteroidota; class Chitinophagia; order Chitinophagales; family Chitinophagaceae; genus Ferruginibacter; species Ferruginibacter albus. Next base: position 3,648,955 of record NZ_CP083388.1, read on the forward strand.
GTAGGAGTCTCTGTTTCTTATGAAGATGGTGTTGCGTCAGGAGATATTAGCGCAACATTAAAAGCGCAGGCACCAATTGCAACCAATCCAACCACCACAAATTCTTACAGAAGATTTATTGAACAACAGCAACAACAGCAGCAATAATTATTCTTCATGGTTATTTGGAGATTCAGGTAAAGTGTTTGTTTCATATCCACACTTACCGCATTTGTATACATAATCAGGAGCAACTGTATAACTTGAAAATATCCACGTAAGAATTGCTGTAAAATAATTTGCTACTCCCGGCTTAGCAATATATGCAAACTCATGAGCACCACATTGGGGACATCGTGCAGCTTTAATATAATCTTCATCAAATTGTTTAATAAGCGTCGATGCTTCTTCCAGATCTTCGCTTTTAACTACCAGCTTAATACCTCCGATCGCATTGCTTAAAATAGGATCGATCGTTACAGTATACTCGTCTTTTAGATAGCATTCAACACCAGCATCCTGCAGTTTGGTTAAGTAGATATTTGCCGTAAAATAATTATCGAAAGATTTTAAAACAATCAATTCCATTTATAAAAGATACTATTATTTGTATAAAATAAAAAGTCTTCTGAACAGAAGACTTAAGAATGAATTTATCGCTTTTAAAATTAGTTATTCAACATCAACGGCATTACCAGCATCAGCACATCTTCATTTTCATCTTGTTCAGATGGTTTGATAATACCTGCTTTGGTAGGAGTGCTTAATTCTACCACAATCTCATCCGTAGTAGCAGCGCCTAGCATTTCAATTAAAAACTTTGCATTAAATGCTATTTGCAGATCCTCACCGTCGTATTGACAAGCCATGCGTTCATTACCTTCAAAGCTAAAATCAACATCCTGCGCAGCTAGTTGCAATTCGCTTCCGCTGATGCTTAGCGCCACCTGGTTAGTGCTTTTATTACTAAAGATGCTTACACGACGCAACGCACTTTGAAAATCGCTTTTATTTACATTTAATTTATAAGGATTATCTGCAGGGATTACTACTTTATAGTCAGGAAAACGGGCATCAATCAAACGACAAACCAATTCAGTGCCGCCATGCTTTACAAAAAAGTGATTGCTGTTATACGATACCGTTAGCTCATCCTCATTATCCGGCAAAGCTGCCTTTAATAAGTTCAATGGTTTTTTAGGAACAATAAATGTGTCGCTTTTAGGAGCGCTTACATCTGTTCTTTTATAACGTACCAAACGGTGAGCATCCGTAGCTACCGTTGTCATTCCTTTTTTATCCAGTTCAAAGAAAACACCTGTCATTGCAGGACGCAGATCATCATTGCTAACAGCAAACAAGGTTTTATTGATAGCCGTAACCAATGCCGAAGAACTTATGGTAAAGGAACTTGCATCATCCGCTAAAGGTTCTTTTGGAAAGTTATCCGGATTTTCGCCCATTACTTTATACTTGCCATTATCGCTGGTAATTTCAACCGCAAAGCTTTTATCAATCGTAAATGTCAATGGTTGATCAGCAATATTTTTTAATGAATCCATCAAGATCTTTGCAGGAATACAAACCTTACCGCTGTCTTTCGCTTCAATATCCATGTGAATTTTCATCACTGTTTCCAAATCGGTAGCCACCACCGTTAGCTTGTTCTTTTCAATTTCAAATAAAAAATCTTCCAGAATAGGCAACACCGTGTTGGCATTAATAACCCCGCTGATCTGTTGTAGTTGCTTAAGCAATGCCGAAGAAGAAACAATAAACTTCATATTCAAATAGTATTAAAAATCAAAGATAAAATTTTGAGTTAAACGAACCCAAGATAGCGAATTAATTTGGCGCTGTGTTGATAACTTTCTTTTTGTGTTAGTATTGTTTGGAGCCCAACAGTTACGCCTCGGTTAAACATCGTTGTGTTACTCACTTCAGCGTTTTTGACACTATTAATCATAGTTTTGCAAATGCTTACACCCGAACAATCCCTTCAAAAAATTAAGCAATACTGCGCCTACCAGGAACGCTGCCAAAGCGAAGTAAGAGAAAAGCTATATAGCCTTGGCTTATATAAAAATAAAGTAGAAGAAACCATCGCTATTTTGATTGGAGAAAACTATTTAAACGAAGAGCGTTTTGCTATTCAATTTGCGGGTGGACATTTTAGAATAAAACAATGGGGCAAGATAAAGATCAAACATGCATTAAAGCAAAAACAGATAAGTGAATACTGCATTAAAAAAGCATTACGGTCAATTGATGAAGATGATTATTTAAAAACTGTAAAAAAACTCTATTCCGAAAAATTAAAAACACTGAAAAGCGAGAAAAACATCTTTATTAAAAAAAGAAAGCTACAGAATTATTTATTGCAGAAAGGTTTTGAAACAGACATTATTGTTGATCTTATAAAGAACATTTAACTATTGGCTGTTGCAACCTGCGGATTACGCCATACAATAATTTGCCACACTATTTCGGCAGTAAATAAAATGGCAATGGCAAAAAGTGCAGGATGTGTGCCTAGCTTTTTTAAGGCAGCTGTAAGTGCAATAGCGTAAACGCATAAAGGAAGCAGTATCATTAGACAAAGCCCGGTAACATTCAGTGGTATTTTAAATGGCCGATGCTCATTCGGTGCTTTTACCCGCAGAACGATCAGTGATACAAACTCTAATGAAAGTGCAGCACCATAGAGGGTTACATCTATCACTACCAACTCTTCAAAAGACCAGAATATCATAATGCTTACCACCACAGCGCAAACAATAATAGAAATATAAGGTGTGTTGAATCTCGGATGTAATGCACTTAATTTTTCTGTAAGAAGTTTATCATCTGCCATCACTTTTGGAACACGGGATACAGACAATAATACGGCAGAAAACAAACCTAATGTACTAGCCATGCCGCCAATTGCAAGGATAACTCCCAACCATTTACCCCCTATCAATCTTCCCAAAGCGGGGAAACCTTCTTCTTTCAATGTTGCGTAGTCTATTCCGGAAGCTTGTGCAGCTACAATTGTTACAAAGTAAATTAGAAATACTAATCCAAAGGCAATCCCAACAGAAGTAAGATAAGACTTAACCGGCTTATCAACCTCTTCTGCATACGTGGTAGTATTATCCCACCCTAAAAAATTCCACATTACTGTATATAGCCCCATCCCGATAGATGAAAAGCCGACGCCATGCAATGAAAGGTGAGGAATAGAAAAATCATGATGTTGCGAAAACGCTAACACAAAAAATATTAAAAACGGAATCAATACTATAGCAGTTAGTACAATAGAGATTTTCCCCACGGGCATAATACCCAATATATTAATAGCAGCACAAAGCCAGATAATAACTAAACAAACCGGAATTTTATACGCTGCTAATTGAGGAAAGAAAAATGCAGCATACTCAACAAACAATACAGGGTAAATAGCCAGATCAACAAACGTGTAGAGCCATGTCCACCAACCTTCATATAATGCAAAACGCTTTCCCATTGCCCGTTTTACCCATTGATAATAACCGCCATTCACCGGCATCATACTGTTTAATTCCAGCACGGTAAAAATGGTGGGAATATCCCATAATAAAGGAACAAGTATCAACAACAATAAAGCAGCATGGTTGCCTGCAAAATATAATAAAGGCTCAATGCCATAAGGCCCTCCGGATACCGTTAGAAAAATTATTGCAGCAAGATGTATTGGCTTTAATTTTTTGGATATTGAAGTAGGAACTGGGCGCATAGGAATTAGCTGCGAAGCTTACTTACAACAATATCGCTTGGGCAAATTGTTATGAGTATATTGGTTAGGTTTTAATTATGTTTGTAAATTAAATTTAATCTAAATATTGCAAATTCTCTAATATTTACGTATTACTTTCTCAGTATAAACGAAAAAAGGTGCCGCTTATTATAACTACCATACAAACAAATTTACATTGGGAAAACAAGGCTGCTAATCTTGCTATGCTGGAAGAAAAGATCAATGCTATTGAAGAAAAAACAGAGATAGTGATATTACCGGAGATGTTTAGCACGGGCTTTAGCATGCAGCCGGAACGCTTAGCAGAAGACCTGGAAGGAGAAACGGTGCAATGGATGAAAAGAATTGCTGCTCAAAATAAAATAATACTCACCGGAAGTGTCATTATAAAAGAAAATGACAGGTTTTTTAATCGTTTGATCTGGATGTTACCCAACGGTGAATATGGATTTTATGATAAGCGGCATTTGTTTGCTTACGGTAATGAACACACGCATTATACTGCCGGTACTAAGCGATTGATTGCTTCTGTAAAAGGATGGAAAGTGAACTTACAGGTTTGTTATGATCTACGCTTCCCTGTTTGGGCTCGCCAGCAAATAAAAGATGAACCGGAATACGATGTATTGATATATGTAGCTAATTGGCCGGATAAAAGAATTCATGCCTGGAAAACATTATTATGCGCAAGGGCAATAGAAAATCAGTGTTATGTTATTGGTGTTAACCGGGTAGGCAATGATGGGAATACTATTTATCATAGCGGTAATTCATTGATCGTTGACCCGCTTGGGCAAGTGCTGTATCACATGGCTGATGAGGAGGACGTTTTCACTATCGCTTTAGAAAAAGAAAAATTAGAAGAGGTTAGAACGAAATTTCCTTTTTGGAAAGATGCGGATGATTTTAATATACAGGTTTGAATTAGATCAGCTTATTACTTATTTTCTTCTTTGATCATTTGTTTCACTATCTCCATTTTCCTATCCTCTGAGTTTCGTACACCATCTACCGTTGGTGGAATATAAATGTCAGGCATAATTCCTGTTCCTTTGAAGGGAACATGATTGTATTGCACGATACGAAATAAAGGTAACCGAACTCTTAGTTTGGTAATTGGTAAAGTAATATCCGGAATCATAACACCATCATTGCCATACCAGCCGCCGCCGGTTTCTTCACCAACAATTTTTACGTTTTCTTGTCCCTTAACCTGGTTACAAAAAATTGTAGATGCAGAAAAAGTTGGCCCATTCACCAGCACATACAGCTTACCGTTAAAATGATTTTTTACTTTGGGTTTAAAAAGATGGTGTTCCAAATAGCCATAATGTACTAAGCCATCTTTACGCCGTTTGGTTAATAAAAAGAAACCAAGATTATTAATAAAACCATGCTTAATATAACCGGTATAAGGCTTTAGGCTTTTGGTTACAGCAAAAGCAGAATCTGTTGCTTTAAATGGAGTGTTGCGTAAAAACTTTGCCAACACCATGCTCATATTAAGATCACCGCCACCGTTCCTTCGCAGATCAAGAATTACATTTCCAATTTTATTTTTGCGAATGGTTCTGAACGAAGATTTTATAAAATGCCGCAAGTGTTTTCGTCTTCCGTTTGTAAACGTATTTAATGTAATGACTGACGTCTTTAAGCTTGCATCTATGGTAAATGACCGAAGGTTTTTAATATATAGCTTATGTAATTGATGCCTGGTTATTTTGCTTTCAGAAGAATCTACAATTTTATTTCTACCGGTATCGGGAGATTGAATATACATTGGCACAATCGTGCTTTTTTCTTTTCCCATGCTATCAATATACCCTACCCGGTAAGTACTATAAACTCCAAAAACATTTCTATGATAAAAAGGAAAATTACTGCTGATGCGTACATAATTTACATTGTCGGCATACCCATCTAACGGTAAATAATCAAACATTGTTTTAATAGTTTCATTATTGCGCATACCATTAATAGAGGTAACAAGCATTCCCTGTTTTAATATAGAATCTTTTTTATTAAGATTTTCTATTATTACCATAGTGTCTTTCCACACTTTCAGATGAAGAGGGAAAGAAGGAATTCTTATTTTTTGTTGAAATTGATACCAGTTCTTGCTCATGCTGAAGCTTGTATGCCCGCAACGGATTTTATTAATAACGGGAGCCAATACATTCCAGCCAAACTGCAATTCGGTCATTGAATCGGTTATGCTTTTATACCCGTTATCAAAAAACATGTTCATGCTGTCTTTTGATGTGTACCAATAAAGTGAGGGATGTTTTGCCTCTAAAATTTTTCTTAATAAAGTATAGTCTTGCTGAAGCTGTTGAACGGAATATTTCTTATTCGGGTTATAATTTTTACTGGCTGCACAGCCCGATAGCAAGGCAATGCAAATAACTGCCGGTAAAAATATCCGATAGAGCATTTTTATAGATTAGCTTTTCAGGTGATTCCAACCCTGAGCAACCAGCGCATGTTTATTGCCTCCTCTTGTAATAATCGTTTGTCCTTCATTTGCTTCCGTTATATATCCTATCACACTTATCTGGTCGTTCAGTTTAATTTTTTCGTAATCATTTTGTGCAATTGTAAATAACAATTCATAATCTTCGCCGCCGCTTAATGCACATGCTGTCGGGTCTACCTCTAATTTATACGCATATTGGCGGGCTTCTTCATACACAGGAATCTTATCTTCATACAATACACAGCCTGTTTCGCTTTGTTTACAAATATGCATCAGATCGCTGCTTAGTCCATCACTTATATCCATCATGGATGTTGGCGTAATATTATTTTCCGCAAAAAACTCAATTATATCTTTCCTGGCTTCAGGCTTCAATAATCTTCCCACAATATAAGACTGGCTTTCCAGATCCGGTTGCACACCCGGGCTTTCTAAAAATATTTTCTTTTCTCTTTCCAATAAGGTCAGTCCCAAATAAGCCCCGCCCAAAAATCCACTCACACAAACAAGATCTCCTTTATTTGCTGTACTTCTCTTTACATATTTTTCAGGCGCTACTTCACCAATAGCGGTAATTGAAATTACGAATCCTTTTTGTGAAGAAGTGGTATCACCACCGATTAAATCTATATTATATTTTTCGCAAGCAAGATAAACGCCTTCGTAAAATTCATCCAATGCTTCCAGGCTAAAGCGGCTGCTAACGGCAATGCTTAGGGTAATATGTGTAGGCGTGGCGTTCATTGCATAGATATCACTGATATTCACCACTACGCTTTTATACCCTAAATGCTTTAATGGAGTGTACATCAGATCAAAATGAATCCCTTCTACCAGCATATCGGTTGATATAACGGTTTGTCTTCCGAAATGATCGATCACAGCGGCATCATCCCCTATGCTCAAAACAGTAGAAGCATTTTTTGTTTCATTGTTTTGGGTAAGATGATCTATTAGTCCAAATTCACCTAATGATGCTATTTCGGTTCTTGCTTCGCTCATAATTGTTTTTTATTGTTTATCACATCCAACATTTCCTCGTGTATTTTTCCGTTTGTTGCCAATAAATGAGGTTGATATACAGAATAATAATTTCCATCAAAGTCTGTTATCTTTCCACCAGCCTCTTCTACCATTAAAAACCCCGCTGCACTATCCCACGACTGCAATTTATGTTCATAAAAACCATCAAATCTTCCGGCAGCCACCCAACAAAGATCAATAGCAGCACTACCCAAACGTCTCACAGCAATTCCTTTTCGAATAAAACGCTCAAACACTTGCAACGGTCCATTTTCAGAATCAAGATACGTGTAAGGAAATCCGGTAACTAAACAACTTTTAACTACTTCTGTTTTGTTGCTTACAGATATTTTTTTATCGTTCAATGTGGACCCTTTTCCCTTCTCTGCAAAAAAGAATTCATTCAAAAAGGGATTATAAACAGCTCCCAATATCATCTTTCCATTTTGTTCTACAGCTATGCTTACACAACAAATAGGGATACCATTTGCAAAATTCACGGTACCATCAATAGGATCAATGATCCATTTATATTCACTATCCATTTTTATCTCGCCCGCCTCTTCACTTAAAATAAAATGATTCGGAAATTCATCTTTGATAACCTTGAAGATCGCTTTCTCTGCTGCATGATCAGCTTCTGTAACCAGGTTATTGATTCCTTCTTTATTAGAAATTTTAAACTCGCCATTGAAAAAACGCCTCAATTCTTCTGCTCCCGCTTCTGTAGCCTTGATCAGTGTAGCTTTTAACATGGCGCAAAGATAAGAAAGTGATATTTCACAGGGGCAATAAGCAAGTAGAGAAGATCAAATTTATAATATGCTGATAAATGTCATTATTCTCATACGGAATGTTTATCAAAACTATATTTTACTTAATTTAACTTTGTTATCTATCAACATGTCACTTTCATTTATAGTAGAACATAACGAGGTCTTTGACCTGGCGTTTCGATTTGTTACTGAAACCAGTGAAAATATTTTTCTTACCGGTAAAGCCGGGACAGGCAAAACCACTTTTTTAAAATACCTGAAAGATAATTGTGCAAAGAATATTGTAGTTGCTGCGCCAACAGGAGTAGCAGCGATCAATGCAGGAGGGGTTACTTTGCACAGCTTATTTCAATTGCCGTTCCACCCTTTTTTACCAACGGCTAATAATAAATCAGAATTGTTGTCTAAGCTTCGTTTTACAGGGCAACGGCAACAATTGTTACGTAAAATGGAACTGCTGGTCATTGATGAAATAAGCATGGTACGTGCAGATACCTTAGATGCTATTGATACAATATTAAGAAGTGTGCGTCGTAATCATGATCTTGCTTTTGGCGGTGTTCAGCTATTGTGCATTGGCGACCTGTTTCAATTGCCACCCGTTGCACAACAACATGAATGGATGATTTTACAAGAGTATTATTCTTCCCCTTTCTTTTTTGATAGCCTGGCGATAAAAGAACAAATGCCTTTATTGATTGAGTTAAATAAAATTTATCGGCAGAAAGAAGAATCATTTGTACGACTATTAAATAAAGTACGCACCAATAATATGGACGCAGATGATTTTGAGGACCTGCATCTGCGCTATAATCCCACCTTCACGCCAACTGAAGAAGAGAAATATATTACACTTACCTCACACAATAAGCAAGCAGATGCCATTAATGAGCAACAATTAAACAGAATAATTGCACCTGCAAAAACATATAAGGCAGATATAGAAGGAGATTTTGCAGAAAATAATTTTCCTGCAGAAGCAGCATTAGTTCTAAAGGTTGGAGCACAAGTAATGTTTTTAAAAAATGATGCGGTACAAAAAAGATATTTTAATGGTAAGATAGGCGTAGTGAAAAATTTAGAAGATGAACGAATTATTGTGGAATGTGATGGTTTTGATATTGATGTTCGAAAGGAAACATGGGAAAACAGTCGTTATGTATTAAATAGGGAAGATGGGAAATTGGAGCAGGAAACATTGGGCATGTTTACACAATATCCTTTGCGATTGGCATGGGCTATTACTATTCATAAAAGCCAGGGATTAACTTTTGAAAAAGTAATGATAGATGCAGGCGCATCATTCAGCAGCGGACAGGTATATGTTGCATTAAGCAGATGTACCAGCCTGGATGGTATTGTATTGTTATCTAAATTGAATGCTGCTACGCTTTTTAATAACGACAATGTTTTAAAAGCTCAGCAATCATTAGCACATAAAGGCTCGCTGGCAGAACGTTTTGAAGGAGCAAGAAAATTATTTACACAACAGTTAATGCAAGAGATATTCTCTTTTACTAATATTCTTCTTGCTTTAAACTCATTGGAATATCATATAAAAGAACAGCATCTTAAGTTAAGTGATGGAAGTATTGAATGGATAGGCAACCTTAAGCAAAATGTTATTTCCGATAAATCTGTTGGGGAAAAATTCATTTTACTTGTCAATGAACTATTAAAAGAAGAAGGAGTGATTGAAAAAAACCCTTTGTTACAAAAGCGTATTAATGACGCAGCCAATCACTTTATTCCAAGATCGACTCAATATCTTAGCTCAGTAAAAAATACAATTCTTAGTACAGAACATAAAGAAACCTCTGCTGTAATTAACGAGCAATTACAAAATACAGCAATAACAATTTACACTTCTCTTTACTTTTTAGAATATTGTAAGAATGCTTTTTCGATCAGGGATTTTTTGCATTACAAATTGAAATTTGTAACGCCTAAGTTTTCTATTAATAGTTATGCCGGCGCAAAAAAAGAAACAGTAACCATTACGGATACAGCCAACATGGCTTTATATGATAAATTACGGATTTGGAGAGATAATATATTAAAAGAAACCGGTCAGCCAATATACATGGTTGCCAATAAAGCTTCTTTAATGGAGATATGTCAATATCTTCCTTTAACAAAAAAAGAGCTGCAGCAAATTGGCGGCTTTGGAAGAGCTAAGGTAGAAAAGTACGGCGATGAGATACTTGATACAGTGCAGCAATATTGCACTGAAAATAATTTAGTATCTCTTATCAATTTAAAAGAGCCTGTTACAAAAAAGAGCACGAAAACCAAAGCAACAACAGAAGAAAAGATTGATACAAAAACGCTTACATTAAATTTATACAAGCAAGGAAAAACAATTAGCGAAATTGCTAAAGACCGGAGCTTTACAATAAGCACTATTGAAGGGCACTTAGCACACTTTATTCAAACAGGGGAAATTAATATTGATAATTTAGTAAGCATAGAAAAGCAAATTGAAATTAAAGCAGCCATTGAAAAAGCAGGTTCCGAAAACTATAAAGCCTTATTCAGCGAACTAAAAGGAATTATGAGTTATGGTGAGATCCGTATGGTAGCTGCCTCTATGAATATAAGCCAGCAAGCAACTTCTTAATATTTTGAATACTGCTATAAAAAATCGTATTTCGTAGTATAAACTTTTTATTTGCGGCTATCGATCATCATAGTAAACTATAACGTAAAGTTTTTTTTAGAGGATTGCCTTAATTCTGTACTAAAAGCATCTGCAAATATTACTACAGAAATTTTTGTGGTAGATAATAATTCTACCGATGGAAGCAAAGAGTTCTTTGCTAATAGATTTTCTTCTGTAAAATTTTTATGGAATAATCAAAATCTCGGTTTCGCAAAAGCCAACAATATTGCATTAAGCCAATGTAGAGGCGAGTATATTTTATTTTTAAATCCCGATACAATTATTCCGGAAGATTGCCTTGATAAATGTTTGACTTTTTGTAACGCTACAAATAATCTTGGCGGATTGGGTGTACATATGGTTGATGGCAACGGAAAATTTTTAAAAGAAAGCAAAAGAGCTTTTCCCGGTTTAGCTACTTCCTTCTATAAGCTGACGGGTTTAGCGGACCTATTTCCTGCTTCTCCAACATTTGCCAAATATTATTTGGGAAATTTAGATGAACATAGCACCCATGAAGTAGATGTTTTAGCTGGTGCTTTTATGATGCATCCTAAAAAAGTATTGGATGAGGTCGGCAGTTTTGATGAACAATTTTTTATGTATGGTGAAGATGTTGACCTTAGCTATCGCATACAAAAAGCAGGATATACAAACTATTATTTTGCCGAAACGAGTATCATTCACTTTAAAGGCGAAAGCACCAAAGCCGGCGATTTAAATTATGTAAAACACTTTTATGGCGCTATGGCAATCTTTGTAAAAAAACATTACAGCGGCAGCCAATACAAATTTTTTGTAGCGCTTATTCAAGCAGCCATTTGGCTTAGAGCAATACCGCTAACAATCGGGAGCTTGTTTAAAAAAATAACAAATTCAAAAAGCTAGCCTTTCCTACTCATACAACAAAAAAACCACCCCTTTCGGAATGGCCCTTTTATTACTAACTAACCCATCACAAAACATTATGCGGCTTGCATTTCTGCAATTTTTGCTCTTATTTTAGCTTCAATTTCCTTACTTAATTCAGGATTATCCAATAATAATTGTTTTACAGCATCTCTTCCTTGTCCTAATTTATTGGTATCATAGCTAAACCAGCTACCGCTTTTTTGAACAATACCTAATTCAACGCCCATATCAATAATTTCACCGGTCTTTGAAACACCTTCTCCAAAAATTATATCAAACTCTGCGCTACGGAATGGCGGAGCCACTTTATTCTTTACCACTTTTACTTTTACGCGGTTACCGATTGCTTCATCGCCATCTTTTATCTGTGCCATTCTGCGAATATCCAGACGTACTGAAGCATAGAATTTCAACGCATTACCACCGGTAGTAGTTTCAGGGTTACCGAACATTACTCCGATCTTTTCACGCAGCTGGTTAATAAAGATGCAGCAGCAATTTGTTTTAGCAATAGTAGCAGTCAGCTTACGCAAAGCCTGGCTCATTAAACGAGCTTGTAAGCCCATTTTACTATCGCCCATTTCACCTTCCAACTCGCTTTTTGGAACCAGCGCCGCAACAGAATCTATTACCACTACATCCAAGGCTCCCGACAATATCAATCTATCTGCAATTTCCAATGCCTGCTCTCCGTAATCCGGTTGGGAGATCAATAAATTATCTATATCAACGCCCAATTTTTGCGCATAAGAGCTGTCAAAAGCATGCTCCGCATCTATAATAGCACACATACCGCCTTTTTTCTGCGCTTCTGCAATTACATGCGTGGCAATGGTTGTTTTACCGCTGCTCTCAGGACCATAAATTTCAATTACGCGTCCTTTGGGCAAACCACCAATTCCCAGCGCCACATCCAACCCTAACGAACCGGTAGAAATTACTTCCTGTTCCAGGTGTGGTTTTTCGCCCATCATCATTACGGAACCCTTACCAAAATCCTTATCAATCTTGTCAATTGTTAGTTTTAATGCTTTTAATTTTTCTGCGTTACTCATGTGTCTAAGTTTTATTAAGTGATGTATCTGGTTTTACGTGTTAAATTTAAATCTTGAGTCAAAGATAATAGGTTTTCTTTATCAACACTAATTTTTTTAGTATTTTTTAGTAAAATTTTTTAGCAATCTAAATATTATAGCATTAACCAATATTAACAAATTGTTACGCAAAAAACACAGGTTGCAAGTATAAAAGTTAAGATGTACCTTTTCATTCTAAAGTAAGCACTTATGAGATGGGTACTAGTAAGCGGTCCAAATGCGGCTCTGCAGGAGTTTCATTTGTTACAAAACGATGAATGCATAGTTGTTTTGAAGTATAATCCTTTGCATCGCTCTGCCAGAGTGATTTCCGGGCAATACCAGCGTTTGTTTTTTATGCAAAGCGCAGGTGCATTAACCGGTAAAAATATTTTCATGAATGAATATGGTTTGGAAGTCGGAAGTCTTACTTCAGAAAAATGGGGGAATAATGGCGGGACACTTATTATTGAGGAAAAGAAGTTTACTTATAAAGTACAAAATTCATCAGAATTAACCGTTTCAGATAGTGCACAACATTCAACTTCCTGTAATCTTAAACCTGAAAGCATTGACAATAACTATTTGTTATTAGGACTTTGCTGGTATTTACATCTTCCTGTTGTAAAAGAAAAGCTGGAATACGCTGCGTAGTTTTTTGAGACAATCATTTTAGCGTCTACTCATCACCGTTGAGTTTGTCCTGAGGAATGAAGGATCACTCACTTATACTGCATATTACTATTGGGCAAGTTAGTAGTATGTCCCTGGCTACAGTTTACAAATATTTTAAAGAACCTCTTTCACTACATTATAAATAACCTTTGGTTTTCCCAACGTATAATAATGTAATACCGGCACGCCAAACTTTTTTAATTCTTTAGATTGTTGAATTAACCATTCCGTTCCGATCTTTTCAACCTCTTCATCAGTTTTAGTTTTTAAAATTGCATTCGACAGATCAGAAGGAATATCTACATGAAATATTTTAGGTAAAATGCTTAATTGCTTTTTATTGGTAATAGGTTTTAATCCCGGAATGATAGGAACATTAATGCCCATTGCTTTACAATCTTTCACAAATTGGAAAAACTTCTGATTATCGAAAAACATCTGTGTCATTATATAATCAGCTCCTGCATCTACTTTTTCTTTTAAGCGGATCAGATCAGTTTGCAGGTTCGGTGCCTCAAAATGTTTTTCAGGATAGCCTGCTGTGCCAATGCAAAAATCAGGCTTGCCGCCATTCTTAATATCTTCTTCCAGGTAAATACCATTCTTTAAATTCATTACCTGCTTGATCAGATCAATTGCATAATTATGGCCATCTGCTTCCGGTTCAAAATGCGCTTCGTTTTTAGCAGCATCGCCACGCAAGGCCAATACATTATTAATGCCTAAAAAATTCAGATCGATCAATGCGTCTTCTGTTTCTCTTTTTGAAAACCCACCGCAAATAAGGTGTGGCACAGCATCGGTTTTATAATGATTCATTATAGCCGCACAAATGGCAACCGTACCCGGGCGTTTACGCACTTCCACTTTATCAAAGCTTCCATCGGCCTTTTTCTTAAACATCGTTTCGCTACGATGGTAAGTAACATTGATAAATGAAGGTTTGAATTCCATTAGCGGATCTAAATGTTCGTAAATGGAGTTGATCGTTTTACCTTTTAATGGCGGAAGGATCTCAAATGAAACCAGCGTGTCTTTAGCCTGCGCAATATGGTCGGTTACTTTCATATTTTTAAATATATACAAACTTAGTCAAGTACTCACTAAAACACAAACTCCGGTTAAATATTGTGTTCTGCAAAGGCTTTTACATGTTTACACTAAATTTGTTCCATGAGTCTTACGATACAAACCAAAGATCTTGTAAAAAAATACGGCAGCCGCACAGTAGTAAACCATGTTTCCTTTAATGTAAAGCAAGGGGAGATCGTTGGTTTATTAGGACCGAATGGTGCCGGCAAAACCACCTCTTTTTACCAGGTAGTGGGTTTGGTTAAGCCGGATGAAGGTGAAGTATATTTAGATGATATCAACATCACTAAAATGCCCATGTATAAAAGGGCACAGATGGGTATTGGTTATTTACCTCAAGAGGCAAGCGTTTTCAGAAAACTAAGTGTAGAAGATAATGTGAAGGCTGTTTTGGAAATGACCAGGCTTAGCAAAGATGAACAAAAAGAAAAACTAGAAACTTTATTAAATGAGTTTCACCTGCAACATGTACGCAAAAACAATGGCGATACATTAAGTGGCGGGGAAAGAAGAAGAACAGAAATTGCCCGCTCGCTGGCAGTTGACCCAAAGTTTGTTTTATTGGATGAACCTTTTGCAGGGGTTGACCCCATTGCAGTAGAAGACATTCAAACCATTGTAGCAAGGTTAAAATATAGAAATATCGGCATACTTATCACCGATCACAATGTAAACGAAACACTCTCCATCTGCGACAGAGCCTATCTTTTAATAGACGGTAAGATCTTTAAACATGGTACTGCCGAAGAATTAGCTGCGGATGAACAGGTAAGAAGCTTATATCTTGGCAGAAACTTTGAGTTAAAACGCAAAGATTATTTGCATGATGAAGCAAGGCAAGCATAACCATTCTTCTCTATGTTGTCTTAACTAATTTTATCATTACGATTCTATTGTGTATTTTGCTACGGTATGAAGTTGCTTTCGCCGGCCATATCGAGATTAGCACGTATGCGCAACTGGCGCATCGAAAATTGGACGAACAATCCAATTGCAGCACAACGTGAGGTTTTGCAACACCTGGTAACAGAAGCGCAATACACAGAGTTTGGTAAAAAACATAATTTCTCCAAATTATTTACTGTCCGGCAATTCAAACAACATGTTCCTATTCATCAGTATGATGATATAAAACCGTACATCCAACGGATGATGAATGGCGAGAATAATATTTTGTGGAATACACCCATAACCTGGTTTGCGAAATCATCCGGAACGACCAGCGATAAAAGCAAGTTTATACCTGTGAGTGAAGAAAGCTTACAGGACAATCACTACCAGGCATCCAAAGATGTATTGACTACTTACTACAAAAATTTTCCATCCAGCGACTTATTAACAGGTAAAGGATTGGTGGTCGGCGGTTCTCATCAAATAAGCAAGGTGAACGAAGAAATTCAGTATGGTGACCTAAGCGCTGTGCTGATGCAGAACTCTCCTTTCTGGGGACAATGGTTGCGTACACCGGAATTAAGCGTTGCCTTATTAGATGAATGGGAAAACAAAATTGAAAAGCTGGCGCAATCAACAGCGGAAGAAAACGTAACCTCTTTAGCCGGCGTTCCCACCTGGACCTTATTATTATTAAAACGGATTTTAGAAATAAAAGGCAAAACAACTATTAAAGAAGTTTGGCCAAACCTTGAATTATATATTCATGGTGGTGTTTCGTTTGTTCCTTACCGTGAACAGTTTGACAAGATCATCGGGGCTCCTATAAACTATTTGGAAATATACAATGCCAGTGAAGGCTTCTTTGCAGGACAAGATCTCCCGGATAACGATGGCATGTTGTTATTTACCGAGCATGGAATTTTTTACGAATTCATGCCGATAGAAGAATACGGAAAACCAGACCCTAAAACAATTGGTTTAGACAAAGTAGAGATAGGCAATAATTATGCATTAGTGATCAGTACTACCGGTGGATTGTGGAGATATTTGGTGGGAGATACCATTCAATTCACTTCCTTAAATCCATACCGCATAAAAGTATCCGGCAGGTTAAAGCATTATATCAATGCTTTTGGCGAAGAAGTAATTATTGATAATTCGGATAAAGCCATTGCAGTTGCTGCTGAAAAAACAAATGCCATCATTACGGATTATACAGCGGCGCCCGTTTATTTTAGCGAAGGTAGCAATGGCGCCCACGAATGGTTAATTGAATTTGAAAAAGAACCGGCAGACCTTCAACAATTCACTATTGAACTTGATAATGAATTGAAAGCGATCAACAGCGATTATGAAGCAAAGCGTTATAAAGATATTGCGTTGAGGCTGCCTATTGTTCATCAATTAGCTAAAGGAACTTTTAAAGAATGGCTGCGCAGCAAAGGCAAATTAGGCGGCCAACATAAAGTGCCAAGATTGAGTAATGAAAGAAAATTACTGGAAGAAATCATTGCATTTTCAAAAAAAGTACAATAGAAAACAAAACGTACAAGAGAGTGACACAAGGATGTTGATTTCTGTACATTTGCCGACAACATAAAAATAAACAATGAAATTACTAGAAGGAAAAACAGCTCTGATAACCGGTGCTGCCCGTGGTATTGGCGAAGGCATCGCCATAAAATTTGCTGAGCATGGTGCGGATGTTGCATTTACATATGTAAGTGCCGGCAGCGCCGACAAAGCAAAAGCATTGGAAGATAAATTGACAGCGTTAGGCGTAAAAGCAAAAGCCTATCAAAGCAATGCGGCTGATTATGCAGCCAGCGAAACATTGGTGAACGATATATTAAAAGAGTTTGGTAAAATAGATATTGCCGTAAACAATGCCGGCATCAGCAAAGACAATTTAATGTTGCGCCTTACTCCCGAACAATGGCAGGAAGTAATTAATGTAAACCTGAATAGTGTATTTAATATAACCAAGCAGGTTATCCGCCCGATGATGAAAGCAAAAAGCGGAAGCATCATTAATATGAGCTCTATCATTGGCGAGATCGGTAATGCCGGGCAGGCAAGCTATGCCGCATCAAAAGCCGGTGTGATTGGTTTTACAAAAAGCATTGCTAAAGAATTAGGAAGCAGAAATATTCGTTGCAACGCCATTGCCCCCGGCTTTGTTGAAACGGATATGACCAGCTATTTAAAAGAAGGCGAAGCAGCCGACAAATACAAAGCAGGTATTCCTTTAGGCAGATTTGGTTCTGCTGAAGATATTGCGAACGTTACGCTGTTTTTAGCAAGCGACTTGAGTAGTTATGTAACCGGACAGGTTATCAGTGCCTGCGGTGGTTTAAATATTTAATTGTGCATCGCCGGGCATTGCCTTTCGCAATGCCCGGCGGTTTTTATTTGTATAGGGCAGAAGCATACTTAACAGGTGCACCACACTTTAACCTTACACTACCTTTCACTATTGCCCATTCACCTCTATCTTTGCAAAAATTTTAAAAAGCCTTTATGAGTTCACATTTGTCCGAACAGGAAATTATTCGCAGGGGAAAATTAGATGAATTAAACAAACTGGGAATTGATGCCTATCCTGCTGCATTATACCCGGTAAATACCTCCGCATTGTTCATCAAACAAAACTATAAAGGCGAAGAAAACAAAGAACAATTTGCAGAGGTATGTATTGCCGGCCGTATCATGAGCATCCGCGATATGGGTAAGGCCAATTTTGCCGTGATACAGGACGCTTCAGGAAAGATACAGGTGTACATTAAGCAAGATGACATCTGCCCAACAGACGATAAAACATTGTATCAAACCGTTTGGAAAAAATTATTAGATATTGGTGATATTATCGGCATTAAAGGATATGTATTTACTACTAAAACAGGCGAAACCTCTATTCATGTAAAAGAGTTTTCGTTGCTGGCAAAATCCTTGCACCCGTTACCGGTGGTAAAAGAAAAAGATGGCGAAGCGTTTGACGAAGTAACCGATCCTGAGTTTCGCTATCGTCAACGCTATGCAGACTTAATTGTAAATCCCGGAGTAAAAGAAGTTTTTGTAAAGCGTTCAAAAATGATAAACGCTATCCGTGATTTTTTAAATGAACACAATGCATTGGAAGTTGATACGCCTGTTCTGCAAAGTATTCCCGGTGGTGCAGCCGCACGCCCGTTCATTACACATCACAATGCATTGGACATACCGATGTATTTGCGTATTGCCAATGAACTTTATTTAAAACGTTTGATCGTTGGCGGTTTTGAATGGGTGTATGAATTCAGTCGCAACTTCCGCAATGAAGGAATGGACCGAACGCACAATCCTGAATTTACTGTACTGGAATTTTATGTAGCGTATAAAGATTATGAATGGATGATGGATACGACGGAACAGCTGTTAGAGAGAACTGCCATTGCTACCAACGGCACAACCGTTATAACATCAGGAGATAAAGAAATTGATTTTAAAGCTCCGTATAAAAGGATCTCGATCTTAGAGGCTATTAAAGAACATACCGGTTTCGATCTTTCCGAAATGGATGAAGCCGAAACAAGAAGTGCTTGCCAACAACTAGGCATACACGCAGATGCAAAATGGGGTAAAGGAAAATTGATCGATGAGATCTTTGGCGAAAAATGTGAGCATCATTATATACAACCAACATTTATTACCGATTACCCCGTAGAGATGAGCCCGCTTACTAAAAAGCATCGCAGCAAACCCGGCTTGGTAGAGCGTTTTGAGTTGATCGTAAATGGTAAAGAAATTGCCAATGCCTACAGTGAATTAAATGACCCGATCGATCAGCGTGAACGTTTTGAAGACCAGGTAAAATTAATGGAACGTGGAGATGATGAAGCGATGTTCATTGATCATGACTTTTTACGTGCCTTAGAATATGGCATGCCGCCAACTGCCGGTATTGGTTTTGGAATAGACCGGTTGTGTATGTTGCTCGTAAACCAGCCTTCTATACAGGATGTGTTGCTCTTTCCGCAAATGCGCCCGGAGAAGCGAGAAGAGTAAATCTATTCTTCTCCTTCCTTTCGTCGCCTTAAAGTGATCGCAGCATTTTTTTCCAGATCACCGGAGAAACGGACCTCGTATCTTTTTTTACCATCTTTTAATATCAATACACCGGTATTAGGTGGTATGCTTCCCAAATTTTCCGCGTACATCACAATTTGCATGGAGTCGCCAACTTCATTTGTATAAATAGTTTTAGTAACCGGGTTGGTGCTCAACCCTTCTTTACCCATAATAACAACTCCGTTCAATAATACACTTACGGTATCACCATCTACATAACCATTATCGTATAAAGTAATGGTTACACTATCCGATGTAAAGTATAGTGTTTGAATATTTTCAATAGTGCGTTTAGCAATGTCCTTTGCCGAGCCGGCAGGAACAAAAACAGGTGGTGGCTTTGGCACAGGCGGTTTTGCAACAACGGGGGGTGGAGTAACCGTAGGTGCCGGCTTTGCAATTACCGGTTGCGGTTTGGGTGCTACGGGCGCCGGTTTTTGTACAACAGGCGGTGCTTGCGGTTTTGATATAACTGTTGGCTTGGGTTGTGGAGTGGCGGGCTTAGCTGCCGGTGGTGCCGGTTTGTTTACGGCTACCGTTTTATCTGCTTTTACAACAGTTGTTTTTGCTGTAGTATCAACAGGTTTTACAGCGGGCTTATTTATTACGATCGCTTTTTGTTTTTGGGTAGTATCTACTTTTTTAATGATCGGTTCAGGTTTTGAAATAACGGTAGTGGGCGGAGCAACGGCTTCTTCTTTGGGTTTTACTATAGCAATTGCTGTTGTATCTTTTTTCTCAACAGGCGGCGGTGCTATTGCTTTTACTTCAGGTAATTTTTTTTGCTGAACCAATAATTGCCCGGTGTCAGTTTTAGGTATATCATTATCCACTACTTCAACTTTATCATTCATTTTCTTTTTTGTTTTAAAAGAGAATGGGGTGGCTAAATTAAGCTCCAGCAATTTGGCGTATAATTTTGAAGTGTCCGGGTTATCTGTTTTTTGCAAAGCGATCTGTCCGCCGATAGGCTTTAGATCCATTACCCGTTTTACCGTAAAAGAGCCGCTCAACTTTTTGCCATCATCTTTAAAAGAAAACTCATCTACCTGTTTTATTTTTTTGGCTCCTTCATCTTTATACGTGTCATACACCAGGGTTTTATCTTCTGTAATTATTTTACCGTCGTCTTCACTGATAGATAATTTTTTAAGCGCAACTTCTTCTGAATTTTTTATAGGAAAGCTGATATAAGAGTACGCCACTATTTTTCCGCTGTCTTGAAAAAATGCCACTTCATACGGAAGCTTTTGTTGTGAGGTTGATAAAACGCCTGTCCATATACCAATAAGCTCCTGTGCAAAAACAAAAGAAGGGAGCAATAATAAAGTAAGTAAAAGTATTCTCATGAATTACATGTTAGCAGCTTAAAGATAAAGATATTGCTGCTGCTGTATAAATTTTTTAAAGCTGCTAACTAAAAAAGCTACCTCTGTTTAGAAGTAGCTTTTTTCAGTTTTATGGATATTAAATATCTTTTATCCGAAGATGCCGCCTTTCTTTAATTCTTTTGTTCCTTCTCCAATTTTAAATCCGTTTTGATAGATCTGGATAGTGTAACTTCCTTCCTGGAATTGAGAGCTTGGCTTAAACGCAAACTCTACATTTTTCTTCTTAGCTGTTTCAATATCAACTGTTACTTTAGCTGAATAAGGTTTATCCCCTTCTTCACGTGTTGTAAAGGTTGATGCAGCGGAAGAATCCTGAATAACAGGTTTTCCGTCAGGACCAATAACACAAACATATACATCTGTTGCACCTGTCTGAGCAATGCGGTTGTCAACGTCGAAAGAGATCACCATTTTATCTACACGTTTAGCAGTAGTGGTTACTTTTTCTTTTCCGCTTCCTTTAATTTTTACGGGTGTAATAGAAATATTGGACGCATTCAATGTAGAAGCAACATCTACTTTGTTGCTAAGCGCTTTATTGGAGCTGTCTGATGTAGCCAGATCCTGCGTTAATTTGTCTTTTGCCTGCGTTAAGGTGGCCTTGTCTTGCGTTAGCATTTGGTTATCCTGGGTTAACTGTGCAATTTGATTTTGCATATCAGTTATTTTTCCATTCAAGTCGGCGATCAATGATTTTGCTTTGTTCAATTCTGCAGCTGTAGCATTTTTCTTATTTAAGATGCTGCGGATTTCTGCTTTTGTTTTATCAATTTCCTGGTTGCTTTCTGCCAACTTTGTTTGCAGGGTATTGCTGAAATTGGTCATTGAATCCAGACGTACCAACGATGCGTCAAAGCTTTTTTGTAAATCACTTTTCTCATCGGTTACTTTCGCAATTTGGCTTTGCTGAGTTTGAATTGTTTCACCGGACCTGTTTTTATCTACAATCAAATATCCTCCTACAAGAATAAGCGCTGCAGTTAATATTCCGATGATCACATTTTTTCCTTTTTGTTGTGATGGCTGATTTTCGGAGCCTGGCACTGAATATTCTGATGTACTCATAGTAATTAAATTTTTTGTTTAAAAATGTTAACGAACACTATATTTCCACAACCGTGCCACAGCGTTTTAAAAAAAAGTTAAAGCGATTTTATTCTATAGTAAAAGAAGAGTTATAATAAGGATAAGGGAATTTTATCTACAATTTGGGTAATGGTATAAATCCAAAAGTGTTGTAAAAGAGGGTTGTAATAGTATAAACCTACTGGCGTCTAATCTGTGACAAGTTCATCCGAGTTCCAATCTATTTTTAAATCGTTTACTAAATCTAAAAACTCTGAAAGATTCAGCTTTTAACTCCACCAATGCAGTAAAAAACTTCAGTCGCAGAGCACCAAACTCCGATCTTTCAAAGCTTTTACTACAACATCAAATAAAAAACTGCAGATTGACAGTTCGTAACTCCAACTTTGTAGCCTTTAGCTCTGATCATTCAGTAAAAGTGTTTCGGTAATCAGTTTAATAACTGTGGCTTTGGAGTAAAAGCTTCGTTGGCAGGGTTGTTAAAAGTGAGTTTGCGGTAATTAGCTAAGAGGTGCAAGTTGTTTGCATAGTTCAGGAGGTTTTAAAGCAAAAGAAAGAGCCACCCAACAGCGGTGACTCTTATTTCTAATTCAAACAACATGTATTTTTAAGAACCGGCAGTAACATCTCCTGCTTTACTCCTGTTACCACCCGGATACCGTTTCTTTAATTCTTCGTGAATAGTGCGGGCATTACGGGCACCATGGCTTTCACCTAATACTACATTGCTGTAGTAAGCACGGGCAGCATAAAATGCTTCGCTGCCGGCAAGCATAGCAATATCGGCCAAGCTATTAGCTAATGTATGTCCAAGGTTTGCCAATGGAGTAACATTAACTGCGTTGTTCACATCAATATCAAAATCTTGTGAAACAATAAAGGCGGGTAAAAACTGGGGGTCGCTTTTATTGTAATCATTTGCTTTGGTTACAAAGGCAACCGACTTGTCGCCCATCTTTGTCATAGATTGTCGCTCATCAGGGTTTAACGGAGTAAGAAAAGGGGCTATCGCTTGTGAGGCCTGCGTTAATAGCGAATTTATCTGGTTAATTACATCGATAGGAATTAGCTTGTACGATCTGTTTTCATTTGGCATAACAAATAATTTAGTAGTTAAAAAGTAATTTATACTACTAGTCTACGCCTTTATTTTTTTCTAAAAAATAGTCCTCTGCCAATTATTGATCTATGTCATTATAAACTTATAGTCCTCTGATAATATCTGGCCGGTCCTCTTAATGCTTTCTAATTCTTCTTATTAAAATAATTTTTATCTTGTAGCCCTACCATATGAATATAGATAAATTAGAAAACCGCAGTCGCACTTATATAATTGCCATAGTAAGTTTATGTATAGTGAATATCCTTTTAATGCGACTTGGGGTAAAGAATCGTTTTTTGAATTGGTTGTTATTTCTGCCTTGTAGTCTTATTTGGATTGCCGCATTGGTTCACTACTTTTATATAATCTATTTTTCAGTTAAAGAACGAGTCTCGTTGTTCTCACTAAAGGCATTTACAATATTAGTTTTAGTGTTGTTTACCTTTTTGTTCTTTTGTATAATTCTTTTTTTCTGCTTTGTAAACGGTCTTCGTGGATTGAGCTTTTAACTTATAGTACTGCGGGATTTATAGTGCCTTTTTTAATTGCCCCTGTTTTATTTGAGAATTGCCTTTTGACAAGTCGCTTAATGATTACTTAACAACCAACCTGCCAATACTTTTATTATAATATTAAATAAATTATATACATTAGAGTGTTGCTTCAATTGTCAACCCAGGCGGTTCCGTTTAATATCCTATCAAAGATTCGTATCAGTTTTCTTTACTAATTCTTACACAACAAAACATTTGCTTTATGAAAAAGCTTTTACCCTTATTGGCATGCCTTACTTTTTTAAGTATGAACAGTAAGGCGCAGTATGTCGACATCAATGATTTTGGTTTCAGGTATTTTTTGGAAGAAAAATATCCGTCCTGTCTTAATAATGACCTTATGCTGGATACTACCTGTATCGCTACAATAGCAGATTCACTAATTATTGACATGGAGTTCAGAGATATAGTTGAATCTTTGGACGGACTTCAATATTTTAAGTCATTAAAGTATTTAGATTTTTCAAATTGTACTAACTTAACTACTATACCGGCTTTTCCTTCCTCATTACAGTATTTGGATTTATCACAATGCCCTAACCTGGTTATAATACCGTCTCTTCCATCTTCCTTACAACACCTGAACTTATCAAATGCTTCTAAACAGCTTGCTATACCGGCTTTCCCCTCTTCATTAAAATATTTGGATTGCAGTTACAATGCAATAAATTTTTTAGACATCTTACCCGATTCGTTAGAGTATTTAAATTGCTCTAATCAATCTGGTTATTATTTTGACCCTTATTTGGGTGAAGGCATTTATAGGACATTATCCTCTCTACCCACCTTACCTAAAACATTAAAGTATTTAGATTGCTCCGTTAATGCTATGGAGCATTTGCCCCAATTACCCGATTCTTTAATCTATCTGGATTGTTCCGGACAAGATTCTCTCATCAGTTTACCTGCTCTCCCTGCTAAACTGGAGTATTTAATTTGTGCAGGTAATTATAAGCTTGGTAATTATTTGGGAGGGCAAGGTCCTGGTTTACCTGCTTTACCTAACTCATTAACTCATCTTAACTGTTTTGGAGACAATTTAACACCCTTGCCGACGTTGCCTAATAATTTAAAAACGCTTGTTTGCGGAGGTAATCTCTTTACTAAGTTATCAGCGTTACCTAACTCATTGGATAGTTTAGATTGTTCAAATGGAGCACGGTTGTTTACCAGTTTACCTCAATTACCGAATACTCTTAAGTATTTAATTGTAGACAATAATAATAACCTTACCTGTCTGCCTCGATTACCTGATTCATTAAAGGTGTTAAGTTGCTCTTATACCAATATCAGCTGTCTGCCTAATCGCCCACAGCATTTAACCGGCACATTTACTTCAACTATTTGCAATCCTGCAAACAATACCTATCACTGCCAGCAATTTCCTTCAATAACAGGAACCGTTTTTTACGATAATAATAGCAATGGTATAAAAGATGCCAACGAATTTTTTGCATCCAATATAAAGCTGCAGCTGTCTAATAGCTTGTATACATTTACAGATAATAATGGAAGCTTTGCTGTAACTACCGGCAACTTAGGTCAATATAAGCTTACAACAATTTCCCCTTACTATTACAAACCAATGCCCGACAGCAGCTCTTATACATTTACCAGCTACGATACAAGCGTATCTACCAGCATTGCTTTACAACCAATAGCCAATGTGGATAGCCTGCATATTGCTATTGGTTCTTATTTTGAAGCAAGGCCCGGCTTCCCTTTTTACTATAAAGTAAATTATATCAATACCGGAAGCACAACATTATCGCCCGATATTTCCATCGATTATAATGCACAACTACTTACGTTTGATTCAAGCTCTAATTCATTAATAACAGGAACAGGAAGTCCGCTTCATTTGCACATAGCAAATTTGAAAGCAGGAGAGCAGGGTAGTTTTATTGTTTACTTTACAGTAAATACTTTTGCTTCATCCGGCACACATTTTAATGGAACGGCTTCCATTAGTACCAATGCAATAAATTTAACCAACAGTATATCAAATGTAATTGTTGCTTCTCTTGATCCTAATGATAAACAAGCTACTCCGCAGCTTACTCCGCACGAAGTGTCTATAGGTAAACCAATAAACTATACCATACATTTTCAAAATATCGGTGATGCATCTGCTGTTAATATTTATATTGTAGATACGCTCAGCAGCTTGCTTGACGCTAATAGCTTACAGGTGAATAGCAGTTCTCATTTATGTAAAACAACCATCAATGGAAACCTGGTAACATTTGAGTTCTCTAATATATTCTTACCCGGGTCATACAACGAACCTGCCAGTCATGGTTTTGTTAGCTTTAGCGTAAAACCACAATCAACGCTAAGCTCCGGATCCATTGATAATACAGCCGCTATTTATTTCGATTATAATTCTCCGGTAGTTACCAATACTGCTAGCACCTTAATATCAGATGGAACGGTTCCGTTACAGCTTTTATCTTTCTCCGGATCCATGCAAACTGTTTCCAATACTGTTTTATTAAGATGGAATACAGCCAATGAATTCAATACAAATTATTTTACTGTTGAGCAAAGCGCTGATCGCATGCATTTTACTGAAATTAAAAATCTAACCGCAAAAGGAATAGGTGATAATAGTTATAATTACAGTGTACCCGCTAAAGATGCGGTGATGTATTATCGTATTAAGATAACAGATAAAGATGGACATTATATTTATTCAAACATTGTTGAAATAAAATACATAGCAGATAACAATGATCTTATAGTGCTAAACAATCCTGTAACCAATACACTCTTTATAAAAACCAATGCATATTCCTTGATAAATACAAAAGCAGTTATCGTTACCAGTAAAGGAGAGGAAGTAAAAAGGATCATTTTACAACAAGGCATTCAACGAATAAATGTAAACGAATTGGCCGCAGGGGTTTATTATATTAAAGCCGGAACGGGAATTAAAAAAATAATAATCAACCATTAGTATTAAAAACTTAAAAACAAAACAGCCTTACAAAATTTGTAAGGCTGTTTGCTATATTATCAATTCAATTAAAACTGATGTTGAACGTTAGTTACTTCCTGCAACAGTTAATTTAAATCCGGTTGATACCTGAACAGTTATGCCCGGAGAAGTAGCTAACGATCTGCAGGTTGCCATCGATGATACTACCGGGTAATTAGGTGCCGGCGCAGCAATATATACATCCGTGTTGGCATCAGGTACTTTGCCTGTGCTCCAGTTGGAAGGATTTTCCCATGCTGTGCTTACGGTCCCCGTCCAGTTAGATGCTTTTATACTGGCGGTATTTTTTGAAATAAAGAAATTGCTGAAGCCGGTAACTTTTATCTCAATATAATAGCCACCGGTAACAGCCGCCCATGATAATGGCGCTACCGTTTGTTCGCCCGCTACAACGCTGTAAGTGCTTCCCGAGCCCGTGCCCGGTTGTTTTATTACAGCAAGGTCTGCGGGTGTTGTTATAGAAGGGTCTGCTGTTTTCAACGCATTGAATTCTGCCGTAGTAAAAAACAAACGAACAGTAATAGTAGCGCTTCCATTAGGATTGTTAGCAGGAGTGATGGTATAGCTTCTGTCAAGGTAAGCCTTACCGCTAGTAGTGCGAATGCCACTTGTATTTTCATATACTTTCACCGTTACACTACCTAAATTGTAATTATCAGAAATATCAACTGCAGGAGAATAGCCTGCATCGCCATACGGGCCATAGGCATCAAAAGTAGTGAGTGTATTAGTAGTGCCGAAAAGAACGGCAGTAGTAATTACAGGACCATAAGGATTGGGCATGCTTCTTACTCTTTTATAAGGTGGCTTATAGTCTGTCTTATTCAGATCATCTAAATGCCGTACATATATATCGTATCCTGTGGTTCCGTTGTTGCGGGTGTCTGTCCATGCGATCAAACCTGTGCCATTGACAGGGTCTAATGAAACAACCGGGGTGATCACATCATAATAACCACTCCAAACACCGGTACCAATGGTTTCACCCATGGCACCCCACGCCAATTGCGTTCCGCTGAGAACAGGACTAACACGAACAGGTCCGGTAGAACCATCATATTCTTTTACATAAAACAAAGCATTGCCATTTTTATTTACACAGATCTGCGGCGGAGAACTATAACTTCCTTGTCCTATTACAGTTCCTTGCTTTAACCCTGTTTTATAGATCACCGCAAAAGAATCGGCTGTTTGTTTTTCTATTGCCAGTCGTTGCAGGTTTACAAAGCCGCCCGAAGATTGTACAGCTGTTGCATAGACCTGGTTGCTGCCGCCACTTAAACCAAAGTCGTAATTAAAAGGAGAGGGCAATATGGTATCGCGGAAAAAAGTAAGCTTGTTTAGTGAACCGGGCTCTACTGTATTATAGCCGGGATAATTAGGATTGGTATTGGATGTTCTTTGATAAGGAATGCTATCATAGATCTCATCTTTTATTACATATCCTTCAACAAAAGGATCAGAAACACTGGTTATATACGTTCTTTTCCAGCTTGCTAAAAAAGCAACATTGATATTACCGGTTGTAGTTACGGTAACACCTTTAGGATAATCAAGATCGTATAATGTAGGGCCACCATCCACTTCCAAAAATCCATTTTGAACTAAGCGGTATTGAGTTACGGTATATACATTTGAACTACTTCCGCAGCTGATGGTTTGATGATCTGTTTTTAAATAGTACAACCGATATACATTTCCTTTTGTATAATAATCTGCGCCGGCAACAGGATTATATTTATCATCCAATGAATATTCAACAGCCGTAGATGTTTTTTTAGCACGCCATAATTTATTATAACCAAGCATAGGACCTTGCCCGTTTACATTCAACTGCATTACCACATTACAGCCACCCTGCCAATCGCTGAAAATATTATAATCTTTTACTTCCGCATCGGGATAATTTAAATACGTATAATTGCCACAAGGTGATGTTGCTGTTACCTGTACGGCATTCTCATTCATCTGTCCGCCGCCATAGCTTTGCAAGGTTCCGCTCACCTCTTTATAACAATAAAGAAATACGCTGTTAGGAGTGCCCACTACAGGTGCTGCTCCAATAAAGGAATAAAAGAAACCACCTGCACCATCAGCGATCAATTGAGGAGAGATATTCAGGTTGGCTGTTGTAGAGCTTTTAATGATATAACCCGGTCCGCCAAAAACAGTAGTGCCATTGCTTTTTACATGTTGCAAACAGGCACGCTGGTAAACATAATTGGTAACACTGTCATCTGCATATGCTATAAAAAAACCATTGGCACTGTCGGTAGCGGCATAAGAACGATTGCGATAGTCTTGCCCCTGGTAAGTATAATGCTGGCTGTTAGCACTTGTTGATACAGGTATCCCATTAGCTGCCCATAACGCAACTCCATTCTTACTATACTTCTGCGCAAATACAACGGTCTTGCTATTGTTATGGTCATTGCGACTGTCCTGCCATATTACAAAATACCCGCTATCCGGGTAGCTGCGTACAATAATGGGAGAGCTTTGGTTGTAAGAAGCATTGGTGGTCTGCATGTGCAGGCTATCGGTAAATAGATTGGTAGTATCGCTCCACTGTGCAGCAACGTGTAAACTGATAAAAAAGAGGAATGACGTAAAAGTAAGTTTCATGTGCTTTTATATTGATAAGTTGGTATGATAACCCAAAGGAATATTCCTAATAGGTATTAAAGAATGTGATCAACGGCTAATAAGAAGGGACTAATGCAAGATCTTAAACAGGATGGAGGAGATGTCTTATACTACGAAAGTACAGTTTTCGGCAATCTTGGTGAAAGAGATGTTTTGTAAACGATTTGTTAATAGGATAGGAGCTTTTATAACATACGCTTGTTGTGAAAAAAGGCATATAAAAGTTTATACTAATAAATAAAAAATCGAATTTTACAGAAAACCACATGATGAAACATACATTACTTTTTTTATTTACTGTAATAAGCATACATATACATGCACAGAATGTCGGCATTGGTACATTAACTCCCAACACAAAATTTTCGGTATTAAATGAAGGCTTTGGAATAGAGCATACCAATGGAACTGTTAGTCTTAAAACATATGTGTTTGGTACTAAGCTGGCGCAGATAGGAACATTCAGCAATCATCCTTTTCAGCTAATGGCAAATAATGGTAGCGGACAGTTTATCTTAATGCCGAATGGTGTGGTTGGTATTGGTATAGCAAACAGTACTCCTACTTTAGCAGGGTTGGTAGTAGATAAATCCGTTGGTGCTGTTTATGGACTTTTTGGCAGCGATACAACAGGTGTTGCCATTGAAAGTAATTTTCCGGGTATTGGTTTTAATAGCTACTATAGTAGCGGCAGAAAATTTATTGCCGAAGGATATGGTGGCGGCATCGGCTTTAATCCGTTAACAGGAGGTGTTACATTCTATAGTTCCACTACAAGCGGGGTTGCAAAAACCGCCGGAACGTTTAATACGATTTTTAGCTTATCAAAAGATGGTTCAGAAAAGATCAGCGGTACTGATGCCGGATATATTTTCGCAGATCGTAATGATGCCGCTTATGGCGGCTGGAATTGGTATGCCAGTGATGGGAAAGCTAAACTTTATAGATATACGTTAGGTGGAGATATATTAACTATAGATTCTTTGGGAAGAATGGGTATCGGCACTACAGCTCCATCAGGCAAGCTGGATGTAGCCGGTACCACACGTACGCAAGGACTTTCCTCTTCTACCTCAAGCGGTACATTTGCAATTTCGGGGAATTCTCAAAATGGAGATGCAGTTTACGGCGCTGCATCCGGCACAGGTGCAGGAGGTGAATTTACATCGGCAAGCGGCGCCGCATTGGTTACCGACCTGGGAAATGCCGGTATCGGCACTTCCACTCCATCTTCAAGGCTGCAGGTAGCAGGTTCAATGTCTTTGCCAATTAAAGTTATAACTGCAGCGTATACACCAACCAGTAGCGACTATACTATTATCGTTGATCTGAAATCAGACTCCACTAAAAACATTACCGTTTCCTTGCCGGAAGCATCCAACTGTACAGGAAGAATATACAGGATCGTTGGTAGAAATATTCCTTATGTACATTATCCAACCAGTACCGGTTATGCAATTGTAAAACCATTGAACAGTTCCAATTACTTTTACATTCTTCATCCTAATGCATTCAATGCGATCTTTCCGCAAAGTAATATCAGAACTTTAAATGAGGGTAATTCTAACATAACAGAAACGTTTACTGTTGTACAATCAGATGGCACCGACTGGAATGAGATAGAAGATGATGAGACCCAGATATATTTTTAAAGTATAGTATAAAAAATAAAGTCGTCTAATTAGACGACTTTATTTTTTATCTCTCTCCAATTGTTTTTATATCATTTTTTATTTCTATCCTTGTTGGGATGGTTATAAAATGATAAACATTATTACTCTTTAATTATTTTTTTATTTACTGTATGTATGCCATCAAAAACACTCAGCAAATAAACTCCGGGAAGGAACGATTTTGTTTGAATCTTTATTAATGAATTACGGAATAATTTCCTTCACTCATTTTTCTGCCGGTAATATCTGTTATAACGGCATGGATATTTTTAATGCTGGAATTTGCATTGATATATAAAATCTCTTTTACGGGGTTTGGATAAACAGTTAATATATATTGCGAGAATTGAAAACTGACTTTAGCGATGTCACTGTATGTGTATTCTCCATTGTTATCAATACTCTTCAGGCGATAATAATTAGTTCCGCTATAAGGATATTCATCTATAAATGAATAGCTATTATCATTCGAAGCATTTACAAGAGCTATCTTAGTAAATGTAATTCCATCGGTGCTACGTTCAATAGTATATTCTTTTAAATTTATCTCTGCAGTGGTTTGCCAGCTAATCAAAACATTTTTTTCTTTTGCCTGCGCAGTAAATGACAGTAGCTTTATTGGTACTGGCGTACAGATGATTTGATTCGAAGCAATTACGTTTACCTTGAAAGAAAAATTTACTGAGTCGCCATATCCGTCATTTGCAATAACCGAAATAATAGAGACACCAGTTTGGTTAGCTGAGCTTGTATAAGTGATAGTGTAAGTACTGTCTGTATGTGTTATTAAAATATTCTGTTTCGGAATCAATGCTGTATTGCTGCTGGCAATGCGAAACAGCATACTGTCATTATCTGCGTCGCTTAACGTAAAATTAGTTGTATGAGGTGCTTCATTGGTACAAACAGTTAAAGTACCCGGTGTGTTTGACAAGAGGGGAGCCTGGTTGGGAATTACTTCCACTAACTGTGTATAAAAGTTGGGAGCGGTGCAACTTTTATTCCAATTGCCGGGGTTTGTAGGTATTTCCCTTATCCAATAAGAAGTATCCAAAACGGGATCATAGGCATAAAGATCCAACACGGTTAAATTAGTAGCAGATGCAAAATAAATTTTCCCTTCGCTATAGGTTGGATTTCCAAAACAACGATAAGCAAGCTGACTGCATTTTTTTAGAACATTTGTTGCAGGGTTCCACTTAAATAAAACACTATAAGGCGACGGACCGCTACCATAATTAGAAGTAATGCCATAAAATTCATTGCCAGCCAATGTTAAACTGCCATAAGGCACAAAACCACCAATGCTATCTAATATTACTTTTCGTACAGCAACACGGGTTGTTGTATCCCACTCATATATCATAGCCCCCTTCCCGTATCCTGTACCGCCGCTCATTGTCATGCCATAAAATTTTCCATTATAATAGCTTATCCCATTTGCGTTAAATGGATTTCCTTCTACTGCTTTTATTATCGCCCTATCTTTAAAACTATCAATAATTGGATCGTATTCTTTTACTGTTCCGGAAGCTAAAATTTTTGTTGCTGTATCTGTATAAGATTCGGGTTGTATGGTATAAAGTTTATTGTTATAATTAATAAATGTTGCGCCCGGGTAAACATTTAGCCCCTGCCTTACATCATTATAACTAATATTTTGATAGAGATTACTTACAGGATCCCACGAATAGATCTCTCCGTAAGATCTGTTATTGGTCCAGCCACTGGCAAAGGTTTGCGTATTACCTACACCAATGCTGCCTTTAAAAGATCTTCCCCTGCTATTGATGCCGTAAAATTTTCCATTACAATAAGTAAGCGAAGTGGTTGGCTGTAAACCTGTTTTATATCCGTCAAATTCAAAACGGGTTTGGTATTGGTGTGTGGTTAGATCATATTCGAAAATAGTTCCGTTATGATTATAACCACCGGTAGCGGTTACACCAAATAGCTTATTGTTTAATTTAGTTAAATACGTATTGGGATACAATCCATCTGCGGCGCCCATGTGCACGGCACTTACAAACTGGTTTGAATCCGGCAAAAATTTAAAGATGCAACCGGTATACGTTACTCCGGCAGAAGAATAAGTACCTAGCAGCATATTTCCACTTACTAAAAACGATTCGTACGATTCGGCAGCCGGTGTAGTTAATCCTACATCGCAAACAGGATATCCTGAAGAGTTATTAAAAAAATAATCAGAAAAAACATTGGTGGCCGGATCATAAGAAAATATTGCACCTGCACTATTGCCATTTGAAGTTACTCCCCAAAAAATATTTCCTTTCAGCGTTAAAGATCCTAAAGGATATACCGTACGTATATTGCCTAATTGCGGGTAGTATACAAAACCCATGTCTAACTTTTTTGTGTAAGTATTTGATGTAGGGTTGTATTGAAAAATTACTCCGTAGTTATGTGTACCGCCATCATAAGTAGTGGCATATAAATTATTATTATAGAAAGATAAAAAGCCCAACGGATGTGAGCCATTTGTACCGGTAAAATCAACTTTTTTAGTAACGGTGTTTGTTACGTAATCCCATTCGTAAAGCGTACCCATATTGCTACTTCCACCTGCATTGCACATAGCATATAGCTTGCCGTTGAAAGGAACCAGCTTCCCAACAGGATTGCTTCCTTTTGTACTATCAAAATCAAACTTTTTTGTATAGGTATTTGATGTAACATCCCATTCAAACAGAACGCCTTTATTGTATTGTCCTCCTGTGTGGGTAAAGCCGTAAAATTTATTTCCTATTAATGTTAATGTTCCATCGGGATTGCTTCCGCTGGCATTATCAAGATCAATTTTTTTAGTGTACACGTTATTGCTATAATCCCACTCATAAATAACACCAGCATTATTTGTTCCTCCCAAAT
The DNA here is from genome assembly GCF_020042285.1 of Ferruginibacter albus. Taxonomy (NCBI): domain Bacteria; kingdom Pseudomonadati; phylum Bacteroidota; class Chitinophagia; order Chitinophagales; family Chitinophagaceae; genus Ferruginibacter; species Ferruginibacter albus. Next base: position 3,682,747 of record NZ_CP083388.1, read on the forward strand.
TTGTTATGCCGTAAAATTTATGATCGTATTCGATCATTTCTCCCCTGGCATCATTCCCATCGATGCCTGTAAAATGATAAGGCTCAGTATACTCGTTTGTAGCAGAATCCCACACAAAGATCACCCCTGCGTTATAATTTCCTCCGGACGTAGTAGTACCATAATATTTACCATTACCCGGGGCAACTATTTTGCATTTTGGAGTTGCTCCCTGTACTTTCCTTTCAAAGCTATAGTCTGTTGTGAAAATATTAGTGCCGGGTGTATAATGAAAGATAGAACCTAAATAATTGTTTCCGCCAAATGTTGTTACGCCATACAATTGTGCAGCATGTGGCGATTGGGCAATTAAGGTGGAAGAAAACAAAAAGGAAATGAATAATAAAAAATAAAGTTTGAGCATAATTTATATTGGTGAAGTATACTTAAAAAGCCAAGATATACTTGCATTTACTTTCAGGTATATCTTTAAATATACACTTGAATTATGTTCTTGAGCTGATAAAGTTTAAGCCTTCAATTTTAAAACCCGGTTTTAATAGTGTTTTACTCTTTGCTGAACTTATAGCTTTTGTTCTCAATTGTAATAAAGTAAATTCCTTTTGCTAAGCTACTAATATCAAAATCCCTTTCAGGCGTGTTTATCCAATTTTTAATTGTTGCGCCGCTTTCATTAGTAAGTTTAATGTTGTTGGTTGAATTTATCAAACCGGTTATATGTACTGAATTGCTTGCAGGATTTGGGAATATTGTAATGAAACTAGTCGTACAATAGTTCTTTACAGAAACAATTGAGGAATATTCAAAACTTCCGTCAATATCAATTTGCTTTAATCGAAAATAGGTTTGTCCGTATATTAAATTGTTACAATTAAAATTATAGACCAGTCCATTATTATTGGTTGCTTTAGCTGCTTCGAAACCAACTTTATAAAAAGTGTGGCCGTCTGTACTTTGTTCTATGTCAAAACCTTTGTTGTTTATTTCTTGTGCTGTCTTCCAATTTAATAATGCAACATTGCAGCTTTGGGCAATAGCCGTAAAGGAAATCAGTTGTACTGGAGTTACAACATCCGGCGCAAGTTTTACTATCCAGTAATCGTAGCCGCTGGCATTGGGCAATGAAACATTTAAATGAAAACCCGTTACATCGTCATCGTTTACTTTTTGAGCAACAGTTGAACCCACTACTACATAACCACCATCAGTAGTTTGCTTAACGTCGTAAGCATAATCCAGATAACTGCTACCCATTGTTTTTTGCCATTGTACTTTCCCTGTGTCACTTATTTTTACCACCCAATAATCAGGGATAACCCCACTGGTATTACTATAAGCCCCGGCTGTACCATGATAACCACTCGCATCTCCATCGTTTGAATTAGTGATACCTGCAATGATATAACCACCGTCAGTAGTTTGTTCAATACTATTTGCCTGATCTACATAGGAACCTCCTAATGCTTTATTCCATTGCAGCTCACCCATACTGTCTAATTTTATTACCCATGCATCAGAGCTGCCTCCATGGTACCCTGTAACATCGCCGGATTGCGTATAGCCTGCAACGATATAGCCGCCATCACGGGTTTGTTTAACACTATTGGCAACATCGGGTCCGCTGCCCCCATAAAACTTCCACCATTGTTGATAGCCAAGGCTATCTATTTTTAAAATACTAAACTGGCCCAACAAGGCACCTGCAATAATATACCCGCCATCGGAGGCTTGTTGCACGCTGTAATTGAAATTGCCTCCCTGGTAATGGTGCCATTGTATTTCGCCGGTGGAAGATAGCTTTACAATATTGCCGCCATTTACAAAATCACCATCACCCGAATTGCTAACCCCAGCAACAATGTACCCACCATCCAAGGTTTGCGCTACGCTATAGGCTTCATCAAATCCTGTTCCCCCCAATGTTTTCTGCCATTGCAGCTCACCGATGCTGTCTATTTTTACAACCCAATAATCTTCCCATAGCGGATTCTGTAGATTACGGTGAAACCCGGTTACCTGTCCATCGCTAGAAAGTGTAGAGCCTGCAATAATATAACCACCATCGGTTGTTTGTTGAATGCTGTAGGCTATATCATCATAACTGCCGCCATAGCATTGTTGCCATTGAATTACACCTGCAAACGATAATTTTACTACCCAGAAATCGTCGCCGCCATGATTGCCTGTTACATCGTCTTCATTATAATTGGCGTAACCGGCTACTATACATCCGCCGTCTTTTGTTGGTTGGGTGGAGTATGCCCTTTCCGCCCAGCTGCTTCCGAATGTTTTTTTCCATTGTATGGCAGGAGCTTGACTATTAGCAAAATCAAAACAAAGAGATGTGAAAAAAAGCAGTAGTAGGTTTTTCATGTTAGATTTATATATGGATTAACTATTCTTCATCAAGAATATTCCAAACAGTATTGATAGATGGGCTATTGGGGTCTTTGGATGAAATTTTTTCTTTAGTGGTTTCAGAGGGTTTAATTTCCTCTATTTCAAAATGATCTATTTTGGCGTTCTTTAAATCATCATCAGAAATTATATCATTCTGATTTTTCAAATGCTCATGTACTCTTTGTGTAGTACCCTCATCGAGTGAGTCGCTTTTGCTTTCTTCGTCTTTTTTGTTTTTTGGATCCATCACTAATTATTTATTTGTAACACTAATTCAGGCTTGAGTTTTTATCTCTTACAACGTAAAATGAGAATTTTTTTCCTGTTCTCCCAATTGCCTTTAGAATTTCAGCATTGATCTCCTGAAGCGAAACATTCCCTGATTTGCTCAATACTATTTTGGATGGGTGTTTCAATTTATCAGCATTGATATTTTCATTTTTAAAAGAGGACCTTAAAAGTTCTTTATTTAAGCTGGAAAAGTCTTCCAGGTTTCCGTTTTCCATTTCAATGTGAGTAATATACTTTGGCATCTTTAATACGTTGTTTAGATATTCATTTCAATAGCCGCAAATATAGAGCCCATATTTAGCGAAGGCTGTTAATTTGATTGTGATAAACATTAATTAATATGTGATCTCTATTTCAGCCTGCATTTGAAGAAATAAGTGAGTAGAAGATGAGCAATTTAAGTCTCCTCCTCATGATGTATCCTTTATTAAGAAAAAGAAAACTTAAGAGTTCGAAGTTATTTGAGGTGCAAATAAAAAAGCAGCTACAACTTAATTCGTTATAACTGCTTTATTTTTTCCGCTCCCCCTGTTGGACTTGAACCAACGACCCTCTGATTAACAGTCAGATGCTCTAACCAACTGAGCTAAGGAGGAATTTCCCTTTTTGAAAGGAGTGCAAAAATAAGGGGTTTTTAGTTTTTTTTAAAAATAAAAGCAAACTATTTCAGCCAGCTAAATAAACCCTCCTGTTCCAATCCTATATAGATGCCATCGGCACGTGTTTCTATCGGGAAAGTCTTTAAAAAATATCCTTCTCCGCTGGTATTTCTACCGTTTTGCAGGCTGAATTTGTAGCGGTGTATCGGGCAAACAATATTGCCTAATGCATCAATATACCCTTCCTCCATATAAGCGCCGGCATGCGGGCATTTTTGCGAGCAGGCATGTAACACATCATTGTGTTTTGCCATGCAAACTATTTTTCCGGCAACTTCTACTTCCAATAAATTATTTTCATTGAAAGGAAGCTCTTCTACCGAGTCTGCAATTTTATGCCACTTGTATCTTTTCATAAGAAATGCTTTGCCGGTAAGATAGTAAGACGTAAAGTTTAAAATTTTCTCGCCTTCCCGACTTTACGGTATCAATAAAAGAATTCAGCTTTATAAGGATAACGAATGCGATATAGTTCACGTACTTTATTTAAGATTGTTTGTCGCAGTTCGGCGATATTCATTTTTTCAGTAGCCGAAACAAATACACAATTGTCTTTTGTTTCGTTCTGCCAACGTTGTTTTAGATCTTGCAGAATTTCTTTTTTTACATCATCTTCCAACCATTGATCAAACGTCTCTGCCTCGTATTTGTCCATCTTATTAAAAATGGTAACGGTTGGTTTTTCGGCAGCACCTAATTCTGCCAATGTTTTATTTACTACGTTCAGCTGATCTTCGTATTGCGGATGCGATACATCTACCACATGCAATAAAATATCTGCTTCTCTTACTTCATCCAACGTGCTTTTAAAGCTCTCAACCAAATGATGCGGAAGCTTACGAATAAATCCAACGGTATCGCTTAATAAAAAAGGAGTTTGTTCAAATACTACTTTACGGGTGGTAGTATCCAGCGTAGCAAATAATTTATTTTCTGCAAATACTTCACTCTTGCTCAATAAGCTCATTAAGGTTGATTTACCAACATTGGTATAACCTACCAATGATACGCGTATGAATTCTCCTCTTTCTTTACGTTGTGTGAAAGCCTGCTTATCAATTTCGGCCAAGCGTTTCCGTAAGAGACTGATCTTATCTTTTACAATACGACGATCGGTTTCAATTTCCGTTTCACCGGGGCCACGTGTTCCAACGCCACCACCTTGTCTCTCCAAGTGCTTCCACATTCCTTTTAAGCGAGGTAAAATGTATTGGTATTGTGCCAGCTCCACCTGTGTTTTGGCTTGTGCTGTTTTTGCACGACTGGCAAATATGTCGAGGATAAGATCGCTACGGTCTATGGTTTTAACCTTCAGCTCTTTTTCTATATTCTGAATTTGAGAACCTGTTAGCTCATCATCAAATATTACCAATTGAACATCATTGTTCTTATGCTGAATGAAGTTTTTAATTTCTTCCAGCTTTCCTTTACCAACAAATGTTCTTGTATCGGGATGAAGTAATTTTTGAGAGAATGTCTTGATGGTTTTAGCGCCGGCGGTTTCTGCCAAAAAAGCCAACTCAGATAAATATTCATTGAGTTGTGCTTCTGTTTGCTCTTTAGTTACCAAACCAACTAAAATTGCTTTTTCCTCTTTCTTGATTTTTGATTGTTTCTCTATCAATTTGTTCTAAACGAATTTTGACTGTATGAATTACTTTATCCACTTTTTCATTTCTTCACAGCTCTTGTATTCATCATCTATTTTGATATAATAGGTAGGGATTTGTTCAACAAACCATTTATCTAAAGCTGCGTTCTTTTTTTCTTCTAAAGCTTGTTGTGCTATTTTACTGTAATCATCTTTTAAATTTTCACGATGCGGTTCTGTTTTACTTTTCAGATAAATAATACGAATGCCTTGTTTGCTTCTGTCGTCTGTAAATACAGTAGGTTTAGAGTATTCACCCACTTTAATATCTTTTAACATCAGCACCATATCCTTATCCAATTGGTCGATGGTTACAATAGAACTACCTTCTCTATTGGTTACCATGCCACCGGTAAATTTGCTATTGTCATCATCGCTGTATTTAGAAACGGCATCACCAAACTGTAATTTACCGCTTACCAGTTGTTGTTGAACAGAATCCATTTTGTCTCTTGCTGCATTTAATTCTGTTGGAGTTATCTGCGGAATGATCAATATATGACGCACCAATGCATCATCGCCATTACGTGTTTCCATCTGCACAATATGATAACCGAATTTAGATTTAAAAGGACTCGAGATCTGTCCTTCTTTTAAGCTAAACGCCTTTGCTAAAAAGGTAGGGTCCCATTGGCGTTCATTCCGGTTGATCTGGTATTCGCCGCCTTTATCTTTACTGCCCGGATCGTTTGAATAAATGCTTGCCAACGTTTCAAATTTTTTAGCGCCGCTTTCTATTTGCTGCTTAAATTCTTTCAATTGGTCGACGGCATATTCCTCTGCCTCCCTGCTGGCTTTAGGATATTCTACAATTTGTCCTATTTGTAATTCGCTTTCAAAAAAAGGCAAACTGTCTGTCGGTATCTTATCAAAAAACTGCTTTACTTCATATGGAGTGATCTTAATATCGCCTATGATCTTATCACGCATTGCTGCCGCTAATTTTCTTTCACGAAAGCTTTGCTTGTAATCTTCTTTCATTTGATAAACCGTTTTACCGGCTATTCTTTCCAGCTCTTCTTTAGAACCGTAAGCGCTGATGAAATAACGTATTTGGTTATCCAGGTCAGCATCTATTTCTTCATCAGAAACTGGCAAAGAGTCTTTTTCTGCCTGCAATACCAGGGCTTTTATGCCCATGGTTTGCTCTAATGATGCACATCTGGCATTTGCCGGAACAGGCATATTCTGCCGCTGCATATCAATAATGCTATTATCAATATCGCTTTTTAAAATTACTTTGTCACCAACAACAGCGATCACTTTATCAGCCAGCACTTTTTGCGTTTGTGCAAAACCGTTAGTAATAAATAATGCCGAAATAAAAACTGCAAGAAGAAATTTCTTTTTCATGTTACCAGCGTATGTTCTTTTCTCAACATGGTTGTGTCACTCTCTGCAACTGCATACCAATATTGAACTTTGTTTTATGTAGTATAACTACCTGATTCTATTTAATTAAAAAAAGCCAAAAGTAAGTTGCTGTTCATTCTTTTGGCTATTCAACATTCGTATTAACAAAATATTACAGCGTTCTTTTTACTTCCACTTCTTCAAAAGCCTCCACAATGTCGCTCACTTTAATATCATTATAATTCCTGATGCTCAATCCGCATTCCATGCTCGATGTTACTTCCTTAACGTCATCTTTAAAGCGTTTCAGACTTCCCAATTCACCGGTAAAGATCACAATACCATCTCTTACTAAACGAATCCGGTTATTACGAGCCAGTTTTCCATCTAACACAAAACATCCGGCAACCGTTACTTTATCAAACTTGTACACTTCTCTTATCTCTACGTTGCCCAATATTTTTTCTTCCACGCCAGGTTCCAACATACCTTCCATCGCACTCTTAATTTCTTCAATAGCATTGTAGATAATAGAGTATAGCTTGATCTGTATCGATTCATTTTCGGCTAAACGTCCGGCTTGTAATGAAGGACGAACATTAAAACCAATAATGATCGCATCCGATGCTGTTGCTAACGTAACATCGCTTTCGGTGATCGCACCTACGGCTTTATGAATTACCTTAACAACAATTTCCTGCGTGCTTAATTTTTGTAATGAGTCGCTCAATGCTTCCACAGATCCATCCACATCACCTTTAATAATTACGTTCAATTCTTTAAAGTTACCCAATGCCAAACGGCGACCGATCTCATCCAATGTAATATGCTTACGGGCACGCATACCCTGTTCACGCAAAATTTGTCCGCGTTTGTAAGCCACTTCTTTTGCCTCGCTTTCATCGTGGTAAACTTTAAATGTTTCACCTGCCTGTGGCGCACCATTTAAACCTAATATTAATACAGGAGTTGATGGTGGCGCTTCATCCATTCGGGCATTACGTTCGTTGTACATGGCTTTTACCTTACCGAAGAATTGACCCGATACGATCATATCGCCTTGTTTCAACGTACCGTTTTGCACTAAAATAGTAGCAACATATCCACGACCTTTATCTAAGGACGCTTCAATAATTGTTCCTGATGCCGGGCGATGAGCATTTGCTTTCAGCTCTAGCAGATCAGCTTCCAGCAATATTTTTTCCATCAATAGATCTACGTGTAATCCTTTCTTAGCACTTATTTCCTGGCTTTGAAATTTACCGCCCCAACTTTCTACTAAGATGTTCATGGTAGAAAGCTGTTCTTTTATCTTTTCAGGATTTGCTCCGTCTTTATCAATTTTATTCAAAGCAAAGATCATTGGTACTTCTGCCGCCTGTGCATGCGAGATGGCTTCCTTTGTTTGAGGCATCACCGCATCGTCCGCTGCAACAACAATTACTGCAATATCCGTAACCTTGGCACCACGGGCACGCATAGCTGTAAACGCTTCGTGACCCGGTGTATCCAAAAATGTAATATTTCGTCCATCCGCCAACGTTACTTCATATGCACCTATATGTTGCGTAATACCTCCGGCTTCGCCGGCAATTACATTGGTTTGACGTATATAATCCAGCAATGAGGTTTTACCATGGTCAACGTGACCCATGATCGTTACAATAGGCGGTCTTGGTGTTTGATTTTCCGGGCTGTCGTCTTCATCCTCTTCTTCCATTTCGGCAGCGTCATCCACACCAATAAATTCTACTTCATATCCAAATTCGCTTGCTACCAGCTCAATCACATCTGCTTCCAAACGTTGATTAATAGACACCATTATACCAAGCCCCATACACTTGCCGATAACTTCAGCAAAGCTTACATCCATCAAGTTCGCCAATTCACTTACAGAAATAAATTCTGTAACCTGCAGCTTATTGTTTTCATCTGCTCCACCTTCGGCTTGTTCTGCCAATTCTTCTCTTCTTGCTTTCCTGTATTTTGCTTTTAAGCTCTTACCGCGACCACTGCCGCCTGTAAGTTTGGCTTGTGTTTCCTTGATTTTATCCTGAATTTCTTTGGCATCAATCTCTCTGTCTTCTCTACGTTGAAAAGGAGGTTTGTTGCCAAAACGTGCAGCAGGTCTTTGTTGACCACCATGATGACCGCCGCCCCCGGGACCATGTGGCCTGTTTCGGTTTGGATCATGTGGTTGTCCGCCTCTTCCTTGCTGACCGCCTTGATGTTGTCCCTGTCCTTGTTGTTGACCGGGAGGAAAATCATTTTTACGCTCAATAGGAATACGCTTGCGTTTACGCTTATCTTCTGTATCTCTTTTAGGTCTTGTGTCGCTGTTAACCGGCAACTCTATCTTTCCTAATATCTTAGGACCTTCTAATTTTTCCGCACGAATATTTTCGATAATCGGCTCAGTAGGTTCAGGAGCTGCAGGTGGTGCTGTTTCTGCAACAGGAGCAGGGGCTGTCGCTGCCGGAGCTTCTTCAGTTTCCTCTGTTTTCTTCTTGCCTTTTTTAGGTGCTTCTTTCTCTACAGGTTTTGCGGCTGCTTTTTTTGGACGGGTAGAAGAATCTATCGCATCCAGATCTATCTTATTAATGATCTTCGGCGCTTCTAATTCAGGCGCTTCTATGTTGGTAACCGCTTGTGGTTGTGCCGCTTCTTCAACCGGTGCTGCCGGCGGCGGAGTTGTTGTTTCTGCCTCTACCGGTTTTGGCGTTTCTACTACCGGCGCTGCCGCTTCTTTCTTTTTAAAAGAAAGATCTTCTTCGTCTTTTTTCTTTTTAGGCTCAGTATTACCAGAGCCTTTTATTAATTCAACCTGCTCGGCTTTCTGCTTAGCTACTTTATCCTGTTGAAATTCTGCCTGCAACACACGGTACATTTGTTCCGTGAGCTTTGCAGTGGGCTTCAGATCATCAGCACTGAAGCCTTTGCCGGTAAGGAATTCAATCAAGGTGTCTTTACCAATGTTGAACTCTTTGGCGGCTGCCATTAATCGTGGTGTATTACTTGCTGTTTCTGACATTCTTTCTTTTTAGTTAAGTATGCGTGCATGACCAGTCCATGGTTGATAGCCCATAATATCATTCTGTTTGAATCCCGATATTATGGTCTATTAGACTATAAAACTAAAACCCCATGCACTTTTATTCTTTCTCGAACTCTTCCTGTAATATTCTTCTTACTTCTGTAATCGTTTCTTTTTCCAGGTCTGTTCTTCTTTCCAATTCTTCAGGAGTAAGATCCAATACTGAACGGGCAGTATCGCAACCTACTCTCTTCAACTCATCAATTATCCATGATTCAATTTCATCTGCAAATTCTTCCAGGTCAATATCAAATGATTCTTCTTCGCCTTCATTATCGCGGAACACATCTATTTCGTATCCTGTTAACTCACATGCCAATTTAATATTAACACCACGGCGACCGATGGCCAATGAAACCTGGTCTGGCTTTAAGTATACGGTTGCATGCTTACTTTCGTCGTTCAATGCAATGTTAGTGATCTTTGCCGGAGTTAATGAACGTTGGATCAATAATTGATTATTAGCTGTCCAGTTGATAACATCAATATTCTCGTTTTTCAACTCACGAACGATACCGTGAATACGGCTACCTTTCATACCGACACAAGCGCCCACCGGGTCAATTCTGTCATCAAAACTTTCTACTGCAATTTTTGCTCTTTCTCCCGGGTCACGAACGATCTTTTTAACAACAATCAAGCCATCGAATATTTCAGGAACCTCAATTTCCAATAGTTTTTCGAGGAACATCGGACTTGTTCTTGATACTATAATTACTGCCTGGTTATTTTTTAATTCTACTTTCTTTACAACACCGCGGATGTTTTCACCTTTTTTGAAATAATCCGATGGAATCTGTTCTGACTTAGGTAAGATCATTTCATTCCCTTCTTCGTCCAGCATCAACACTTCTTTTTTCCAAACCTGGTAAACTTCCCCGCTAACGATCTCGCCTACACGGTCCTCGTATTTTTTAATTAATAAGCTCTTTTTCAGGTCATTGATACGGCTTGCCAATGTTTGTTTACCGGCAAGTATAGCACGGCGACCAAATTCCTTTTGAATATCAACTTCTTCGTATAACTCTTCCCCTACCTGGTAATCGGGCTCAATTTTAATAGCATCACTGTACTCAATTTCCGTAAGGGTATTATATATATCACCATCATCCACAATGGTACGACGACGGAAAATTTCCAAATCACCCTTCTGGTCATTAACAATTACGTCAAACTGCTCGTCGCTTCCGTACTTTTTGCGGATCAATGTTTTAAAAACATCTTCCATTACTTTCATTAATGTAGGACGATCGATATTTTCGGCGTCTTTAAATTCCTGGAAAGAATCAATTAAATTAATACGTGCCATAAACTGCCGGCCTCACTTTTGTTTCCCCGCCGGTAGGGTGTTTTATTGTTAATTAAAATACTATCTGAATTTTTGTTTGCCTGATATCTGCAAACGGAATACCTGTAATTTTTGTTATTGCCTTTTTTCCTTTACCCTCGTGCTGTTCCAGCGTTACGGTCTCTTCATTTACTGCCAACAGCTTACCCTCTTGTTTTTTGTCGTCGTTGAGCGTAACTTCTACATTTCTACCGATGTTTTTTTTGTACTGACGTAACAATTTCAACGGCTCATCCAGCCCCGGGCTCGATACTTCTAATGAAAAATCGCCGTCAGGATACCAGCCTTTTTCCTCAATGACCTTATAAAGGGCCCTGTTTATCTTGATGCATTTTTCAATGCTTAACCCACTATCTGCATCTAAAAAAATTTTAATATTATTAGTAGGTTTGATTTTTACAGACACCAGAAAAATGTCTTCATTTTCCGGTAAAAGCTCCTTTACTAAACTCTCTATTGCTGTTATGGAATTGTCCTGAGTCATATCAAAAGAAGAAGGGAACGGCTCCGTTCCCTTCTTTTGTATCGTTTTTCCAATGCAAATGTAGGTAAGATTTTTGAATTAGCAAACATGCATTGTATTTGGTTTAATTTTTAACAGCTTACTATTTTTCAACACCATAACTTTGCCATATGTTTAAAGTTATTGAGGACATAATTCTTCTTTACCTGGCTTATAAAGTGATATTCGACTTTATCATTCCTGCCGCTACCACCACCAAACAGGTAAAAAAGCAGTTTTCGGAAATGCAGACAAAAATGCAGGAACAGGCAGATAAATTTAATCAACAACAACAGCAGCAACAGCGACATACTTCAACTACTTACTCTGCGCCCACAGATAAAGATGATTATATTGAGTTTGAAGAAGTAAAATAAAAAGCTTTATTATAACCCGAGCGTTTCTATCCTTTCTTCTTTTAGCAACAAATGTGTATTTATTCCTAATTGCCTTGCTGTTTCTATATTATTAAAGGAATCATCAATAAATAAAGTTTCTTCTGCCACTAAAGCTGCATCGTTTAAAACATACTGATATGCTTGCGGATAAGGCTTTCGTAAATGTATAAGATGGGAATAATATGCTTTTATAAAATAACCATTGATAGAATCTTTACCCGTTTGCTTCTGTAATATTTTTTTAAACGCTTCGTAATGGATACTGTTGGTATTACTTAGCAGGTAAATGTTGTATTTATCTTTAATAGAATTTAAAAAGTTTAAACTTTCTAGCCGAAAATCCAGCAGCATAGCATTCCAGGCTGTTTCAATTTGTTTATTGGTTAACCTTTTTCCACTGTAATCATGCATAGTTTCATAAAAAAAAATTTCAGAAATTCTGCCCGTTTCCAATTTTTCAAACAGATCATTTGCTTTGAATTGAGAAAAGAGCTCATCAAAATTTTCAACGCCTAATCGCTTGAATGCATTGGTTGTTTTGTCGTAATCGAGGTTTAATAAAACCCCGCCCAGATCGAATATAATGTTTTTAACAGGTGTCATAAGTTTGAAATGATCTGTGAGAATATACAAATCATCTTGTTTGTTTGGTGTAACATCTACAAAAAGGGAAAGTTGAAAAAATTTATACTGCTAATTAAGCAAAGAGGCTGATTTTTTTATTAATGCCAATAATATCCAATTTATCAGAAAACAACTCAAAGCCATTCTTCTTTAAAAGCTTAAGAGATTTGCGGAAATCTCCTATTGCTAAATGTACATATTCATAGATCACTATATCCACTTTTATTTTACTCCAGTTGATTAATTTCAATATCTCAAAATCGTATCCCTCTGTATCAATATGAACAAGATTAATGTCTTTTAATTGGTATTTGCTAAGCAAAGAATCAAAAGTGATGGTATTTATTTGTTCTTCAATAAGCAACTCATTAAAACCGGGAATATTGCTATGTGACAATATCACATCTTTATTGAATGATCCTATTTGATCATACCAAACGGGCAAAGCCGGATTATCACTTTCCTTCAATCGGTAAAATGGCTGTGTTCCTTCAAATTTAGAAATAGCAGAGTTTTCAAAAAATAACTCATTTTGACATGAGGCATAATTCTTTTTTAGTTTTTCAAACAAATACGGAACCGGCTCTACCAGCACGCCTTTCCAAAGCTTATTTTTTTTTATATATTCCGTTAAAGGATCGTTTGTAACGCCATCATTAGCGCCAATTTCTATAAATGTTACTGCTTTGTTACGATTAGCGTATTGATCTAAAATTTCTATGAGAGTTTTTTTATTAGGAAGCCATATTTTAAAGCTATATCTGTACGTTTTGGAAAGAAATTTAAAAAGTGAACTGTTTGATGGAAGCAGGGCCTTTATAAACCTTTTCATCGAAAAAATATTTGGGCATGAAAGTAGGGATTTTATTTTGTTCAGGAATTTCTCGAAAAAAATATTTGCTATATGTTAAGTAGTTGACGTCACGGATGGATTCGAACCATCGTAAAAAGTTTTGCAGACTTTAGCCTAAACCACTCGGCCACGTGACTATTTAGATCGTTTTTTAAAATAAGGCCCGCCCTAAAGCAGGCCTTCCTCTAATAGAAACTAAAAAACAAAGACAATGTCTATTTATCCGCTACACATCTGAATCCTACATGTTCCATCCCGCTATCTTCAGTACTCTTCATACGCCGTGCAACCCTGTAACCCGAGCAATAAGAATCATTACATAAAAAAGAGCCGCCACGTATCACACGTTTAATTGCATAAGGCTCTTCCGGATCAAAGCTTTTATTGGGGCCTTGCGGGTTAATTACTCCGTCTGCTTTATTGACGGTGCTGTAATAGGTATTGTTATAATAATCACCGCACCATTCCCATACATTGCCTGCCATATCATACAAACCATAATGGTTAGGATCAAACGATCTTACAGGCGCTGCATAATAAAACTTATCCCACTGCGTATTCTTGTTAGGAAAACTTCCCTGCCAGGTATTGGCTTTTGGTTTTCCTGTTTCAACAGGTTCATTTCCCCATGGATAAATATTATTTTTCAATCCACCTCTTGCAGCATATTCCCACTCTGCTTCTGTTGGCAAACGTTTGCCTGCCCATTTGCAATAAGCCACGGCATCGTACCACGAAACATGCACTACGGGATAATTTTCTTTTCCTTTAATAGTACTACCCGGGCCATGTGGATGTTTCCAATCTGCATCTTTCTTCCATTCCCACCACTGACTGTAATCATTTAATGAAACAGGCTGATCAGATGCATGAAAAACTAATGAAGCAGGAACTAACTCACTTTCATCCGGCTTTTCTGTTCCCGGTGGCAATTGCTTTTTTAATTGTTCCCAATCTGGTTTTTGCTCTGCTGTTGTGATGTAACCTGTTGCCTTTACAAATTTTTCAAATGCTGCATTGGTTACTTCTGTTGCATCGATCCAATAACCGCTTACCGTTACTTTATGCTTTGGATATTCATCCGGTGATGCCTGCTTATTATCTGCTCCCATTTCAAAACTTCCTCCTTCTACCCAAACCATTCCTTCATGCGAAGCTTTTGCTACTGTTGCCGATGAATCTTTGGTTGAATCGCTTGTATTATTATATCCAACGGTACTGAATCGCTTTGGTAAATTCGATTCGCAGCACAACGCATTTTTTTGTTTTGCAGTTGTAACACTGTCTACTGTAACTGTTCCGCTATTATTTTTTGAATTGCAGGAAACAGCTGCCAAAAGGTATACCGTTGAAAGAAATGTGACACAACGATGTTGCCATGAAAAACCAATGCCTGTATCAAAATTTAATCGAAATGATTTTTTAGTCGTGGTAATACTTTTCATCATTTATTATTTTAAAACTAAACCTGTAATAATTTTTTCTACATCCCCTTTTTGTGTATCTGCTCCCGTTCTTCGCCAGATAATTTTATCATCATTGTATACGATCAATGTGGGAACAGCATTCGCTTTAAAGGTTCCTGCAATAGCAGGATTATCGTACACATCTATCTTTACTACCTTCAACGTAATGCCGTATTCTTTCGATAAAGAATCAACCGTTGGTTGCAATTTTCTACAGCCGGGACAATACCTCGTGTGCAGATCCAACAACACCAATTTGTTTGTTGAAGTGATCTTTTTAAAATCAGCAATGGTAAAATTATCTTTTGATGTAGAATAGATAGGCTTGGCATTTCCGATCCATCCGCCGATGCCGCCATCCAACACATATACCTGCGTAAATCCTTTTTCAGTTAATTCATTGGCGAGCTGCACGCTTCTTCCATTGCCGATCGCATACGTAAATACCGGCTTTGTTTTATCAAGCTTACTTAACTGTTCTGCATAATTGCTTTGCAGCGAATTAATATTTATTGCATTGCTAAGATGATTGATAGCAAACTCTTCCGGCAAACGCGTATCTATAATTTGTGCAGCAGTTGCTTGATTCAATTTTGCTTCGAAAGAATCTACCGGCAATACAATTGCATTTTCTTTTGTTGTTGCTGAAGGTTGTTCAACAGTTAGCAACTGTACCCTTCCATTAAAAGGAAATGTGCCAGGATATTTCTTGGTAACAGGAGAATTTAAATCTCTGCCTACACTTACACCTTCTGAACCAAATGTGTTTAGATATTTATTCTTTGCTGTGATGGTTGCTTGCGCTTGCTGTTCTCCATTTACTGATAGTATTACAGTTGAGTCGATGAATTGAACGTTGATCGTGTATGTTCCTTCAGTAATAACTTTTGAGGATGACAAAACAGTTTCACTTAATCCATCACTTAAGAGATAAATTAATTTTCCGTTTTGTATATACAAAGATGTTCCGCCAAACAAACCACCGTTTGCAAAAATTACTCCCTGTGGGTCTTTGCCTGCAATAACGTTAGCAGTTATACTAACATTTCCTTTACCAATATTTATTTTTGTACGAACAGTTGTTCCTTCATAAATAACACGCTTCGGTTTTATTTCAGGCTGCGGCAACCCTTCCGTATAACTTTTTAAAGGATAGACATTGTTCTGTATTGCCAATGAATCAAACAAAGCTTTTAGCTCTTCCAGCTTTTGAGGTTCTTTAGCTGCAAGATCTGTCGTCTCTGTCCAGTCTTTATTAATGTTATATAATTCCCATTTATCCTGGCTAAATGGACGTGGATTGAAATTGATGTCTCCATTCTTTTCGCCGAATGTATTTCTTGGATGATACACTGCTGCTTTCCAACCATCTTTATAAACAGCACGTCCGCCATGCAATTCATAATACTGAATAGTATGTTGAGATGCCGCAGAAGCATTATTAAATGAATATGCTAAACTTGTTCCCTGTATTGGGTCTTGCTTATAGCCGTTGATGGTATCAGGAACTTTTAATCCTGTTAACTCAATAGTAGTTGGCAGAATATCTATCACATGCCCGTATTGAAAACGAATGCCACCTTTTTCTTTTATTCCTTTAGGATAATAAACGATCAACGGATTGTGTGTGCCGCCTTCTGAATTGGCATCACTCTTCCAATAGCGGAAAGGCGTATTCGCAGCTTGTGACCAACCCAATGGATAATTAGGTGATGAAAATTCTGTTCCTATCTTATCGTATTGGCTCAATAAAAATTTAATGTCTTCGCCTTGAGATTTTGTACTAAAGCCTGAAGTGCCTGTGTACGTACCTTCTTTACTGGCACCATTATCACCGATCATTAGGAAGATAACCGTGTTATCAATAATGCCTGTTTGTTTTAAATAATTTATAACTCTTCCCACTTCATAATCTGTATAAGACAAATAAGCCGCATACACTTCCATAAAATGCGCATACACTTTTTTCTCATCTGCACTTAATGAATCCCATGCTTTAACACCTAATTGTCGTGGAGGCAATACTGTACCTGCAGGTAATAAGCCTAATGCCTGCTGCCGTTTGAATACTTTTGTACGATAAGCATCCCAGCCATTATCAAACTTACCTTTGTATTTATCTATCCATTCTTTTGCTACCTGGTGCGGTGCATGTGTAGCGCCGGGAGCAAAGTATAAGAAGAAAGGTTTATCTGCATCTGCCGATTTTTGATTTGCGATGTATTCAATTGCTTTATCAGCAAGCAACTTATTTAAGTGCGTAGTATTGGGCTCGATATTTACCGGATTGGTTTCATCTATCAATAACGGATGCCATTGATCCGTAGCGCCGCCCATAAAACCAAAGAAATGTTCAAAACCTCTGCCTGTTGGCCAACGATTGTAAGGTCCTGCTGCAGAAACATCTTCAGGACGTGTAGAATGCCATTTACCTAAAGCAAATGTATTGTAACCATTCTCTTTAAAAATCTCTGCCGCTGTTCCTGCTTCAAAAGGAATATCTCCGTCATAACCAGGGAAACCTGTTGCTAATTCAGGATGATGGCCCATTGCCACATGATGTGCATTACGACCCGTTAGTAACGCTGCTCTTGTAGGGCTGCATAATGAGGTTGTATGAAAATTCGTGTAACGTAAACCGTTAGCTGCCAATGTATCGAAGTTAGGCGTTGCTACCAAGCCTCCAAAAGTAGAGCTGGCACCAAATCCGACATCATCGATCAATATCCAAACTACGTTAGGAGCGCCATCTGCTGCTTTTATCTTTTCCGGCCAGGACTGCTTGCTGTCTGCCAATGTCTTTCCTATTACACCTTTAAATGGTTGCCGTGCATCTCTTTGAGCATAGACACTTAGGTTAATTACTGCAGCTAATACTATTATTACAAACTTTTTCATTACTGCTTATTGAATATTAAATGCAAAATCGGGTTGTGATTGTTTTCTGAAAGAATCAGCGATGGGATGTTCCTGAATAATCGTTGGAACTTCATCTCCTACTTCAGGTCCGTTCTTAGACAATTCACTTCCTTCTTTTTTAGATTTGAAAATTGGCCATAAAAATTGCGCCTGCCATTCTTCTGCTTTATAAAAACTAATGCCATATGATGAAGGGTACTTTCTTGTGATAAGTCCGGTTCCGAATATTACATCCCAGATAAAAAACATATTACCGAAGTTGCCTTTGTAATAACCAACGCCATCATCAAACGTATCTGCGTGATGTGCATGATGCGTAGCAGGCGTAGAGATCAATCTTTCTAAAACCCAAGCAAACGGATGTAAAATCTTATACTTGTAAAAAGGCTTGTCCCATGCAATGCTTGAATGAGCAGACAAGGTTATCACTGATTTTATAACAGTAACGAATAAGGCTTGCGGTCCTAATCCTAAATACACCAATGTTGCCGTAAGATATATTTGTGAAAAGAAAACAGTGTACAAAAAGTTCTGTCTGCTTGCCATTGCCATACCCATGTACGGTGCCGAGTGATGTGTACGATGAAAGCGCCACATAAAAGGAACCTGGTGATGCAAACGGTGATACCAATATTGTGTAAGGTCGTCAGCAACTGCAATGATCAATGATCCACCCCAAAAAGGCACCCACCAAAAATGATTTGCCAATCCCGGTAAAACAAAGGGTAATAATTTCAACCCGAAGAAAGCTGTTACCGGTACTAACAAAATTTTAGGTGCAATAAAGCAAACGATGTCTATTGCTCTTTCCGTTTTTGTCCATTTATTATCATACAGTCCTAATGCAAATTCTGCAATACCTAATACCAACGCGATTGCGATAAAGCCCCAGGATTGAAGGTTTGTAAATACAGGTTTAATAAAACTGAATACAGCCGGCACATTTATTTGAGCTGAAGCTTCATTAAGCCACGGCGTTTCACCTTTTATAGCAAAATAAAGATAAACTGCTACTACCGGTAACGCGTAAATGAAAAGACTTATAGTTCCATCTTTCAATATTTTTCTTCTTAATGTTTTATCGATTGCCATAACAATAAGTTTATTTGGTTAAGATGATCTTTGTGAGCCATAGTCCACCGCCGATGATCAGCAGTGGAACTATGTAGATCACAAATCCTACAATAATTTTTTTAGTAAGGATCTTACTATCTAATATATTCATAACAATAATTTTATTTTACTATTGGCGCCTGTGTATCACTGTCGTTCGGGTGATGTATTCTTTTATTATACACATCATACCAATCGATCAATGGATATAAATGATTCTTTTGAGCCTGCTCATCAAACACCTTTTTTAATTCTGCTAATTTTTCAGGATATTTTTTTGCCAGATCAACACGCTCGTTGAAGTCTTCGTTCAGGTTATACAATTCCCATACATCTTCATCAAAACTTTTATCAGCGATCTTTTCTCCCGGTTTAAAATCAAAATCGATATTGTATGGATGATGCGCTGCTTCTGCTTTCCATCCATCTTTATAAATAGAACGTGAACCAAAGATGTAATAATGCTGAATAGTATGTTTGGACGCAGCTTTTGCATCATCAATAGAATAAGCTAATGAGGTTCCTTGTATTACATCCTGCTTAACGCTTTTAATATATTCCGGCGCTTTAATTCCTGTAAGATCCAACGTAGTAGGTAAGATATCTATCACATGCCCATATTGATTGCGGATACCACCTTTGTCTTTAATTCCTTTTGGATAAAAAACGATCAGTGGATTATGTGTGCCACCTTCTGCATTGGCATCTTGCTTCCACTCACGGAAAGGCGTATTCGCTGCTTGTGCCCAGCCCAATGGATAATTGGTGAATGCAGCGGCAGTACCTATCGAATCAATATCTTCCAGGTTTGCTTTTAAATATTCTGCTTCTGTTTTAGTGCGGGCAGAATTTGTTTTAGGTTCGATCACGCCTTCATTGGTACCTTCTTTACTGGCGCCATTGTCACCGATAATTACATACACCAATGTATTATCTAAAAGGTTATTTTCTTTAAGATAGTTGATCAATCTTCCGATCTGGTAGTCGGTGTAAGTAAGGTAGCCGGCATATACTTCAAAAAAACGTTCGAATAATTTCTTTTGATCTTCCGTCAAAGAATTCCATGCAGGCACACGAGAATTACGTGGAGGTAATTGTGCATAAGAAGGAACAACACCTAATTTCTTTTGGTTCGCCAATACTTTTTCACGGAATACATCCCAGCCTTCATCAAATTTTCCTTTATATTGATCGCTCCAATACTTATCTACCTGGTGCGGTGCATGTGTTGCGCCGGGTGCATAATATAAAAAGAAAGGTTTGCCGGGAGCTGCTTTTTGCTGACGATTGATATAGAAGATAGCCTTGTCAGTTATCTGTTCATTCAAATGCCTTCCATCAGGTGTTGCGTGTGCATCGTCTTCTACTAAATCAGGTTTATACTGATCTGTTTGAGAACCTAAGAAACCAAAAAAATGTTCAAAACCTTTACCGCTTGGCCAACGATCAAATGGACCAGCATCTGTAGCATCTTCATCAGGTGTTAAACCATATTTACCTACTGCAAATGTATTGTAGCCATTGTCTTTTAATATCTCTGCAATGGTTCCATCTGTAGAAGGAATCCTTCCGTCATAGCCGGGGAAGCCCGCTGACATGGAGATATGAGAGAAACCTCCTTCATGAACAAAGTGACTGTTACGTCCTGTCAACAATGCTGAACGTGTAGGTGCGCAAATAGCTGTAGTATGAAAATTCGTGTAACGTAGACCGTTATTAGCCAAGCTATCCAACGTTGGAGTTCGTATCACTCCGCCAAAAGCAGAAGAAGCGCCATAACCAACGTCATCTAATATAATGAGTACTACATTGGGTGCACCGGCCGGTGCTTTTGCTACAGGCGCCCACCACTCTTTTGAATCATCTAATGTTTTGCCAACTTTGCCCTGGTAAGTTTGTTCAGGAGCTTGTGCCTGTGCATTTGTTACAAGCAATAGGCCTGCAATTGCTGTTGCTATCAATAAAGCAATATTGTTTTGTTTTTTCATTTTTATTTTATTTAGAAAGAATTGTAAGTATTATTCCCAACCCGGGTTTTGTTTAAAGTTTGGATTACGTCCCTGGTACAGATCGATCTCTGATTGAGGAATAGGGAACAGTGTATCTTT
Organism: Ferruginibacter albus; assembly: GCF_020042285.1. NCBI lineage: Bacteria > Pseudomonadati > Bacteroidota > Chitinophagia > Chitinophagales > Chitinophagaceae > Ferruginibacter > Ferruginibacter albus. Next base: position 3,703,526 of record NZ_CP083388.1, read on the forward strand.
TAATGTTGCTGCCGCTTTTGGATTACCGGGCATAGCATATACTGATTGCAGGTAATATTGTCCGGGTCCTTTATCTGTTCTTCTTACCAGATCAAACCAACGCTGACTTTCCTGTATGAACTCTCTTCTTCTTTCAGTAAAGACAGTATCCCTAAATGATGATTGATTCAAAGCAGATACATCATATGTATGATCTGTATAACTTCCATTAGAAGTGTAAGAATTAAATGCTCTTGCCCTGATAATATTTATTGCCACATATGCATCAGGAGTTGGTCCACCGTTTAATTCGTTCAACGCTTCGGCATATAACAACAATACATCTGCATAACGAATTACAGGAAAGTTGATCTTGCTGTTAGCTCCCTGGTTACCTTGTAAAGCAGTAACAAAGCCAGTACTTTGATCAACAAACTTTAAGAAATTATAGTACGGCCATTTAACCCATTTGCCTGTTTGGGTATTGTATAATGAATCGTAAAAAGAAACACTTCTTCTTTGATCATTTACATTGAATACATTTTCAATAACTGTTTTGTCTGCAGGAATATCACTGGTATAGGCAGAAGTGCTCCAGGTAAATGAGCTGATATTTTGTGTACTGGTAAAGCCTCCGGTAGTTCCATTGAACTGTGCAGAGAAAATATGTTCTTTACCATTTTTTGTTGCCGCCTGGAATGCATCGACAAATTTCGGGAACAGGTCATACCCATAATTACCCGTTGTAGCCTCGGTAAGGTTAGCTGTCCCGGCAGTGATCACTTGCTTAAGTTCTTTAACTGCATTTGCCCAGTCCTGTCTTGTCACATATACTTTACCTAACAAAGCATGTGCAGCGCCGCTTGTTACTCTTCCTACATCAACACCTGAATATTTTGCAGGCAATGAAGTAGCAGAATCCAGGTCTTCAATTATCTGGCGATACACAGAATCCTTAGGAGTACGACCTACCAGGATATTTGCATTCGCCACTGTTCCTGCATCATGCAATACCAATGGCACATCACCAAATAAGCGAACCAGGTTAAAATATAACAATGCTCTTATAAATCTTGCTTCTCTTACCAGGTTAAGGGCAGAGTGTGTTGCATCATAAAATTTATCAGCAGGTATCGTCGGAATTTTATCGATCGCAACATTTGCTTTGTCAATTCCCCAATATAATTGTGCATATATTTTATGTACTCTGTCGTTGGTACTTACATACGTTGCAGTGCCTAATGCACGCACATCCGGGTTTGTATTGGATGGACTGTACACCTGGTTATCACTTGGATTGTCTACTAATAAATTCAGGTTACGACCATAGACAGGAAAGTCATTATTTATATCTGTTGTTAGAGTGCTGTACACCGCTGTTACAGCAGCAATTGCATCATTCTGTGTTTTATAAAAATTGTCTGTAGTGATGGTGCCCTGCGGGTTTTCATCCAGCTTGTTGCACGATGCGATCGTAACAAGGGTTATTATGATGGGTAGTATTATAGATATCTTTTTCATTGCTATTCTTGTTTAATAAATTAAAATGTTACGTTAAGCCCGATCGTATATGTTCTTGCATTGGGATACACTCCATAATCAATTCCCGGTTGAAGATTATTTTGATCGTAGAAATTTGCTTCGGGATCTAATCCTGAATAATTTGTTATAGTCAACAGGTTTTGTGCTGATACATATAAGCGTAATTGTTTTGCCAGAATTTTATGTGCAACACTTTTTGGAAAGTTGTAGCCAAAGGTGATATTCTTTAAACGTAAGTAAGAACCATCTTCAATGTAAACATCTGAAACCTGCACTACCGGTGCATTCGTAACTTTTGGCGTTTTGCCATTTGGATTGTTTACCGAATCCCAACGATCTAACAATGTTGCTGACACATTACCTGTAGTAGTAGTTTTTTCTAATTGCTGTTGTATCAGGTTAAACAACTTACCACCAACAGATGCCTGGAAGAAAAATGACAGGTCGAAATTTTTATACGTAAGTGTATTATTAAAGCTTGCTGTAAAATCAGGCTGTGCACTTCCTAAATTTTGCTTATCAGCAGTTGTGATAGTAGCGCCCGTCACTCCAGGCGCATGCAAATATTTTCGATCTCCCGTTTGTTGTGATACGCCTGATAATTTTGCTGCAGGGTTTGCTCCATACACATCATCAGTAGTCAATAAGCCGTCTGTTTTGTAACCCCAGAAAGTACCAACCGGTAATCCAACTTTTACTATAACCGGCGACACCTGACCGGTTGGTGCTACAGGAAATATTGCGGGATTAGGGCCAAGGCTTAGAACTTTATTTGAATTAGATGCATAGATCAATGTTGATTTCCATGAGAAGTCTTTTGTCTTGATATTTTCTGTGCTCAATGATAACTCTAACCCTTTATTTTCAAGGCTTCCAATGTTCTCAGATACAGAAGCATAACCTGTTGATAATGGAACCAATCCTGAGCCGCTGATGTATAGGTTGGTTGTTTTTTTATAATAGTAATCTGCTGTTAATGTAATTCGATTGTTTAAAAACCCGATGTCAACACCTGCATCATATTGCGCAGTAGTTTCCCAGGTAAGATCAGGATTAGACAATTGCGTAGGAGCTAAACCGATATTGGCACTAAGCGGACTTCCATAATAATACCCGTTAAATCCTTCCAAACCTAAAGAGCTGTATGCAGGGAAGTTTGCATTACCTACGCTACCGGCAGTTAATCTAACTTTTAAATTATTAATTGTTTTAGATAATGGTTTAAAGAAATCTTCATCCGATGCATTCCATGAAAAACCTGCTGAGGGGAAGAAGCCCCATTTTTTATTAAGCCCTGCAACCGAAGCGCCATCTGCTCTTCCTGTTAAGGTAAGATTGTATTTATGTTTGAATGAATAAGAAACCCTACCCAACCATGAATTAATTATTGACTTGCTTTCTCCACTTGCAGCGCCTGGATTAGAAGCGAGATTGAGGTTATTATACGCTGTAATATCATTAGGGAAATTATAACCACCTGCAAATGCGTATACTGATCTTAAATATTGTGTAGTATACCCTGCCAACACATCAAAGAAATGTTTGTCGTTGATCGAATGATTATAAGAGAAAGTGTTTTCATTCAACCACGTTAATGTATTAATATTTGTTACTGAACCAACGCCTTTATAAGTTCCGCCATTACTACCCAATGAAGTATAAGAAGGTGTATAGTAATTTAATTTGGTATTTAACTGATCTGCACCAAACGTCGTTTTGAAAGTAAGATCTTTTGTGATCTTATATTCGCCGGAAAGATTGCCTAATACACGTCCAAGATTTACCTGGTTCGTAATTGAGTTAATATCCTGCAACGGATTAACAGAAAACTGTTGACCGTTTACGGTATAAAGAGTGGGTGCAATAGAAGGTTGATAGCTTACATTATAGCTGCCGTCTTTATTAGTAACAGCCTGTAATGGATTAAACAAGTATAGGCCTGGAAAAGCTGCTGTATTAAAGTTAATACTGTTGTATGCAGTACCTACTAATTTATCTTCAATAGAATTACTTCCTAAAATGCTAACATTCACTTTAAAATCCTTTGAGTAATTCTTTTCATAGTTCACCTTTGCTGAATAGCGTTTGAAATCTGTTGCCGTTACAATACCTTTTTGATCAAAGTAATTACCTGAAATAGAATACCTTGATTTCTCATCTCCTCCGTATAATGTAAGCTGATGGTTTTGTGTAGCACCTTGTCGTAATGCAGAACCTACCCAGTCGCCGTTAACACCTGCATTACCTAAAGAATCTATCAACAATTTTGATACAGAAAGTCCGGGTCCTGAATTACTTGGCTGAAGACTTGGTGTAGCCGCATATAGGTCATCAAAATACTTTGCCCACTGCGGACCATTTAATAAGGATAATGTTTTAGTTGCATCTTGTATACCATACGATGCACTGTAATTGATATTGTTGCTTCCTTTTGTTCCTCTTTTTGTTGTAATGATCACTACACCATTCGCACCACGTGAACCATAGATAGCTGTTGCAGATGCATCTTTCAATATATCGATCGATTCTATATCATAAGGATTGATAGTGGAGATACCATTTGTTGAAACCCCTGTAACAGAAGGTATCACAGCAGAAGGTGAAGCAAAGTTCACCAGGCTGTTATCGTTGTAATAAATAAATCCATCAATTACATACAAAGGATCGTTACCAAAGCTCAGTGAGTTACCACCGCGTATGCGTATGCTGGAGGTTGCGCCGGGCTGCCCGGAACTTTGTGTTACCACTACACCCGCAACAGATCCTTGTAATAAATTATCAAAGGAAGTTACAGGACGGGTAAGCAGGTCTTTAGAAACAGTAGCAACAGAGCCGGTTACATCTTTTCTTTTTTGTGTACCGTAACCCAATACTACTACATCTGCCAGCTGATTGCTTTGTTCAACCAATTCTATGTTGACGAAACTATTATCACTAATAGTGATCTCTTGTGCCTGGTAACCAACAAAACTAACGGTAAGGTATACCGGTAGTTTTTTATACGTCTCTAATTTAAACTCTCCTTTATTGTCTGTTGTAACAGCGTTGGTAGAACCCTTAAGACTTATAGAAGCGCCGGTTAAAGGTGTCTTGGTTCTAGATTCAATTACTTTCCCTTTTAGTATCGTTGGTTCCTGCGCTTGTGCGGAAGAAACCAACAAAAGAAATAGTGATAAAAATATTATTGTGTGTTTATAAATAAAACTGCGATTAGTTTGGTTCATTGTATTTTTTATAAGCTGATAATGATTAATGGAAAGGACAAACCTCTTCCGGCACACAGACAAAAGCCTGTGGCACATGAATATGTTACCACCACATAAGCCTATGCTCTACAGGCTAATGTCTGTGTGCCGGCAAAGCCGGAATTAAATGAATAAGTAAAGGATGATTAACAACAACAATAAATGCTGGAAAAGAAAATGGAAAGAATCAGTAACTCTTTTTGTTTACCGTACCCCGCGTGAGAATGTAGTGTCTGCATGTTAATTAAGTTTTTAACTTACTAAATGACACTTGTCGGTGGTAAAACAAGTATATTTTTATTAGTCTAGTAATTTGGTAGGGTAAAAGTAGAACGTTTTTTTGAATTGAAAAAATTTTTTTTGATTTTTTTGGAAACTACTTTCTTGACTGCTTTTTTAAGCCTTGATAAATTTTTATTCAGGGTTTGTTTTGTAAAAATAATTAGCTGTATTAGCAGATATGATTTTTAATTAAACCGTTATGAATTATTGGCTTAATAAAATCCGAGCTTCGAAATTTATATTATCTCATAAAATAAAAAAGCTTCAACGAAATTCGTTGAAGCTTTTTTATTACTGTGGGCCCACCAGGGCACGATCCTGGGACCCCCTGATTATGAGTCAGGTGCTCTAACCAACTGAGCTATGGGCCCTTCTTCAAATCTTGAAGAATGAGGCTGCAAATATAGTAAACTGTTCAATTTAACGCTTCATTAAATTATTTGCCGTTATTTTGCAAACTCAATTACTAATATGAAGAAAATTTTTTCCGTTGTATTGCTGACTTTCATTGTGTACGGAACCTTTGCACAAACAACCACAATAACCAAAAAAACCAAACCAAAGATTGATATTGCTGACCGTGCTGCCGATCATTTAATGATCGATCTTACTACAGACCATTGGACCAATATGCCGGATACCATCAGCAATCATCAAAAAGGATTTTCCAGAGGATTCAGCATTTACTATATGTTTGATAAACCTTTTAAAACCAGTCCTAACTGGAGTGTTGCTTTTGGTTTGGGTATTAGCAACAGTAATATTTTCTTTGATAAAATGAGTGTTGGATTAAATGCAACCGGAGCTGTTCTTCCTTTTCAAAATTTAGATTCAAGCAATCATTTTGATAAATATAAACTATCTACAACCTTTGTGGAAGTTCCTGTTGAATTACGTTTCACCAAACATCCTGAAAACAATAAAAAAAGCTTTAAGGCTGCCCTGGGTGCAAAAGTTGGCCTAATGCTGAATGCACACACAAAAGGCGTGACCGAAGTAGATAAATACGGTAACCTGGTAAATGATTTTACGGAAAAAATAAGCAATACTGCTTTTTTTAATGGAACCAGGTTAACAGCAACGGCAAGAGTAGGGTATGGCAGCTTTTCTTTATATGGAAGCTATCAAATAACCTCTTTATTGAAAGATGGTGCAGGTCCCGATATAAAATTTTTCCAGATAGGAGTTTGTTTAAGCGGTTTATAAACTATTCTTCTTTAAAATTGTTGAATCCTCCGATGTTCGGAGGATTTTTTGTTTGAAGCTATTTTTCAAAATTGTAACTTTGCCGCACCAACATGAGCGATGAAATAAAACACGAATGTGGCGTTGCCTTCATTCGTTTGCGCAAACCTTTTAGTTATTACCAACAAAAATATGGTTCAGTACTGTACGGGCTTAATAAGCTGTACCTGCTGATGGAAAAACAGCACAACCGTGGCCAGGATGGCGCCGGTATTGCGGCTGTAAAACTGAATGTGGAGCCGGGCTATCCCTTTTTACAACGCCTTAGAAGCAGCGCTCCACAGCCTATTGCAGATATTTTTGCCAAAGTAGGAAAAGAAGTTGCCGAGCTGGAAAAAAGCCAGCCTGACATTAAGAATCACCCTGGTTTAATGAAAGGGCATTTACGCTTTTTAGGTGAGCTATTGTTGGGGCATCTTCGTTATGGCACACAGGGGAAAAATAATGTAGAATATTGCCATCCGTTCTTTAAGCGAAACACTATTCCTGCAAGAAACCTGGCATTGGCTGGTAATTTTAATCTGGTAAATGTGGATGAATTGTTCCGCATGCTGAATATAAATCCGGGTGATTTTGAAAAGACGAGCGATCTGGCGGCAATGATGGAAGTGATACATCATTTTTTAGTAAAGGCCGATGAAGCATCTCCTGATAAATTAGATATCGCAAAAGTTTTAAAAAAAGCAGTTCCGTTATTTGACGGCGGTTTTAATTTTTGTGGCCTTGTTGGCAACGGAAGCTCCTTTGTAATGCGTGATGCACACGGTATTCGTCCTTCCTATTATTATATTAGCGATGAGGTAATTGTTGCAGCAAGCGAGCGCTCAACTATACGTACTGTTTTCAACGTGGGAGAAAATGAAGTGTTGGAATTAATGCCGGGAAATGCGCTGATAACAGAGCCGGACGGTAGCTACAAGATCGAACAAATTGTAGAGCCGAAGGAAAGAAGAGCATGCAGTTTTGAACGCATTTATTTCAGTCGTGGTAGCGATGAAAAGATCTACCGTGAAAGAATTTCACTGGGTCATCATTTAAGCGAGCCTATTTTAAAAGCCATTGATCACGATCTGAAGAATACCATTTTCTCTTTCATTCCCAATACAGCAGAAACAGCGTTTTATGGTTTGTTGAAAGGAGCACAGGAATACCTGGATAAAACAAAAATAGAAAAGATATTAAGTTGGGGTAAAGATTACGACGAATCGAAGCTAACGGAAGTAATTACCCGAAATGTACGCATTGAAAAGATTGCGATCAAGGATGTGAAGATGCGTACGTTCATTACGGAAGATATTAATCGTAATGAAATGGTACAGCACGTGTATGATATTACTTATGGTACTGTTCGCAAAGGTGTTGATACATTGGTGGTAATTGATGACTCCATCGTAAGGGGAACTACATTGAAAGAAAGTATTGTGCGCATGTTGGCCCGTTTGGAACCCAAGCGTATCATTATTGTTTCTTCAGCACCGCAAATACGTTATCCTGATTGCTACGGAATTGACATGAGCAAGATGGGTGATTTTATTGCATTTAAAGCCGCAACAGAATTATTAAAAGAAAGAGGTAATGAAACATTGCTGAACGATCTGTTGGAAAAATGCAAAGAGTTGGAACGTAATAATCAATTACATACAGAAAACATTGTTCGTCAGGTTTACAAACCATTTACTACAATAGAATTATCTAAGAAAATAGCACAGCTTATTACACCAACTGATATTAATATCCCGGTTGATGTTATTTTCCAAACTATAGAATCTTTACACGAAGCATGCCCTACTAATACAGGCGATTGGTATTTCACCGGTAACTATCCGACTCCGGGCGGAAATCGTGTTGTAAATAAAGCTTTCATGAATTATATGTCCGGCAAAAATGTAAGAGGCTATTAATTTTGAATTGCCAATTTTGAATTTTACTTTTATTGGCAATGAAACAACTCTTAATAGTTCGTCATGCAAAAAGCAGTTGGGATATTGGTACGCTCAACGATTTTGAACGTCCTTTAAATGACAGAGGTAAAAAAGATGCCCCCGAAATGGCACAACGACTGATCGATAAAAAAATAAACATCGATGCCTTTGTTTCTAGTCCTGCTAAGCGTGCGAAAAAAACCTGTGAATTGTTTTGTAGCGTTTACAAACAAAAAGAAGAAGATATAATTTTTGTTTCAGCCCTTTATCATGCAGATGTAGCAACATTTTATCAAGCAATAGAAACTATTGATGATTCATTTAATACAGTTGCCATCTTCTCTCACAATCCCGGAATAACACAATTTGTAAACGAATTGGTAGAATCAGTACATATTGATAATATGCCAACCTGCGGCATTTTTTCGATAAAAATTAATGCTGATAAATGGAAAGATTTTAAGAAGTCTAAGAAGGAGTTTTTGTTTTTCGATTATCCTAAAGCTGTTTAATAAAATCCTTCAGTACATGTTTATACTCATACATATTCATTGCAGGAATATCTGCGGCAAAGCTTTTTGCTTCGTCTAATGCTTCTAGCAACCCAAATGCATCCTGTTGTTTAGAAAGAAAGATATTTTCTTCTTGTAGATGTTTAGCTAAATATTCCTGTTCTGTTTGTCCGGGCGTTGCTACAAAAACAGCTTTTTTATTTAGTTTGATAAGATCCATTACGGTGGTATATCCGCTTCTGCTGATCACAGATCCAGATTGCTGAATAGCAATATTCAACTCTTCTGAAGAAAGATGATTTACAATGACAACATTGGTATTTGTGCTTTGTATTTTGTTATTTCCCCCCGGCAATCCTCTTACAAATAATACCGGTTCTTTACGTTCTTTTAATTGAGTTAAAAGAATATTCTCAAAGATCGTTCGCTGCGGTTCAGGGCCAGATAAAATTATAGCTAAAGAATATTTTTGTTCCACATTGGTTAGCTTTTCAAATCTAGAAAGTGCGCCAATATATTTCACATGCGCAGGAATTATTTTGGGATGCGATAATTCTCCACCAATGTTTTTCTCGCCTTTAAAATCTGGAACCCAGCATTGGTTATATTTTTTAATGAACCAATAATGCAATTGCTGTGCGATCTTTTCTGTAAACCTATTGCCCGTCTTTATTTGCAGCTGATGCGTTATGTAAACGCAAGGAATTTTTGAATGATATAAACCCAATCGATTATCAGAAATAATTGCATCTATTTTATATTGATCAACGATATTCTTTAGCCATTGATGTTCTTTGTAAATTCTCAAGATCAGCTTTGGAAATTGTACTATCAATTTCAGCATTAACCCAAATTTGCGCCTGCTGTATTTTATGTTGTATCCTTTTAATGAAATAAAATGCAGCTCTGGAAACTCTTTTTGAAGCAAAGCACGTGTGGCGCCTTCGGCGCCAATAAAAACATCGCAATCGTTCCCGACAAGTTCATGAATGATCGGTATACAGCGGGAAGCATGGCCCAGCCCCCAATCCAAAGGAGCCAGCAGCACACGCAATTTTCTTTCCGGTATGTTAAATTTCACATCTGCCATTGGCGGCACAATAAATATTTGTGAAAATAGTTTAATTTAGTAATCTCATTATACTATGATACGATATTTCGTCATTGCACTATTAATTACGCTTACTGTAGCATCAACAAGCTGTTCTTCTTCTAAAAAAGGACAATGCAGTTGTGCAGCCAAGCAAGGCATGGTAGGGTATTGATTGCATAAAGCCAATTCGAAAAATGAACAAACCTAACCGTAATCTATTGGTGTTGTTCAGCCAAAAACTGAACCCGGAAGCAATGGAGCATGAAGTAGATATGCTACATGAACTTCTCTACGTGGTAGAGCATTCCGAAAATATATTTCTCTCTCACGAAATCATCGACCTAAACAAATATAATATCAGCAGTAATGTATTGTCATTACGTAAGCTCTTTCGTCAAAGAGATCTAAAGCCTTTCATCTTTTTAAATAACAAGAACTGATATAAATGCGAAGCGTGAGACGTGAAATAAAAGTCTATCTATTTCACGTCTCACGCTTTTCGTTTCACGAAGTTTCTATTGTTTCTCGTTGAATTTCTTCTCTGCTTCCTGTGCTTTTCTAAAATCAAGTATTACAGAGTTTATGCAATAACGTAAGCCTGTTGGTGGTGGACCGTCTTCAAAAACGTGGCCCAGGTGGGCTTTACAGCGGCCGCACATTACTTCCGTTCTGCTCATTCCATAAGTATTATCGGGTGCATAAATGATACTGCCTTTACTGATCGGTTCAAAAAAGCTTGGCCATCCGCAACTGCTTTCAAACTTTGCATTGCTTTTAAACAACGGATTGCCACAGGCCGCACAATAATAAGTGCCCGTATCAAACGTATCCCAATACTTTCCGGTAAATGCTCTTTCGGTTCCCTTTTCACGGGCAATATTATATACGTCGCTAGGCAAAATAGATTTCCATTCGCTGTCGCTGATAGTCACTTTTGATGTATCGGTATTTGAATAAACCTTGTTTTTGTTAGTTGTATCCATATTTGTAATTGTTTTATTGCTGGTCGATTGACTGCATCCTGCCAAAGAAATAAATAATACGGCAGAAAAAATAATTGTACGCATCATTTTATAACAAGTTTATTGAAAAATGGTTTTTATGGCGTGCCCAGGGGTCGGGCTTTACGCTGCAATCTTTTTGATCCATGCTCATAACCTTCTCACGCAAAAAGTATTTCCGCTTCAATCCCTCACGCACTGTGCGATGCAGTTTGCCTTATTCGTATCCTATTTTAAATCGCACAAACAATATACGATAACAGCTTTCCGATAGTTTTTGCATAATTTGCTTCTCCTGTTAAAGGAAATAAAAAATCATCCAGTATATTTGTTACTTACTCTGGCTAACAGCTTCAAATTATGTTTAATTTAATACTATTTGGCCCTCCCGGCAGCGGAAAAGGTACACAAAGCGAAAAGTTAATTGCAAAATATGGTTTCCAACATTTAAGCACCGGCGACCTGCTTCGTTCTGAAATTGCGAATCAAACTCCATTAGGTCTTGAAGCAAAAAATTTTATGGATAAAGGAGAGCTGGTTCCCGATGCAGTAGTTATCGGGATGATAAGCTCAGCGCTGGACAATCATCCGGAAGCAAAAGGCTTTTTATTTGATGGCTTTCCGCGTACAGCTGCACAGGCAGAAGCGCTGGATAAATTATTAGAGCTAAAAAAATCTGCCATTAATTTAATGCTGGCTTTAGAGGTAAGTGAAGAAGAACTGGTAAAACGTTTATTAAAACGCGGCGAAACCAGCGGCAGAAGCGATGATACCAATGAAAAAATAATAAGGGCACGTATTGCAGAATATCACCGCAAAACCACAGCAGTGGCGGATTATTACAAGCAATTTAATAAAGTAGATTCTGTGCCCGGCGAAGGAACAATCGATACGATCTTTACTGCTCTTGGGGCAGCTATTGATAAAAGAATAAAATAATTAATACTCTATTTCGTTTCTATAATATCAGCAGGTTATTGTAACCTGCTTTTTTATTTTTTATAACTATCAGATATTTTATTAATCTTGTTTTTAAATTAACTTAGTACCAAGAGATACATCAATTACCTTGAACCAATTGAAAACCTAAAATCGCTTAATATGTCAGAAGCATATGTAAAATCTGAAACACACCAGGGAATAACAACTATTGAATTTTATCACCCGCAAGGCAATTCATTACCGGGAAAATTATTGGAAGAGATCGCCAAAGAAATTCATTTTGCGGGCACACATTCCGAAACAAAAGTGATCGTATTAAAAAGTGCAGGCGATAAAGCTTTTTGCGCCGGTGCTTCTTTTCATGAATTAAGTAATATAAAAACAGATGCTGAAGGAATACGATTTTTCAGCGGTTTTGCAAATGTTATCAACGCTATTCGTAAATGCCCCAAATTTGTTATTGGCCGCATACAAGGAAAGGCTGTTGGCGGCGGCGTTGGCCTGATTGCAGCCGTAGACTATGCTATTGCAGTAGAAAAAGCAGAGATACGATTGAGCGAGTTAACTTTTGGCATTGGTCCTTTTGTAATTGGCCCTGCGGTAGAAAGAAAGATCGGAACTTCTGCATTTAGCGCATTGGCAATTGATGCTGCCGGCTGGCGTACCAGCGAATGGGCAAAGCGCAAAGGCTTATTTGCAGAAGTACATTCCAACATTGAAAATATGGATGAATCCATTCGTCGTTTAGCACATAATCTTTCACACAGCAGTGCTGCTGCCGCTGCAGAATTAAAAAAAGTGTTATGGAAAGGAACGGAACATTGGGATGAGTTGCTTAAAGAAAGAGCAGCCATTAGCGGAAGACTGGTTTTAACACCCGTTGCAAAAGAAGCAATTGAAAAATTGAGAATGGAAAAAGTTGCATAAGTAAACTTACGTCAGCACTTCCTTATGAAACAAAAACCAAAGAAAGATCGTTTTGTCTTTAAACTTTTAAATTCTAGGAAGTTTTATTTAGTTGTTTTAGTTTTTATTCTTTGGTATTTATTTCAAAGCTGCAGGGTTTTAAATGAGCCGGCTTATTTTTTTGTAAGCAGGTTAGGGATAGCATTGGTATTGATCATTAGTTTTTGCTTAAATAGATATAGAAAATTTGAAACATACTATGCCAGGAAGATAAAGGATAAGGTGTATGTAGCTGCTTTAATTATTGAAATTGCATTTTATTCTCTTTTGTTTTCATTTATTCTCGATATCCCCTTCAACATCCTTGTAAAAACATTTGCAAAAGAAAATAAGATTGAGTCATTTGATTGCAGGATAACCAATGTAGAACAAGGAAAATACGATTATATACATTTTGTTTTTTTAGACAGAAAATATTCTAGGCCCTTCGATTTTGGCTCACAGGACAGAAAAGAAATTTTAGCGAATGATTACCTGCATATTGAGGCAAGAAGAAGTTTATTAAATACTTACTATATAGAATCAATGGAACTTGTAGAAAAATAAAACTCCCCGAAAATTTCGGGGAGTAATTTTTTAAAGATCGTCATATCTGTACAGTGGATCAATTTCAGCACCGGGCTGCACTTCCATCACCGGTTTTATAAGGCCATCTTTTAAGCCATATACCCAGCCATGTAAATAAGGGCGGTTATCATTTTTCCATGCACGTTGAATAATGGATGTTTGCGCCAGGTGCGACACTTGTTCTTTTACATTCAACTCTACCAATCTATCTGTTTTATCATCTTCGTTTGCAATGGCATCCAATTCTGTTTTATGAACATGATATACATCTTTAATATTGCGCAGCCACATATTTAATACAGGTTTAAAATCCTGGTTACCCATGGCTGCTTTAACACCGCCGCAACCATAATGTCCGCAAACAATTACATGGCGAACTTTTAAATGATTAACCGCATAATCCAATACGCTTAATAAGTTAACATCGGTATGCACTACCATATTGGCAATATTACGGTGTACAAAAATTTCACCGGGTTGCGTGCCGGTAATTTTATCCGCAGGCACACGGCTGTCACTACATCCTATCCATAAAAATTCAGGGGTTTGCAAGGCCGATAAACGCTTAAAAAATGTGGGGTCTTCCTGCTCTACTTCTTTAGCCCACGCTTTATTCTCTAATAATAATTTTTCGTATGATGTCATAAAGTTTTTCTTTTTAGTAAGTAAATGTAATTAAAGTTTCATAATAGCGCAGTCGTTGCGATGAGCGATTCCTGCTGCCGTAGCACAAATTCATATGCTTAATGAGTGTTGCTAAAGTCCATAACATAAGAATTAGTTGTTTCAAAACCATTTACAGGTTCGTTAAACAATGCATGCACTTCTTTATATTGGCTTCGCTTAATTTCTACCTTAATATTTTTAAGATGTGCATGCTTCATAAAATTATTTATTTCTTCAATAACATCTTTATCAATAAAATCCGCACGGGTAGCATCTATAAGTACAAAAGCATTTTCCGGCACCTGTTCCAGTTTGCGTTTAATAATGGGCTTGTTTAAAAACGAAACGTCTTTTCTTAATCTAAACAAAAACCGGTTATCATCATTCACTACAAAAACCGATGACCGGAAATTGCTACGTATCATATAAAATAATCCTACGGCAATACCTATTAAAATTCCTTTTAAAAGATCTGTCATCAAAATTGCAACAATGGTTACTACAAACGGCACAAACTGATCCCATCCTTTTTGATAAAAATCTTTGAACAAAGGAATTTTTGCCAGCTTATAGCCAGTAAAAATCAAAATTGCCGCCAAAGATGCTAATGGAATCTTATTTAGTATAGATGGAATAAAATAAACACACAGCAACATTAATACGCCATGCAGAATAGCAGACAGCTTTGTTTTAGCGCCCGCATTTACATTAGCAGAACTGCGAACTATAACAGATGTTAATGGCAATCCTCTTAACATTCCCGAAATAATATTTCCGGCTCCTTGTGCTACTAATTCACGATTAGGGGGCGATACTCTTTTCAATGAATCAAGCTTGTCAACCGCTTCAATACCCAATAATGTTTCTAAGCTTGCAACGATAGCGATGGTTACAGCTACCGTCCATACTTCGTAATTCTTTAAATATTCCAAACCGGGAAAAGTAAAGAATGATAAAAAATTCTTTCCATCTGTTGAAATAGGTAACGCTACCAAATGCTTTGTTTCTAACGCATAAGCCGGGTTGTTTGTCTTAAACCATTCGCTGATCAATGTAGCAATAATTACAACCATTAACGGCGCAGGAACTATCTGTATCCATTTTTTAGATTTGAAAAGCTTTTGCTCCCACATTATCAAAATAAATAAGGAAACAGCGCCGATAATTACCGCTGCAGGAGTTATAAAGCCAACCGCATGCGATAACCCCGAAAATGTATTCTCATTGTTGTTTTGACTGAAGCTTTCATCACCTGAAAAATCTGCATCATACCCTACCAAATGCGGGAACTGTTTTAGGATCAAGATCAACCCTATAGCCGCCAACATTCCTTTAATTACAGCGTTGGGAATATAATCACCAATAACACCGGCTTTTATAAAGCCTAATATTATTTGAATAACGCCGGCAATAACCACTGCCAATAAAAAGGCTTCAAATGCCTGTAATTTTAAAATAGCTGCTGCAACAATTACAGTTAAACCCGCAGCTGGTCCGCTAACGCTTAATTGAGAACCACTAACTATTCCTACTACAATTCCCCCAACAACACCCGCTATAATACCGGAAAACAAAGGAGCTCCGGAGCCTAATGCAATCCCCAAACAAAGAGGGATGGCCACCAATAATACTACTATCGACGCTGAAAGATCAGCGGTTACATTTTGAAATAATTTTTTCACTGTAAATATTTTATGCAGAATTGTACAGATCTTATTATGTATAACAAGACCCATTATCAATTCCTGATAATTAAAAAAATAATTGAATAAATCGGAAAGAATTATGCCTTGTTGGGCGGAGGAGTTTGAATTTCGGCTGAATGTGTCAGCGGAATTTTTTCATCGTAAGAATGAAGGGGATTATTTATAAAGCAAATAAAGTGATTTACCTGGTAATGATGCTCCATTAACCATTTTCCGTCTTCACCTAACAATTTAAAGCAAGGAACTGTGTTTTTGTGCGAATGAGCCAATTCTTCTGTTGCCGCACTGTTATCATAAAAATAATTGATCACCTGCTTTACCGGTAACAATTGTAATGATAGCAATACTAATAAAAATCCAGCTATGAAAAGTTTCAGCTTCATTAGAGTTGCGAAAATACTTAATGGCGTCTAAGCTGCAAAAGAAGCTGTTCAGTATTAACAATTTTATGACGGAAGCATGAGAAAAGAAACGGGTATCATTTAATAAACAAACCTGCATGTTATTTATATTGATTATTTTTGCAGCGTCGAATTATGAAATTTGAGAAGATACATAATAAAGGTCAGGCACAATTATTCAGGAATCAATACCTCGAATACCTTACAAAAACACATCCTTTGGTAATTTGGGGAATGTATATTCCTATTATTGCTTTTATGTTATACTACAGTGCTGCTGTTTTAACATTGGATGCATGGCAAATTGTTATGGCTTTTTTTGCCGGCATGTTCTTTTGGACTTTTTTTGAATATATTATGCATCGTTTTACTTTTCATATGGTGGCGGAAAGCGAACGTGCTAAAAAAATTGTGTATGTAATGCATGGTAATCATCACGAATATCCTCGTGACAAAGAACGTTTGTTTATGCCTCCGGTGCCAAGCATTATTATTGCTTCCGCTATTTTTTCTTTGATGTATCTTATTGCTTCGCTTTTCAACGGAAGCAATTATGTATTTCCCTTTTTCCCGGGATTTATGCTTGGGTACTTAATGTACGGCACCATGCACTATGCTATTCATGCGTGGAACCCTCCGTATAAATGGATGAAACCTTTATGGCGCAACCATCATCTTCATCATTATAAAAATGATCACCAGGGTTTTGGTGTAAGCACAACATTGTGGGACCGTGTATTTGGTACCATGTTCGATCTTTCTAAAGAAAAGGAAGATAAAGAGAAAGTGAGAGAACTAATGTACGAACGAAAATAAGCTCACCATTTTTCCTCTTCGCTTATATTGTCATTCTGCTTAAAATTTTTGCGGCTTTCTATTTTTTGTATTTGTCTTTCTATTATTAGGTCAGCTATAATATTGCCGGCATTAGCATTGGAATTTTGTTGCAAAAGTTGTTTAAGCCTCGCTTCACTTACATCTATCCTGTATAATAATGTTACCAGCTTTTCAAAATTGTGCTGAATCAGGTAATTAACATGTTCTGTCAATATCTGTTTAAGCGCTTCAAAAGAAGTATTCTCCGAAACATTTATTTCGGCGTATGTATTGATGGTCTTTATCAGATCGTTATTCATTAATTAAATTTTCCCATAACGCCCAAACTGAATAAGGCAAAATCGTATTTAACAGGATCGTTTTTATCGAATGTACGCAGATGTTGAGTTAATTCCAATGCGGCCTGCCAATCTGTTTGCTTTCGTTGTAACAATTTAAAATAACGGGCCACTCTTGCCACATGCACATCTACCGGGCAAATTAATTGCGTTGGTGAAATATCTTTCCATATACCAAAGTCAACCCCTTTTTTATCATTACGCACCATCCAACGCAAATACATATTTAAACGTTTACAGGTTGAATTTTTTTGCGGCGATGCTATGTGCTTTTGTGTTCTTAGCGGATGATCTTCTAAGGAAAAAAAATAATTATAAAATCCGTTAAGCGCATTTTTTGTGTCTGCATCATCCTTATTCATCCATTTACTGAATGCAGTCTCTAAAGAATCGTGATTAGAATAATGATGTTGCAAAAATTCAATAAAGTATAAAAGATCCGTGCTATTGAAAGTGCGATGTTTAAAAGTAAGGAGATGTTGCAATCGCTTTAGATCATTATTCATGCAAAACTCATAGGGGGCATTATTCATTAAGCTCATGAGCTCTTTGCTTTTATTAATAATGATGGTTCGGTTGCCCCATGCAAAAAGCGCTGCAAAGAAACCTGCAATTTCTATGTCTTGTTTTTTTGTAAAAAGATGTGGAATAGAAACCGGGTCGTTCTTAATAAAAAAAGGTTGATTGTATTCATCAACCTTTTTATTTAGAAACTCTATGAGTTCTTTTTGTTTCATTATCCAATTGCCTGTTTTAGATCTTCTATCAGGTCATCTGCATCTTCCACGCCCACACTTAATCTTATTAAGCTGTCTGATAAACCGTTCTTAATTCTTTCTTCTCTCGGAATAGAAGCATGGGTCATTGTTGCAGGATGATTGATCAATGATTCTACACCCCCTAAGCTTTCGGCTAATGAAAAAAGCTTAGTAGATGATAAGACTTTATTGGCGGCTTCTATACTTTCATCTTTTAAAACAAAACTTATCATGCCACCAAAGCCACGCATTTGTTTTGTTGCAATGGCATAATTAGGATGATCCTCAAATCCGCACCAGTAAACTTTTGCGATCTTAGGATGCTTGCGTAAATAGTTTGCGATCTTTTCTCCATTCTCACAATGACGTTGCATACGTAAATGCAATGTTTTAATACCACGTAAAGCTAAAAAGCAATCCATCGGGCCGGGAACAGCACCGCTGCTTTTTTGAATAAAATATAATTTTTCTCTCAACGTCGCATCATTCATCACTAAACAACCTTGTATAACATCGCTATGTCCGGCAATGTATTTAGTAACAGAATGCATTACGATATCCGCACCCATATCTAAAGGGTTTTGTAAATAGGGCGATGCAAACGTATTGTCTACAACTACTATTACCTTATTCTCTTTTGCAATGTTTACAACTGCTTCAATATCGATTATGCTTAATAAAGGATTGGTGGGTGTTTCAATCCATATCATTTTTGTTTTAGAGGATATTGCTTTTTTTATATTATTTGCATCGGAAGCATCTACATATTTAAAGGAGATCCCAAAGTTCTCATACAATTTTGTAAATAAGCGATAAGTGCCGCCATACAGATCGTTGCCCGTTACCACTTCATCTCCGACAGATAATAATTTTAAAACAGCATCCGTTGCTGCAACCCCGCTACTGAAAGCCAATCCAAACTTTCCGTTTTCAATTACAGCAAAAGCATCTTCCAATGCTTTACGTGTTGGGTTTTGCGATCGTGCATATTCATACCCTTTGTTTTTCCCCGGTGCTTCCTGTACATAAGTAGAGGTTTGATATATCGGCGTCATTATTGCGCCGGTTGATGGATCGGGTTCTGCACCGGCATGAATGAATTTTGTAGCGAGTTTCATTTAAATAATTTGTATGGCAAAGTTGAGGCTTTTAAAGCATTAAGACAAAGGAGCAACAAGTTTTATGATAACAATTCTGCAGCGCATAAATAACGCCAATCATAGTTTTCTTCTTTATAAGCGGGTAGGGGAGTTATTTTTTTGTTCAGCGTTTCGGGACGTAAGATATTTTTGTCGACCAGTTTTTTTCTTGCTTCATGAATATAATCCTGGAGATGAGGGTCGGTCATCCATTGCTCTTGCGGAGGCTCGTACCCAATTTTGTTTTTGCGCCAAACAATATCGTCAGGCAATCTTTTGTCCATGGATTTGCGTAGAATCCATTTTGTCCATCCATCATGTATTTTAAAATTAGCAGGCAAAGAAAAAATAAACTCTATCAACTCATGGCTCAAAAAAGGCAACCGTACTTCACGGCCATGTGCCATGCTGTTTCTGTCTGCAAATCGAAGCAGTTCTTCTAAACCAAATTGTATCGTATTGAAATATAAAATATCATTCAGGTTGGTAACAATGGGCTTAAAAATACCGCCCCATTCCATTCCTTTAAAAGAGTTTATGAAGTCATTGGTCAGGTCTGTATGACCGGTGATTTTCTTGTAGGCCTTTTTTTCTAAAAACACTGCGACATGTGGCGGGAAAAAAGTAGCTAAAACATTTTTAACGCTCCATTGAATGGGGACTTGATTCCTTCTTAAGGCTTTCATTTCTTTCCCCGCCAACTGCAATTTGCGATGTCCTATTATTTCCTGCAAATACCAATGAATATATTTAGAATATCCTGCTAAAGATTCATCTGCTCCCTGTCCATCCAGTAACACTTTTACATTATTTTGTGTTGCCAATTCAAATACCTTGTACTGTGCATAAACACTGGATGAATGAAACGGCTCTTCCTGGTGATAGCAGATCTTTTTAAATGTTGTTATCAATTCATCTGCCGAAGGCCTAACAGTAAAGCTGTTCAAACGAAATTTATTTATAACGGAATTGATATAAGGTGTTTCATCTTTTTCAAAGCCCGGAAACACGGCAGAAAAACAAGCCGGCTTATAATCTGCACATCCTGTTGCATAGAGCTGATTGATAATAGTAACGATGGAAGAGCTATCCAGTCCACCGCTAAGACTTGTTCCCACTGGCACATCGCTTCGTAATCTTCTTTTAATAGAGGTAGTAAATAACTCTGTAAATTTTTCGATGGCTTCCTTATCTGAAATTTTTACACCGTATTCTTTATTTAATCGCCAATACGTTTTTATTTCAAAGTTTTTACTACTGATATTTAGTTTGAGATAATGTGCAGGTGTTAATGATGAAATGCTTTTAAAAAACGTTTCTTTTTTATCTACTGTATTCTGAACATAACCGATGGTTAGATAATTCAGCAACATTTTAGGATTTACTTCTTTATTGATGCCCAATGCCCACAAGGCTTTCATTTCGCTGGCAAAAAAAAGATGATCATCATCTTTGTAATAATAAAAAGGTTTTTCGCCGAAACGGTCTCTTGCTGCAAACAATGTATCTTCTATAGCATCGTAAATAGCAAAGGCAAACATTCCATCAAAACGGAACAAACATTCTTCTTTCCAATAATCATAAGCGGCTAAAATAACTTCTGTATCTGTTTTGCTTTTAAAATGATAGCCTTGTTTCTGTAGTATCTCTTTTAACTCAATGTAATTATATATCTCACCGTTATAAATAATAGTATAGCGGTCTAAATAATGCATTGGTTGTGCTGCTGAAGCGCTTAGATCGATGATGGACAGGCGTCGGTGTCCAAAACCAACAGTACTATTGACGTTCATCCAAAATCCTTCACCATCCGGGCCACGATGCGATAATGCATCTGTCATTCTTTGAAGGTTGTCCCGGTTCAGCAATCGTTTATCTGTAGATATAATTCCCGCAATGCCACACATGTTGTAAATATCACAAAAAAAATCCGGCAATAAGCCGGAAATAAATAAATAATTTAGAAATTACATGGCGCTGATCTTCTTCTGCAAATTATCAGCATCATCAAAAGAATGACTTTTCATTTCTTCGTATGTCGCTTGTGCGCTGCTCTTTTGTCCTAATCCAACATAACATAATCCTATATAATACAAGCTCAGGTTGGTAGGCTTTATTGCTTTTGCTTTTTTTAAGATATCTAAACCATCGGAATATTTTTTTAGCTGATAATAAGAATACCCCAATTCCGTCATTGCCGATGTATATTGGTTGTTTATCTCGATTACTTTTTTTAGATATGGAATTGCTTTTTCATAATCGCCCTTGTCGTTATAACACCAACCTGCACCGTAGTTTGCATTGGCGCTTTGCGCATTGAGGTCTATCGCTTTTAAATAATTCGGTAATGCTGAGGAAGCGCTACCTTTTAAAACCCTATAAACATCGCCCAAGCCGGTAAAAGAGGTTGCATTTTGTGCATTGTATCGTTGTGCCTGCATATAAGCATCTATTGCATCTTCCGCTTTTTCTTTTTGATAATAGGCATATCCCAGTTCATTATAAGCATCATAATCATCCGACTTTTTTTCTATTGCCTGCTTAAGCGTTGTAATGGCATCATCATAATTTTCCAATTGATTATAGCACCAGCCTAAATTATAAATAGATGTTTCATCGGGTTGTGTTGCATATAAAAGGTAATTTTTATAATTATCTCTTGCGCTTTCATAGTCATACTTAGTGTTCAAGTATATAATGCCTAGATATTTATAAGCAGAAGCATACAGATTATCCAATTCCAATACTTTTTTGTAAGTCGTAATAGCATCGTCATAATTTTTTGAATATTGTTGTGCATAACCAAGCTCAAAGTAAACTTTGGCGGCGGAAGAACCTTGCGTCGCTTTTTTTAATACCGGCATTGCATCGGAATACTTGCCCTGCTCGTTATAGCACCAGCCTAATTCATATAACGCATCCGTATAATTCGCATTTAATGAAACAGCCTTTTTAAAAGAAGTAATGGCGTCATCAATTTTGTTGTCGTCTTCTAACGTTACAGCTGCGTTATAATATTCTTCTGCTGTTGTTTGCGACTTTGCGGTTGTAAATACTGATATTGACAGTATAAGTAAGAAAGAACTTAAGGACTTTGACATTGCAGTAATTTTTTACCAAATTACAGTAATGGCGAAAAAAATGCAATACCCAACAAAAGGTATTTTTATTTAAAAGGCTTAAACACTGCAGTAAACAATAATCCGCCGCTATTTAATTTAATGTTACCAAATCCTATTCCGTTTAGCGGAAGCTCTATAAATGGTTCTGCCATTAAAGAGAACCGTTTGGTAAAGTTATATTGGTAACCTCCTGACAGGGATAAAACCGAAAACAGGTTTTTATTTTGATTGTTTATTACAGCGGTATATGTTGATTGCCCCCCTTGTGCATCCTGGGAATTATATTGATAGGTTTCGTTTTTCATTAAATAAGACAACAACCCTGCAGCGCCAAACCATTCATGCTTTTTAGACAAGCCGAAATTATAGCTAAGCGTTAACGGAATCTCATACACCTGGCAATTGGCGTTTATTTGCTTTAAGTCAGGATAGTATGTCCAGAATTGTTTGGGCGGATGATAATCAGAGGGCGACGCTGAGTATATTTTTTTAGAAACATAAAAACCTGTTCTTACAGCAAAATGTTTATTAAATGCATATCGAACGCCGGCACCATACGTAATGGTTGTTTTGCCTGCATCATTCAAATCAATATAGCTTAAACCCGGGCCAACAGATGCTGTAATGGCAAAACTGCTTTTGAATTTATTGGTCTTTTCTTCTTTCTTTTTTGTGTTAGATGCTATTGGCTCTTTGTTGTTAGCAGTATCGGCTGTTACTATTTTTTTAAGTGAAGAGTCTGTGCTTTTTGCAATGGTATTTTCAGTTACATCATTGGGCTGTTGAACAGGCGTTGCCAATGTTGATTCTGCAAAAATAGTTTCTTCTTTATCCGTGTTGTTATTATTTTGATTGTCTACAATTCCATCTGCAGCACCAGTAGATACTTTGGTTTTATATCTTGATTTCGTTTTTCTTTTTTGCTGAATGCTTTTTCCGGTCAATGAATTATCATTAGGTGTAGCAGCATGTATGTTTGCTATAAAGCCGGATCTTGAAGCACTTTTAATAACAATATTATTAGTGATTGAAGCGCCTGTTGAGTTGTTTACAATATTTGTTTTTTCTTCTTTATCAACTCTTTGGTTAGATGCTGTTATTGGTGGTGTATTGTTTGTTTGTACCTCAATTGTTTTAACTGAGCCGGCAGCTTGTGTTTGTGCAATCTCGTTTTTATCTTTTGCAGAATGCAAAGCAAAATATAATCCTGCTCCTGTTAATAAGAACAGCAGCAGCAATAAAAGATATCTTCTGTTATCTTTTTTCTGAGGAAGATGCTTATCCAACAAGCTTTCCATTTTACCCCAGGCCTGGTCATCGTAGGTGGGGTAATGTTGGTCGGAAGCCCTCTTTATAATATCATCCATTTCTTCATCCAGCATTTTTTGCAATTAATATTTTGTTTTGACGAAATAAGATCTTTTGTAATTGTTTTCTTGCCTTAGCAAGATTTGATTTTGATGTTCCTACAGAAATTCCCAATTGCTCAGCAATTTCCTCATGACTTAATCCTTCTACAATAAAAAGATTGAGCACAATTCTATAGCCCGGGGATAGATCCTGTATAAACTTTATTATTTCATGATAAGAAACTTTGTCTAAAGCTCCTTCCACATCGGCTTGTAAATGATAAACGGCTGAATCCAGTTCTCCTACCAGTTGGTGCTTACGGTTTTTTCTGAAATGGTCGATGGCGGTATAAATCATTATTTTTCTCAACCAGCCTTTAAAAGAGCCGATCTCATCGGAATAAGCCGGCTTAAACCGATGTATCTCTTTAAATATCTTCAAAAAACCGTCGTTTAATATTTCAACAGAATCGTCGTGATTATTGGTATAGCGGTCGCAAATAGCCATAGCATACCCATAGAAAGAGTTGTATATCATTTTTTGACTCTCCCTCGCATTCAGGGTACAACCCCTGATATGTATGCTTAATTCATCGGCCGATAACAAAGTATGTTGGTTTGTTGCTTAATAATCGGGAAAAGAATATAACGGGTTGCCTGCTGAGGTTAGTATTTGAGGCTTATTAAATGTACTGCTTTTCGGGCTGATTTTTAGATTTAAACTTAATCATCTTTGCTTCTTGTCGCTTTGCGTGAAATATCTACGCTTTAATAAAAGTCTAATAACAGTAATGCCGATGAACGTAATGAGTATCTCACTTCTTTCGCTGAAAGAAATGGACAAGAGAACAAGTTCACACGATGTTTAATTAAAATTCAAATGTTAGGCTCAAAAAATCAGAACACTTTTATTGAATTTGCTTTAACATAATCCAATGTTAATGACCTTTCATTAATTGATGTTTATACATTATTGCAGTAATTTAGGTTATCAACATTATTAAGCATTTAATCCACTATTGCAATAATTAAACTATAAATGTTTCTTTATAATAAAATGTTTTATAAATTTACTTTATCCAATTACTAACAAATAAATTAACCATTAAATTTCTCACCTCTTTATTCTCCAATTAAAACATGATAGCACAAACAACTAACCCAGCCGTTCAGGTGCTAAGCAACCATGCCATTGCAGAAGTATGGCAAAATGCTTCAACCAACCAAAAGTCATTACATGCATTACGCCAATTCAAACCGGGCGATGTTATCAGTCGCTTTCATGCAGGTACACTTTCTACCACTGCAACATACCTAACAGTGCAGGTGGGCATTGACAGACACATTACACTACAACCTGAGTTTTTACAATACATTAATCACAGTTGCGAGCCCAATGTTTTCTTTAATACTACTACCATGCAGGTAGTTTGTTTAAGAGAAATAAATGTTGGTGAAGAATTGACCTTCTTTTATCCTTCAACAGAATGGGATATGGTGCAGCCATTTGTTTGCAATTGCGGCAGCAAAGATTGTTTACAGTTGATCAACGGTGCTTCGCATCTTTCTATGCAAACCATAAAGAAGTATCGGGTAACGGATTTTATTCAACAGCAATGTAACCTAAAACGAAAGCTGTAAGTGTAGCAGCATTATGTTTTTAAATTCTATACCATTAAATAAATTAAAGGTTTGGGTGCTGGCACCTCAAATAGAAACCGCCGACCCTAATATCGACTACTACTACGATTTTTCTCAAAGCATTGCCGAATACACAAAAACTTTTGCTGAATTAAAAATTGATTGGCAATGGCAACCGGTTACGTTAAGCAATTATGCTTCAACCATTGAAGCAATAGAAGAAGAAAAGAAATCTAAAAAAATATTTCCTGTTATTTTTAATATTTGTGATGGCGATGAAATAAACGGAGCGCCGGGCATTTCTGTGATCAAGTTATTAGAAGAAAAGGGATTGGTTTATACAGGTTCTGATGAATACTTTTACAATATCACTACTTCTAAAATACCGATGAAACGGGCGTTTGACGAAGCTGCTGTTCCAACTGCAGCCTGGGAAGTAATCGATAAAAAAGTAAAAAGCCTGTATGGCATTTTTAAAAAACTAGGAAAGCCCGTTATTGTTAAGCCTGCTGTTTCCGGCGGAAGTATGGGCGTTGGCGTTGGCAATGTTGTTTCACAAAAGAAAGACCTGGAAGCACAGGTACAAAAAATGTTTGATGGTTATCGTGGATGGAATTTAGCAGCAGATGGATTGGTTGCAGAAAGTTTTATTAATGGTCCGGAGTTTACTACGTTAATTGTGGGCTCTTACGATAATCCTGAACAGGCAATTGTTTATAATCCGGTTGAACGCATCTTTCATGAATCATTACCTGACAATGAAAAATTTTTAAGCTTTGATCGTTTGTGGGAAATTTATGAAGATGAAACGCCGATGCCGAATGAAGGAAACTTTTACGAGTATCAAACGCCCGATGCATCTTTAATTGAATCTATTAAAAAAATCAGTTGGGATGCGTATTGCGCTACTAAAGGCAAAGGCTATACAAGAGTGGATCTGCGCATGGATAAAGCTACCGGTAAAATTTATGTGCTGGAAGTAAATGCGCAATGCGGAATTAGTGAAGATGAAGATTTTACTTCTATCGGCGCCATCTTAAGATTATGTGGTAAAACATTTACTCAATTGGTTGTTGAAATAATTAATGATGCCGTTGCAAGAAAAGCAAGCATTCCTAAGGTTGAAACTAAAAAGCAAGTAGCCGCTTAAATATAAAAATGCCAGTAAGACGATAAGGTATAAATTTTTTTTCGTCTTCCCGCCTTACCGGCAAACAAAATAATAGAAATAAGACTACATGAAGGTTTGTGTGCTTCAGCCCGATTATTCTACCTCTGCCGTAGATTACCAATATTATGACCCTCCCCGGGACTTAAGCCATTTAATGCCCGAAGCGCAGTTCACACACATCTCTCTTAATAAGCTCACTACCTACAAACAACTTAAAGAGCTTAAAAAAAATAATTACGACATCTTCGTAAATCTATGCGAAGGTTATTTGGAATGGGAGGTTCCTTCTATCGATGTTATTTATACATTGGAAAATTTGAATCTTCCTTTCACCGGACCAACATCTTTATTATACGACCCGCCAAAAGAGTTAATGAAGTATGTTGCTTATTGCGCTGATGTAAAAACACCTCCTTATGTTTTGGTGGAAAGCATGGATGATGTAGAAAGAGCCGCTGAGCAGTTACGATTTCCCTTGTTTGTAAAACCTGCTAAAGCCGGCGATAGTTTAGGAGTAGATGAAAGATCAGAAGTTCATAATAAAGAAGAGCTAAAACAAAAAGTAGCTTCTATCCTTGGCGAATACGGTTCGTTATTAGTAGAAGAATATATTAAAGGAAGAGAATTTACGGTAATGCTTGCCGGTGGAATTGACAAAGACAAAACACCCATCATCTTTAAACCAATTGAATACATTTTTCCCGAAGGGTTTAGTTTTAAAACCTACGCATTAAAAACTTCGGAACTGCATCCTTACGCCAATATTCCTCTAACGGATACCGCAATTGAAAAACAATTGAAGGAAGCAGCACAAAATATCTTCAAAGGTTTTAACGGTGCCGGTTATGCCAGGATGGATTTTAGAATGGATGATAAAGGCGATCTTTATTTTCTCGAGATCAATTTTACCTGTTCTGTTTTTTATAAAGATGGCTACGAAGGTTCTGCAGATTATATCTTAAAGCACGATGGCTTCGGGCAATCAAATTTTCTTCGTCATATTATCGCCGAAGGAATTTTACGACATGACGAAAAGCAAAAAAAATATATTTTAAGAGGCAATTCCACTGCTGGTTACGGCATTTATGCCAATCGGGATATTGCCGCTAACGAGCTCATTTTCAAGGGCGAAGAGCGACCGCAACGCCTTGTTACTCATAGACATATAGAAGAAAACTGGAATGTTAAGGAAAAGGAAACTTTCCGACGCTACGCTTATCCTGTAAGTAAAAGTGTATTTTTGCTGTGGGATGATGATCCGTCGGGCTGGGCTCCTCAAAACCATAGTTGCGATCCAAATACAAGGTATATAGGTTTAAATGTAGTCGCCATACGCAACATTAAAAAAGGCGAAGAACTAACCCTCAACTACGCATCCTTTCTGGATGAAACAATGGAGCCATTTCAATGCCAATGCGGCTCACCCAATTGCCGAGGCTTAATTACCGGAGTTGCTAACAACTCAATAACGTTAAGAGAAGAGCAAGGCATTTAAACGGAAATTTGATTTTCCCGTCTCAAAACTCACTCATTAAATTCTGGAACAGCCAATATTGGCTAATTGTTGATGATTTAGATTAAAGGAGGAATTATGTCACGTTTCGAAATTTTGCGGAGCCTTATGAAAAAACACAGGTATCAATTGATACTTACGTACATTTTGTTTTCACTGGAAATGATCGGCTCTTTATTGCGCCCCTTCTTTTTGGGCGAAGCGGTGAATGATCTGATGCATGGAAGTTATCATGGATTAATTATGCTTTCCATCGTTCACATGGGTTATTTGATAGCCGGAACCATTCGCCACATGTATGATACAAGAACGTATTCTGCTATTTACACTTCTTTGGTTACAAAATTTATCAGTAGAAGAATTGCTAAAACACAGATATCTAAAATGAGCGCCCACTCTACATTAGCAAAAGAGTTTGTCGATTTTTTAGAGTTTGACCTGGTATATGTAATGGAAGCTGTGTATAATATTTTCGGTTCATTGATATTATTGTACTTCTATAATCATTCAGTAGTATTGGTTTGTTTGGCGATATTATTACCGGTTGTTGGTATTAGTTATTTCTATGGAAGAAAAATGAAACGTCTTACTAAAATGAAGAATGATGAACTGGAAACCCAGGTAGATATTATTTCTTCGGGCAATCGTGAAACTATTTTTAAGCATTACGATAATTTACGCAAATGGCAGATCCGCATTAGTGACCAGGAAGCTTGGAATTTTGGCTTTATGGAATTGATGGTAGTGGTGGTAATTGCTGCTGCGTTGTTTGTAACCAATAATGTGATCGGTACAACTATTTTAGCCGGTAACTTAATTGGTATTTACAATTACATCTTAAAATTTGTTTCGGGCTTAGATACCATTCCATATACTGTTCAGCGCTTAACTTCATTAAGCGATATCACTCGTCGTATTGAATTGCAAGAAGAAGATATTCCGGAAGAAGCGAAAGGAAAACTAAAATACATTGAACCGATCTATTCTAAAACAAAGGTTGCGGAACTTTTTGCATAGATTTTATTTCAAACCATTAAAGCAAGCTAAGTTTATTTCCGGCTGTAACAATAAAGATTGCGGAATCTGAAACAGAAATGCTTCTTGCGGAAGTGTTGGAATTTAAAATTGCTCCGCCGGAATTAATGATCACATCTGTATTTGCATCCGGCACTACGCCACAGCTCCAGTTAGCTCCATTTTCCCAGGCAGTGGTACCGCCAGCACCAGTCCACGTATCAGTAAACTTCAAGGTAAATGTATTGCTGGCATATATTCCGCCATTTATCAAACAACGGTATTGATATCCATACCAGGAAGAAGAAATATTATTTAATAAAAGAACGGAAGATTGCGAACCGGCATAGTTTGCTCCATCTGCTACATTTACAAAATCTCCACCGGCATTTACCTGCCATTGATAACTACTACCCGAAACATCAGAGCCTATAGAAGAACTAATGGTTCCCGGACAAAGCATATAATTAAATCCTGATTTTGTTACGATCGTTCCTGTTGAATTGGTTACGGAAACAGTACCAAAAGAACCGTTTCCTACAATTGCATTGATTACAGAATTAGAAACCACTGTAAAAGAAGAGGCTGCAACACCACCAAATGAAACGCTGGTTGCTCCTGTAAAATTAGAACCATTAATAGTTATAACAGACCCTGTAATAGCATTGGTTGGAGTAAAAGAAGTTATTTGTGAACAACCTGTAGAAGCAGTCCATGAAAAAGCACCAATACCGCTTTTGTCTTCATCAACAACAGCATTGCCGCCACGACCGGAGTAATTCATTCCGCAATACGTACCATTGCCGCCCGGAGAGCCGGCGAAGCGAACAAACATTCCTCTTTTTGCAGTAGAATTATTTTGATTATTATAAGGATATTCTTTTCCGGTATTGGCGATAGTAATATTTTCAAAAATAAAATTATAAAAGCCATCGCCGGTGCTTTTATTAAAATAGATGCCGTCATTCCTGGAATCAATAACATCAATATTATAAAACTTAAT
The DNA here is from genome assembly GCF_020042285.1 of Ferruginibacter albus. Lineage (NCBI taxonomy): Bacteria > Pseudomonadati > Bacteroidota > Chitinophagia > Chitinophagales > Chitinophagaceae > Ferruginibacter > Ferruginibacter albus. The sequence continues at coordinate 3,733,480 of NZ_CP083388.1, forward strand.
GTTCTTTACTTGCGTGCCGCAAATGTTAGTACAATAAAGATCGATGGCGCCAACAGGGTTATTATATAAATCATTAAAAGTTCCACACCCAATTACTGTTATATCATGAAATACATGCTGACCGGATGCATCAAACTGGTAACCAGAAAAAGCATTGTTGGCTCTAAGTCCGGCTTCAAGGTTATCTTTAATTAAGAGATTGTATGCCTGGTTATTTTTACCGCCGTAAATAGCAGCACCGGAAGCCCTCCACGTGTTTTCGGAAGTATTGTAACGAAACGTATTATTAATACATTCCTGGTTGTTAGCGCTCCATATCGCCATATCATCATCTCCATTATTCCTGAAACTACAATGTTCTACAATTGTATTAGAAGTGCCTTTGCAAAGATTAATTCCATCTGCATAGTTATCTCTGAAACGACAATTGGATACTAAGAATCCATCAGCATAAGCAGGACCGGTACTAAGATAATTCCCAATCCATGCACCACATTCAAAATGTTCGGCCCATACATTAGTAATAGTTGAACCGGAAGTGTAAACACCATTTATGGCTTTATATGAGTTACTTCTTGAAGCATTGTTCGTTGTTAAAAAAAGATCTGCATAGCTTACGTTAGCAACATTTGCACAAAGACCCCCTTTATTAGTTGTTCCGCTGGTGAAATTAATATGACTATACCACATGCCTGCCCCCTGAAGTTTGGTATTTGTATTATTAAACTGAAGTTGGACACTTACATTATAGTCTCCTGTTGGTAAAAAAATGGTTTTGCCTCCATTATTAGTAATGAACGTTTGTAAAGTACTTCCATCGCCTGAATAAACAGCGGCGCCACTTGGTGCTGTTATTGCTTCAGGTACAGGTTCCAGTTCCACAAAATCAAGGTGAATGTTTCCGCTTTCTGTAACCAGTTTTAATTTACTTGCCACCGGAATTTTATTGGGCAATTTATATCGGATCTCATCAAATCTTTTTTTAGGATTTTTATTGCTAACGCCGTTATTGTTAGGATTCCCATTGTTCCAAAGCGATTCCCAAGACCAGGTTGATGTTAATGTAATTCCTGTTATTCTAACGTTGTCAACATAAACACCAACAACCGCTGTCTCTCCTTTTGGAATACAATATCTCATAACAAGTCCGTCAGCAGCTTCTATTATTGTCCATTCAACAGAAGCGTTTGCTGTGGTCATATCCACACAAACCTGCCCAGAAGCTTCAGATTGAAGATCGGGTTGCGAATAAGACCTCGGCATAACAAATGCGCCACTTGATAATGTTCCTAAATCCGCCTCATATCTTTTATAAGGCGCATCGTAATAACCACGTTGTGCAAAGAGATTAATAAAATTACCCACTAATAACAGGCTGATGATGGATGCTTTTCGTAAAGTCTTATTCATGTTTGGCAAATTACTGGTTCAGAGATCAGACAACTAAATAAAGCGATGCTTTATCTTAGGATTTGTCTAAAATATTTTTAGAAGATTAAGTTAGCGGCACAAAGGTATCAAGAAGTAAAGGCCAATAAAGCTTTTATTAGATTCATATAACTAATATTTATCTAATTTTTTACTTTATGTTTTTTATTTTATTGACAATCAAACACATATAAATAAATAAAAAATATTTATATATAGTGGAATAACCTTGCTGATTTATTGATTTAAGATCGGAAGAGAAGGGCTAAGACCCTGTAGTTTTAAAATAGATCCTGTTGCTTATTTATAAATACTGGCTTTTTTAATTTCACATCAAGCTCTTTATTAATTTTATCGACCAAATAAATGGTTAGTTCCGGAGAAGTTGCCTCGTTATGCATATGCATAAAATAATACAATTCTTCCAAACCATGGTCCATCCAATATTTGAGGCGTTTGATCCAGGCATCTGTTCTTGTATAATCTGTTTTGTGTAAGCTATTCCCAACATATCGAATGAATGTTTTGGGGACAGTTAATTCCATATGAGCACAATCTCTTCTTCCGGCAGTATCTGTAATAACTGCACCGATATTTAACGAGCGAAGCGTATCAAATAACTCTTTGCGAATGATTTTATCTGTAAACCAATCCGGGTGTCTGACCTCTAAAAAGAATTGCAGATCTACCGGAAGTGATCTTAGGTAGTTAAATAATTTATCTCTTTGGTTGGGAGAAAAGCGTTCACTGACTTGTAAAAATACAGGACCTAAATGTTCTTTAAAAGCTAGTATCCCTTCTAAAAAAGAATCGGTTATAGCATCAACATTATTGAATCCGCTGTAATGACTTATTGCTTGTGGAACTTTTGGACAAAATTTAAAATCAATTCCTTTTGCTTTTGCCGCCCATTTTGCGATCGCCGCAGCATCATATATTTTGTAGTGCGTAGCATTCAATTCGATAGAGTTGTAATGCTTCACATAGTGTTCTAAAAAGTTAGCATCTTTAGTTCCCTTCGGATAAATTTTTCCTATCCATTCTTTTCTACCCCACTTGGCGCAACCAATATAAATTTCAGGGTGCTTTGTTTTTATTCCGGATAATACCAATTTATTAGCCGCCGGTTCTTTAGGCAATGAAAAATCAACAGACTCCAATTCTTTTGGTGATACTTTTCCGAAATCCATAAATATGAATTGTCTTATATAGAAAAAGTATAGAGCTAATAACAGCGCTATAAATTTTTTGTTTCTATAACAAAATTTTATCCTTAAGATCTTTATCTCCCAAAGTCATCCTGCACACGAACAATATCCTCTTCATTAGAAGGATTTTTTGCATCCGTATGTTGCCAGATCTCAGCAACAATTCCCCATTGCTGTGTACCGATCAAACGATGGCGTTCTCCTTGTTTTAATTGCACGATATCGCCGGGGTGCAAAATTCTTTTTTCTTTTTCTTCATCCGTATCACTAGTGATAACAGCCGCTTCGCCACCAATTAATTTCCATATTTCTGCACGACGATGATGGTACTGCCAGCTTAATCTTTTTTCAGGAGCAACAATTAAAATCTTAGGACTTAGTTTATCTGCTATCAGCAGATCTTCTTTTTTCAGATGCGGAAAATAAGTAGCAATAAAGGTTTCCGCCTGCGATTCATCAATTACAAAAAACCCACCCCATGGGCGTGAGCTATCTTGTTTATCAATGTTGAAGTTTTTCGTTTGCAAATACTTTTCAACTTCCTGAAAAACTTTTTCTTTGGTTGTGTCAGCGATAAAAGAAAGGTTCATAGTAAGAATTTATCTCCCCATGTAAACCATCAGGATCTGTACATCGCTTGGGTTTACACCCGAAATGCGTGACGCCTGACCTAGCGTACGGGGTTTTATTTTAGTGAATTTTTGTCTTGCTTCGGTTGATAACGAAACTAATTTATCGTAATTAAAATTATCAGGTATTATCAGGTTTTCTAACTGGCTCATTTTAGCAACCAGTTCTTTTTCTTTTTCAATGTACACATCATACTTCGTTTGTATCTCTACTTGCTCTAATGTCTCTTTATTAAAATTGCTTAATGCATCTGCCAATTTTGGAACAGCGTTTATTAACTCAATAATATTTACCATTGGCCGCAACAATAGCTGAGCTGCTTTTTGTTTTGATATTAACGGCGACGAATAAACGCTTTCTAAATAATCATTTGTTTCCTCCGGCTCAAGCGTTACTTTATTTAATATATCTTTTACCTTTTCTACAGACTCTCTTTTACTTATCACTTTTTCCATTCTTTCTTGCGATGCCAATCCCAAACGGTAACTCATTTCAGTTAATCTCAAATCAGCATTATCCTGTCGTAATAAAGTTCTGAACTCTGCCCTGCTGGTAAACATTCTGTAAGGTTCATCGGTTCCTTTATTAATCAGGTCATCGATCAATACCCCAATGTATGCTTCACTACGCTTCAAGATCACAGCATCCAATTCGCTCGCTTTTTGATGGGCGTTGATTCCTGCCATTAAACCCTGGCAGGCCGCCTCTTCATAACCAGTAGTTCCATTTATTTGCCCGGCAAAAAACAGGTTTTGTACCAGCTTTGTTTCCAGGCTAAATTTTAACTGTGTAGGTGGGAAATAATCATATTCAATGGCATATCCAGGACGAAACATTCTGCAGTTTTCAAACCCTGGAACCATTTTAAGTGCTTGATATTGAACATCTTCTGGTAAGGAGGTGCTGAAACCATTAACATATATTTCTACGGTATTCCAACCTTCAGGCTCTACGAACAGCTGATGACGCTCTTTATCTGCAAATCGATTGATCTTGTCTTCTATGCTTGGACAGTATCTTGGACCTCTTCCTTGTATCCTTCCCTGGAACATAGGACTTTTTTCAAACCCCGTCTTTAAAATATCATGGACAACATCGCTCGTATAGGTTATCCAGCAGCTTCTTTGCTGTTGGGGCTTTATTCTTTCAATATCCAAAAAGCTGAATCCTACGATCTCATCGTCCCCTTTTTGTTCTTCCATCTTAGAATAATCCAAGCTTCTTCCATCAATCCTTGGTGGAGTTCCTGTTTTTAGGCGATCGCTTTCAAACCCTAAAGAAATTAATTGCTCTGTAATTCCTGTGGCTGCTTTCTCTGCTACTCTTCCGCCGCCAAATCTTTTTTCTCCAATATGAATTACTCCGTTTAAGAATGTGCCATTGGTTAAAACCACCGACTTCGCTTTGATCTCATGACCTAAACCGGTAATCACTCCGCAAGCTCTGCCATCTTTCACCAATAGTCCATTTACCATATCCTGGTAAAAATCTACGTTAAGTGTGTTTTCCAACATTTCTCTCCATGTAGCAGCAAACAACATTCTATCGTTTTGTGCTCTTGGGCTCCACATAGCAGGTCCTTTGGAACGATTTAGCATCCTGAATTGGATCATGCTTTTATCTGTGACAATTCCGCTGTAACCTCCCATCGCATCAATTTCACGCACAATTTGTCCTTTGGCTATTCCCCCCATAGCAGGGTTACAGCTCATTTGGGCAATTGTCTGCATATTCATGGTTATCAGAAGCACCTTGCTGCCCAAATTGGCGGCTGAAGCTGCGGCTTCGCATCCGGCATGACCGGCGCCTACTACTATAATATCATACTCTGGAAACATGAGGTGCAAAGATACAATTTGAAAAGGCTTTCTAAAAAAGACGATATGTTTCCCGTGAAACATATTGAATGATGAAAATCAATGTTTCATGTGGAACCTTTTAAAGTAAGATTTGAGATACTGGTTCTCTCTTTTTCTCATAGCGGCAATCTCGGCTTTGGACTTATCCTTGTATCCGCACAAATGCAATGCACCATGAAAAATTACCCTATGAAGCTCTTCTATAAAGGACGTGTTATGATTTTGAGCATTTTCTTTAACCCGATCGATACTAATATATACTTCTCCAGAAATTGAATTGGAAGAAGACAGGTCGAAGGTTAAAATATCTGTATAATAATTATGGTTAAGGAAGTTTTTATTCATTTCAAGAACCTCTTTATCTGAAGTAAAAATATATACCAGGGATTCCAGTTTATGGTTTTCCTTCCTGAACAATTGTTCAACAAAGAGCTTCAATTTATTCCTGTCTTTTAAATTTGTCTTTTGCGGAAAAAAGAATTTAATCTTCATTGTATTTTTCGTAAATCGAAATTATAGAACAAAAGCGAATGAATAAATTTGCAGATTAATAGATGACATGCAAAAAAGGCTATCGGAAATAGAAGTGGGCAAAACTGTTATAATTACCTCTTTTGAAAAAGATGATATTTTTCTCAAATTAATGGAGATGGGATGTGTTCCCGGCGAAACAATTCTCGTTGATCAAAAAGCTCCGCTAGGAGACCCGATTTCAATATTAGTCGCGGGCTATAATTTAAGTCTTCGCATCAGCGAAGCCGATAATATCTGGGTAGAAGAAGTAAGCATTGCATCTAATTCTAATAAATAATTGATTATCAATTTATTATGAAAATAGGATTGTATTTTGGCTCTTTTAACCCTATTCATATTGGTCACCTTATTATTGCAAGCCATATTACCAATTTTACGTCTTTAGACCAGGTTTGGTTTGTGGTATCCCCTCAAAATCCGTTAAAGCCCTCCTCCTCTTTATTAAATGAATATCATCGATTGCATTTTGTACAATTAGCCATTGAGGGTGAAAGTAAATTAAAAGCAAGTGATGTAGAGTTTCATTTACCTAAGCCATCTTATACGGTAGATACCCTGGCTTATTTAAAAGAAAAATATCCTCAACACGAATTTGCTGTGATAATGGGTGCTGATAGCTTCAGCAATATCAGCAACTGGAAAAATTATGAGGTGTTGTTAAAAAACAATTCCATCTATATTTATAAAAGGAAAGGATTTGAAATTACAGATGCTTTAGGGGCTGATATTATTTTATTGGAAGCTCCCATCTTAGATATATCATCTACACATATTCGCAATCTTATTAAAACCGGAAAATCTACAAGATATTTATTACCTGATGTTGTAAATAATGAAATAGAAAAAAACAACTATTATAAATAGAGGGCTGCTGTTACATTGAAAATATCCAACCAATAAATAAGCAGAATAAAACAATTACCGGGGCGGGTAATTTTTTAATATGTAGTGTTCCAAATGTTCCTACAATAACCATTACATTAATTATGCTTAAACTATTCAAGTGGTTCACCGATACGCCTCGTAATAAGTATAAAGTAGCTGCCCACATTAAGCCCACTACTACTGCATTTATTCCTTCCAATGCACGATACACTACCACAAACTTTTTAAGATTATGCCATACAGGATAAAAAAACAAAACCAGTAAGGCGCTTGGTAAAAAAATTGCAATTGAACCAATTACACAACCCAGAATGTGCATTTCTGTTCCATCGTTTTTTAATGCCAGCCCTCCTGTATATGAGGCTATAGAAAAAACAGGTCCGGGTATGGCTCTTACCATCCCTGCACCGGTCATAAGCTCATTCTTATCAATGATGATTCTGTTCTCTTTTTTTTCTGCCACCGTCATTGATGCAGGACGTGCAACATACTGATCCAGCATCATTGGAATTAATACATCGCCGCCACCAAAAACAAAACTTCCAAAGCGATAAAAGTTTTCAAATAAATTGTACGCTTTTCTTTCCGGCCAATCCTGTTTGCGTGCTGTTTCTGAAAGAACTCCGGCAATGATAAATATCAGCACAAACAACCAAATATTTGTCCAGCGAATATGTTTAGGCCGAACTATTTCCTTTTCCGGAATACGCTTATCACTGAAATTAGTAGCAACACCACCTACAACTATTAATATCGGGAATACCCAGGGCGTTTTAAAATATAAATATGTTATCGACATTGAAACCATCATGATTATTTGCGTGATGGTGTTGTGGATAGAGATCTTAAATGTTTTTACTGCTGCATAAGCTAAAAAGCCGATCGCCATTGGTTGTATAAATTGGAAAACACTGCCTTGTAATTTTGTGGTACCCACTCCTGCTACTAAAAAAGAAATAACGCCCATTAAAATACATGCCGGCAACATCCATATAATTAAAGTAAGCACGGCAAGCGGAACGCCGCCTCGTTTATATCCAATCAGTGTTAATGTTTGTGTAGAAGAAGCCCCCGGAAGCATTTGGCAAAAAGAAACATACTCCATCAATTCCTCTTTCGTTACATCTCGTCTTTTGTCTACAAAGGTTTTCATCATCATACCGAGATGCCCCTGCGGACCGCCAAATGCAGTAATGCTGTGTAAAAAAACAGCTCGTAAAAATGGTATGTGTCTAAGCAAACGCAAGGTTAAACTCTTGCAAAGATGTGCTTATTTTTTTAATCCGATTTCTCTTAATCTTTCATCCAAATATTCTCCTGCAGTTGCATCATCATACGCTTTTGGGTGTTCTGCATTGATACAAGTATCCAAACACTGTAAGCTCATGCTGGATTTGGGATGAAGAAAGAATGGAATAGAAAACCTTGAGGTGTGCCATAATTCCCTTGGAGGATTTACGACCCTATGCGTTGTACTTCTTAATTTATTATTGGTAAGCCGTTGCAACATATCGCCCACATTCACCACTATTTGTTCCGGCAACGAGGTTACGCCCACCCATTCATTTTGCTTAGTAAGAATCTGCAAGCCATCTGCAGATGCGCCAACCAATAAAGTGATCAAATTTATGTCTTCGTGTTGCTCTGCCCTGATAGCACTTTTGGGTTCATGCGTAATTGGTGGATAATGTATAGAACGCAATATAGAGTTACCATTATAAACATACTCATCAAAATAATGCTCAGGAAGATCTAAATACAATGCTATTGCCTGTAATAATGCTGTACCCGATTTTTCGAAAGCCCTGTATGCATTGGCAAATGTTTCATTGAATTCTGGAACCTCTTTTATTGGTACGTTTGGAGGATATTCTTCTTCTTTATAATTGTCTCTCGGGTTTTGTCCATATTGAAAAAATTCTTTCAGATCCGGTGCATCACTTCCCTTGGCGTGTTCCTTACCAAAGCTTGTATAACCACGCTGACCGGCCAACTCCGGTATCTCATATTTTCTTTTTTGCTCTGATGGCAATGAAAAGAATTGCTGTACATAATTATACAGGTCTGCTATTAATTCATCCGGCACACCGTGATTTTTTACTGCAACAAAGCCAACATCTTCATACGCTTTGCCCAACTCTTGTACAAATGCCGCTTTTCTTTTAGGATCGCCACTTAAAAATTCTGCCAGATCAACTGAAGGAATTGCCATAACTCAATGTTTTAATTAAAAAATAAAGGGGAAATAAATTTAGTGAATATTTTATTACTACCAGAATAAGTTGTTATTAAAAGCTTGCCTGGGTTGTTTTATTATAGAATTACAATGATAAAAAGCAAAAAATGTACAAAAGGCTAGAAAGGGCTATTTTTTATTTACCTGATTTTTTCAGCTTTACTATGCAATGAACATGTAAGCATTGATTTTACATAGTTGAAAATTTACTTTACGACATTGATTTTTGCCTTAATAGTATTGGGGCGCTACTTTACGGCATTGTTCGACTACTTAATGACGATGCCGTACAACTTAATGCTATTGCCTGCTTACTTGGTTTCATTGCCTGTTAACTTAATGCTGTTATGATTATACTTAATGACGATGCCGTACAACTTAATGCTATTGCCGATGTACTTTATGCTGTTGCCTGCTTACTTGGTTGCCCCGTTGCATTACTTAGTACCATTGGTTATTTACCAAGTGCCATTGCCGTAAACTTTTTTATTAATTATAAAAACTAAAACAAATGAATAACGAACAAAGATCCAAGCTTGACAGCTACAACCGCATTACGAGTTTTAATACTACTCATTCGGCAGATACAAGTACTATTTCCGAATATGCGGCTGAAGCAACCGCTTTTAACAATGCACTTGCCGCCATTAATGCAGCTGCAGGAAAACAAGAAGAAGTAAACGACAGTACCGTAGTGCCTGTTGCAGATTTAAAGGCGAAGATGAGCGCTGTAATTATGCGCTTTATACAAAGGGGAATGGTTAGAGCAAGGCAAAACGGCAATGCCGAACTTGCCAACGAACTGAATGAGCCTGCCAGCTTTATTCTTTTTGCTACTAAAACTGTTGCTGTACAGCGTGCCCAAAACCTCCGCAATTTGCTGAATAATAACCTTGGTACCCTTAGCAATATTGCTGCCTCGGATATAAGCATAATAGATGATGCTATTGATGCCTATGATGCAATAAAAGATGTACCAAGAAGTAACGCTCAGCATAAAAAAGCTAACGGCACCGACCTGATACCTACGGGCTTTGCTACTGCTGATGTTGCTATCGAAAATATGTACAGCCTTTTACACAGCTATTTTATTGAAAGCAAGCCGGAACTGGTAGATGAATTTACCCTTGCCAAAGAAATTATTAATACAGGCATACGACATACATCTATTGATATAAGGATTGCTGCGGCTACAGATAATACACCTGTTGCCAATGCGGTTGTTACCAACACTAAAACCGGTAGACAATACATTACAGATGCAGCAGGCACTATACATATTAACAGACACCCTAAGGGCTATTTTACTTTTAAAACAAGCGCTGCAGGAAAACAAGACACCACGTTAACCGATATCCATATCATCAGCGGTACCAATAATAGCTTTACTGTTATGTTACAGGATGCTTAATGAAAAAATAGCAACCCGGCGCAGGACTCTCTTCTACGCCGGGTGTTACTTACTGACCATAACGAAGGAAACAGAAAAAGAGATTTAGGAGGAATAAACACTTTGCTATCAGACCATTTTTATTATTTTGGCGACAAACCTCGAGAATTACCACCGCACTTGTTAAAAATTGTTCGTCAAGGACAAGGGCATAAATCTACCGCCAACCAACCTTATTTTCACGACTTTGTCGATTGGATATTAAAGCAAACGGACGCAAAAAATATATTGTTTTCAGAACCAAACGACAGACATTTATTTACGTTAGACAGTGACTATATAGGCAAGTGTGCAATTAGAGATAAAGAACTTGACGAGATTGACGAAGAAATTGAAAACGAATAAAGCGAACGCACAACATTGGGTTTGCTGCAAGTGTGGCTGACGAATAAACCCTCATCGTCCTGTTCGCTATTCAGCTTCAGTTCCGGCTGAAGTAACACGGATGAACTGTAGAATATGTTTTCAACTTTTGTAACTTTACTCGGCAGCGGTTCGGGCAGACGGAATACTATTCCCACACCTGCAGCAAGCCCTGGACGTTGGTGGCAAGCTGAACAGCTCTTTTCTGAATGAATACTCTAGACACTATAATTTTAGCTTTGGGAATCGGTTTTAGTTTTCTAATCATCTATTGGATTGACAATGGGATGCAAATTAAATTGCAACTATATTTTTTTCTTGCAGCAATAATTCCACTTTTAGTTTATGCGTTTTTACCAAATAAATCAAGTTTTGAATACCTCAATTGGGGCTTTTTAAGTTTGCCAGGTATTACCATCGCTTTGTACAATTTATTAAACTTAATTTCCTGGAAAGTAAATAAAAGAGAGTTTAGGTTGAAGATTAAAAATTCAAGAAACATATATAATGATAACACAAACTGGACAGATCGTCTATTTTCTTTCATTTTAATAATTAATTTTTTTGTCTGTCCAATTTCAATTGCTTTTTTCTTAAAGCAAATAGTGGGGCAGTAGAAAGCCTGCAGCAATACTGGTTCGTTGGCGGTAATTTTTTTCGGGCACCGTATGTAATTTGACAAGCCGTATCATCTTGACAAAAAATCATGATTAAATATTTTTCAGTTTGCTTCCTTTTGTTGACATTTTGCTCATTCAGACTTTTCGCCAGTCCTCAAATGCCTGACTATATAATTTTCAAAGGCGATACTATTGCGACTTACAACCTGATTTTAGAACAGTACTTACAAAGACATGACACTACAAAAACTGAACAGTTATTTGGTTTAAGTTTTAGAAATAGTACAGATGGAAGTTTTTCATTCAATTGCTGGAGAGGCTATCAGGCAATATATAAAATTGACAATGACAGCCTATTTCTTGTGGGCATAATAAATTGTGGGGAGCGAAGAAATGGAACTATTGATAAAGTGGCTTCATTTAAAAAAATGAAAGAAGTTTTTGGCAGCAATTTCATTAATGACAGAGTTTACATCAATTGGTTTTCAGGCGACTTAAGTTTTCCATTGACCAATAAAGTATTAAGGTGGGACGGAGTTTTTTATAAAATTTACGAAAAAGAAACAGTTGTAAATATTTCTTCAGGTAAGATTTTGAAGACAGAAAATGTTGAAAATTACGTTGACAATCCAAAAGCCATTGACAGAAAAAATAAGAACAAAGTATCAGGCATTTTGTTCAAGAAAATTAAAAAAGCAAAATGGATTAGCATTGACAGCATTGATTGCTCTGAAAAATATTTAGTGACAATTGGTAGAGATGGAAAGGTTTCAAAAGTAACAATGCTTGGATACCAATCACAAGACACCATTGACAAATACTGGGAAAGGAATGAATATGACTATTGCATCAACACTATTTTCAATTCTTTAAGTAAGTTGCAATTTGACATAATTAAAGACAAAGGAAAACCGATTTCGGAAGACATTTATATTGAAATTTGGTTTGACGAAAAAAAGGGAAAGATTGAAAATTGGACACACTAATAAAACTACCGCCAACATGGGGTTTGTTGCAAGTGTGGCTGACGAATAAATCCTCATCGTTCTGTTCGCTATTCAGCTTCGGTTTGGGCTGAAGTAACACGGATGAACTGTAGAATATATTTTCAACTTTTGTAACTTTACTCGGCAGCGGTTCGGGCAGACGAATATAAAATGCCACACCTGCAGCAAGCCCTTGCCGTTGTGCGTCATTTTACAGACCATTACGCTGACAGAAATTTGCAAACAAATCTTATGACAAATGTTGAAACTCTATAAACTGATTGACAACAAACTTCATTACTGGGAAACTTGGGATAAAGACGACAAAACGGGAATTGTTCATTGGGGAATAGTTGGCGAACGAGGGCAAGACAAAGAAGTTAAATCTGGACTTTTGACAAACTTTAGAAAATCAATTCAGAAAGAAATTGACGAAAAAGTTAAAGACGGTTATTCAGAATTCGATGAAGACAATATCGCCTTTTTAGAAATAGAGTATATTATTGACGGTTTTGGTACAGACAAAGACTTAGACAAGCGACATAGATTAGAAGAAAAAATGGACGAAGTGCTTGGTTGGACAGGACTTGGACATACAGACGGGGGAAGCATTGGAAGTGGGACAATGGAAGTTGGTTGCGTTGTGGTTGACTTTGATATTGCAAAAAAGGTTATAGAACACAGTATAACAAACACTGAATTTTCTGACTACTCACGCATTTTCAAAATGGACACAGACTAAAATGTTCGTTTTTGTCGGCGGACAAAAACGAACGCACAACATCAGGTTTGCTGCAAGTCTGGCTGACGAATAAATCCTCTTCGTTTCGTTCGCTATTCAGCTTCGGTTCGGGCTGAAGTAACACGGATGAACTGTAGAATATATTTTCAACTTTTGTAACTTTACTCGGCAGCGGTTCGGGCAGACGAATATAAAATGCCACACCTGCAGCAAGCCCTTGCCGTTAGCGGCTATTTTTAACAAACACTCTGTTATAAAGAAAATCCATAAATGAATAGACAGGAAATATTAAAATTCATTGTTGACAATAATGACAATGAGCATTTATTGGACTATTACAATAAGACCTATGACAAGCTAAAAGAAATTAACAAGCGTATTGACAAATTAACCGCTTACTTAATTATCGTAGTATTCGTTTTTTTGATTACTTCTAAATCAAGCATACAATCTTTTCAAGTAGGACCAATTTCAATTAATGACATAACTATTATTGTCAAACTATTGCCAATACTTTTTTCATATCTGCTGACAGACTTAGTAGTTTCTTCAAGTCATAAGGGCGAACTATTTATGACTGTAAAATTGATTTCAATGTCACTTTACAAACAAGACATAAACTACAAAGACTTAGACAATCATAAACATAATTTAATCACTCGTCTCGTCATGCCATTTTCATATTCAATGGAATTATCAAAACTAAACTCAGATAAAGTTTCAGTGATTCAAGCATTGTTTGGCTTCATCATAATATTACCAGTTCTTTCATTAATTTTTTTGCCATTTTATTTTGAGTTTTATATGCTTAGAGACATTTACCATAATTACATGACAGACAACTTAGGTAAGATTTCGTTCTATCTTTCAATATGGATAACGCTGTTGATGTTATATTATTTAATCAGTACAGCTATCCGAAATTTTAAAGACCAAAAAACAGAAATGCAATAAAACAGCCGCTAACATAGGGTTTGCTGCAAGTATGGCTGACGAATAAATCCTCATCGTTCCGTTCGCTATTCGGCTTCGGTTCGGGCTGGACGAATAAAACTCAACTTTAGTTCTTAACTTCAACAACAGAATAAAACCGGGCAGCGGTTCGGGCAGACGGAATGCTATTTCCACACCTGCAGCAAGCCCTTGCCGTTAGCGGCTATTATTGACGCCCCTAATTTTACAGACACTTTTATTTAATACTTACTTCCATAATGTTGACAAATAATATCAGAGAGCATTATCAAATTAAATCTATAAAACCTGGCTGGAAAGAGTTTGAATTAAAAAATGGGTATGGAAGCAAGGTTCTTATTGACAAAAAAAATGTTTTGCAAAAGTTCATTATGGACAATTCCGATAAGGACAGCATTTCATACAGAGAAATAGATTACAATATTCAATTGACCAGTGACTTCAAAATAATTGGCAAAACAGGTAAATCAAAAGGGCTCTCTTATTCTGTATTAGAAAAAATAAAACCAGCAAATAAATATTTCAGTGTTTCTTCAAATAGTGTTGACTTATACAATTTTGACAATAACATTAATATTTTATTTGACTACAATCTCACGTTGAAAACAGCAAAAGATGTCATTAAGTACATTGAAAACAGAATTAAAAATACTAGTCAATTTGAGAAAGAAGAATTTGAAAAATATATTAGCACCAAAAAGCAAAAGAGGCAAGTAATAAAATCAGGCGATATTTTTAGGATAAAACTTAATAACCGCCAATTCGCATACGGGAGAGTAATATTCGACCTTGATAAATTCCGTAACTACAAACCAGCTTTTGTTTCTAAATTAAATGTAGGTTTTCGTGACAGTTTAATTTTTGATAAAGTTTTAATGACACCATCATTAATTGACCTTTACCTTTTCAAAACCGACAATCCATATTTAAAGCCTAGAGATTTTGCTGCTTTAAAAACCACACCTTCACTTATCAAAAATTCAGAACTGATAAAAAATAATACTTTTCAAATAATAGGTAATATCCCAATTGACCTTTCATCATTTGACATTCCAATGGATTGGGAAACTTACTATCAATACAAACCAATATCTCATATATTCAAATGGGGTGCAGGAATTAAAACATTTGAGCCAGTTAAACGGCTTGAAAAACTAACTGAACTGACATACCCAATGAACTACAACCCTATAAATCTTAGGACAATTGAAGAATTTGACGGGTTTTTAACTTCTTGTTTGTCAGGTACACCAAACTTTAAATATGTAAGTAGCAATGGAGACCTTCGAGAACCTTTGTTTTCAGAAGTAAGAGAGATAATCAGTAAAAAAATAAATTTTAATATTGACACAAACGATTATGATACGTTTGCTAACAAATTCGGCTTTATGACAAAAGCAGAAATTCTAAAGTTCACACAATCATAATGCGGTCGACAGAATATAACAGCCCTCACAATTATGACAGAAATTATCATAAACGAAGACACTTTAGAACAGTTAATTCAAAAACTGCAAAGTTTTGTTTGGACAGGCCAAAGCAAACAAGAAATAGACTTAATGCGTCAAGACTTTGCACAGACTTATGACACAGCAAAATTAAATAGCCTAACGAAAGAAGATTATTTTGCAGGACTTGGCAGAAAACAAGGTTGCCTTGCATACGACCTTGAATGGGGAACAAAACCACTTGGAAGTATAAAAGGTGGTTCAAAATATAAGTATGGTTATGAAACTGATTTTTCAAAAATAAAATCTTTACTTCAAAAAGTCATTTCAGTTGACGCCTCTAACGCATACAAGCCTGACGGAAAACTTTCCAACGATTTAGAAAATATTATAAGTCTATCAAAAGAAATCAATGGTTTCAAAACAGGCAGGACGGTTATACCAAAACTATTGAGCATTTACTTTCCTAACATTTTCCTTCCAATTTTTAACGACCAAGACCGTTTCTTAAACTTCCTTTTGGTTAGTGGGTTAGACACAGAAAACACAGGGCTTGCTTTATACTTTGAATACAATTTTAAACTTCTAAAAATTAAAAGCAGAGTTGAAGAAATTGCCAGCAGAACTTTAGGGAACTTTGAATTTGCAAGATTGCTGTATTATACATTTCCAAAAGAACAAGATGAAGAAATCGAAGGACAGCCAACAATTTTACCTGTAGTTCAAGAAGAACAAAAATTTGAAGCATTAGAAGTACAGCATTATCAAACTTTGCTTCACAGAAATATGCCAAGACTTTTTCCTAAGCTCAAATATTTTGACGAAGAACAGCAAATGCAAAAGAATGGACAGTACGACACACAAGTTGTTGGAATTATGGATATGCTGACCATTGACGAAAAAGGAGACTTTGTAATTATTGAAATAAAACGAAAAGCAAAAGATTTAAGCATAGGACAAATTTTACGTTATATGGGTTGGACAAAAGAAGAACTACGTAAAAACGGGCAATCAGTTCGTGGGCTAATCGTTGCGGAAAGTAAAGACGTAAATTTAGAGTTCGCTTTAAAAGTTGTTCCAGACGTAAAGTTTCTTAAGCTTGGACTAAGCATCACACTTGTAGAACAATAGAGTATGCCGCTAACATTGGGTTTTATGCAAGTTGGGCAGGACATTGTAACATCAGCTATTTGCAAATCTCAGCTTCAGTCCCAGCAGACGAATATCTATCAGCTTTTGTAGTTAACTTCATCAACATATTTTAAATCAGCAGCGGCTCCGGGCAGACGGAATACTAATTCCCAACCTGCATAAAGCCCTGCTCGTTAGCGGTAATTTTATCGAAGTCTATAATACTTTAAATAGATAAATAACATTCACTCAAATAACAGCATGGAATATACTGGATATATAACTTTGAATTCAAATTATTTGTTAGGGGATGTTGACCTAAAAAAGCTTTCTATACTATTTGATAATCTATATTTTGATGAAGCTGAGTTTACTCAATGCTCACAAACCCTTGTCGGTGATACTCCTATGTCAAAAAAGGTCAAAAGCATTTATGGAGACAATATAGAAGAAGTTATTAAGGGTAATATTGCGGACGTAAATTTCTTAACCGAGACAAAATTACTCCGTCCAGTTAACCCAGTTCAAATTGAAGAGAGTTATATCTCCAAAAACCCAAATTCAACTTATTCTAAATTTTTAAGACAATATGCTGAACAGACTCATTCTTATTTTTTTCAAGGAGGGTCAATTATATCTTCTATTTTGTCGTTATCAAGTTTCTTGCAGAAGAATTTGTACAACCCAGATTATGAAAATAATAGAGCATTAATGCTTTGCGATTTACTTCAGAAAACAGAAGATAGAATTGTATCTCCAATTTTTAATCCAACCAATTTGAACATCAGTGAAGATGCGGCTTACACTTCGGATAAAAATCTTCTTAATGTTGTTATTTCTAAATTCCCAATACTTAATCAAACTAATTTAAGTTGGGAAAGAATAATAGATTTTAAAAATGATCCCGAAACCAAAACGAACCAATTACGTCTTAGAAATTGGATGCTAGATATTTCCAAGACAGAATTAAGTGTCTTTGAAATAGAGCAAAAACTAGAGTATTTGTTGAATGAATATGAAGTTCATTTGAAAAGACACGAATTTGAGTTTAAGTACAGCATTCTAAAAGATGTTTTAATCACTACGTCAGAAATTGCTGAAAAAATTATTACTCTAAAATTTAGTGATGCAATGAGAACAATACTAGAAATCGGCAATCGAAAATTAAAGTTGTTTGACATTAAAGAAAATGCACCTGGCAAAGAGGTTGCTATTTTTTATGAAACAAAAAAGCTAAGCAACAATTAAAAGACTGCCGCTAACATTGGGCTTTATGCAATTTGGGCAAGACGAGCAAACATCAACCAATTGCAAATCCAAGCTGTGATTCGGGCTGGACAAACAACTTTCAATATTAGTTCTTAAATTCAACTTTATAATTTCAATCAGCAGCGGTTGTCGGCAGACGGAATACTAATTCCCATCCTGCATAAAGCCCCGACGTTAGCAGCAATTCTCGTCAACAATCTATGGTTTTGAAAACTGAATTATTATTACTTTTTATTCTTTCAACAGGCTTTTTTTGTAAAGGACAGAACGAAACAAAAGTTCTTGAGCTTAAGAAACAGCAATATTTCACGGAACAAAATATTCTTTCATCCGACACAACTATCTCTCTTTTACAGGAAGTATGTTATGATGTACCAGAAGTTAGCGATGAAGCGTATTGTTTAAAACTAGACATTCTCATACTTGATTCAACAAAGGCTCTACAATCAAGACGGATTTACATAAATAAGGATTCATCGATTGTAAAATGTATATTCAAAAGGCATTCATATATGCCAACACCCAAAAATGGTGCGACAATAAATATTTCTGGTACTATTAATATAATTTCTTGGGGAAAAAGATCAGTAGCACTTGATATGAATCTTAAAATAATCGACAAAAATTGGAATCATATTTACATTTATAAAGGGAAAAGAAATTTTCTAAGAAAGCATTATAAGAAAAACTGCTGCTAACATTGCATTAGAGTTATGTCAGCGGACAGATTAATAAACTTCAGCTTTAGCTTTCTATCATCTTCAGTTCGGGCTGAACGTTGTTAATTTAGCTGCGGTTCTTATCTTCAACTTTTGTAATTTTATTCAGCATTCGTTCCGAGCGGACGTTTTTCAAATTCCGCCACAACGCCAATGCAAAACGTTGGGCGCAATAAAAGAAGTCAAATAGAATTGAAAAAAAGACATTTAATATCGTTACTATTTTGTACAAGTTCGTCCGTCTTATTTATTACTTGCAAATCACAAAACAATTCTAAGCAAGAAATAAATTCCACAAAAGCTATCTCTATTAATTTGCCTTATAGCTTTAAAAGTGCTGAAGCCGAAAGTCTAAGTATTAAAGCCTTTGATTTTAGTAAAGAGAAAAAATATTCGACAGCAATAGATTTATATCATCAAGCAATAAGAATAGAGCCAGATAACCCAAAATTGTTCTTTGACATTTCAAACTGCTATGAAAATGTAGGTAATTTAATAGAAGCATTGTTGATGTTGGACACGGCAATTTCATTAGATAAAGCAAACCCGAATTTTTACAGTAATCGAGGATTAATTTATTGGAAACTTTATAAAGATTCAAGCGCAATAAGTGATTACCAAGAAGCAATTAAACTTGATTCAAGCAATTGGGTTGTCTATGCTAATCTGACAATTGCATACTATACGAATAATAATATGACTAAATCTTGTGAAACACTCATAGCAGCAAAGAAATGGGGACTAACTACTTCTTCTATAGATATGGATGAGCATTTGAAAAAAATAGAAGATTTATGTAAATAATAACTGCGCCCAACATTGGGTTTTATGCAAGTTGGGCGTGACCTTGTAACATGAGCTAATTGCAAATCCCAGCTTTAGTTCCAGCAGACGAATGACTATCAGCTTTTGTGCTTAACTTCATCAATATATTTCAATCAGCAGTGGTTATGGGCAGACGGATATCTAATTCCCAACCTGCATAAAGCCCTGCTCGTTGTAGGCAATATTAAGACCGCACAATAACAGACATTCTAAATATGGGACTATTTGATAAGTTATTCGGAAAGAAAGCAAGTGCTGACACTTCCCAACAACCGACAGAGACTATTCAACTTCAAAAAGGTGACACTTTCATTTCAACAGGCAACAACATCGGATTTAAAATTGTTAGACCGTTAACGGATGAGCAAAAAGAAAAAATTGACAAGTCAACAATTTTACTTAGGACAGGACAACTTTATATGCACTATTGGACAGACAATTTAGTTTTTACAGACGGTGACGACCCAGAATGGCAAAATAAAGTAATGTTTTTTTGGAAAGCCGAAGAACCATTTCCCAAAAAATCCCTGCCATCAGAGTTTGAAACTTTCAAAACAAGACACTTTCTTTTTACAGGCGACACATCAAAAATTTCATTGCAAGTTGGACAAGCAATGCCTTGGTTTGGTATGCCAGGACTTGGAGAGAAACATGTTTGCGAATTAAACGGACAGAAAGTAACAATTCCTGAATTGTACGAGTTAGGTTTAGTTGAATATATTGAACAAGTAGAATTGGGTTCTGACAATTTAGACATACTTAAGCAAAGAGATGATTACTTTTTTTTAATTGACGACAGAATTACCCCATTTCAAAATGGCAATTTTTACCTTAACGGAAAACCAATTTCAATAGACTTAGCTTACAGTATTGGCGGAATACATATCGTTAGAAAGACAAAATTAGAATGAACATTAGCGACAAAATACTGCCTACAACAGGCGGTTTGGCAATATGGCGGGGCGACGAATATATGCTCAACTTTTGTTCGCTATTCAACTTCAGTTCCAGCCGACGAATAAAGCCGAGCAACAGAATAAACAATGAACTTTTAGTTATAAATTTAGCAGTAGTTACAGGCTGACCATTTTCAAATACCGCCACATCGCCAAGCCCTCAACGTTTGCTGCAATTTTTCACGCTCTCTAAACATCAACCATTTTTTACAATGGAATTAATTGACACAATTGACGAGAATGACAGGTCATATGACAATGTTGGAGTCATACATGAATTGCAACAGTTTATTGAAAGATCTACAGACATCAAGAAAATCAGGAAGGCATATCTAATTTTAGGGAATATTGGTAGAAATAAAACTTTGCCTGAATTAACCAATTATTTTATCCAAAAGGTCATTGTTGAAAGTAACACTGACATTAAAGGCTACATATATATTGCTATTGCCTGGCAGAAAAAGACAGTTGATGTCAATATTAAACCCTTATTTGACCTGTTAAAAAAATATAGCCAAGGAAAAATTGTTGACCCAATAATAAATTGTCTTGGCAATTCGGAAAATCCTGATGCTGAAGATGCTCTTATCTATATTTTGGAAAATTATAAATCTGACTGGTCAATTATTCAGGCAAATGCGACTTTGCACACTGCAGGTACACGAAAGTGTATTCCTTATCTTGAAAAAAAGTTAAATGAAAAGAGCCAAGATTTAGCAGGTTCAGCATTTTTAGCTCTGATTAGACATGCAGACAAAAGAGAATCCAATCTATTTATAGGGCAGCTTTTAAATGGCAAGGATAGACACAGCGCAATGGAAGGCATATTTATGCATTCCGGCATTGAAGCAGTTCCTGCCGTAATTGAGCGGATAAAAAAGAAGACTGCATCAAAAAGAGCGACCGATGGGAATTGCTACTTCTATCCAACTGAAAATGATATAACCCTCGGGCTGAAATTTCTAAACCGGTATAAACAAGAAAGTATTGATATTCAGCAATTATTTGATTTTTTATTGACCAAACGTCGTGACAAATTGTTTGAAGATGAATTAAAAACTCTAGAAGAAATTGTAAAATAAAACTACAGCTAACATTGGTATTTGCAAAAGCTGGGCAGACGGAAGTCGATTTCCCAGCCTTCGCAAATACCTGCCCGTTACTTTATCAAGTCTTGTATCTCTGGTACGCCTTCAATTAAATTCATTTTCCGCATTATATCATTGTAACAGTTAGACACATATAGTAAGGTTTTCTTAAGCGCTGATTTCAAGCTTATATCCCTTACCGCGTATGACAACAATCCTGATATTGGGATCAAACTCCAGTTTTTTTCTAAGTTTTGAAATAAACATGTCCAGACTGCGACCTACTATAACACCTTCATCTTCCCATATCTCTTTTTGCAGCCTGCTTCGCTCTATAGCTTCGTTAGGAGACGACGCGAAAATGCTTAGTACACGGGTCTCTGTTTTGGTCAAGTCTATAGTCTTTCCGTTTGCCATTAGCTTACGAGTCTCCGTATTAAACAACATTGCCCCTAAAGTAAATATACCAGTATGCTGACTGTCAGGTAAATCCTTCCGTGGCTTAACAGGTCTTAAAAAAATAAATCCAACCAATGCTAAAACTATCAGGCTGCCCAGAAGATATCCATTCTTTGCTGTAATTATTCCTGTCGGTTTGAATTTAATATTAATCATGTAACACGCTATGGGTTGCCTTCTTCCTATACAGGCAACAATATCATCTTTCTTATTTTTTGATATAGCATATCCATAAGCTACACCGGCATTGGCACAGTTCAGTACATTAACAACGTAATCACTTGCAAGCGGGTCCTGCGCTAACAAACGTTGAGTAGTATTTACCAGGAATTCGGGTTGAAAAGTAAACGCATTCTCAAAGCTGATCTGGTATTCATTTTCGGTGATTTTTTTTACCGGTAGTACCCGTGATGTACTGTCGCCCGATTGAAGGAGTATTTCATGTCCGATTCGGCGAAGCAAAATTTCTCTTCGGGCAAAATCAAAATTATCGCTGCCGGTTATGCTGAAAGCCACGCAGATTATAGTGATAAACAATAGTATTAATATTCCGCCCATGTACTTATGCTTTATGGACAGGGAATTTCTTCTAACAAGCATAATGTAAAGATATTATTTACAGAGTTTACACTATTATTTACAATACAGGTTCCTTTGCCTAAACACTATCAAAGTATTTTTGTAGCACCAACTGTAAAAGGATACGAAAAACTAAAGAGGTCCTTTAAATGGATCTGATTTATCAAAACTGTATTATTTAAAACTACAAAAAATATGAAAAAAGTTATTTATGCGCTGATCTTACTGCCGGTTGTGGTAAGCGGACTAGTATTTGCTAATCGTGAAATTAAAAATGAAAGTTCTAAAAAACCAACTCAAAAACCACTCTCTGCTGCCGAAAGGGAAGTAGCTGTAAAACAATGGGAGGCTACTCCTGGTGGCATAGCATATACAAAATGGAAAGTTTCTCCCGAAGGTGAAAAAGTACTTGCCAGTGCTGCTAAGCTAGGGAAATATATTAGTGATTCCACCAGTATGGAGGCTGTTGTAACCTCTCTTTCTCTTCCGCCAGGCTCACGCTTAGGTTTCGGAGTGATGGTCACAATCAATGGAGATGATTATATTCTTAGTTTTGGACTAGAAAACTCTAATGAATTTCAGCAGTTGCATAGCCTGAAAGTCAACGACAAAATAATTATAAGAAGCCATAGTGTATCGCACGCTCCCAAATATTCATATCCAATAGTATCGTGCGACTATGTAGAACAAGATAGTAAGATGCTTTATAAACGAGCCCTTCGTAAAGACGGCTGCTGAGTAAAGTTATGAAGGAAAGATCTTTACGGAGCTTAAAGAGGGCTTCAAATCAATATTTTACTTTTTGGATAATTGAGACTATCGTTCTTTATTGCCACCACTTTATAAATACTTCAATATTATTTAATCAACGCCTGTATCTCCGGTACACCTTCTATCAAATTCATTTGTCGCATTATATCATCATATCGGTTTGATACATACTTACTCATTGGCTTTACGGTAAACCTTTTGGGATTAGGCAAGCAAGCAGCGATCATTGCCGCCTCACTGCGAGTAAGGGTTTTAGCACTTTTATTAAAATAGAATTGCGAAGCAGCCTCTACACCAAATACACCTTTACCTGTTTCAATAACATTTAGATAGGTTTCCAAAATTCTTTTCTTACCCCATATTTTTTCTATCATGAAAGTAAAATATACTTCTAATGCTTTACGAAAATAGCCGCCATGCTGCCATAAAAAAACATTCTTAGCCGTTTGTTGACTTATTGTGCTTCCGCCTCTGCGTTTGGTTTCATGTTTATCGTTATAATCAATTGCTTTTTTAATTGCCTTCATATTAAAACCGTTGTTGGTAGGAAACAACTGATCTTCACTGGCAATAACAGCCAACTTCATATTATAACTCATTTCATCAAAGTTCACATAATCTCTATGCAAACCATATCCGTGTAATACACTGTTGATTTGCGTGATGGTTATCGGTGGATCGAACCACTTGCAGATAATAATATAAATGAATTGTAAAATGAAAAGCCAAAGAAAAACTCTTTTGCAAACTTTCCATGCTTTGCTAAAAAACGCTTTCATTATTGATGAAGATAACTATTTCTTTTTGTAGATGGGTACTGTACTGCAGGGTTCTCCGTACATAATACTTTTGGCAACAGGACGTAATAGTTTTGTTATTTCCAGGTAGGCGGCTTCCTTAATGGGCAACTCTCCGCAACCTTTCACAACAATACGCTTATCAATAAATTCTTCTTTATTTAGTTGTGAGATATTTTTAAGTAAGATGTTTTCTTTTAACTGTTCTTCCGTTCCAAAAAAAACATCTTGCGCTACGGGTTGTAAATACGATGCAACAAGCATGTAAGCCCACATAGGTATAACAGCATCCACAGAACAGCTAACTGCAATGAGCTTATTATTATATTGGTCCCAATTAAAATTCTTTAAAGATTCTCTGAAGTCTTTTTCCTTTAATATCAATCCCATGAAAAGAAAATCTTTTATATCAAACAAGATTATTTCTTTTTTTGGATAGAGTTCTTCCAGGTCTAACGTTGTTAGAGCACTGTCTGTTACCTTATTTATTATTTCATCGCTCATGTATTTGCAAAATTAGTAGAGTTAACAATAAGGACAAATATAAAAGGACTATCTATTGTCGTACTACAAATAGTTTACATCTGTGTATCAAACAAAAAACCGAACTGGTTAGTTCGGTTTTATAGTTATTTATACTTTAGTTCGCTTAAAAGAATTTACTTCTGTCGTCTTTTATATCGGCTGTTTTCTTTAATGCTTCCATCCAACCATATCCAAATTGCTGTGCTATTTGTCTTTCTTTCTGTGTTGTTTTTGATGCTGCTGCTTCAGGCGTATCTGTAGCTTTGTTACCTACGCTGTTTACTTTGATTACATATACGCCGTTGTTTCCGATGATCGGTTCAGAAGATTTAGTTTGATAATCTTTATTGAACGCTGCACCGATAACTTTAGGCTCTTGTCCTATTCCACTGATAAAGAAAGACCCAAAGGTTAATGAAGAATCTGCTCCTGCATTTTGTACAGGAACATTATAAGTTGATCCAGCTTTTTCAACAGATGCGTCTTTGCCAATTTTGGCAATTATCTGATCCGCTTTCTTTTGATTTCTAATTAGCATTTCAACCTGCGGTCTTGCAACTGCTGCGTCAGGCAAGCCTGCTTTTTGAACTTTAGTAATCGTTGCAACAATATATTTATCATCAATATTCATCGGATCACTTACCTCTCCTTCGTTTGCATCAAAAGCCCATTTAACTAACTGACGAGCATCCTGCAATCCTCCTACCTGGAAATCGTTTTCTTTAACGATAGACGGCACATCTATTTTAACTAAATTATTTTTTGTGGCATACTCATTAAAGGCTTTTGTATCTCGTGCTTGTCCTGCTAAAGTGGTGGCTTTAGATTGAGCCATATTTATAGTTTCCTGGCTACTTGTAATTTGCTTTGCCAGGTAAGCTATTTTATAAGCAGGTTCAAAACTGCGCTGATCCAACACTTCTATATAATGCCATCCAAAAGTTGTATGAATAACTTTTTTATCTCCTTTCTTTCCAAAAAATACAGTCTCGGCAAACTCTTTAGCTAAAGATCTAAAACCGGGGCTTCTTTGCGGATCGTTTGTGTAATACGGAAACTCATATTCCCCCTTTTTATCTTTACTTCCCGGATCATCGCTATATTTCTGTACTAAAGAATCAAAGCTCTGGCCTGCATTAATAAGAGCAACAATACTATCAATACGTTTTTTAGCAGCACTATCATCCAAGATCTTGTTACCGGTTTTAGGATCAGAAGTTGCAATTAAAATGTGCCTGCATTTTATGGTATCCGGAATTTCACGTTCACCCAACTTTTTTGCAATCATATAATCACCATTTTCTAAATAGGGTCCATAAAGCGCATTATTTGCTAATGATAATATGGTGTCCTTTTTCGAAGAGTTGATTTTAGATTTTAACTCATAAAAGTCATCAAACTGTATTGCAGAAGAATTCTTTGCCAGAAAAACAGTAGTATTGGTATCTGTTGCAAAATCGGATTTTAATGCTGTTAATTGATCTAATGCAGTAGATGAATCTGCTTTACTTGGATCAGTACTAAAACCTACATAAGACAATAATTTTCCTCCTTCATCTAAAGTATATTGTGCTTTATGTTTTTGAACATAATCATTAATATCATCATCTGATACTTTAACACTGCTATCGCTGATAGTACTAAACGGAACACCAACATATGAAATATTTGCAATACCATTATCTGCTACTGCATCTTGCTTTTGCATCCAGCTTGGATAATAAGCACCGGCAGAGATCAAAGAAGAATATTTTATAAAAAGAGTTTGTCTTACTAATGGATCGATCAATTGTGCCTCTACATCTTCTCTATCTTTCCCTTTCGATTTTTTTATTTGAGCCCATGCCTGCTGTGCTTTAGAAACATCAAATTGCCCATTTTGATCTGTAAAATATTGTTTCCATGATTGTGGAGCTTCATCACTAAATAATATACTGCTCAATTCTTTTGGTGACAGGCTCATGCCTAATTTTTCAAATACTCCATCCATCAGGTTTTCCTGCACTTCCTGGTTCCACACCTGCTCCCTGGCTTGATAAGTAGAGCCGGCACGGCCTCCATACTGTTGTTCAAACTGCTTTACTTTGGTATCAAAATCGTTTACATCAACAGTAACTCCGTTGATTTTTCCGATAGAATTAGAAGCTCCTTTACCAAATAACTTAGCGCTTCCGTTTTTTGCATCTAATAATATAAATCCAATAAT